>CBDAFL010000232.1:0-4099 GCA_965195225.1 uncultured Thermoguttaceae bacterium
CCGAGGCAGTCCTCACCCATCGGCTCGACGAATCCCGAGCCAAAGCCGCTCGCACCCGAGCCCGCCGCGCTCATCGCCGCGCCCACTGCAAGTGACGCCGGCTCCTCATGGTTCCTATCATGGATGGGCCGGACGCTTACTCAGGAATGAGGTTCTTAACGCTGGCTAGGAGACCATGCCGGCGATTGCGCCGTAGACGTCCTCGTCCGTGAATCGTTGCTCCTCCGGCAACAGGTAGGCATAATGTTTGACTATTCCTTTTTCGCTCCACTTATGTAAAACTGCGGCCTCAGGCATCTGGCTGAGAATCGGCTCGAGCAGTTTCTTGCTCACTAGAGGAGGCGGTTTATTAAACATCGGCAGTCGGTCCCGTGTCTTGCACCGCCCGCCAAAGCTCCCCGTACTTCTCCCTGACAAACGGCGACAATTGTTCGGCAAACTCTTGGGGCAGGCGAAGAATGCGGATCAACTCTTGAACGTCGGCGAGGTCTTTGAGCCGGTCGCCGGCGGTCATGCCCGAGGCAAGTTTCAACTCAACCAGCGAGGGGAGGCTCAGGTAACTGACGTTGTCCCACCCTACGTGTTGTTGTCGCACCACTCGCGCTGCCACAATTCGAGGATCAACAACGACCAGAGACGGTAGCCGTGGTTGAAGCGGGATTGCTGGTGCTCGTCCCAGAATTGTGAGACGGCCTCCGGGCGAAAATAGCCGCGATCGAGCGTCTTCTTGTCCAACAGAATTTCGCGGGCAAAGTCGCGCAGCTCGTGGCGGAACCAGTGGTCCAGCGGAACGCCGAATCCCATCTTCGGCCGACGCTGGATCGACTCGGGCAACAGGTCGCCAAAGGCCTCGCGCAAAATCAGCTTCCCCCGACCGCGGCGGAACTTCAGCCGACGCGGCATCCGAGCGGCCAACTCCGCCACTCGATGGTCGAGAAACGGCTGGCGACATTCCAGCCCGTGGGCCATCGAGGCAATGTCCGTCTTGGTCATCAGATCGCCGGGCAGGTACGTTACCAGATCGGCCAGACTGAAGGCCGTGACCGCGTCGCGGCGGTCGGCCCGGGCCAACGCCGCGTCGAGAAACTGCAACGGATCATCGCCGGATAGTTGGCCCGCGAAACCATCGCTGTAGAGCGCGTCGCGCCGCGATTGACCGAAAATGGCAATCCACTCTAAATATCGCCGTGCCGGGGGCATGTCGAGCATCTCGACGAACCGCTTGAAGCGCCGCCGGAGCGATTTCTGCCGTACCCCGCCGGGCAGTTTTTGCCAATATCGGCCCGCCGCCATCCGACGCAGTACGCTCGGCATCCGATCGAACATGCCAGAAAGCCAAACGGCCAGATAGCGCGGATAGCCGGCGAACAGCTCGTCGCCGCCGTCGCCGCTCAGGGCCACGGTCACTTGTTGCCGGGTAAGCTGCGAGACGTACCAAGTCGGCACCGCCGAACTGTCGGCAAACGGTTCGTCGTAGTGCCACACCAACTGGGGCAAAACTTCCATCGCGTCGGGACGGACCTGAAACTCCCGATGGATTGTGCCGAACCGCTCGGCCGCCGTCCGGGCGAAACCCGTCTCGTCGAACTCGCCGACCGGGAAGCCGATCGAGAAGGTCCGCACCGGCTCCCGGGCAAGCTGCGACATCAGCCCGACGATGATCGTCGAGTCGATCCCGCCGGAAAGGAACGCCCCCAGCGGAACCTCGCTCTGCAACCGCGTCTCGACCGCCGAGGTCAGCAGTTCGCGCAGCTCGTCGGCATATTCCGCGGCGGAGCGATCCTCCTCGACGTTGAAATCGGGATGCCAAAAGGGGCGCACTTCCAGCCGGTCGTCTTCATAAATTGCGTAGTGACCGGGCGGCAGCTTGGCGATACCCTGAAATATCGTCCGCGGGTGCGGAACGTATTGATAGGTCAGATAGTCGTCGAGTGCCCGCGGGTCGATCGCCCGCGGCACGCCGGGTACTTGCAGCAGGCTTTTCAATTCGCTGGCGAACAGCAGCCGCCCCGGCTCGTGGCGATAGACCAGCGGTTTTTGTCCCAGCCGGTCGCGGGCCAGGAGCAATCGCCGCCGCCGCGCGTCCCAGATGGCCAGGGAGAACATGCCGCGAAGGCTTCCGAGCATCTCCGGCCCCTCGTCCTCGTACAGATGGACGAGCACTTCGGTGTCGCCGTGGGTGCGGAAGCGATGGCCCGACTGTTCCAGCCGGCGGCGCAGCTCACGGAAGTTGTAGATTTCGCCGTTGAAGACGACCCATACCGAGCCGTCTTCGTTCGAGATCGGCTGGTGGCCGCCTTCAATGTCGATGATCGACAGCCTTCGATGGCCCAGAGCCACGCCGACATTCTCCCCTCTCCCTTTGGGAGAGGGGCCGGGGGCGAGGGCAGTTGCCCTCTGACCACCGTCCACGGCCGACTTAACTGGGCGCTGACCACTAATATACATCCCCTCGTCGTCCGGCCCGCGGTGGCGCAGCACGTCGATCATCCGCTGGAGCGTCTCCCGCTCCACGGCTTTGCTCGCATCATTCCACACCGCTCCGGCAATACCACACATTAAGAGGCATGATATACCGCGGGAAGATGCGTCGGCAAGGGGATGGCGAAAAAATCACTTTTCACTGGTGTCGGCTTGGAAGTTGCCAACCGCTTCGGCAGTACGGAGGTAGCGATCATAGACTCGCAGGGATTTCAGCGACGGACCGGCGGCCAGCGGACCGGCTTCGAGCACCGTCCCCAATTCTCCCCGCCATCGCCCCCAGCCGTGTTGGCGGTGCTGGCCGCCGTCACAAAGGACTCCGTCCACGACAAACGTGATGATCCTCGGCCCGGCGTCGGCGATGGCCACGACGTGATGCAGTTTGCCCGCCTGGAGCAATCCGGGATCGCAATCCCATGCGGCCGTGGTCTTGCCGTCGCTGAGTTCCAAGCGAACGGCGCCGTCTTTGACGATGGAGAGGGCAACTCCCTTGCCGTTGGAATCTCGGCTGTCGAGGATTGTTTGGCCCGGCGTGAGGTCGTCCAACCGTATCCAGCAATCGAGCGTCAAGCCGCCGGCCTCGGACAGATTGATTCCGTGTGGGATATCGCAGTTTCTTGCATCGCCCGGTCCGAAGCGTCGTTGTAGAACAAGCCCCTTAAGGGCGACCGTCTTGACTTGTCCTTGGCGCCAGAGACCATCGAGCAGGCTCTTGTCGATTTCGTGTACGCGGGCGACGGATTTATTCGTTTCGGTGATCCAGTAGCGGCCGTCCTGTTCGACCAGGTCGGGGTAGCTCATTCTCGTGTCGACGACGGGATCGTAGAGTAGTATTTCCGGCTGCGACCAGTGGATTTGGCCGTCTCGCTCCACACCGCCGGAGATCCATGCCGGGTTGCGACCATTGAAGTCCCGGCCGCTGTGATTGTGGAACCAGAAGAGGAAGCGGCCGTCGGCCGTCCGCCATAGTTTGGGACACGCCCGCGAGGTCTTGATCCTGCGTCCCCCCGGCGCGTATGTCATGTGTGCTGGTTTCGTCCAAGTGTGTCCACCGTCGCTGCTGCAGGTGTGGCAAGGATATCCGGTAGTTGTCCGGTAGACGCAATAGAGCTTGTTGCCGCCAAGTGGAACGATGTTGTGTTCTTCCTGGATCGAACCGAACTCAGGTGCCCGGATGCCGTGCTCTCCGTCTGGCAGGAGGGTCCAGTGCAGCTTTGTCGGATCGGATTCGGTGAGGATGTTGTCGGAGCGGAAAAGCCATCCCTCGCCGTTATCGAGCATGTATCGGCCCAGCTTCGTGAAGGCAAAGATTGCACACCCGTCGCTGATTTTGGGTTTGTCGATCCCCCAGAAAATCTGCACTTTGCCGCCCCAGTTGTTGGCCAGATCGCAAGCGGTCACTCGCACCGGCAGCCGATATCGCCGCTTCGACCACGATTTGCCGCCGTCGTCGGAGTACTTGAAGCAGTACCAACCGAGCATGTCTGTGCGACAGCCTTTTTTCTTGCCGGGCAACGTGCGGATTTTATCGCCGTTGTAGGTGTAGAAGACATAGACGCGGCCGTCGGGCACGATCAGCGGCGTCACCCAGGACGCTTCGGGTCCGTCGCTCGGTTCG
>CBDAFL010000233.1:0-19967 GCA_965195225.1 uncultured Thermoguttaceae bacterium
TTCAGACGTGTGCTCTTCCGATCTCCCCCGAGAGATCAGACCCGCCCCCCCCTTTCCCGCGTGCCGTGGCTCGCCTTTGCCGTAACGCCTGCGTGACACCGCTTGCACAGCCCGACGCAATTCGTCGGATCAAGTCGGCGCGATGGAGCAAGACGTATCGGGATCAGATGATGCAACTCGGCGGCCACGACAACTCGGCCTTGGCTTTCGCACGATGAACACAACGGATGTAACGACAGGTAGGCGTTGCGGAACTTACTCCAGTCCGACCCGTAACCTCGACTCGCTGCGGATCCTCGGCGTGGGTCACCAAATCGTCCGGGCGTTCCGCCGCAGGCACAACGCTCATCGGGCCGACGGATCTTGCCGCATTGGCAACGGACCTTGGGCTTGCTGGGCATCAGTTACCTCATCCAACGTGGTGTATCGCAAAAGGACGAACATCTACCGATTCCCCTATATCCAATCCAAAAACACTGCCGTACGCACACATAGACACAGAAGCACGACCAGCAGTAGAACACCTATGATCCGAATATTGGTGTCAATTTTTTGCTGGATCTCGTCCGCCGTCTCGCCCTCGCACGTAATCCACCTTTTGATTTTACTAATCATCGCTACTGATTCCCTTCCTGCGGCACCGCGTGGTGTCCGCGATTCTCTTTCAACGTATGTTGCGTCAGGTTGCCTGGCAGCGTGTGGTGTGGCCTGTTCGTGGGCAACGTGTGCTCGATGCCGGGTTGGTCAGGCACGACAACAACCACGGCGGCGCCACCGGCGAAATCGAGATTCAGAAGCCAGCCAAGTGCCATTGGTCACCCCTAATCTGTTTCGATCCAGGAAATGCTCCACGCTATGTCTTGCGCCGCAGACGAGTTGAGCGTCACCGCCTCATTCACCGTATCCGTCTTGAACCATCCCGCGGGGTTGTACGGCAGCACGATCCCGGCGACTGTATCTCCGTCGGCATCCATTGATAATGGGATCGGATTGGCCGTGTTGGCCCAGAGGTCGTTGTCGGCATTGTCCACGAAGACTGAGTTCGTCGTCGTCGAGGTAGATGTCAGCGACATGGCTGTGACCAGAATCTTCTTGGCTGCCACGGCAGCGATCATGTCGTCTGTGCCGGGTGCGCCGCCAACAGCCACGCCGCTGTCCTGTTTGTTTTCGGCCGCCGCCGCATTCGTGTACAGGGCCCCTTGATTGTCTACTTGAAGTGGGGCGATCTCGTTGTCTGTATCGGCAAGAGTCGCTAGATCGTCGTTTCGAACGGCCCCGACGACGTTCCCGCTTGTACTCGCCTCCGAGTAGGTCGCCGTACCCAAGACGGCCACGGTGTTGTCGAGCAGTTGCAAAGCCGTCAACGCCGCGCCGTTCTCTTGCACCGCGAACGTGCCAGCATTGGTCACCGCCAGGGAGGCGTCGAATTCCTCCACCGCGACCTTTAGATTGCCTCCAGCCGTGGAGCCGATATTCGTGTACGTAGTGTCTGGCTTCATGGCGGCAAGAATCGAGCGGGTCATCTCGGCCGATTCTTGCCCTGTCAGCGTGAACTCCAACGGCCGAATGTTGTGCGAAGCCTCGGTCGGGTGCATATAGGTAAAAGCGCGAAAGGCCGCCTGACCTGTCCCGCCGTTGGTGAATACTAGCCGGAAGAAATTCCCCCGTACCGATGCGCCAATACTCAAGTCCATGTTCGCCGCGTAGGTATACTCGGCTGTATGATTCCAGTTTGTGCCATCTCCGCTCCACTGCAGAGACACTCCGTCGGCTGCCGAGGCCACATCAGCGAAAATGATTATTGTGATGGTTTTGTAGTGCAGGGTGTTGGTCGATGCCCCAGTGAAAACGGCGTCGATGCCCAGCGGCGCGGTCGTCGTGTTGTTCGTGTCCTGGATGCTCTTCGTTGAGACGTACAACCCGCCTAAATCGTCGACCTGCAATGGAGCGATTTCGTTATCCGTGTCGGCCAAAGCCGCCAGGGTATCGTTGCGCACAGCTCCGACCACATTCCCCTTAGTCGTTGCTTCACTGTACGTGGCTGTACCTAGAACTGCGACCGTGTCGTCAATCAGCTCAACGGCCGTCTTGATTGCGTCGGTATCCGCGTCGATGGTTGTCAGCAGTGCATTGCTGGAGGTAATCAATACCTCGATTGCGGCCAAGTCGACCACGGCCGGGTCGTCACTGGCCAGCGTCACCCGCTGCACACCCGTACCAACCGCACCTGCCCCGGCGGATGCCAAGGCCACTACGTAGGACTCGGCCGACCCGGACACAAGCCCTGCGCCAATGATTTGGACGTCGGCAATATCGCCGCTGAACGTTACCTCGGCAGTGGCTAGTGTAGAACCATCGGCTCCCGGGTTGAGAACCAAATTATCGGCCATTGCAAGTACTCCCGTACGATGTTATCCGCCAAGTATATGACAAGATCCGCCGCCCCCGCCGCCCGCCGGCTCCTCCCTCTGCGCCCCACCAATATCCACGAAACTGGTCGTAGTGCTGCCAATACCGATCACAGCGTCGGCGTCCGGCGAGCCTTTCGCCTTGACGTTGGCCCCCACGGAAAAGTCCCCGGAGCCCGCAGCCGTGTAGCCTGGATCGACTTCGAGTGAGTTGTCGCCGATAGGTATGTTTTCCGACGCCCCCAAAGTGTTGGCCGTGCCTCCCGTGCCGAAATTGTTGAAGTCCCAAAAATACTTCCTTGCATGACTCGCCGGTCCCTTGATTCCCCAACCGCCATTAGCCGTGATGTTGTTGTTGAAACAAGATGACCTGTCAACACAGCCCGCGGAGCTGCATTCGATCCCGTCGCCAGTGTTACCATCAATTGTACACTTAGAAATCGACCAATCATTTGCCGTGAGATTAACCCCATCGGCGCCGTTATCGTAGAGTAAGCCATCCACTATTTCGAGAAAGTCACCACCGAACAGAACTCCGTGCGAGACATTGTCGTGGATATCGACATTATGAAGAAATGCTCGGACCTGTTGCCCCAGCGACAAGCCATGGACTGTGCAATGATGAACTTCGCAATTCACTAGGCTTAGTGTGATAGCATTGGTGTTCCTTAAAATCCCATAGAGCAGTGTATTTGTGACGTCTCCAAACTCGCAATTACGCCAAGAGAATAGCCCAGCACTATTCATCCGAAAGGCTTCGGTGGCTGTTTTTGTGCCGTTGGAATTCTGGAACTTCAGGTTGTCGAAGAACCAATCGGCGGCGCTCATAATGAAGATACGATCGTTGGCCGTTTGCGTAATGGTCCGAATTGCTCCGGACGCCCCTCGTAGCGTGATTCGATTTGTCGCGTCACCCGCTACAGAAATTGTGATATTGGAACTGAGCGACTGGTTGTCCTCTGGCTCTAGGATCCAACCGGGCTTCAGGTCTGCCGTGAACAGCAGCCGATTGGCCGTCGCGTTCATGTCGTTTCGCTCACCTCCCAGCCCCCACGTCAAGCCTGTCGTAGTCCCAGCGGGAGCGTCGTCAACCGTTGCGGTGTCCGCCCCGTCGTCGACGGCGTTGATCGTGAAGAATTGCCTCCCCGTTGAGGTAGCCACCCAAATCAGGTGCGAGCCGTCTGTGGCCACGCCCGAAAGGTCCGGTGTACCATCCAATGTGAATACGCTGCCGGAGAAAGAGGCCGACGTGCCGAACAGGGCCGTACCCGGACCGGCCCCGCTCGCAGCCGTATCGCTGCCGGTTGACGTGTTGAAAAGGATCGTTGGAAACGCCACGTCATGGCCCTCTGACAATCGTATCCACGTCGCGAACAGCCAACTCAACGAGAGAGGCCAAAGCTACATCGTTGATTTGATCTCTCATGCCAGCCGCAAAATTCCGCATGGACTGGACCTTGGCGCCTGTCAATTCTGGAGCATCGTCTCGGGGAACAGTGCCGGTGCTGTTATCATCCAACGCGACCGCGTCAGTTGGCAAGGGCACTTGCTGGTGGTCGAAATCCAGCACGTAGGCGTCAAGCTCGAACCTCATTTTAATGAGGCGCTCAATCATTTGCCGGGATGTCCTTACAAATGAAACTTGTGTGAGGTTTAGTGGCATTACGTTTCCTCTCGTGTTATGCGGCCACCAAAGACCGCGTGCTTTTCCGCTGAATAGGCCATGCTGGGCCTCCTATGTACTTATTTCTTCCGAAACACCATGCCCGCAACAAGCAGAAACAACTCCAGGGATATGACCCAGGCAAGCATCATAACCCTCTTTTGTTGGTAGTCTTCCACATCGACGACAGGGTCGGTTCCCAAGAGGCTTACGAGTATCCTCATAGAGCCATTCTCCGTGTACAAACACAATCGACCAGCCACGGCTATTCGATCTTGCCGGCATCGGGGATCCCGCATTCGGAATGGGTCTTTATCCCATCCTCCCAGATAGAATATGAAGTACCCCCCAAAATAGGAAGACTGCAACTCTCACAATGCCCGATTATCTCTTTGTCCGCTGAATCATCCATGCTGGGCCTCCGGGGTTAGGGTTCATTGGCGTGAATTAGAGGTTTCTCTTCCTTCTCAACTGCTCTGGGATCCCCTTCTGTCTCAACTCGTACATCATCAACACCGCTTCCACCCGGTTCAACACTCGACACCTGCCATACGCGACTGTGAAAAAGCCCAGTCGCCGATGGACCTTTTGCCGGCGAGGATGAAAGCTACAGCACAACCGATCCGCATTGCAAGCGACGGCCATCGCAAAACCGGCCCGCATCAACAGCGTGATAAGCCGTCGGTCGCCACGATACGCCGGGTCGGTCACAATCCGCCAAGCAGCCGCGACGCGGCCGCGGCTTGCCCGCAGCCCAGACATGACTTCCGGAAAATCCTCGTCGACGTGCAATCCAGCCGGCCCGTCCACTGTAATCGAGACCGTGCCGACCAACTTGTTGCCGTCCATTGCTGTCACCACCGTGGTCTCCGGTATTCCGTCCAGGTGGGGATAATGCTGCAGCCGTCCACTGGGGTCTCGGCCACACAATCCCTCGGCGAGGTAGGCTTCGTAGGTCAGCCGGTGGACGTCCCGCAGTTGGTCGGGCGTGTCGGCGGTGGTGATGGTGATGGGATCCATGAGGGCTATTCGCGAGGCAACTCATGCAACCGCCTCCGGACGTCCTCGGGCACCTCGACTCCGAACGCCCGCAACTCGTCCAGCTTCCCCGCAGCCACAACCCGGGCCAAGCCAACATCCGCGAGCTTATTCATCTCAGCTCGCCGCAGTTGTTGCATGGCCACAAAGGCCACGTAATTGACGTTGTCGAACGTCATCGTCGGAAAGTCGAAGACTTCCTTTCCCTTCTTCCAAACGGTCATCCCGCCTAGCTTAACCGTGTACTCGTTCGCGTTCATGTCCGGCATCACGCTTCTCCCTTATTCAAGGTATTTGATTCTCAACTCGTTACAGCCTCGCCCTTGAAGCCTCGGCCAGCGCCGCAATCGACTTGTCGCCGATCTCCAGCGGCATTACACCCTGAGCAACACCCGACGCGGCATTTATGGCATTCTCCGCGGCGGCGGTGGTGATTGCAAGGGTCATGGCTTTACAACGCCTGCTTTAGTGCCGCGAGCAGTTTGTCTTTCAGCGCATCGTCCGCCGTGCCGGGGATCCGATCGGTCAGCCGATCCAATTTGGCGTCCAGGCGATCTATCGCGGATGTCGACACATCTTCTACTCGCTCCTTCAGCTTTCCGGCGGCGCCCGTTCGCTTCAACGCCCACAACGCGATGCCGCCGCCCGGCACGACTCCCGCCAGCGCGGCTCCCGCCATGCCCAACAGTACGTTGATCCAGCCGTTGGTCGCCTCCTCCTGGGTCTCTTGCTTCTCGGCTTGGGCTTCTACTTCGGCCTTCACGCCTTCGACCTCAGCCACCGCCGCATCCACATTATCGCTGATTGCCTTGGCCTCGACCTCCATGGCTGTAACCGATGTGCCCAGAGTGGCGACCACTGACTCGACAGTTTCGTCACTAGCCTCCAACAGCCCGAGACGGCCCACTAATGCCCGGCCGGCGGCGACCTCAGCTTCCAAGGCCGATAGTCGCGAGTTCACGGCGGGATCGGCTAAAGGGGCAGACGGGGCTGGATTCATCGGCGTCATGCCGGGTAAGGTGGGGTAGGGATTCGTTGGGAAAGGATTTCCCTGCGCGTCCGGTTCGGCGCCATACTGGCGTCCGAATAGCTGGAATTGCCGACTGTCGCACCCCCCAGGAGGGCAATCGTTGGGAACCGCGTACTGGGTCCGATGAAACAACGAAGCGGCCGTACAGGCGACTCCCTCGCTCTCATCCAGCCGTCGGGCGTAGAGCAACGCTACGATACGGGCCTCGTCTCCAGTGCCTCGCACAATCGCCGAGCCGCTCCGGCCATCGGCGGGGACCGGCAGAAAGTAGACGGTCGGGCCCTCGGTTCGTAGGGCGTGGCCCTTCCACGCGGTAGCCCACGATCCGTGGGGGCAGCCCACCGAATAGAGCGTCTCGCCCGGTCGAACGACGGCCGTGGGATCGAGTGGAATCGCCTTGGGCGGCCGACCACCGAACGCAGCCAGAGGGATTGTCAGCACGGCGGCGTCCACCGTGTCGTCGCGTCGCACGCCAACCACCGTGGCCACCAGAGCGCGCGACAAATGGCCGGCTGTCCAAAACTCGCAGGTCACCCGTCTGGCTGTCTGACCGGAATCCGAAGTGACCACGTGGGCATTGGTCAGAATCGCCACCAAACGGGCGTCGATCGTGAAACAGCAGCCGGACCCCATGCCTCGCTTGGCGCCGAAGTCGGCCATCACACGGCATGACGAGTCGGCCAGGTCGGCTTCCCAGGCCGAGGCCCATGCCGTCGGCGCCAACAGTAGGACCATCATCAATACTCGAAATCTGATAATCATCAGGAACTCCTTTCGGACTCTTGAAAATCTACCTCGGCCTCTACGATATCCTCTTCAACGCTTCGCGACACGCCTGTCGCCAAAAACACGATGCCTGCAAAAGATAAACTAACACCAACCGCAATTGCCGTGAATGTAGGCTGGAGACCAGATGTAAGCACCTCCCAATGCATGAGACAACCAGTCACGCAAGGCGCAGCTACAATAGTGAAAAACCCCAACATAAACGTTTGCATTGAACTCATCGCTTGATCTCCTCAAGTTCAATTTCTGCCTCTCGTCTCCACTCATGCTCACTTTGGATTCGCGCTGTCAGATACGGGACAACGAAAATGAAGATGACGGCGGCTGAAGCAAACGCTCCCGAGCAGCAACCAACAGCGAACTCCTTCAGCAGGTCATTGATCTGTTCTGGGCTCATCGCTTCATCCCCCGGTCCCACAACCACAATCCGTAAACCCCTATCACCAATCCGATCATGGCCAACGGCGTAGCCACCCAGAGATTCCACGGGGGTGGTAGCTTCAAAAACGCCATACAGGCGACTAGCACAAAAGCGATTCCTAGATGGCCGTACGACATCAGTGCGTGTGATTGGTTTTCGTTGCTCATAGCAAAATCTCCTCCGGCTGGCCGCAGATTCCGCGTTTCACCAACAGGGCCACTGTGGACTTCGGATTCTCTTTCGACGGAATCACGTCATCCGGCAGCCACCCCATGTCCTGGTACACATGCAGGGCGAACTCGTTGCAGTAGAATTTCCGATTCGCGTCGGGCCTCGCGCGGCGGAAATGGCGAGTCCAGCCGAAGCCCAATGACCTCGCCTGAAACGCCCCCAGGAGGTCATAGGGATAGCCGAGGATGCCTTGGCAGGTCAGGCTAAGGCGATCGGCCATCCTCGCATAGCGCCGCTGAGCGTCGATAAGCTCACAGTAGTAGGTCAGGCTAAGGCGATCGGCCATCCTCGCATAGCCGATCGCGTCGTAAGAGCCGCGGAACTGCCACGGCAATCGCCACGCCCGCCCGCCACGATGGCCGAGATGCAGCTTTAGTCGACCCTCAATCGGGTGGACCTGGACCCCCTTGACGTCGTCGCGATGGGCGTGCAGACAAAGGCCCAATCCTTTGTCGATGGTCGATTCGTAGATCGCGAGTTGGTCGCGGTACGGCGCGACAATCGCCATGTGACAGACGGGGAAATCGAGATTCCATGGCCAGGTCGCGGCCGAGACGGTGTGACCGATCGCCCACCCCAACGGGGATGACCGCCAAGAGACGGGAGCCCAAGCGATCAGGTCGCCGGGGCCGAAATCGGGGATTTTGCAGGTTGGGGTGTCCAAGACGAACTTTCGGCTGTGGCTCCAGAGCAATTTCAGTCTATCACATGATCGCTCATCATTACATGCCACTTTCGGAATTTTTTGCACCAGCCTTGTGTCTGGCCTCGGCCCGAATCCGCATTTCCTCATACCCCCCACGGTGTTCCTCTTTGAGATCCAGGTCCAGCGAGACGTCCTCGATCGGTGTGCCCTGACGTTGCCGACTGTGAAGCTGGCAGGCCAGGCACACATCTACACCGATCGGCAACCGGGCCGACGCACCACAGCTACAGCGGTGGTAAGGCTTGCCCAGATGGGGGGCAGCTTGTCGTTTCATTGCCGCTGACAACTCCGCGGCTGCATGCTTGGCCGCTCGAACGCCCGACTTCAGATCGTTGACTAGACCGTGGGAGACTCCGGTAATTATCGCAATCTTGCGGCAGGACAGAGGCGACGTGCGCAGCAGTTGCTCGATTCTCGCGATGATTTTAGGATCGATCCGTCGGGCAGTCATCACGATTTCCATCCATGAAAACACCCCGGCCGGCGGCATGCTCTGAAGCCTCGTGTTTCGAGGCGACGGCCGCCGGCCGAGTAGTGAGTCCATTCCTACTCCGCGTACAGGTGAAATCGAACTAGGATCAATTGTCCCCTGATGGGAGTGAGCTGAAAGACGGTGCGATACATTTGTCCGGCCACGGCGAACGCCTGTTTCGTGGAAACATCCAGCACATGGCGAAAGTTGTAGCCGATCGTGTCTACGTCCCAAAGGGGGTCGTTTTGAAGCGTGTCACAAATCAGGGCCGACACTTCGACGGAAACATTGTCGTGGCCGGCGACTCGGTCGCCAAAGTTGCGCCCATATATATGTTATAGGCGGCCGCCCTGAGGCTGGCCTGGGTAAGCGGCTGGCCGTCCTCTCCAACCACACGAGCCAATAGCGTAGCCGGAGCCGTTCTTGAATACGGCGCGGTGGATTTCGGGCGGCTTAGCCATGATTTTCTCCAGGAAAAGTACCGCTGGCGACTTAGTCATGATTTTCTCCAGAAAAAGAACCGCTAATGCACGTCAATCAACGAGAATGGAGTTTAGGGTTTTGCTGCTTTCGTACCCTCGACGGCCGCCCGTAGTTCGCGGCATTCCGCGCAATGATAGCGTACCCATTGCCCGTCGGCGAGGTCGTACCAGTGACCAGTCGCCTGGTGTCTGAGTTCGGCCACCACGGCGTTCTGCCGCTGGATGTCCGCCACCATCCTCGGGATCACCGCCAGCAGTCCCTCGCCGTGTTCCAGCTTGTAGCCCAATAATTCACACGCTTCCTCGGCGTCCTTTCTGAACGTCCCAAGGGCCGCTTGCTCTAACAAGTTCAGGGGGTCCATCACTCGTCCCTCGCTTTCTCACTCGGCTGATGTTTGCTGCATGTCTGTCTGTACCCAGCGGCAGACGGCGTCCCGCAAGATACCCGATCCCAACAGCCCGGCTCGTCACACGCCATTCGGAAACTGTCAACGCTTTGGCATGAGGGACAGCCATAGATTTTCTCTTCGCGGTTGAATGGATTGACCGCAATCAAATGACGCCGCACGTTGCTTTGATGTTCGCAGGCATCACACACAGTTTTCCCTATCTGTGGTTCGTCGCTCACTCGTCCCTCGCTTTCTTGGCCGCCACGGCCTGTTCTAGGCATTCAGCCAATGATCGGCCGTAGTGTTCCTCGTATTCCTCCAGGTCCTCGCCATCATCTCGGCACGGTTCCGGGGCCGGACGGGAACCCTCGGTCGTAATTAGGTGTTCATGCCCTGGTATCGACGCGTCGACGGCGTGGAACGTAAACGTTGCGAACGGCTCCCCGCACAACACCTCGATCATTTCGACGATGCGGCAGCATTCTTGTAGCCGCTGGAGTTCCACGCCGTCGATGGATATCCGGTTCATGCGTCCCTCGCTTTCTCGTTTTCGATCATGGAAAATTCCGCCGCAAACACCTGGGGGTTTTCATCCCAGCCGAAGCCTTTGGCCGCGTAGATGGAATCCCAGAGGCGTGGAAACAGTCTCAGGGCTTTGTCAGGAGCGTTGATGCTCGCAAACAATTCTCGCGAAAGATCGACTCCCTCGGCCAGGGCGTCGTCACGACTGATATTCTGAATCCGTTCCACCCACACCCGCTTGACCTCCAGCGTGATCCGCGAGGCTTCTCGCGGCATGTGGACAGATCGACGCCAGCACATACCGGGATAGGCATCCGACGCCCGGTAGTGGTAGGCGAGCGCCACGTCCCTGCGGACCAACTGATACTCGCCGCGCAGCACGTCATAGATTTCAAACTGCCCGCGATTCTCGGCTGCAGTGATTCCCCAGCACTCCCGCACCCAGAGCCGATCGCCGGGGCCGCCGAAAGGGTTTTTTATCGTATGCCATTTAGGGAGCGGTCCCGTGAGCCGCTGAGCGTCGATAAGATAACAGTAGTGCAACTCGCCGCCGCTAATAACGTACGATCGAACGAGTTGAGGCTGCGTCTTGATCGGCCGCCGCGTCTGCGTCTTGGTCCCGGCGAGAATCGCACGGACCATCTCGGCGTTGAATAGGATGGGGTGGTCGCTCATGGTTCGTTTGTGCCTTTCGCGTCTTTCGTGGTTTCCTCCAAGGCGTCCAGCACGGCCACGATCGCGCGGCACAACGCCCGCGGCAGAGTGTCGGCATGGGCCTCGCATGCGTTGTACTCAACGCCACCGTCGTCAAACACCAGTAAAACAAACCATGGTTCCCTCCCGGTCCGGGTGTATTCCTGCTGGATCTCCCAGCCGCGTCGTTCGCATTGCTCGACTAGCTTGGGGATCGCGTTCCAGTCGGTGGCATACCACGGGGCATGCAGTGCCGGTTGCCCGAATAGATCCTTGGAAATTTGGATTTCCAGGGCTTGTTGTCGGTCTGGCCGCCAAGGCAGTGCGGGGATTCTTCCGTCTTCGGTCAGCCCGTCGGCGTCGTACTGAGGGTTATCGTCGCTCATGATTTCTCCTTATCAGACCACTCGAACCAACGGTCAATTTCCCACCCCAGCGACGGATCGTACTCAAACGCCGCTCGGTCGACTAGTCTCTTCTGAGTGAACATGTATCCACACCGCTTGCCGCTTCGGCAGTGCCTCGCCACAACAAGGTTCGGCTCTCCGGGGAAAAAATGGTGGCCAGCAACGCCGCCCAGTTGAATGGTGTCGCTCATGATTTCTCCTCGCCTTTCTCGATTTCTCGCTTTGCCCGACGCCTAGATCGCTTGGCCATCGCGCGTTTGACCTTGCGCCCCAGCCCGGTGTTGTTTTTGAACACTTTCAACACGCCGCGCCAGCAGGTTGTCCAGTCGTGCTCGTCGCCATCAATGGCGGGTTCGCGATTCATGATGATTTCTCCTCGCCGATTTCTATCTCCAAGTACGTGATCCGCTTACCGGTCTTCTTGGCGTAGTCGATTTCCGCTCTCGTGCTGTCGCCGATATATCCGTCCAGGTTCAGCACGAACACTCGATCAGCCATGTCGATCTTCCGCTTGTGAAGCTCGTCAAGCCTCTCCGCCACGTCCTGACCCAATGCCTCGCCGCCGTGATCCTCAGCGTGCTTGCAGACGCCGACTGTCAGTACGATGATCCCTCGGAGCGTCAATTCCCAGCCAACGGCGTCGAAGGCGTCCATGAAACGCGTCGAACCGCAGAGGCACACGACTTCCGGGAAATCCGGCGGACGATCGAGGCCCCGCGGTAGTCGCGCTTCCTGGTAGGAGATTTCTTTTTCGGCGTCCTGCTCTAATGCATCGGCGACCATATCCGCGGCGCCCTGTGTGAGGCATTCGCAAATGTACTCCAGGCCCGCGCCGTAGACCTGCCAGAGGCCGAGGTTATAGGTCCGCACGTGAAACCGCCGTCCGTCGCCCATGTGATGCGGCTGGTAGTCGCTCGGTGCTTTCTGCTTATCGCCGCTCATGATTTCTCCTCGATTCCCATCGCGGCTTTCATCAGCCGCTGGGCTTCTTTTTGCCCCTCGGCAAACGAGCGCTGCACCAATTGACGAAGCCAGAGCGGCACCGATACTTGTTCCAGCGAGCCATGGGGCCTTTTTCGCTCCCAGCAGCCGGATCCACCCCGCTGGTAGTACCCAGCGGCTCGGATCATCTCCAGCGAAGTCGATCGGTCAGCGAAGTCGATCTCTTGGGGCTTGCTGTCGTCGCTCATGATTTCCTTGCAATACTCTGGGCAAATTAGTAGATGGCGAGCCCGCCCGCCCGGATCATCGGCGGGAAACGTCCGCGAGGCGTCCGGCAAAGGCTCATCCATCTCTACCCAGGCGCTGCTGTCACCATACCGCAGGCGAATCACCCGTCCGGTCCTGCCATGCACGTTGAGGCTAGGGTCGGTGATTTGCACTCGTTGATGTAGTCTGAACTGATTCATGGTTTCTCCTTGCCAATTTCGGCGGTCAAGTCGTCCAAGCCTAGCGATCTCGCGTGATCCTCGCACAGATCGTAGAGCTGCCCAGTGGCAAGGCGAATTGTAATTGACGCTGGCTTGTCGCATCTCACCTCTGCACCGTAATCGGATTGGATGTCTGTCCCAGTCCGGTGCCTACCACATTGGGGCGGTTTATATCTGTGTTCAATCGTCGCGTCGACGCATAGTTCTGCGGTCAGATACACGTTTGGTAGTTTTGGTTTGTCGCTCATGGTTTCTCCTTGCGGATTTCGGCGTTGCTGGCCAAGAAGCTCCTCAGCCGTCCCCTGACAAAAACAAGCATGACTCAAACGATGCCCCATTGTTCCCGAAAAGACTATTTACAAACACGCAATCACGGAATAGCCCACCCACCCCAACTAACTCGCAATCGAAGAAATGGCACAGGCAAAACTCGTTGCCATTCACTTCGAGAATCTCGCCATCGTGAAACTCACCGGAACGGATATCAGTCATTTTCCAGCCTCAGGCTTCCTCGCCGATTTCGGCGGTTGGCGTGGGCTTCGGGCATTTCGCGTGGATGGCCATGTAGGCTTCCGCCATGGCTAGCCAGCATGACATATCAATTGGCAAGGCCACCCGCTGAATGTCACCGCAGTGTAGACACTCCATCGCATAGGACAGGGGGCCTTGACTGCCGTCATGGGATACAACGTGGTCGTTCATGATTTCATTCCTCGCCGGCGGTCAGACCATTCGGGGTTTGCGGTGACTCGGCCAGTCGCAGTGACAGCACAGCGCGCCAGACTTCAGGCGGTCGACCAGGGCTGGACCCATGCGCTTGTCCGCCTCGGCAGAACCGGCAACGTTCATCGACACCCAGCAGGGCTTTCTGTTGCGGATTCGGCCGTCGAGGATTCGCCGCAACATGGCCGCTTGGTAGGGAGACAGGTCCCCCATCGGAGGTAGCGGGTCGGAAACGTAGAGGATGTCGGGCTTCACCAGGCCGGCCACGAGTTCCTTCTCGGCCGAGTCGTTTCGGATCCGATCTCGCATCTCGCCGTAGAGGTCCATGCCGTTTCGCCAGACCACGCTCAGTCCGAGGTCGCGGATTGCTGGACGGGCAAGGGCAGCGAGCAGGTGATCCTTCCCTGTGCCTGATGCGCCGTAGAGCACGATCCCGTTGCCTTCCGCCACCTCATTGGTCATGTTGGCCGCGTAGTCCCGCAACGCGCCCACTAGCCGCTTCTGCTTGTCCGTCGTCGCCCTGTAGTTCTCGGACGAGCAAGCCGCATAGAGCGGCCCCATGGGCCGTAGCAGGTCCTTGAGGGTGTGCAGGCGTTTCCTGTTGAGATCCTCGCCAGACGCGCTGGCGGGTTCTGGCCGTGAGCAAATGCTGCTTGCCAGCCGTTCAAGCTCGCCGGTTGAGTCCGCGGCCTCAAGTGAAGTCGCCTGGCTGCCCGTAGGTGTCGCTTCGGTGTCGCTGGCCTGGTCCGACGTTGGTATTGCCTCGTTTGTCGCCATCCTTGAATCCTCCTGAGAGAAGTTTTGCCGCGATCAGTTCGCGGTCCTTGTTACGGCCGCCCAGCAGTTTGGGCAACGTGAACCATGGCGCCTGCACGAACGGCGCCTCGCGTATCGCCTCCAGCACGGCATTCGCGTCGGCCAGTGCGGCCATGGCCTCTGGATCCTTCTGGACTCGCTGCCAGGCTTTCAGGACTGCCTGGGACGGTGGGTCTGCCGTGTGGGCGGCCTTGACGAAGCCGTTGACGTGGAGCCCGTTCCACCGACCGATCCAGTGAAGCAGTTCATCGGGGAGGGCATCGGCGGAAGCCGATTCTGTACTTACGTCCTGTTCCTGTTCCTGTTCCTGTTCCTGGCTTCGTAGGGGCTTCGAAGGGGCTTCGGTTTTGGCTTTGGTTTCCACTGGTTCACCTAGGTGAAATGCTTGCCCGTATCTGGCGTGGAAGTCCAGGTAGAATGGGGACTTACGCATGTCGAACCAGAGGCTGTTGACCGACTTCACTTTGTTGTCTTTGATGGCCATCGACTCACCAATCTGGTGAGCAGCCATTTCGATCACGAAAACATGCTCCGAAGGTGGGTCCCACAGCGCGAATCCGGTCTCTTCTACCCTTCGGAGGGCCTTCGTAGCCCCTTCGTCCGACAAGCCAGTTTCATGGCACAGCAGCGGCAGAGGCAGGTAGTAGAGGCCAATCATCGACGCCGACTGGCATGTGGTGAGGTACAGGGCCACGATCACAGAATCCGTGCCAGCCTCACGAAGGCGTCGGCCGGTCTCTCCCGTCCAGAAGGTGTGCTTCACGATGGAATATTCTCGTCCTGCCATGGCAGTGCCTCGATCGAACTGTTCAGTTTTATCTAATAGTTGGAGTCATTCTCTCCTCGCCTTGTCAACAGGGGCCGACAAGTCCAGGCATGGTTGCCCCGCCTGGTTATGAATCATCCGCGGGCGATCGCTGTCAATCCGTCGATTCCAAAGCGTTTCTGGCATAGCTCACTCCTCTACTTTGTGCCTTAGGCCCTAAGGCCCAAAGCCTACATTCACCACAGGTTCAGTTGTCGATTCTTGTGTCGGCGGTCGGTAGTCTTATCGAACTGTTCAGTTTTATCGAATAGTTGGCCTACCACGATCCCTCCACATCCCGGCAAACCTTGCCAGGACGGCCGTGCCGTCTCCTCTTTTTCGCCAGGAGAGCCGTCGCTTCCTTTTCCGACGGCCGCGCGCAGCCGCAGGTCTTCAGCACGATTCCCGCATCTTGATCCGCTATCGAGCCGTAGAAGGACCAGTCATCGTCCCAGCGGCCTCGCCTTCCACAGAGGTCGCATGTGTGGACGACACCGCTGTTTGATTGGCCCGGTTTCACATCGGTGGTTGGGTCGAAAATCTTAAACGGGCCGGCCATGATTCAGTCCTTTCCGCCTTCCCGAGGCGGCACGCGCCGAGCCCCGAGTATTTCCGCGTTCCGCGCCGTGCAGCGTGGACAGATCCGATTGCCCGGGCCGGTCGAGCAAAACTCGCCCCGGCATCGTAGGCAGGTCCGCTCCTTGCCATCTACGGCAAATCGAGCCATGGGGAGGTATCGGGCCATATCAGTTGCTCCGGGGGGTTAGCCACTCTTCGGGAGGCGGGGACGCCGGCACAAACTGTGCCTCCCATTCCTTACAAATCGCACGGGTGAGGGCGCCGGTACTGCCGACCGGGCAAACCCATTTCGTGCCGTCCACAATCACCGTTACGATCACGTCCTTTCGCCACTTACTGCGCCGTGTCGGCCGCCAGCGCATCCACCACCAGGTGTGATCGGGCGTCGGCCAGTCGATAGAGGTCATGAGTCTTTTCCTTTCACGCTCTCAAGAATCTCGCGCATCCGTTGGTACGTCTTCGGAGCCGAGATCCCTGCCGACCAATCCAGCCCAACCTCGCCGATGAACAGCGATTCCAGCTCATCCCAATGCCGAATCAGCCCGCTCCACTCCGGAGACAGCTTGGCGATTGCGGCGAACTTGTCGCGAATTTCCGGGACCGTCACTACTAGCAACAAGCAGCGGTTGAAGTCGGCCGGGTCCAGGGGGTGGTCGACGTGTTCACCCACGTCGATCGCACAGAACGCCATCGCTCGCGAACTCAGGCCGCAGTGGCCGGTGGCCATCCAGCGGATGATCGATTTAGCCAGTCGGGTTTGCTCGCTTCGTTTCGTCGGGCTCATTGTATCGCCTCCCAGAGGTGTTTTGGTTTGGTGCTTACTCTACGGAACCGCACGTCTCGCCCGCGGCGCAGTGCCCGCCGTACGCCGCTGGGGTCCATCCCCAACGCCCGGTAGATTTCCGGCGCGGTAGCCGATCCGTGCTGCGACAAATAGCCGTGGACCCGCTCCACGTTGTCCTGGCCCGAGTTGACAAGCTTGGCACAAGGTGAGCACAGTTGGGCCGCGACGCCATCGGGCAGCTTGTCCCCGCAGCGATGGCATTCGCAGGGCAACTCGGGCAGCTTCCGCTCGGCGATCGGCAAAATAACCCCTATCTCGTCGCGCCGAAGTCTGGCATCGTCCGGGTCGCACCACGTCTGCCGGATGGCATCCGCCCGTTGGGTGATTTGCGTCGGGGTTGGTGGTGGGAAATGCACAGTTCAGTCCTGCTCGCCTTTCTCCGGCGGATGCTGCCGGAACCATTTCACTCGAGCTTCGCAGATCTTATCGGCCGCATAGGCCCCGATTCCGGGGATCCAACACAGCGGGTTATCAATCCCCTTCTTGGCAAGCTCGTCTTCCCACTCCGTCAGTTCGCCTAGCGTGGTGATTGCCTGATCGGGATTCTCCGCCAGCTTGTGCTGGACGCCGCGGGGCAAGCCCAGTTCTGCGATCGACACGGCCCGCCAAGGCTCTGCCAAGGCTGGGTCTTTTACTTCACGATCCTCACTCATCTTGGTAGCCATGTGTTTCTCCTTAATTGGGGGGATAGGACATCCTGCTTCAGATGGTTGGGCAATCCGCTCATGTCATTCACTTTCCAATTGATATACTTGACGCATCAAACTGGGGTCTGGCCTGTTGCTTTCGTATAGAATTGCTCACGAACCAGCGGCCACGCCAGCCCTTCAAACTCTTCGACGGCTTTAGCCCGGACCGACTCCGGTATAGGACTCTTGTGCTCGTCGTCCGCGCTCGTCGCTGTTGATTCGTCCCACAGGACAGACAGGCACGTTTTGTTGGCAATGGCCGGTCCATTTGGGTGCGCAACGAGATACCAACCCTGCCCCAGATCGGCAATGATGGGAAGTTTCATGCCCAGTACCGTGACGGTCGGTAAGCCTGGTTTTGGGTTATCCATGGTCCGTTTCCCTTGAGTTCATTGGATCCCTCTCATTCACTTTCCAGCAGACTTTGAATCTCCGCCACCATCTCCGCCGGCCGCTCTCGGAGATCGTTAATGGTGTACCGCAACACGATCCAGCCCAGGCATGCCGCCGCGTTATATTTTCGGCAGTTTTCGACGTACGCCATTCCTCGCGTATGGCCGCCGAACGTGGCCACCACCGGTTGAGACTTGAACGGCTTGCCGAGCTTTGTCAGGCCCGGCTTGGCCCGAGTCATCACCTGTTTTCCGCAATGGTTGCACTTGACTGGGTACGAATGCACCCCGCCCTCTATCTCCACGGCCAGGTGGAAGTCGGGCCAGGCGTAATCGAATTTCCACGCGCGGATCCGGCCAGTCTCCGTCACCAGTTTTGTGCGCCCCTCGGTGTCCTCCTCCGTCACGAAGCGATGTTCCATCTCCGGCGCGGGCCAACCCTCGGCGCGGAACTGCCAGAGGGCCAGGAACCGCTGTTCCAGGCTGGAGGGTTTTGACGGCTTTGGTTTTTTCTTGGACATAGGTGGTTACCGCTGATTCACGCAATGAACGCTGATGGGTTGTCGTACCGCCTCGACCGCCGCGCCAGGCCCAGCCGCGCCTCGCCAGGCCTCGACGCGACCGCCACGCCTTGACCACTCTAATGCTATTTCGCCAGCAAGCCCTTCTTTCCACGCTGGTCGACCGTGGTAGCAAACCACGCCAGAAGTTCCTCAGTGTCGCTATCATAGCAAGTGGGCTTCTTGATGGCCGCATCTTGGGCTTTCATCCCACCGGCTGCAATGATGGCATTGCAATCGGCCTTGGTTGCGACCTCGAATTGGCCGTAGTTCCCCTTCCCTTTCTCCTGACGAAAGTCGCCGATCCCGACAATGATCCCGCCGTTTGACAGCAATTGAGCGATAGTGTTTTCGCTCATCTGCGGCTTGACGTATCGGATCACGGCAGGCAAACACCACTCTGCCAAAATCGCCCGCGTACGAACGTCCGGCGTCTTGTTCATGTCGGCCGATCGTACAATGGCCATGAACAACTGAGGCACGCCGTACAGGTCGCACGACTGACCCTCGACCCAAACCAGTCGCCCTATTTGCGTCTTGTTTGTGCCTTTGGTTTCCAAGGCAGCGGTTGCAATCGCACCCTTGATTGCAGGCGACGGAAACACAACCCGCGTAGGGCCCTTACCGGCTCGGCAGTTCATGCTGTTGCGGTATTCGTTCACAGGGTCATGCTTGAGCAGTTGCTCTTTGTCCGCCTTGGTTTTCCGCCCCTTGGGCAGCAACAATTCCCTCATTGCCTTGCCCGCCATCCGATTGCAGATCAACGGCGTCCGGCCCTTCAGCCATACCGTCACGCTGCCAACACGCAAAGGCTCGACCTCGATAGCTTCCAATACGCCTGTCGCTTTAGCCATGATTATGGCCTCCTGTTATTGTGGGGCATAGCCCCTATTGCGTAGGGGTCCAGGCTACACACCTGGATCGTAAAACACTCAACACTACTCATTGACCGCCAGGCCCCGCCCAGCCGAGCCCTGCCTCGACCGCCACGCCCAGCCTAGCGGTGACAACCCGCCCCGCCCTGCCCGGCCATGCCGGACCGCGCCTTGTCCCGACCGCCTCACCTAGCCTTGACAAACTTTCGAGACATGTGACCGATGTGCCAAAAATCACAATACGGACAATCGTATACGTGCAATCTCTTGTTTCTTTTCTCGCGGCCCTTGCTCGCATTGAGACATTGAACTTGCCCGAGACCAGCAATTGCTTTCTTTTTGGTCCGGAATCTCTGCTTGCTACAGGGACTATTCACTATAGTTTCTCTCCTTGCGTGCCGGCCACGCCATGTCTCGCCTTGACCGCCCCGCCCAGCCGAGCCATGCCCCGCCGGGCCCGGACCGCCTAACCTTCCAACTCTGCTTTCAATTCCGCCAGCAGATCGCGAACCGTTCGCAACGTCGCAACACGATCGGCGCCTATCAGGTTTTCCTTGGCCAACGCAATCCCGTACACCCGCGACGCCAACCCGTGCAGCATCGCGACCTCACTCGCAATCAAGCTGCCAACCACGGACTTGCTGCGAACTTTCGGCAGCGACCGGAATTGAGGTTCCTCACCGTCGTCATTCGGTACGTATTGCACGACCGATTCCGTCGCGTCGTCTACCGTAACCTCAAATGATACACGCCGTATCAACTGGCGTGCCTGGTCGCGCCATCGTTCGGCGGCTGCCGTTTTCACGTCCCAAGTAAAATCGTCATGACAAGGGTGGTTGGCCGCTTTCGCCGCCTTGATTAGATCGCGAGGATCAACCTTGCCGCCTTTTTCTAACTCCCGGATTGCCGCCGCTTTGTCGGCCCATTTCGCCATTGGTTTTTCCTTTGCTAGAGAGTGTCAGTATTGACCGCCCAGCCCCGCCATGACCGCCAAGCCGTGGCTCAA
>CBDAFL010000234.1:0-1066 GCA_965195225.1 uncultured Thermoguttaceae bacterium
ACGCGAACTGGCCGACAACGTCGATTGCCTGTTCGTGTTTGTCGAACACGCGGAAGTCGAGCCGACCAACAATCGGAGCGAACGAAATGTTCGCCGCGAAGCAGAAATTCGCAAAGGTTCCCGCACCAGTAAAAGCGAATCTGGTGCCCATCGTCGCAGCGTGATCGTAACGGTTTTTGCGAGTCTTCAGACTCGGATGGGAGACTTTACGCTAGCAAGTCTTCGGTAGCTGTCCATTTTAATTCCGGGTATTTTTTTCCTCAACTGCCCTTTCTTCGATAGGCCAAATCGTGTAGATGGTCGTTATGGTCATCGAGATTGATAAAGAAGAGTGGGATCGTTGCCAGGAAATCATACGGCAGCAGGCCGAACGCATTGCACAACTTGTCGAGGAGGTGCAGCGGCTCAAGAAGCTATTGGAAGGAAGGGCCGATGCGAAAGGTGCGAAGAAACCAAAGTTCACGGAGAACTATAGCCTCGGTAGAAACAAGCAAAACCAACAGAAGAAGCAACGCAAGAAGTCGACCGGGCGAAGAACCAACGAGGCAAAACGCGAGTTGGCCACGCTCGAAGTCGATGTCTATCGCGACGGCGTGATACGAGACGACTGCATTCGGCATCGCTCGCAATTTGTTTGGCGGATGCTCGACGGCAAAGCAGTTTACGTCTGCTATCACATCTACGACGTTCCCGAATCGCGAAATCTTCCGCTCCCTCCGGCCACGCGAAATAGCCGGTGCGAATTCGGCATGGAAATCACCCTCATCCTGGCCTTCTTGCATTATTGGATCGGCGTATCGCTCGATCATGCTTGCCAGATCATGGAGTTCTTTACCCATCTAAAACTATCGAAGTCACAAGCCGATTCGCTCTTGAGCCAACTGGCAACGGATTGGGACTCGCAGTACGACACGATCGCCGAGCTAATCGCTTTGCAAGCCATCGTCTACATCGACGAAACAGGCTGGAAAGTGGGCAAAAAGTCGTGCTATACGTGGGTTTTTTCCACCGCCATGCACGTGCTGTTTCGCTGCGGCGTCTCTCGAAAACAGGAAGAAGCGGTTGC
>CBDAFL010000235.1:0-21163 GCA_965195225.1 uncultured Thermoguttaceae bacterium
GATCTTGACCATGTGTTCGCTAAAATACGGTTAGCCTAGTTTGCAAAAGTCCAGGACTAAGGGATTTCAACCACCTCGCCGCCGTCGCGGGTGGCTAGGGCCTGGAGAATCCTGAGCTGGGTGTTTTCCGACAGGAAATGCACCGAGCCGTCACCCAATAGAAAATGGCAGCCGCCGGGATGATTGCTGCCGAAGCTTGTGTCGTTGCTCCAGAGGTCATCGAAAGCATGGATGGCGTATCGCAGGTTACGGCAACAGTATGACATCCCCCAGCCGCTGGTGCTGCAACTCGTGGAGCGGGGCCAGTAACTCCAAAGGACTCCGCTGTCCCAGGACATTTCGCCGATCAAAAACGTGTTTGAGGAGCCGTCGTAGATGTCCGCCATGCGCAGCACCCTGTTCCCGTTTGTCCGTTTCGTACAGGAGGAGTTCCATAGGAGCATTGGCATCGCGCCGCTGGTGGCGTATCCTCCCCAGCTTACCCGCGTGGGCGAAGAAACGGCGAACTCGACCGGATAGTCGCCGCCGTTCCACTGGTCCGGGCCGCTGGGGCCCAGCACCGGGTTGTAATGCTGAAGGTAGACCGTCAATGACTCATCGAGGCGGGCTTTATTTGGCTGGCTAGGGCAAAGGAAAATCGGTACGCGTATGTTCTCCGAGGGTATTATGTGGCCGTCGATCCGCTCCCCCTGCACCAGCATCTCACCGAGAGCGGCCTGTTCCAGGTAGGGCGGTATTATCCCGTATACACTTATGCCATTCGGATAGGAGTGGGATTGCGGGGACCTCCCGTTGGAATATCCGGCCGGCGGCAGATAGAGGAGCAGGTTCTCATAGTTGAGAATGGCCAGTCCGATCTGCTTGAGGTTGTTGCTGCACTGCACCCTGCGCGCCGCCTCGCGGGCCGCCTGCACCGCCGGCAGCAACAGCGCGATCAGGATGCCGATGATCGTGATGACCACCAAAAGCTCAACGAGCGTGAAGGCACGAGTGGATAGTGGGTAGTGGGTAGTGGATAGTGAATAAGAGGAAGTCTTGTTTAGCGGGTGGGCTTGCCCGCCGCGCGGAAATCTCGGATTTCGGATGGTAGATGGGGGATTTGGTTTCATGATTTTTTCCTTTTCCTTTAAAATCACCGGGCCGAAGGCTCCGCGTTCTCCCAGCCCAGGGTATCGCTCTGGAACCTTTGTCCTCTCTCCCTGCGGGAGAGGATCAGAGCGAGGGCGGCGTTCGTCGCGTCCCTTGGGGTGGCAGTTAAACTGCCACCCCAACGAAGTTAATCCACGCCGCCAACCACCCTCACCCCCGGCCCCTCTCCCAAAGGGAGAGGGGAGTTCTTGTTGTTTACTGGTCACTGACCACTGGCCACTGACCACTAAACTCTACTTCCGCTTCCTCCATGCGTAGCAGAGCAGGCCGATAAGGCCCGTGGCCAGCAACGCCAGCGTGCCCGGCTCTGGAATCATGACCGTATAGGAAAACTCGACACCGCTGGCTGCGGACACGAAGGTACTCCAGCCCAAGGTGTCCAGGGCACACTTCTGGATCCCGGAAGAGTGGGCGGACACATAGAGTGCTCCGTCCCAATAGTCAACGTCTCCGACCTTGCCACTAGACATAGTGCCGAGCAACGTTGAGTTTCCCCACGCGGAATCATGCTTGTAGACCTTCCCGGTGTTTCCCTCGGTCGTATACCACGAGCCGTCCGGTCCATGGGCGACCCCATTGGTTCTCCCAGCAGAATTCAATACCTGCGTCACAGCGCCTGTGGTCAAGTTGATCTTTGCAACGCCCGGATTACCGAAAAGCACGGCAGCGTAGAGATCGTTCCCAACAATCTCGATGTCCGCAAAGTAGTCGCCCGTGCGACCACCAGCCCAGTTGTCGGTCTTCACGCCGGCTGGCGTGAACTTGTCGACATAACCGTTGTTGGAATCTGCAACATAAATATTCCCGCTGGAATCGACGGCCAGCCCCATGCAGTCTTCACCGCTGTTGGAGTACGCGGCAAACATGGCGACCGCGCCAGTCGTGGTGTTGAAAGAGTAAACCCCAGCGTTCCTGGGATCACCCGCATCAGCATCGTAAGTCGAGATGTACCCAGTGGCGCCATCCGGCGCGAGGGCAATCCCAGTGGCCCAGCGGCTGGTTATGTTGAAGTTGGTGCCGGTGGTGCCGGCCGCGTCATACGCGGTGCCATACACCGTCCTCGCACTGTTGTTATAACTACCCGCCCAAAGGATAGGATCTCCTTGTGCGACGGCTGCAAGGCCCGCCATCATACCAACCGCTACCAAAACAATCATCATAGTGTAAGGAAACGACTTCATGACAAGCACTCCTCAATCAAAAGGACAAAACTGTTTCCGGGCGGAACACCCGCCCGAACACTAAAACACTCCATACTGAACTCACTCCGGGTGGCAGTACAACCGCCACCCCAACGATGGCGCGACCATCGCCAAGCAGCTTTAAGGATCATTCATGATGTCACCCCCCTTTCCCGCTGAAGCAGCGGCTGGAGGAGAAAAAGGGGGCAGGTCCAATTTGTGCAACGACCAACGCCGACCATCTGTCGATGGTGCCCGGTCGGTGCCCGCCTCCGGGCCGTTCCGGCAAATTGGACCTGTCCCCTTTTTCTCCGCGGCCGGCCCCTCGTACAACCGCTTTACTTCCTCCAGGCTCAACGCCCGGTGGAAAATGGTTACTTCGTCGATCCGCCCATCCCAGAACGACGCGGGCAACAGCCCCGTCGGATCTTCCGCCATGTCGTTGCATCCGAGCAGCAAATACTTTCCCGGTGGGGCGGCAATGACGCCCTCGCACGGCTCGGAGTCTACCTCAACCCCGTTGCGGTACAGATGAAGGACCGACCCGTCGGCCACCACTGCCACATGCTGCCATTGGCTCAAGGGGAAAGGAATCGACTTGTCTCCTCGTGCTATACTGTACGCGCCATCCTTGCCGTTAAGCGGAGCGACCCGCGCCTTCGAGCGGCCATCCGTTGCTAGATTGAAATTAAACCGGAACTGGGAGCGACTGCGGCCTTCACTGGCGATCAAAGACCACAATTCCCAGCTATCGGCAAGAATCCAGGCGGAGAAGGAAAACTGGTTCGAGTCGCTGTCGGGCGTTCTGGGTGCAATCACGTAATCGCCGAAGAACTCGCCGCGCAGCTCCAACCCGCCGCCGAACCGGCCGGAGCACCACAACCGTTCGAGACCGCCGGCGCGGCCGACGCCGCTCAATTTTCCGTGACGCCCACCGGACGCCGAATCGAATACCGTCAACAACTCTTTTTCATCGTTCGGGCGCTCCATACGGTAATAAGCGACCGGACCGAGCGACAACACAAGTTCGGCGTAAGCATCGGCGAGGGCCTTTTGCACGTCTTTTGGCGGCGGCATGGCGCGGGCGAATGTTATCTCTCCGGCGGCGTCGGCGACAACAATCGCCGCATTGCCGGACTGCACGACTCCAGTCTGGCCGGCCGATAGCACCCGTCCTCCGCCCGCTTCACCGCCGGAATCAATTGCCGCCAAACGCACCGAGCCGTCAAACACTTGCGTCTTGGTCAGCCCCCGCTCGCTCACCTCGACGCCGAACTCCGTGCCCAGGTCGGTCACGACGGCCGTGGGAGTGCGGACGGAGAATAAGGATGAAGGATGAAGGATGAAGGATGAAGGAGATTTCTGATTTCTGATTTCTGATTTCTGATTTGCCGCTTGCGGCTTCGCACTTTCCACTTTCGCAGTGAGTTTTCCCAGCGCGAGATAGCCGCCGGCGGTGGATTCGACCTCGTAGGTACAAGGGCCTTGAAGGATGACCTTCGCGCCGGAGTCGTAAGTGATTTCCAACAGCCCGGAGTTGAGGATGTATTTGCGGCCCAGCGGGACGTAAGCCCGTGAACTCAGCGGGGGCAGGTAGCGGGGATCGTCCGACCATTTCACATCGACCATGCCGGTGATCCGGCCGACGAAAACCATCTCCTGCATGGCTTCCGACGGAACCGACTGCGACGGCGCTTCGGCGATATGTTGGTGATGGGTGATTTTGTACGCCCAGAACCCCAGTATCGCCACGCCCATGATCACCGTGGCGACCATGTAGGAGAACGCCCAACTGCCGACGAAAGGAGCAGTGGGTGGTGGATAGTTGGTAGTGGATAGCGTGGGGAAAGGTGGATTTGGGGTTTGAGGTTCGGGATCGAGTTGTTGCGGCAGTTCAACTGCCGCAACATCGGGAAGGTCAATGGCCGGTGAACCGGCCATCCCTCGTCCCTCGCCCCCCGCCCCTCGCTGCTCGTCCTCGCCTGCGTACCGGAGCAATTCCTCCGGCGAGAACGGCTTGTTGGACGTCATCTGCCACGCCAGCCGGGCGTGCAACTCGAGGCAAGCGATGTAATAGTCCCGCGCCGCCGGGTCGTTGGCCAGCCGATGGCCGAGCGCCGCCAGTTCATCGACCGAGGCGATCTGATCGCACATCCGGTCGATCAGCCGGTCCAACTCGCGGTCGTCGTTGGCTTTTTCGGCGATCATCCCGCGGAATCTCCTTCCTCGGTTTGTTTCACGCCTTCCTCCACGCACTTCCGCAGCAGACGGCGGATGCGGCCCAGGGATTGAGAGACCGCATTTTCCGACCGATGTAACTGTTCCGCCAGCGCCTTCACACGGACGCTGCTGTGGTAGCGGAGTCGGACCAACTCCCGATCGGCGTCGCCGAGTCGTTCGATGCAGTCGAGGAGCTGGTCGGTGTATAATTCGTCTTGATGCCGGTCGACTTCGTCGAGCCGCTTGGCCAGCGCGTCGAGCACGCTAGGGTCCAGGATCGGCGTGTCGTTGGCGTGGATTTGCCGGTATCGCAACACCCGGTATCGCGCCACCTCGCGTGCCCAGGCGCTAAAGCTCGTTCCGCGTTCAAATTGGTCGAACTTCTGCCACAGCACCAAGTTGGCGTCTTGGAGCACGTCGTGGGCATCGACGGGGTTACCGATCAGGGTGACGATGTAGACGTAGAGCGAGTGCTGGCAGGAGGAGTACAACTCCAAAAACTCCTCCGTCCGTCGCGCATTGGGAAATCGTCGTTGGTCAGGCATATCTTCCATTTTAATTGGCGACCGGCGGCCTGAGTAAGTTTTCTGACGAGCAAACGGGTAGAAGCCCAATGGTCCGCCATTACTAGATATGGCGAATCGAGAAATCTGAGGGCGAAAAGGAGCGGAAATTCGAGAAATCACCCCCGAAGATGGAGGGCGGCTTGCGCCACATGCGGATTTCCTAATCCGTCCCGCGGCATCCCGCGAGAGTGCCGCGGGCTTGACATGCCACCACGGCGAGGGGAAAATGAGGGAAAGGTGTGTTTCTCGTGCGTTGGCCAGTCCCCCCCACCCGACAATGCCATCATCTCCCTCCAGCCATCAGGAGCGAACCATGTCCCGCCACAACCGCCGCGATTTTCTCAAGCGTTCAGCCGCCGCCGGCTTTGCCGCCTCGTTTGCCGTCTCCGGGGCCAAAGCGTCGGGCAAGATTCTGGGCGCCAACGACCGGGTCCGCATCGCCGTGGTAGGCATCAACGGCCGCGGGCAAGAGCACATCCGCCACTACTGCGGGATGAAGAACGTCGAGGTCGCCTACCTGGTCGATCCCGACAGCCGCTTGTTCCCAATGCGCGGCCGATGGGTCAAGGATCATGCCGGCAACACGCCCAACTGCGTGCGGGATCTCCGCGAGGCACTGGAAGATAATAGTTTGGACGCCATTTCGATCGCCTCACCGAACCACTGGCATTCGCTCCAGGCGATTTGGGCCTGTCAGGCCGGCAAGGACGTGTTCGTCGAGAAGCCTTGTAGCCACAATATCTTCGAGGGCCGCAAGCTGGTCGAGGCCGCGCGGAAGTACAACCGCATCGTGCAGCAAGGTTCGCAGAGCCGATCCGATCCAGATTGGATCGCCACGATCGAGGCCGTCCGCGGCGGCAATTACGGCAAGCTGCTGATTGCCTACGGCTACGCCAGCAAGCCGCGCCGCAGCATCGGATTCAAGTTGCCGAAGACGCCGCCGAAGGAAGTGGACTTCAACCTCTGGCTTGGCCCGGCGCCGCAACAGCCGTATCACGAAAACCTGGTCCACTACAATTGGCACTGGTTCTGGGACTTCGGCAACGGCGAGATCGGCAACCAGGGGGTCCACCAGATGGACATCGCCCGCTGGGCAATGCCCGAGGGGGCCGTGCCGCGATCCGTTATCAGCCTCGGCGGACGGTACGGATACCAGACCCAGGACCAGGGCCAGACACCCAACACACAGTTTACGGTCATCGACTTCGGCGGCCCGAAATTGTTCTTCGAGGACCGCGGTCTGGTCGATCAAAAGTCAAGGAAGGTGACCAACGAGTTCTATACCGACGAAGGAGTGATAAAAGGCGGGAAATTCTACGCCAAGGGAAAGACCGTCGGCGAGCCGTTGCCCAGCGGAGCGGTGGACGAGGCCCGAAAGCGCGTCACCCTCAGCGGCCGCTTGGTAAACCCGGACGGCAAACGGCAAGACCCGACGAAGCTGCACTTTGCCAACTTCATCGACTGCGTCCGCAGCCGCCAACGCGACCAACTGCGTACGGAAATCCTCGAAGGGCACCGTTCGACGGAGCTTTGCCACCTAGGCAACCTCTCGTACCAACTGGGCAAGGAAACCTCGTTCAATCGAGGCTCAAAACCCTTCGGCGACGACCAGGACGCCCAAGAGTCGTTCGAGAGCATGAAGGAACACCTGACCGCCGCCGCCCGGATGCGGCTGGAAGGCGCCACCTACCGGCTCGGACGCAAGCTGGCGTTTGACGCCGCGGCCGATCGGTTCATCGGCGACGACGAGGCGAACGAACTTCTAACCCGTCCCTACCGCCATCCGTTCGTGGTGCCGGAGCAGGTGTAAGAGCATCCACCCTCTCCCCGAGAGGTTTTCGTAGCGGACGCAGAGCGTCCGGGCAGTGTGTTCCCATGCGGAGCATGGGAACAAGATGGAATCACTTCGTGGATTCGTCGGCGAAGACCTTCACCTCGCGGGGCGTGACGTATACCGTGTTTCCGACGGAGAGGTTCAACAAGCGGAAACGCTCTTGCGTCAGTTCGGCGCAGAGCGGCTCGCCCGAGGCGGCCCTCAGTTCCAGCCGCACGTTCGGACCGGCGGAATGAATCCGCGTGACCACGGCCTGGAGCGCGGGGTGGCCGTTCCGCTCGACGTCCACGTCGAGTTCGTGCGGGCGGACGAAGACCCGCGCCGGTTGAGTCGACGCGCCGGCGTGTTCGGGACAGTCCCAGGCCAAGGTGGAGAAATGGACCTTGTCGCCCTCCAACCGCCCGTGGAAAAAGTTCACTTGCCCGAGGAATTTCACGACGAACTCCGTGGCCGGGCGGTGGAAGACCTCGTCGGGCGTGCCGATCTGCTCGATCCGACCCTCGTTCATCACCAGCACCCGGTCGGCCAACTCCAAAGCCTCGTCCTGATCGTGAGTGACGAACACGCTGGTCAGGTGTATCTCGTCGTGCAACCGGCGGAGCCACTGCCGCAGCTCCTGGCGGACCCGGGCGTCGAGCGCGCCGAACGGCTCGTCCAACAGCAGCACCTTCGGCTCGATGGCCAGCGCCCGGGCCAGGGCGACCCGCTGCCGTTGCCCGCCGGAGAGCTGGTGCGGATAGCGGTTGGCCATGCTTTCGAGTTGCACGAGTTTCAGCAGCCGCAGGACTTTGTACTTAACGAGATTCCGGCTCGGCCGCAGTCGTTTCGGCCGCACGCGCAGCCCGAAGGCCACGTTCTCGAAGACGGTCATGTGTCGGAACAGGGCGTAGTGTTGGAATACGAATCCGACCTGGCGGCTGCCTGCTCGCTGCCGTGCGACGTCCTCGTCGTGAAAGAGTATGGCGCCGCTACCCCGGTCCGGCTCCTCCAGCCCGGCGATGATTCGCAGCAGGGTGGTCTTGCCTGAGCCTGACGGACCGAGCAGGGCCACCAACTCGCCGGTAGCCACACCGAGACTCACGTCTCGCAGCGCCGCGAACGTGCCAAACGTCTTGTTGATATTGCGAACTTCGATACCCATCTGTTTTCCCTCTCGCGTAGGAAATGTTTTTAGCATAACCTACGCTGATGTCGCAGCATCGTGTCACAGCTTGTCACAGTCTAATCAAAATGGAATAGGCGTCGCCATCTTCAATTCGAGAAGATGCTGGTTGGCCATGAGCCAATCCTGCCCCGGAACAGTGATCATCAGTACTTTATAGACTTCACCTGTTTGGTTGTTTTGAGTGGTGTCGCTGCGTATCATGTTTTTTGTTCCAGAGCCCTCGTGGCTAACGCCGCGGCGATGTCAGTGAAGCCCGCCTTGTTCATATCGTTTTTTACAATATACGCAGACACCCATTCGCCAGATATGAATGAATTTCTGCTATCTATACTTTCTGGATTTCTGTCGTACGATCTTCATCAATTCCGAATCCTTCACCCTGGCATTGATGAAATCCACGTAGGACGCGAATTCCCCCTTGCGCGACTCGTACTCCGCCAGCCGCTCGGCCTGAATGCGGTTTTTCATCTCGACGCAATCAAATGTTTTCGTTTTCGTTGGCATCGCTTAACTCCAACGGACTATGGATTTCAATTGGCGGGTAACCCTTCAGCGCGTTAACACCGTTGTACTTGTGGATGCGATCGTAGTTGACAATGTGCCGAAAGTTCCAACTCAGGATCAAATCGGCCCCGGCAACGGTGGCGGTGGCAACATGGATCGCGTCGGCAAGATTGGACCGACCCAATATTTTCGCGTCCATGTAGGCTTGCGCCAGCACGGTTGCTTCTGGATCGGCGGGCACAAATCTCACGCTGTCGGCCGGTAATTCCTTGAATACGCACTGGACTTGCGGCGGAGCTCCTTGCAACTCATCCAAAGTAAGCTGAGAAATCAAAACAATGAATTCGCCGCCATGAATTCGCCCAAAGAACCGCCGACTCGCCGCAGAGAACTCCTCATCGTCTGTTCCGCCAAATACCGATGTGTCCACATAAGCACGTATTTTACGCATCGCCACCACCTCCACCATACAATCCTACATGCCCAATTGCGGGAAATCAATGCCCCCTAATCCCCCGTGTACCCTTGTTCTTCCGGGGCGAGTTGTTCGGCGGTCTTCCATTGCAGCGCCGACTTGAGCACCAACGTGACCAGCGCCAACAACGCCAGCAGCGAGGCCACGGCGAAGGCGGCCGTAATGTTGTACTCGTTGTAGAGCACTTCGACGTGCAGCGGCATGGTGTTCGTCTCGCCGCGGATGTGTCCCGAGACGACCGAGACGGCCCCGAACTCACCCATCGCCCGGGCGTTGCAAAGAATCACGCCGTAGAGCAGTCCCCACTTGACGTTTGGCAGCGTGACCCGCCAAAAGGTTTGCCATCCGCTTGCGCCGAGCAGTCGGGCGGCCTCCTCCTCCTCGGTACCCTGGGACTGCATCAGCGGAATCAGCTCGCGGGCGACGAACGGAAAGGTGACAAACAGCGTCGCCAGCACGATGCCCGAGACCGCGAAGATAATGTGTATGCCACGCGCCTCCAGCCACGGACCGAGCCAGCCCTGACGGCCGAACAACAGCACGAAGACCATCCCGGAAATGACCGGCGAAACGCTGTACGGCAAGTCGATCAGCGTAATCAACAAGCTCTTGCCGACAAATTGAAACTTGGCGATGGCCCAGGCCGCGATCACCCCAAACGCCGTGTTGATAGGCACCGCGATCAGAGCGACCAACAGCGTCAGGCCGATAGCCGCCAGCGCGTCGTGGTCGCCGAGCGATCGGACGTAAACCCCCCAGCCGCGACTGAACGCCTGGGCGAACACCGCCGCCATTGGCATCACCAGAAACAGGCTGAGAAAAGCAAGCGAAACGCCGATCAGCAGCCGGCGGACCCAGCGGGGTTCGGTGGTGGCGGCCACGGCTCGACATCGGATGTTTTCGCTGCGTTTCATCGTTGTAGTACCGGCCACGTTCGAGTTTCCACGATTACGGATATTCATTTAGCGGCGGGGTGGCACTGGCGTTTCGCCAGTGCTGGCCGGAACACGGGCAAGATGCCCGTGCCACCCAACCGGCGGCTAAACTTACTGTGTCGTGTATCGGCGGCTCCACCACTGCACGATATTGATGAACAACAAAACGACGAACGAAGCGCCGAGCGCGACCACGGCGATGGCCGCGGCCTCGGCATAGTTGTATTGCTCCAGCTTGGTCATTATCAACAGCGGCACGATCTGGGTCTTCATCGGCAAGTTGCCGGAGATGAAAACTACCGAGCCGTACTCGCCCAGCGCTCGGGCGAAGGCCAGCGCGAAGCCAGTCAACAGCGCCGGCATGATCGTGGGAAAGATGACCCGCGTGAACGTCTGCCGACGCGTGGCGCCGAGGCTCGCCGCGGCCTCCTCGATCTCCGCGTCCATGTCTTCCAACGCCGGCTGCAACGTGCGCACCACGAACGGCAGGCCGATGAACGTCAACGCCACCATGATGCCGAGTTGCGTATAGGCCACTTCGATACCCAGCGGATCGAGCCAGCGTCCGATCCAGCCGTTGGGCGCGTAGATCGCAGTCAGGGCGATGCCCGAGACGGCCGTCGGCATGGCGAACGGCAGGTCGACCATCGCATCGACGATATTCTTGCCCGGAAACGAATAGCGGACCAACACCCAGGCCACCGCCAGACCGAACACGGCATTGGCCGTGGCCGCGACCAGCGACGCACCGAAGGTAATTTTGTAGGAGGCCACCACCTGCGGGTCGGTGACCGCCGCGTAGAACTGGTCCCAGCTAATCGTGGCCGACTTCAACAGCAATCCGGCCAGCGGGAGCAGTACGATCAGGCCCAAATAGAACAGCGTGAAGCCCATCGTCAGGCCGAAACCGGGCAGAACGCTGTGTTGCTTGAGACTCATATTATTGACCGGTAGTCGCATGTGGGTGGCACGTCCCTGAGCGAAGCGAAGGGCGTGGTGCGCCTGTCAGACACGCCCTTCGCTTCGCTCAGGGACGTGCCACCCACCGATGATGTTATGGTTTGTAAACCTGATCGAACACGCCGCCGTCGTTGAAATGCTCGGCCTGCGCCTTCTCCCAGCCGCCGAACACGTCGCGGACGGTGAATAGCTCGACATCGGGAAAACGCTTCATGTATTTTTCCGGCACCCCTTCCGCGTCGCGAGGGCGATAGTAGTGCTTGGCGGCCAACGTCTGGCCCTCGGACGAGTAGAGGTGTTTCAAGTAGGCCTCGGCCACTTTTCGCGTACCGTGTTTGTCGGCTACCTTGTCCACCACCGCCACGCTCGGCTCGGCGAGAATGCTGATCGAAGGGACCACGATCTCGAACTTATCGGGGCCTAGCTCGTGGATCGAGAGAAACGCCTCGTTCTCCCAGGCCAGCAGCACGTCGCCGATTCCACGTTGCACGAAAGTCATCGTCGAGCCGCGGGCGCCGGTGTCGAGCACTTTAACGTGCTGGAAAACCTCTTTGACAAACTCACGGGCCTTCTCGTTGGCTTTGGCCACCGCGTCGGTCGAGTTCGGGTCGTGCAATTTGGCAAAGTCGCCCAACTCTCGTTTGAGCACGTAGCCCCAGGCGGCCAAGTAATTCCAGCGCGCCCCGCCCGAGGTCTTCGGGTTGGGAGTGATGACCGACACATCCGGCTTGACCAAATCGTTCCAATCCTTGATCCCCCTGGGGTTCCCCTTGCGCACCAGAAAGACGATCGTCGAGGTATACGGGGCGCTGTTGTCCGGCAGCCGCGATTGCCAATCCTTCGGCATCAGTCCGGCCTTCCGCCGAATCGCATCGACGTCGTAGGCCAGCGCCAGGGTGACCACGTCTGCCTCGAGTCCGTCGATCACGCTTCGGGCCTGTTTGCCCGACCCGCCGTGCGACATGCGGACGTCGAGTGTTTGTCCCGATTGCCGCGCCCAATGCTCCGCGAAAACCCGATTGAACTCCTTGTAGAGTTCACGGGTCGGATCGTACGAGACGTTGAGAACCCTGACGGCGTTCGGATCGGACGACTGTAGGCAGCCGCCGGCAAACACGGCAATCGAGACCAAGGCGATTGAGAACAATCCAAAGGCGACGAACGGGCGTGAGATCATTTGCGGATTCCTTTGGCAGAAAGGTTTCGGTTTTCAGATTGTCGATGGCACGGGGTGTGCGTCGCATGACGCATTTGCAGTAACGCAACTATCGTGCCTAGCCTGGAATCGCGTCAGTTCGCGGGAAAAACTGGTTGAATTGGCCGGATTGAGAAGTTTTGACGCCGTGGGCCGTCATATACGATGGACTAATGCCGCGATATATGATAGGATTACTGTGTAATGCTACGGGAAACTGGCTGACGAAAGCCGGAGCTTGGGATTCGATATGGAACGCTTTCAACGAGTGCTGCTGGGCGTTTGGCAGGAGGCGTGTCGGCATATCGAGATCGGCCAATCGACCGCCAATATCGCCGCCATGCTGGTTCGGCACGTACCGATCGAGCGGATTCTGGTCCGCCGGATCGACGCCCAGCGGTCGGTGCTGGAAACGGTCGCCGTCGGGCCGGCGGGGCCGGAACGTTGTCCGACCGACGTGCGCAGCGAGTGCATGCCGGCCGAGTTGGAAGCGTTGCTGGCGTGGTGTCGCGGAGAAAAGGTAGCTCGTCTTCGCGGCGGGAAATCGTCGAGCGGCGATTTGCCGGTTGACAAAATTGTGCCCGGCCGGCAGCAGAGAGACGTGCTGATCGGTCCGTTGGGCGATCCGGCCGAACACTGTGGCGTGTTGATCTTCATCGCGACAGAGGACCGCGCCTTCGATCCGAAGCATGTCGAGCTGGCTCAATTGCTTATCGAACCGTTTGCCGTCGCGCTGGATAACGACCTGCGGTTGCGGGAAATAGCCGCGCTTCGCGAGGCCGCCGAGGCAGACAACCGATCGCTGCTGATGCGGCTGGGACGGGAATCGCTCGGCGAGACGATCGTCGGCGCCGACTCGGGACTACGTGCCGTGATGGAACGGGTCGAGCTGGTCGCTCGATCCAACGCTCCGGTGCTGGTCTTCGGCGCGACGGGGACGGGTAAGGAACTTATCGCCCGGGCGATACACAACCGTTCGTCGCGCCGTCAAGGTCCGTTCAATCGGGTCAATTGCGGGGCGATACCGCCGGAACTTATCGACACGCAACTGTTCGGCCACGAGCGGGGCGCCTTCACCGGCGCCGTCGGTGGCCGGCGTGGATGGTTCGAGCGGGCCGACGGCGGAACGTTGTTTCTCGACGAGATCGGCGAATTGCCCCCGGCCGCACAGGTCCGCATGTTGCGCATCCTTCAAGACGGCTGGATGGAACGAGTAGGGGCCGAGAAACCGATCAACGTTGACGTGCGGATCGTAGCCGCCACGCACCGCGACCTGGCGCGAATGGTGGCCGAGGGGTCGTTCCGCGAGGACTTGTGGTATCGGATCGCCGTGTTTCCGATTGTGCTGCCTCCGTTGCGCGAGCGACGGGAGGACATCGCCAAGCTGGCCGTTCATTTCGCCGGACGCGCGGCCACGCGGTTCGGGCTGGCCCCGGTTGCGCCGACGGCCGAAGACCTGGCAATGTTGGCCGCCTATCCTTGGCCGGGGAACGTGAGGGAATTGGCCGCCGTGATCGACCGGGCCGCGATACTCGGCGACGGAAAGCGGTTGGACGTGGCCACCGCGGTGGGCGTCGGCGCCGACTCGCCAACCACGGATTGGGGCGGCAGTTCAACCGCGGGTTGGAGCGGCAGTTCAACCGCCGCCTTAACGGACGCCGCGCCGCGAGAGGTTGCGGAGATCGAGGCGCTCGAAACCATCGTCCGCAGGCACATCGAAGTGGCGTTGACCGCCGCCGATGGACAAATCGAAGGACGACGCGGCGCAGCCGCCATGTTGCGGATCAATCCCCACACGTTGCGGGCGAGGATGCGGAAACTCGACATTCAGTGGTCGCGCTTCCGCGGCAAGCAGTAATGAGGGGCGAGGCAGATGGTTCACTGCCATCTTCCAAACGTGCTCGATTTGCATTCCTAATCCAAAAACAGTAAAATGGCCACAAAAGCTCGATAAATCTACGACAAAAGGCAATTAGAGATGAATTTCATTAAAATCAATCGTCCGCTACGACTCGCGGCCGTGCTGTTCCTCGCGACGGTCGTGGTTCTATCGCTCGGCCGCGCCGCCTGGGCGGCGAAAAACGTGATCCTGATGGTCTCCGACGGCGCGGGATTCAATACCTGGATGGCCGTGGACATGTATCAGGGCAAACTCGGTAAACAGGTGTACGACCAATCGGAATGGATCAGACTCGGCTGCACTACCTTTCCCTTGAACCAATCGAGCAAGTCCACCGGCGACGACAAACAAGACCGGCGAATCGTCTACGACCCGGCGAAGGCCTGGGATGCCACGCCTCGAAGCAACAAACCGGGCAACTTCGCCGGATACAAATACCTGAAAACGACCGCCACCGACTCGGCCGCTTCGGGCACCGCACTGGCCACCGGACGAAAGACCTACAACGGGGCCATCAACTGGTCGAACGCGGATCGGCCGATGCTCGGGCAGTCGATCGCCGAGATCGCCAAGACGCGGGGTAAGTCGGTGGGAGTGGTGAGCAGTGTGCCCTGGAGCCACGCCACGCCCGCCGCGCTCGGAGGCGCCCACAATCGACGCCGGGGCAATTGCGACGAAATCGCCAACGAGATGCTCGCCGCCGACTGGCTCGACGTAATCATGGGGGCGGGCAACCCCGATTACGACAACGACGGAGTACCGATCCCCGTGGGCAAGAAACGTAATTATAACTACGTCGGCGGCGAAGAGACTTGGAAGGGGTTGAAGTCGGGCCGGGGCGGCTGGAAGCTGATCGAGAGCAAGGCCGATTTCGAGGCCCTGATTTCAGGCCCCACGCCGCCGAAGGTGTTGGGTACCGCCCGGGTCGCCGCCACATTGCAGGAGAAACGCATCCGTCGAACGCCCCTGACTGGTGACATCGTTCCTCTCTTAGATATTAACTCGCCGTTCATCCCCAACGTTCCCACGTTGGCCACGATGACCAAGGCCGCCCTGAACTGCCTCGACGACAATCCCGACGGCTTCTTTCTGATGATCGAGGGCGGGGCCGTCGATTGGGCCAACCACGCCAACAGACCACGCCGGATGATCGAAGAGCAAACCGACTTCGTCCACGCCGTCGAGGCGGTCGTCGCCTGGATCCGCTCGCACGGCGGCTGGGACGAAACCTTGCTGATACTCACGTCCGATCACGATTGCGGCCTGATCTGGGGACCGGGGTCAAAAATGGTCGCTTTCGATCCGATCGTTGATCGTGGGCCGGGCAAAATGCCGGGGATTGTCTATCACTCCGGCGGACATAGCAACAGTCTGGTCCCGCTTCTGGCCCGGGGGCCGGGCAGCCGCCGTTTTGCCGATCTGGTCAAGGGCCAGGACAAGAGGGCCGCCGCCGTTTGGCGATTCTCCGGCCGATACGTCGACAACACCGACATCTTCACGGTGATGAAGGGCGAAGTGATCGGAATCAAGTATTGGGGGATCGATGGTCCGCCCAACCCCACGATGCCAATACCACAACGCTAAGTAGCGCGGGATAATCGTGTAGCGGGCGGGCTTGCCCGCCGTTGGTTGCCCGCAAGAGTGCCGCCGAGGCAACGGCGGGCAAGCCCGCCCGCTACACGGTGTTCGTCAAAACGCCACAAGTCACTGTTATACAATCGGTTGCCACGCATTTGCGGAAACGACCCAGCGTTGTAGCACTAGCCGCTCAACCCAAGCTGAAACTCCCCGTTTCTTATTCTTCTCCCCTGTATCAGGGTTCCTGGAGCTTCGAGACGGCAGCGTAAGCTGTCAGTTCCGCGACGGCTTGGTCGAGGTCCGTTTCAATCCGAATCGTTTCGCTCACCTTGCCGGGCTGATCTGGCGCCACAAACGTCACCGGAATCAGATGAATCTTCTTCGGTCCGTCTTCCCGGGGCACCTCGATTTTCAGGCAAGCGCACTCGGGCTTCACCGCGAGGATGCGGAAGGGTGTTTTGGCGCGAACGACAATCTGCTTTGTCACAGTCCCGCCCGGCGGTATCACCCCCAGAAACAGCGTGGCTGGGCTGACTGTGACGGCCGACATTACCCGTCCCTGGACCAAAACGGGAATCTGACTCTGGCCTGAATCGTTGGTGATGAGCAAGAGGTGTTCCCGGACGTGACCTGGCGGGGCGTCCTTGGACAGTCGAGCGCGGAGTGTATAGGCGACACGATTCGCGCTTCGCAAGGTTTCTATCGCTTCCACCGTCAAATGCGGATTTTCACTCTTTACGTCAACGATCTTCCAGTCGTCGTGCCCATAGTGAGTAACCGATAGTTGTCCCTCGGCCGGCGACCGGTGGTCGATGTCTCCCAGTGAAATACACGCGGGTTCCAGCACCAAGTCGCCGCGGACAAAGACCTTTACCTGCAACTGGACTTCAGCGGGTTGGGGGCGGTCGAACCTGACCGTGATTGTTGCTTTTTGCCGACCCAAGAACGAATCACTATTGATGCGAGCGACAATGGAGCCTCGCTCATAGGTTCCCAGCGATGGCTGTTTGATGGAAACACTCGTACACCCACAACTCGATTGAGCGGCGGCAACATGCACCTCGGCAAGGTACTTGTTGGTGAAGACGAACTCGTATTCCGCTTTGGAGCCTCGTGCAATCGTGCCGAAGTCGTGGCTTCTGACCTCGAACATTTCCCGTGCCCACTCCTGGGCTTGGGCCACTGCGCCCATGCAAGCCAACAGGAACGCGGCCGGAACGACTGCTCGCATCATAGCACCTGAAAAACGTATCTGAGCGTGAAGTAGATACCCGCCAGTATAAAGACCCAGCCGGTGATCTGCCGGGCCCACCACTCGATCTTTGAGAGCATGTTGTACGTCTTGCCAACCGACTGGGCGCTGTAAGCCAACAGAAACGCAACCAGCAAAACCGGCACCGCGGTGCCGATGCCATAGATCAGCGGTAGAACAATGGTGGCGCCGGGCAAGGATGCCTCGGGGAGACTGACTCCGATCGTGGCCAGTTTGGCGACAATCGTCTCGGCGCCGGCGCCGGAACCCAAGATGAGCGCGACCAAACCAAAAAACCACGCGGCCGACGTGGGGCAAAAGGCCACCGCGAAGAGCATACCCAACAGCAGCGCGCCCCAGATTCCCATGGCGTCGATTCGCTTCCGCATCCCTTCGGTCATCATCGCTCCGCCGCCGCTTATCGTGACAAGCCCTACCAAGAACATTCCCAGGAGTAAAAAGATGGGGCCAAGAACCAAATGCATGTAGTTCTGGAGAAATCGAGAGGCGGCGGGAATCGACATCGCCGTGGTTGCCAACAGTACGGCCAGAACCAGATAGAGCAGACACCGTCCCAGTGTGTAGAGGAACCCGGCTGCGATCACCCAGCGCGAATCACCCACGTTTCGGCTGACGTAGGAGATGGCCGCGATGTTCGTCGCCAGGGGGCAGGGGCTGATCGACGTCAATACGCCCAGGTACAACGCCGCTCCGGCATATAGCAAGTAGGCCGTCACTTCAAACACCCTTTCACTCGTCCCCACGCGGAACGTGGTAACAAGGCGCCAACGATTACTTTATGTGCTGTCGAATGTTGCTCTGAACGTACTCGATGAACGCCGCCCGATCGCGGACCTTCGCCCATATATCCGGCAGGTTCTTGTATTCCAGGACTTTATTGCCGTTGATGTGTGCAACGATCAGCTTGGGGCCGCCGATCTTGAAACCATTGGCCAACGCCTCATTCCTTTTGTCCTGAAAGTCGATATAGCGAAACTCGACCTTGCCGTCCGCTATTTGTTGTGCGAATCCAGTCTTGACCGCTTCCTCGCTGTAGCCGCCCATCTTCAGGCACGTCGGACAACGCTGAGTGCGATGGAAGTACATCACCACGATGCGGTCGGCGGGTATGCCGGCTTCGGCAAAAGCGTCGGCCGCCGGAACCGCTTGTGGAAGCACAAAAGCACAGAAAGCTACAACACCAAGGATAAAAAGAGCGATGGGATCACGTTTCATAATATTGGTCTCCTCCGAATATTGTTGGACAACAAGATTTCTACCGTGGAACCGGAATGTCTGGAAACTCCAGGGAACGCAGGCTTTCGTCGGTCGAAATCGGAGCCTTTGACTCCTCGCCTTGAGGCATCGCCGGTGGTCCCTCAGGCGCAAGCATCCGCTCGACCTCTCCGCGCACGTACTTCGTGAAAGCGGGCTTATCGCCCACTAGCGCCCAAACCTTGTCCAATCGCTTCCAATTCTGGATTTGGCCGTCATTCATTTTAGCCAACACGATGACAGGCATCTGAATCTCGAACTTTGTCGCCAACGGCTTGGCCGCGGGTTGTTCGTAGTTCACGATTTTCCAGATCACTTCCCCATCGCCCAATTGCGAAGAAAAATAGGTCTGAACCGTCTCTTGTGCCTGCGACTGAATGGAGCGGCAGGTCGGACATCGCATATTGCTATGGAAATAGTAAATAACCAAGCCATCGTCGCCCGTCTCGGCCGCGGTCGAAGCGCTTGGCGCGGCCGCAATTCCACCTTGACCTCGCAGCGCCCGGAGTTCTTCGACGATGTTTGCCAGTTGCGGCTCCAGTCGAGCGGCGGCTTGAGAGTCAAGTGAGCGGGCGATCAAGACAACGAGTGTCGCCGAAAACAACGAAATCAGACAGACGGCCGCCGCGTTTTTCAGGTCCATGCCGATGTTCCTTTATTCCAGCAACTGCTTGATGTCTTCCGGCGAGAGCACCTTGCCCGACGATTTCACCTCTCCGTCGATCACCAAGGCCGGCGTCACCATTACGCCAAAGCTCATCATCTGATTGATGTCCGTCACTTTTTCCACGGTCGCCTCGATGCCTGCCTGCTGGACCGCTGTCTCGACGTTTTCCTTCAGCTTGGCGCATTTGGAGCAACCGGGGCCTAGAACCTGTACCAGTTTCATATTAGTCCTCCCTCAGCCCTACAGGGCAAAATATGCTCACACAAAGAACCAACCGAACGCCACGCCGGCGATTGTGCTCATCAATACGGTCAGCACCACGAACGTGGCCGTTTTCTTGAACCCGATCACGCTGTAAATAACCGCGATGCTGGGTAGCGACAGCGCCGGCCCGGCCAGGAGCAGCGCCAGGGCCGGCCCGCGGCCCATTCCCAACCCCAACAGGGCCTGCAAAATTGGAATCTCGGTGAGCGTGGCGAAATACCACATCCCGCCGATCATCGAGGCCACGAGGTTGGCGCGGAAGCTGTCGCCGCCGACCCAACCGGCGACGAGTTCCTCGGGAATCAGCGCGCCGACGAATCCAGTGACCAGCACGCCGCCGAACAACAGCGGAATAATTGTCTTGGAGAAGCTCCAGGTCTGGCCCATCCATTCGGTGAGTTCATCGCGGCCGAACCAGCGGACGACCATCGCCAGCACGGCCAGGAAACACGCCCCGGAAAAATACCAGCGGTGGTGGAATACCCATACCGCCCACCGGTAGTTCTCGGGCGTCCAGTCCCGCTCCGAATCCGGAACGATGTCCGCGGTTTTGAGCGTGAGTTTTGCGCCTTTGTTCAATTCGCCGAGCGGCTCTTCCAGTTGTACGCGGTACATCTCGCCGGTCTTCTGCAACACGGTGACGTGCATATGCCGGCCGTCTTTCATGTCCAGGATCGTCTGGCTCGGATTGGCCCAGTCGCTGAAGACCAGAAAGGCAATCATGCACACGAAGAAGAGCGCGGTCTGCCACAGGCTTCGTTTGGCCGGGGGCGGGTCGGGCAAGGCCATCACCACAGCCGTCCGAGCCTCGTCCTCCTTACGGAAAATGACCGCCATGATCAATCCGATGATGACCGCGAAGACGACCGAGCCGATGATCCGTGCAACACCTAGATCGAAACCCAGCACCCGTGCGGTGAGAAAGATGGCCATGACGTTGATGGCCGGGCCGGAATAGAGGAATGCCGATGCCGGTCCGAGTCCCGCCCCGACCCGGTAAATGCCGGCGAACATCGGCAGTACGCTGCACGAGCAGACGGCCAACACCGTGCCGGAAGTGGACGCCACGCCGTAGGCCTCGACCTTGTTGGCCTTTGGACCCAAGTGCCGCAGCACGGCCTCCTTCGAGAAAAACACGGCAATCGCCCCGGCAATGAACATCGCCGGAACCACACACGCCAGCGTATGATACTGGGCGTACCACTGGAGCATGAAGAACGCTTCCATGATAGCGTCCTTAATCTCCGGGCTGGCGAAGTTCAGGAAATACGCCAGCAGAAAAACGGCTGCCATTCCGGCAAAAATCCACAGTTCCTTTTTCATCCGATTCTCACCTCAATAATTCCATACGTTCTTTGGCGTTGCGTTCGAGGACGGTCTCGACGCAGTCGAAAAAGTTCAGCACGCATTTCACTCGCAGCCGGTAAAGGATTTGCGTCCCTCGTCGCTCGTCCTCGATAATGCCCGCCTCCCTGAGGGTAGTCAAATGCCGAGAAACGGTGGACATGTCGGCCCCGACCATCTCGGTCAGCTCGCAGACGCAACGTTGTCCGTTGCGTGCCAACTCGTCGACCAGGAACAGTCGGGTAGGGTGGGCCATCGCCTTGATGATCCTTGCCCTGGCTTCGTATTTGGCGCGTTTTTTGGCGTTCATCAGAAATCTCCCCTCTCCCTTTGAGAGAGAGGCCTGGGGTTCTCTTTCTCACTTCATCGGCCACGTCTATTTGCAAGTTTAGCCAAATATGCAAGAATAGTCAAGGGTAATTATTGAATCGGTTTGCGGAGGGGTGCATTTCGCACTTGTAACCGTTCACAGGGGACTGTCTCAATTTTCGCGGCGTGAAGGACGTTGCCTTGGGAAATCGCTTGACCGCCGCGAAAATGGGACTGTCCCCCTTGCGCCGCGGGAAGGGGACAGCGACTGTGTTAAAAGTCAAGGTCAAGGATTGGCGGATTGCCAAGTATTTTTGTCACGGATCATAGCGTTGAGAATCGTCAGCAGTTTACGCATGCAGGCCGTCAGGGCAAGCTTCTTGCATTTGC
>CBDAFL010000236.1:0-2292 GCA_965195225.1 uncultured Thermoguttaceae bacterium
TCCCACCGAACACGGCGCCACCGAAGATGAGCATATTAGACAGAATAGACGAAAACTCATAATGGGGGTGGCTCATGAATATTGCGTGCAACAAGCCGTGGAGTACAAGAAATCCGCTAATAACCAACTTGGACATGGCGCCGGTTCGAGCGTTTGAACTAGCAACCAGCGCGATTAGAAATGCAAAAAGGGGAACATGAGCTATTACGAATACGTTCATTCCCATTCCGTCCGGCAACATTCGTACTAGCGGGAGAACTCGCCACTCGTGATTCGGCATTGCGTCGAGTTCGTGCGTGAACAACGCACCCAATCCAAGGTAGAAGACGAAATTCTTCATGCAACCCAACTTAGTCTCTAGGCGGCTCTCGGCCCAAACCCGGGATGTGCGTCTTAGGCCGACAAATCCGTCGGCCTAAGACGCTTCCTGATTTCCTGATTCTCGCCAACCAAGTCCTTTGCTGTCAATAGGTTCGCAATCCGCGCCCGTTTATCAGGCGGCCTTATCCGGTTTTCCATTTGTCTTCAACCTCTTCCCAAGTGACTAGCAGTGGATTCAATGAACCTGGCGCCATCATCGAACGGCGGACGGAGGGGCTTGAGTTTGCGAGCGCCCCTCTCAATGCCCTTGTTCGGCAGTATTCTTTGAAATGTTTCATAACCTTAGTTCGAGTTTCGCACTTTTCAAACAGGTTTTCAGGGCCGGGTGGGCTTACCCCGCAAGGGTTGCGAGGTAGGTCAATAGAACCACGGATTTTTTCCACACACTGCTTTTGGGTCGCACTGGCAATGTTATATCTTCCCACGTTACTCGGCGTAACGTCGTTAACATGTCGGCGAAACTTGGTTCACTCTTGCGAGTGTACCATGGCCGTTCCGGGAATTGCAGGTGCTTGCGGCCGTGTTGGGCGTACCAAAGGATCGTCAGACTGTAGAGGAACATTGCCATGGGCGCGGTGCGCTGGACCGCCGGCGGAAGACGGTTGGCCGGATCTTCCAAGCCCAGCAGTTGCTTCGCGTCGTAGTGAGTTACTTCAATTGCCCACCGATGGGCATACATCGCAAGGATCTGTTGGACGTTCATTTCAAGATTGGTGCAATAGAAGATTCGGGTGGGACGCTCTCCGTCCGTGTCACGGGTTAATACGAATTTCAACAGGCGGTCTTTGCCAGCTTTGTAGTAAAGTCCGCTGCGAGTTTTCGTTTCGAACGTGCCATGCAAGCCATATTGATCAAAGGCGATCGACGTCCAGGGAGCACGACTGGCCGCCCATTGGTCGCGCGTGGGCAAGCGTTTGCCCTTTTTGCGCGGCGCGCCGCGTCCGGTCTGTTCTTTGGGCGCCGGCTCATACAAACCACCCTTGGGATGGACTGCGCCGATCATGTCGACATTCGCCGGAAGGTACTTCAATACGCTTTCGCCTGTGTAAAGGCTATCGGCCACGAATAGGAATTGCCGATCGGGAAACCAGGATGCGACCAGTTCCAACATCTGACGCATCAATTCAGGGCGTGTGACATGTGTTGAAATGCTTGTGCTTTTGCGATTCTCGGAGTTCTTCGGTTGCCGTGCTGCAGCCTTTCGTGTCTTGCGCTGGGAACGCTTGGCTTGTTTCTTCTGCCGCTTCGTTGATGGAGCCGCCTTTTTCTTGCTGCCACCTTTTCCCTTTGCTCTTCCTTTTGTCACGCCTTGCTTATTGCGATACAGTCGCATGCAGATCGGTAACGCGAACACCTTACCTGGCGCCCACCAAGGATTGGCAACGATCAAGCAGAGGTTTACCCAATCATGTCCCCAACTGACCAGTTTCTTGGCTCGACTGGAAATCAGCGGATCATGGTGCATGCCAGCGCCGAACAGACCCAAGCCGCGTTTGCGGCACAACGTGTCATCTCCAGCCAGAATGATCACCGCATCGGGACCAACGAAATGCTTAATCAGTAATCGAGCCAAGTGTTTCCATAGATTGTCAATTTCCCATTTGGCATGGCTAAAGAAACGGTGGTAATCGGAGAAGTGTCCGTTACGCACAGAATCACTGGAGATAATCAGATCCGTGACATAGCGGTGGCGAACCGAGAGAATCCAGCCCGTCATCAGCAGGCAGAACGTGGAGTAACTCGGGGATGTAAAGACGGGGCGAAACCCTTCTAGCAAAGCCATGAAAGTTGTGGTAAGTTCCATTTGCGGCCTCCGTGCTTCTGGGAACTCGTGCTTGAATTCACCAGATTGTGCACGGTTGGCCGCATTTCACCGATACCAATTCCCGCCGGAAAAAGTGCGAAACTCGA
>CBDAFL010000237.1:0-88868 GCA_965195225.1 uncultured Thermoguttaceae bacterium
CACAACCCATGCGGGAATCCCAAACGAGGACGAGTTGTACCTGCATTCCATCCCGTACATGCAGTTTCCGCTGCTGCTTATGGCCGGGCGGCCGAGGACCGGGGAAGACACGATGGTCCCCGGCATCGAGTACCAACCCGAAGAAAAATGCCACTGGACGCGGTGCCATCGCAAGAGATGGCGGTACATCCAGGACCACCCCGACGACCCGTATTGCCTCAAGTGGGATCCTGTCCTCGAGCGGCCCGGCCGGCCGGACGAACGGCCCGCGCACGCCCGCTGGCTCAAACAGTATCTGCCCTTGGTGGAAGAGGGCACGTGGGCCTGGCTCGACGTGGGCGACTGCGACCTGCTGCGTCGCCCGCCGGATAAGAACGTCGTCGTCTCCGCGTTCGCCAATCGGCAGTTGCACCTGGTTCTGGCCAACTACGAGCGTACCGCGGTGGAAGTCGAGACGGCCGACGCGTATCTGTCCCCGGCCGATCCGAAGTCCGCCCCTAAGAAGCGATGGGAGTTGCCAGGCCGCTCGCTGCACATCCTGCAACGCGTCGAGCCGGCGGTAAGCTAGCAACCCGCGACGTGCTGACCGGCAAGGAGTTGCCGATGGTCGAAGGGCGTGTGTCGCTGCCGCTCGGGCCAATGGGATTCGTGTTCTTCCGCGCGGAGCCGCAGTGAGCGGGGCGCAAGGCGCATATGATCGACTACTCGATCGACGCCGAAATCCACCGCCGGCTGGGCAACCGCGAGGACGGCCTGACGATCGACGGCAAGAAGTTATAGCAGAGGGGGGAAGGCGGAGAGAAGAGGGCGGATTCGCTCGGCCCACCCTACGTTGAAGAACGTTTCCGCTCCACCAACTCGGCGATGACCTCGTCCAGTCCCCAACGGGCTTCAAGCCCGGTCAGACGACAAAGTTTCGACAGGTCGGGCACCCGGCGGCGGCAGTCCTCGAAATCATCGCCGTATGCTTCCGCGTAGCTCTGGAACTCTATGTGTAGGGACGAGGGACGAGGGATTAGGGATTGGGGATTGGATGTTCGGGGTTCGGGGTTCGGGGTTCGGGGTTCGGCGCCGTGTCCTCCGCCTTCCGCCTTCTTCCCCGTCCCACGTCCCCCATCCCCCAGCCCCCTCTTCTCCACCGCCGCGATCACCCGCTGGGCAAGCTCTAAAATACTCACCGGCCGGTCGCTGCCGATGTTGCACACGCCGCCGGTGGCCGCCGGATTGGCCGTCAACGCAAGGATCATCCGCACCACGTCCGAAACATGGGCGAAGCTCCGCTGCTGACGCCCGTCGTCGTGAACGATCAGCGGGCCGCCGGCCAGCGCGGCGTCGACCAGCCGCGGCAGCACCATCCCGTAGGCACCCGTCTGACGCGGACCAACCACATTGAACAGCCGGCCGACCACCGCCGGCAGCCCTCGCTCGCGCCAATAGGCCAACGCCAAGAATTCATCGATCGCCTTGCTGGCCCCGTAAGACCACCGCGGCCGGACGGTAGGCCCCAACACGATGTCGTCCTCTTCGGTCCACCGAGGCTTCGGATTCTTACCGTAGACTTCGCTCGTGCTGGCCATGAAAAACTTGACCTTCCTGCCGGCGTCGATCAGTTGACCCAGTTGCCGCAGGAGCAGTTCGGTGGTGTAGATGTTCGTCTCGATGGTGCGGATCGGGTACTGCGCGATCAGCCGCACGCCCACCGCCGCGGCCAGATGGTAGACCTCGTCCACGTCGGCCACCAGCCGGCGGACGAGTTCCTCGTCGGCCACGGTCCCCTTGGTGTAGCTCAGCCGGGGATGGTCCAGCACGGCGGCGAGGTTGTCGATCGAGCCGGTCGATTCGTCATCGACGACCGACACCCGATCGCCGCGTTCCAACAGCGCTTCGACCAGATGACTGCCGATAAAGCCCGCCCCGCCGGTGACTAAACAATGTTGCATTGGATTAGGCTGAAGGCTATAGGCTGGAGGCTGTAGGGGTCAAGCAAAGCGCGGCCCACCAATTTATTCCGCTGGTGGGGCCTTTTCGCAACAGAAACGAATTATCCCCCGATGTTGATGGTAACAAGCGGCTTTCTTGCTGGCAAGTCGAATGGAAATGCGGCAGCCTCCCCCAGCCAAGGGGATACACCCCTCGGTATTTGTACCACTTATTCCCGCCAAACTATCGATTTGCTTGTTGCAGTAGGGAAAAAAGGATGTTATCGTGAAGTTTGGTAGGGCAGAGAAGGTTCCACTTCTTTCTTGAAGGAGGCAACGGATGAGTACTTGTCGTTGTGTTTTGGGCGCGGCGGCGCTGCTGCTCCTGTTTGCCGGCATCGCACGAGCGGAAACCGTTACGCTCGCTGATGTGGACAAGGGCTATTATACCGACGCCGGAGATCATGGCTCCTTCAATGAGAACTATCTGGTAGGTCGGCTCTCGGGAAGCGACTTCCGTAATTTCTTCGTCTTTGATCTGACGGACATCGTGGACCAAATAACCAGTGCAAAGCTGGTGGTTAATACGACCGAAGTCACGGGAGGGGGCGGAACCTACGAATTATTCAGCGTTGAAACCGTCGTGAGCGAACTGACCAAAGATGGTTTTGGCCTGACCGATATCTTCGATGACTTGGGAGAGGGATCCCCGTATGGCAGTCGCGGAATCTCGAATTTGGAACATGATACGGATATTGAAATCTCGCTGAGCGCCAACTTTCTTTCCGCCGCAAATTCCGCCAGCGGCTTGTTTGCGATCGGCGGCGCCTTGAGCCCTCTGACCGCAGATCCCCAATACGTGTTCGGCTACGGCGAGCCGGCCGTGCAACTGATCGTGGAGATTCCCGAGCCGGGGACGATTGTGCTGCTCCTGACGGGCGTGGCGGCCATGTTCGCCTTCACCCGCGGTCGCCGGATGCGTCGAGCCTGAGATAAGTAGGGTGGGTCAAGCGAAGCGCTGCCCCACCAATTGTTCCCTCGTCTTATCAAACAGGAGTCAACAGAGACAACGGAGTGAGTTGCATCAATAATCGTTCACACTCCGTTTCCTCTGTTCCCTCCTGTTCAAGAAAGCCCTCACTCCTACTCAATATACCGGTCGACCAGTATCGCCTTCTCGACGTTCAGGTCTTGCCCGCGCTGGAAGCCGACTGGTATCGAGCGGTCGAAGATGTAGAACGCCCTGTGGCGCTCGATCTCGCCGGTGTCCATACCCAACTCCCGGCCGAGTTGATAACCATCTGGCCATCTAGAAATGTCAGGCGGTGTCACTGGCGTCACCTCAAAATACCCCACGGTTATCCATACCGCGTAGACGTTCGAGCGGGTTGTTACCAGATTGCCTAGCCGCTGAATGCCTTGATAGCGGAAGTACGGGTTGCGGTCGGTGTGGTTCACCTGGTTTGGGCTAGTGTGCTGGAACAACGGGCTGCCCGGCGTGTTTCCCTCGCGCAACAGCGTGGCGTCGATCTCGCGGTCGTATTTGAGCGGATTGCCGGTCAGCGTTGGGACCAACGACGCCCCGCCGAACGAGCGGAACGGCCGAGAGAACTCCGTCGGACAGTTCGTGGCAGGCGTATCCAGGACCTCGTCCTGACCGTCATGCCTTCTGCTTTGTACGAACCGCGCCCAACTCAATCCCGAAAATCCGTTCATCAACCCGTCGAAAACCCCCTGGCTATAGATCGTGTTCAGATTGATCCGGCCCGGCTCGCGGTAGGCGGATATGCGGCTGAACGGCGGATGGAATGTGTGGGCGCCGGGATTGTCCTTGGCCAAGTTCGGGTTGGCCCAAGTTCCCGTCCCCACGAACGGCGACGGTACGCCAAGATACTCCAGTACCCGGTGCAACTCTTCGTTCGGCGTACCGGACGGAGAGTTCGACGGAAATAGGTTCATCAGGTGCGGGAACGGCTTGTTCGGCTCCGTGTAAGGATTGCCCGGCTGGGCAATGTTGTAGTACCGCAGCAATTGCGACGAGCGGACCCACGACACCAACATCAACTCCAACTGGCTCACGTATGGCCGGTTGTTCCACGTCAGCCACGGGAACGGGCCGGTCGCGGGGTCGCCCCGATATGATCTCCATCCGTTGGTTGCGTCCCTGGGGTCATTGGGATCGGGGCGCGGAGGGCCGAACGGCTCGTTCAGATAGCCCAGCGTGTGCCGGAGAACATACTTGAATATATGATGAGGATCGGAGGAGTCTTTAGGCGTGGGATCGGAAGCCGGATCATTCGGGCTTAAGTCTTGTTTCCAAAGATTATTGACGCCGTCCTCCGCCACATTGGTTTCGCCGCGTTGGCGCGAGGCAAACATCACAGTATCTGGAAGGTTCTTGGGGTCGTCATTACCGCTGGAGTCCAAACCATTGAACACCGTCAGGTCAATCGGCTGCGAATCGATGGTCAAGTAGGGGTTGTAATCCTCGATCGGGGTCGGCAACTGGCCCGCCGCAGTGACGTCTAGGTACGGCTTCCTCGGGTTGGCCAACCGCTGCAAATGAACTATGCGGTAGTTTGGCGTGGTGCCGTTGATCTTCAAAGCGTCGTCGCCTCGGGCTTCGTCGAAAGGCTGGTCCTTCGGCGGTTCATAAAATCCGGTTGTACCATCCGGTTCTTCTGAATACCCGTCCGTCGGCTCCGAAACGCTCATCCGCCGCGGATGGTTGACCACTACGGCCACCGGCGGCTTGGTGTCCGCCGGTAAATCATTGATATCGCTGGTCGTATCTCGGTTGCGCTCCACACTCACTTGATCCGACGCGTCATCGGGGTCCACGTTTTCCATCAGTTTGATTTTTCGTGTCTGCGCATCGAGAGTGTCCGTCCGCGTACCCACGAGAGTTTCCGTGGCAGGTCCAATCACGGCGTATCGGCCGGGCAAAACCGGGGCGATGTCGTTGCTGGTCGTATAGTATTGAACTGCTCCGTCGCGGGAAGGGTTTGCCGTGGTCGGGTCCGCAAAGTACACGCTCCGATCGGGGGCCGGCTTAGTGGTCGGATGGTCCGGGTCGTTGGTCGAGTTCGTGTGGGCAATCAGAAGCCGCCACACCGGATGTGCATCGCCGGGCGTCGTTTGGTTCAGTCGTACACAGCCCACGTTGCGCCCTCCCGCCGCGATCGATTCGTAGCTGCCTCCCGCCGGCGGATCGAACGGACCAGCCGGGTTGTACAACTCGACGAACAGCGAGCCTTGCGGCTTTGACTTCTGGTCGAAATCATCATCGTCGGGAGTGTCCAGTGTATCCATGCCAGTTGGATCGTCCTTGGTGTCTTCCGTTTTCCGGTCGTGGAAGGCGGTGGTTTCGGTAATCAACAGTTCCGGCCGCTCGCAGCCCCAGGCAATATATCTTGCGTTGTTAGGCGGGTTCCAACCGGCGATGGGGTTATCGGAGGCGAATCTCGGATCGAAGTTGAAGGGGGTCATAATGTTGTCGCGGTCGCGGAAATCGACCACGTTTACCGCCCATTGCGCCACGGCCCGTGCCGTATCAGTCACGCTGTCACCAAAATGACTCCTCAGCGACGCCCGATCGGCCAGCGTGAACACCAGCACGTATAGTTGACGGGCCATTAGCTGCCGAGCACCCAACGGACTTTGCTCCAACGGAGAGGGCAGCAGGCCCGAGCCGTCGTAACTTACGGGAACGAGTGGTTGTCCGCTGAGAGTCACCGTCTTTGCGGTCGCCGGTATCGCTGGGGCGTCGACGACGCCGGGGTTGTTGGTGTCGTCGGCCCGGCCGTTGCCCAACGGGCGGTTGATGTTCATTCGCAAGCCCGCCAACAGGTCAGCCGGCAATAACTCTGCCCACTCCGACGCGGGCACTCCACGCGCCAGAAGCAGATCGGTAATGTGTTTTACGCGACCGTCGGTCAACCGTCCAAGTTCCGTGGTCGATAGACTCGACGGCGTGACCACGTTCGGACAGGGCAAGTCCCAACTCTCGGTCGTCAGCGAATGGCGGAGGTTGTACAACACGGACGTCTTCGTATCGCCGGGCATTGCCGCGCTGAGCTGCGCCAGCCGGTCGGGCAACGACGGCGCGTCGCGGTCGAACGGACGTAAAATCCGCTCCAATTCCGCCGGGCTGAACGGATTGTCCACGGTGGCGATGCTGCTCGGCACGCCCCGGGTTTGGTTCGGGTCAAGATTCAATTCGTAAGGGCTGTTGGTAACGCCGCTGCCGCAGCCGACGTATTGAGCGGGGAGGCCCTGATAGTTCATGCCGATATACAGCGGCCGCCCGGCCAGATCCAACCCTACCGCCCCGACGCCGAACACGTCGGGCGGCGAGCCGAAAGAACCCGCCATGTTCACGTTCGTAAAATCCCAGTAGTTCGATCCGTACTCGAACCACTTGTTCGCGTTAAGTGTATCCAGTACGGCCGTGCCGGGCATGCCTGCCACGCCAAGCACGCCGTCCACGCCATAGCGGCCCTGATAGCTGCCGAGGATACCCGACATTAACTGCTGCGGATACGTGTCGCCCAACAGGTAGCCGAGGTTTATGTCCGCCGGGCCGAGTCCTTGGCCGCGGGCCGACACGCCGCCGACCGCCAATGTGCCGCCAATCGGGAAAATGGGGTTGCCGTAGTTAGCCGTGTCGGTCTGTGGCAGCGAGCCGTGGGCGTTCAGGTTCAGGCGTCCGTCGAGATCGACGCAGAGGATGGCAAACAGCGGTTTGTATAAGCGGCCGTCGGTCGTCGCCCGGACAGGCATACCAAGATCGACCCACACGCTGTCCGTCACCCCGTCCCCGTCGTTGTCCACGTCCCATTGGTTGCCGGTGTTTGTCACACCGTCCCAAGCGGGGTTGAAGTTCGGATTGCTGCCGGTAAAGTTGGGGTGGTCGGACCCAGGATACCCGCCGATCGGCCGGAGCATGATTTTTCGGCACAACTCGCGGTTCGCGTTCCACAGCGCCGCCCAATTTTTGGGACCGGGGGGGAGCAGTTGATCCATCCAATACCGCACCAGCGCGGGCCGATGGAGCGAGGGGAGTGTTTGGATGCCGCCCGGTGCGGCGGGGTTGGGCACTTGTGCGGCAAGCAGCATGTTTTGGAAATCGGCCGCGTCGTAGTCCTCGTTCGCCCCGCCGAACTTGAAGCTAGGTGCTGGATTGGCGGTGTTATAAATGGAAAGCGGCAGATTCGGCAGCAGAGCCACCGGCCACGTTGTCCCGACCACTGGGGCCGATAGTTTCTCGTCCCCAGGAGTCGGATCGTACGCCAGGTCCAAGTCGTGATCGTTCGAGTCGTACCCGAAGCCCGTGCCGCTGAACGGGACGCCGTTGATGGTGAACTCGTCGCCCATGGCGGGTGTTCCCGATCCCAGAGCCAACATGTGTCCACGGCCGGGATCCGATGGATTGAAGCCCACCAATCGCGTGCTTTGCCCCACGACGCCCGGATTTGGCGATTTAATGAATGTAATCACACAACCCAAACGTCGTGCGATAAACGGGTCGTCCATTTGAGCTGGCAAAGCGAGTGGAGCAAGTGGGTCGGGAACCAACAGTTGATAGGTGAACTCCACCAACTGCCCTCCACAGGCCGGCCCTACACCCATGATGACGCATGATCGGGAAGAGGTGGGGGCACCGGAAGTTGGATGCGGACCGGCCCAAAGCGGTTCGTCCCCGTAAATATCTTCCAGCAAGCTATGGGCCTGCATCACCGAGGACTGGTCGAGGAGGCCGGTCGCGTAATTTGTCGTCGGGCCGCGGAAGACCTGCATGGCGGCTTGATGTAAAAGTTTCTCGGGCGGGTCGATCACCTGCTCGAACCGCTCGATGCTCTTCGCGCTCCGCTGGGCCTGGCCGCTGAGGACCACGAACGCCACCGCAATCAATGCGAACAACGCCAGGATCGCCAGCACCACCAGCAGCAGGACGCCGCGGCGGGCGTGGGGGGGCGGGGTTCGGGGGTCGGGGCTCGGGGCTCGGCAAATCCCAAATCCCAAATCCCAAATCCCAAATCTCCCGCCCTCTCCACTCTCCACTCTCCACTCTCCCCTGTGCGTGTTCATGGTCTCTATTCCTTAGTCAAGCGTTAGCTTGCCCTGGCTCGCTTTATCTATCCAAAGCACACGCGCCGTCGTGCCGACGGCGGCTAAACGTCGTCTCTCCCCCGCGACCGCAGTCGCGGGGCGTTTCCCCAATCCCCAGCCCCGAATCCCGAACCCCCAGTCCCTCGCCCCTTACCTGGTCCAAATACAATCGGCGTCTAAATGCACGGTGGTCGTGTATACGCCGGTAACGCCCTCGACAACGACCATCACGGGATTGTTGTAAGTACCAACATCCCAGTCCGGCCCGACGAGGCTCAGGTATTGATCGCCCACGCCGACCACGCGATACCACTTGGCCACACGGGTATCGATGCTGGACAGCATTACCCATTGATCGGTTTTTATGTGTTCGAGGACGGCCGGGATTGTAACTTGTATTGTTCCGCCGCCGTAGCCGATGCCGGCGGGAAAGGTGACCGGCGAAGCATATTCGCCGCCGGTGAAGTCGCGCTTGTGGCAGACGACGACCGAGACGGTGTAGTTCCGCCGCAGACCGACCGGCACCGATAGGACGATGTCGCTCGGCGATGGGCAGACCGTTAGGAACCAGGAGAAATTGCCCTCGCTCTGTGGGTTCCCTACCACATCCGGAACTGGCACCGGCCGATCGCCTTGCTGCGGCGGGCTCATGTCCTCCGGCATCGTGAAAATCAGGTCGTCGCTCCAGCGGAAAATCTCCGGGGAGATAGGCACGCCGGGCGGCACAAGGAGTGTGATTCGCGGCAAAGGGCCAAGAGGATTGCCAATGCTCATGCCAAGCGGATCAATGGCTATTGCGCCCGGTGTGGCACCGGGTACAAATGCTGGGAACCAAGCAGAGTAATTCAGCATCCGCCTTACTTCGACGTCCCGCATTGCCGCTCGGCCGCAGGCGCCGGTGCGGTCGGAGATGTTGGTCTTGACCAGCGCGAGCTTGCCGATCGGTATCAATGCCGCCGCGCCCAACAGGCCGACCGCGAGGATGAAGATCGAGACCAGCACCTCGAGCAAGGTGATGCCGCGGGGAGAGTTCGGGGCTCGGGGTTCGGGGTTCGGGGTTCGGGAACGCGCCTTCCGCCTTGAGCCAATCCCCCACGACCGCAGTCGCAGGGCGTTGTTTCTCCCCGAGTCCCGAGTCCCGAACCCCGAACCCCGAACATCCAGTCCCCAATCCCTAATCCCTCTCATCTTACTTTCCTCCCATTCCAAGTGCCTCGCTGGCCAGCAAGCGGGCGGCGATGATGGCGTCGTCCCAATCGGCCACGCCGGCGCAGGACGCCACCGGCTCGGTCTGCACCGCGCCCGTCTGTGGGTTGATCGTCACCCAACGGTTGCCCAGGTCTTGATAGTTGGTCAATGTGTCTTCGTTGGGGTTGTCTTGGATATAGTCGTTCTCGACCCGTTCCCGCTTGCCGACCAGCAGGTAGATCGGATCGACAACGGAATGACGAGCGGCGTTGATGTACACGCATTCGACCGCTCCGTTGGGCGAGAACATCACGGTGAAATCCCTCGCTCCAGGAACCACGTTGGCGTAACCCGACGCGCCGAGATCGACCACCGTGGCGGCGGGCAGTTGCAGCGGCTGGGCAAATCCCTTGATCGGGGCGCGGAATATCCGGTACGGAACCGGCTGCGACGGTATGGCGTCGCTCCAAGGCACTAAGGTATTTTGGCCCACGTCGGCGACAACGGCATATACGGGTGAGCCGATGACAAATCCGTTATCGAGAATATTCGCCGGTGTACCACTTGCATCAAGAATTCTGTACATCGGCCCTTGGCAATTGAACTGGATCAGATCGCCGGGGCGGACCATGTTGGGCGGCAGTCCGTCTACATCATTTAGCGTTGCCTCTATCGCCTGTGTGGGCAGAGTGCCGACCACCAACAAGCTGGCGGCCGATAGTTCCGATTCGCCGCAGAAGGATGGCGGTACCTCGCACTGATCGGCGTTCATGGCGAAGCCGGGCGCGCCGAAATTGCGGAAGATCACGCCGCAGGGCCGGCCGGTCTCCGTGGCCCTGTTGCGGGCCGAGGCGAGATAGACGTTGATCCCTCGGGCGGCCTCGCGCACCCGTCGCCCCTTGACGTCCGGACGCATCATCGTGGCCGTCAGCGCTACCAGAATCATCATGATCGAAATCACTATCAGCAGTTCGATCAGCGTGAAGGCGGGGCGGTCGGGATTCGGGGGTCGGGGGTCGGGGATCGGGGATCGGGGATCGGGGGTCGGAACTCGGGGGTCGGCAAATCCCAAATCCCAAATCCCAAATCCCAAATCTCCCGCCCTCCGCCTTCCGACTTCCGCCTTCGGCCCAAAATACGTCGGGCAATTCGTTCGTTTTCGTTTGGAAAATCCCATGTTACCGCTGCTCTATGTGATGGTTGGTGATGTTGTCGTGATGGCCAAAGCCGTCGTCGTCCTCATCCACCGGTTGCCCAATGGCTAAATTTTCGTACGGATCGCCTTTGAAACTGTATCCGAAATCAAGCTCTATATCGTATTTCCCATCCCCTCCAGCGGAATAGATCAACGGGATCAAGTGGAATGCGTCAGAGTCTACCCTGCGAGTGTCAAAAGGATCGTGATTATTGATCGGGTCATCGAATTGAATATCCGAATAATCCCGAGTGTTGTCAGAGGAAAACCCCGGTGCGCAGCGCAACCATTGGATTGGTTTGCCCCAACCATCAATGAACTCGGGCATTCCGTCGCCGTCAACATCGCCGATCTCTGATTGGTGAAACTGCTCCATAGCTTCCGGAATCCCCATGCTAACCAGCAAATAAAGACACTCGGCCGGGGCATAATCGGGCGAAATGTTGGGGTCGTTCATTTTTTCATTGATATACCGCTGCGCATATAGTCGGGACAAAGCGGGACGCGGCAGATTTACATTCACGGTGTTGCTGAAATCGGATACTAGTACAACATTAGTATCTGGTGTTTTTTCATCACTACTCGGATTGATAATATCCGTCCACCGTTCGGGCATTTCCATCCGCATTATCTCGCGCAGTGCGGTCAGACGTATTTCGGCCGCTTGGCGTGGGGTTGCGATGGGTGGAATCCGGATCGGTACGCGGCGAGTCCTGTAGGACTCGTAGCGGCGCATGATGACGTTGTTCAGCTTGGCGATGGTGGACTTGGTGGCAATCTCTCGGGCGGTCTCGCGGGCCATCTGCAACGCGCCAAACGCCATCGCCGACAGGATGCCGATGATCGTCACCACCACCAACATCTCGACAAGCGTGAAGGCGGAACGAGAGGGATTAGGGATTAGGGATTGGGGATTAGGGACTTGCTGAACCCCGAACCCCGATCCCCGATCCCCGAACCCCGATCCCCGAGTGTCTAATCCCCAATCCCTAATCCCTAATCCCTCTCTCATGGCTGTTTCTCCATCACGGCGTTCACGTGCGCTTATGGCCCGCGGCCGCCGCGTCCGGAAAGGAAACCAGCCTTGCCCTTCGATTGGCCCGGTTGCTTGCGCCGTAAGCGACTTGTCGATATTTTTTTGTTTTGTTGCGAAACCGCAAGCGGTTCTTATAACTGGCCGCTGAAGCGGCCAGCCCTCTCCACTAACCACTCAACGTGGTAATCAGCTTGACCAACGGCATAAACAAGGCGATGACGATGAAGCCGACCATGAATCCGAGGACGATAATCAACAACGGTTCCATCAGGCTCATTAGGCTTTCGGTGATTACGGCGACCTCCTCGTCGTAGGTGTCGGCCACTTTGTATAGCATGGTGTCCAGTTCGCCGGTTTCCTCGCCGACGTCGACCATGTTGACGACCATGTCGTCGATTACTCGGGCGTTCATTTTCGTCAGGTAAAGCAGTGAGCCGATCACCGGCGGCCAGAAGGTCCAGAAGAACAAGGCCATTGGATGGAACGTCATCCTGGAGTTCTCCTTCAACGGCTTGGCGATCGACTCGCCCTCGCGGATCGACTCGTAGACCTTCTGGAAAAGCCGCTCGAAGACGGCGTTGTCCGAGGTCTCCTTGGTGATGTGCAGTGCCTCGAGGATCGGCACGCCGCTGGCCACCAGGGTTCCGAGGGTGCGCATGGTTCGGGCGATGATGTTTTTCTCGATCAGCGGACCGAAGACGGGCATTTTTATGATAAACATATGCCATCCCATCCGGCCGGCGGAGAACTTGCGTATCAACTTCAGCGCCAGCCAAATCGAAAGGGGGATGCCGGGCAGCAGATACCAGAAATTGATCACAAAGTCCGACATGAAAATCAGTATCACGGTGACGGGCGGCAGATCGGTGTCGAAGTCCAGGAAGATTTTCGTGAACCTGGGCACGATCCACATCATGATGAAGACCAGGATCGCGCTGGCGAAGAAGACGACGCAGACCGGATAGACCAGCGCGCCTTTGACTTTCCGCTTGAGGCTTTCGGACCGTTCCTGGAACTCGGCCAATCGTTTTAGTATCACCTCGAGCGCCCCGCCCGCCTCGCCGGCCTTGATCATGTTGACATAGAGCCGGTTGAATGCTTTTGGCGACTTTGCCATGGCCTCGGAGAGCGTGGCCCCGCCCTCAATCTCGTCGCAGACGTCGATCAGGGAGTTTTTCAGCGCGCCTGGGGCTGCCTGCTGTTCGAGGATTTTCAGGCTCCGCAGAATGGGCAGACCGGCGTCCTGAAGGATCGAGAGCTGGCGGGTGAAAGTGGTCAGGTTTTTCGACTTGACCCCGCCGAGGGCGAAAGACTTTCCCTTGCGGTCCCCCTTTTTTCCGGCGGCGGTTTTGCGGCTCTTTTTAGCGGAGATCTTCGTAACGAAGTACCCCATCTGCCGGATCGTCGCTTGCGCTTCGTCCTGGTTCGTGGCCTCAATGACGTCCTTGATCTCCTGACCGGTGGCGTCCATCGCCTCGAATTGATAGGTTGGCATGGTCGTTCTCCTAATGCGAATCTCATAACTGGCCGCTGAAGCGGCCAGCCCTCTTCACTATCCACTACCCACTATCCTACGATTCGGAGACCGTCTCTCGCACGATCTCCTCGATGGCGGTGATGCCGTTGTATACCTTTTCCAACCCGGACTCGCGCAGGGGCACCATGCCCGTCTGCAACGCCAAATCTCGGATTTGTTGCGTGGAGGCCCCGTGATTGATCAAGTCGCGGAGTTGGTCGTTGATGGGCATGAACTCGTACAATCCGGTCCGCCCTCGGAAGCCGGTGTTGTTGCAGGCGGCGCAACCGCGGCCGCGATAAAACTTTTTGTCCAGCACGTCGTCGGGTGTAAGGTCCATCTGGGCCAACGTATCCGTGCTGGGAGTGGTCTGCTCGCGGCACTCCTTGCATATCTTTCGGACCAGCCGCTGGGCGAGAATGGCCTCCAGCGTGGCAGTCAACAGGAAAGGGGGCACTCCCATGTCGCGCAACCGCGTGACCGTGCTCGGGGCGTCGTTGGTGTGCAGTGTGCTGAATACCATGTGGCCGGTCAGCGACGCCTGCACGGCGATCTCGGCCGTCTCCAGGTCGCGGATTTCGCCCACCAGGATTTTGTCCGGGTCCTGACGCAAGATCGACCGCAAGCATTGGGCAAACGTGTTGCCGATCGCCTGATCGATCGGCATCTGCACGATGCCGTCGATGTCGTACTCGACCGGATCCTCGGTGGTGATTATTTTGTCTTCGATGACGTTCAACTCGTTCAGCGCGCCGTAAAGCGTGGTGGTTTTGCCGCATCCGGTCGGGCCGGTCACCAACACAATGCCGTTGGGGCGGCGGATGATCTCGCGGAACGAGGCCAAAATTCCGTCGGGCAGGCCGATGGCGTCCAGATCGAGCATGACCACCGAGCGGTCGAGTATCCGCATGACCACGCTTTCGCCGAACATGGTGGGCAACACGCTGACGCGCAAATCGACGGGGTGGCCGCCCACGGTAAGCCGGATGCGGCCGTCCTGCGGCAAGCGACGCTCGGCGATGTTCAGATCGGCCATGACCTTCACCCGCGTGGTGATGGCGAAGGCCAAGTGGCGCGGCGGCGGGACCATCTCGTACAACACGCCGTCGGAGCGGATACGGATTTTGAACTCGCTCTCGAACGGCTCGAAGTGCAAGTCGCTGGCGTGCTCGCGGATGGCCAGCAACAAAACCATGTTCAACAACTTTCGCACCGGCGCGCTGTCGGCCAGGGCCTCGACGCTGGTGAGATCGAGGGCCGAACTCTTTTCGATCTTCTCCACGGCGGCGGCCAACTCGGCGTCCTCCTCCATGTCGGCGATCAACGTCTCCACGCTCTCGCCGCCGGCGGAGTAGTAACGGTCCAGCGATTTGAGCATCTCTTTCTCGGTGCAGACCATGGCCTTGATGTCGTAACCGAGAAAACTCCGCAACTCGTCGATGATCGACAGCTTTTGCGGATCGCACATGGCGATGGTCAACGCGTCGTGCTCGAACTTCAGCGGGATGATCCGGTAGAGATGAGCCATCGGCTCGGTGACGTGGGTGAGCACCTCGGTGGGGATCACCACGTCGCTGAGGCTGACCACCTGCATGCCCATCTGCTCGGCCAGCCCCTGGGCCAACTGGTCGTCGTTGATCAGACCGAGACTGATGGCGATTTGCCCGATCATCTCGCCGGGGCGCTGCTGCTGCTCCTCGAGCAACGTCTCCAACTGCTCCTCGCGGAGGAAGCCCAAGTCAACCAGGATTTGGCCGATGCGACGAATTGCCATTGTTTACTCCATTTCTCCCCGTTCGCGGGCCTCGCCCTCGTCCTCGAACATTCCCCGCTCGGCGCGGGCGATCTTGATCTGCAACTCGTCGACCGAATGCGCCTTTAAGAGGATTTCCCGCTTCTCCACCAGGCCGTCCTTCCAGAGCTTGAACATATGGTCGTCGAGCAATTGCATACCCAGCTTTTGGCCCGTTTGAATCGCGGAAGTGATGCGGAAGGTCTTGTTCTCGCGGATGAGGTTGGCGATGGCCGGCGTGACGACAAGCATCTCGTACGCCGCAATCCGGCCGCCGCCGATCTTCGGCAGCAACGCCTGAGAAAGAATGCCGATGACGGCAACGGACAACTGTGTGCGGATCTGCTCCTGCTGAGTGACGGGAAAGACGTCGATGATACGGTTGATCGAGCCTTGGGCGCTGGTGGTGTGGAGGGTGCCGAAAACGATGTGGCCGGTTTCGGCCGCCGTGATCGCCGTCTCGATCGTCTCCAGGTCGCGCATCTCGCCCACCAGAATCACGTCCGGGTCTTGACGCAACGCACGCCGCACGGCCTCGGCGAAAGTGGGCACGTCGACCCCCAACTCCCGCTGGTTGATTGTCGACTTTTTGTGCGTGTGGTAAAACTCGATCGGATCCTCGACCGTGATGATGTGATGGTCGAAGTCCTGGTTGATAAAGTCGATCATCGCCGCCAAGGTTGTGGTCTTGCCGGAACCGGTTGGACCGGTCACCAGAACCAGCCCGCGGGGACGGGTACACAACTCGGCTAACACCGGAGGGGTTCCCAGTTCCTTGAAGTCCATCACCCTGGCGGGAATCAGCCGCAGAGCGATCGCTACGTTGCCGCGTTCCTTGAAGATGGAGACGCGAAACCGGCCCATGTCGCCGAAGGCGAAGCCGAAGTCGGAACCACCCACCTCCTGCAATTCCTGCTGGCAGCGCTCGGGCGTGATGCTCTTCATCAAGGACGTCGTGTCTTCCGAATCCAAGACCTTAGTCTCGAGCTTCATCAAGTGACCGTCGACACGGATTACCGGCGGTTGACCGACGGCAATGTGCAAGTCGCTGGCGTTGCGGTTGACGACCGTCTGCAACAGTTTGTCTATGAGAATGTCGGCCATTTAGAATGCCTTCCCCGCAATTAAGTGCTGCACCGGCAGTCGGGGGCGAAGAGGCCTCTTCTCGCCAAAAATCCGGTTGTGCCGGGGCTTCTTTCAGTATGATTATTCGTGTCCGGCCGACGTATGACCAACAATTTGGTTAATCGGCCTCGGATCGTTTCGCTACACGCAAGACCTCCTCCAGGGTGGTAACGCCGCGCAGAACCTTGTCAATGCCGTCCCAATAGAGGGTCTTCATCCCCTCTCCTATCGCAGCTCTCCGGATATCTTCCGTAGGAGCGGCGTTAAAGGTCAGTTCGCGGATTTTCGGCGACATGAGCATAAGCTCGAAGATACCCAGCCGCCCGCGGAAGCCGGTTCCCTGGCAGTTTCCACATCCGCCGCCTTGGACGAAGCTGGCGCCGGCGGCCATCTCCGGAGTGATACCGGCACCCTCGATCAAGGATTCGTTGGGGACGTGCGGATGCTTACATTTTTGACAAACGACTCGAACAAGACGCTGAGCCATGATGGCGACGACGCTGCTTGACACGAGGTACGCTGGGACACCCAAGTCGATCAGACGCGTAATGGCTCCGGGCGCATCGTTCGTATGTAGTGTACTGAAAACCAAGTGTCCAGTCAAAGACGCCTGAATTCCCATCTGTGCCGTCTCGAGGTCTCGCATCTCGCCAACCAGAACCACATTCGGTGCCTGACGCAACATGGCACGGATCACGCGAGAAAAATCCAAACCAATATCATGGCGAATTTCTACCTGGTTCACCCCCGGTAGGTAGTACTCTACGGGATCCTCGGCCGTAATAATCTTCCTATCCGGCGTATTTAACTCATTTAGTGCCGCGTACAGCGACGTCGTCTTGCCAGAACCCGTCGGGCCGGTAACTAAAATGATCCCATTGGGCCGCTGGATCAGTCCCCGGATCTTTTGATAGTCCTCGTCGGAAAAACCCAACTGACGCAATCCCACCTTGATGCTGTCCTTGTCCAAGATTCGCATCACCACTGATTGGCCGTGGCTGGTCGGGATGACGCTGATCCGCAAGTCGAGCTCCTTCTCTCCAACGGTAATCTTGATTCGTCCGTCTTGGGTCCGACGTCGCTCGGCGATGTCGAGTTTGGAAAGAATTTTGACGCGGGAAAGGATCGCGCCGAGCAACCGTCTGGGGGGGCTGTCTCGCTCGATCAGCACGCCGTCGATCCGATACCGAACCCGAATCCGGTCCTCGAACGGTTCGATGTGGATGTCGGACGCCCGCAGTTGAACCGCCTCGGTAATGACCAATTGCACCAGCCGCACCACCGGCGCGCTGCTTTCATCGACTTCCTCCTCGCCGCCCTCGGCTTCCTGCATCGTCTCGGTGAAGTCGATGGCCGTGTCGGTGAACTCCTGGAGCATCGAGTCGGCGCTTTCGCCGACGGTCTGGCCGTAATGGCGATTGATGGCCTCGAGAATCGCCTCTCGCGGGGCCAGGGAAATCTCGATCTGGCGGTTGAGAATGAACCGCAGTTTGTCGAAAGTGTCGAGGTCCATCGGATCGCTGACGATCACCGTCAGCTTGCCTTCGGACTCGGACAAAGGGATGGTGACGTTTTCCCTCGCCACGGACTCGGGCACCAACTCGACAACCGTCGGGGGAATGGAGACCTCGCTTAGGTTGACGTAGTCCAGGCCGTGTTGCTCGGCCATTGCCCGCATCACTTCCTCGCCCGTGGTGTATCCCAACCTGACCAGGGCATCGGCCAAGTTCAGGCCCTGTTCGGCGACCATCTGCTGTGCTTCAGCCAGTTGGTCGGGGCTGACGATACCCTGGCGGATGAGGATTTCCGTAAAATCTGTTTTGCGTTTGGTGGCCATGTTATTCCTGGTAAAGTCGGCGCGAACCCCTATATTTACCTAGGCTAACTATCATTTGCGAGAAAGTCAACCAAGTGGGGGTAAAAAGAGCGGTTCCAAATGTCGTCTTTATCGTTGTCGGCAACGGCGGCTATGTTGCCATGTTTTATTAATGGGTCAAACTCCATTACAATGCAGGCATTCGGTAAAAACAAAAACGCCCCGCGACTGCGGTCGTGGAGCGTTATGGCGACATTGACATTTCGGAAATACTATCCGACGGAACTTGTCCGCCGTATTACCCACATTCGGCATTTCCATGCAAACCGGCTACCGATTCCTCGAACCGCAGACGTTGGCCCGCGTGAAAAACCTCTCGCTCGTCGCCCGGGGCGTGGTCGAGGGTTTTATCAGCGGGCTGCACTCCAGCCCCTATAAGGGGTTCAGCGCCGAGTTCGCCGAACACCGCGAGTACACGGCCGGCGACGACCCGCGGCGGCTCGACTATCGCATGTTGGGCCGCACCGATCGCCTCTACGTCAAGCAGTACGAGGAAGAGACGAACATGCGGGTCCAAATCCTCTTGGACACGAGCGGTTCGATGGGCTACCGTCTCGACGGCAAGCTGAGCAAGCTGCAATACGGGTGCTATCTGACCGCGGTGCTCGGCTATTTAATGACCCGTCAGCGGGACGCGGTCGGTTTGACCACTTTCGACGCGCGGATTCGGCTCGACATGCCCGCCCGAAGCACGCCGCGCCACTTCAACGAAATGATGGAACGATTGGAGGCGGTCGAAGCGGCCGGAGAGACCGACGTTGCCGAAACGCTGCACCGCATTGCCGACCGGCTGAAACGCCGTGGACTGATCGTGTTGATCAGCGACCTGTACGGCGAGCCGGAAGAAATCGTCAGGGCATTGCACCACTTCCGCCACCGCCGTCACGAGGTGATCGTCTTCCACGTTCTCGACCGGGCCGAGATCGACTTTCCGTTCCGCGACGCGACCGCTTTCCACGACCTCGAAACCGGCCAATCGATACAGGTCGATCCCGCCTACGCGCGCGACGAGTACGTTGCCCAAATTAGATCGTTCATCGAGAGCTATCGTCGCGCGTGCGCCGAGGCCCGGATCGACTACGTCTCTGCCGACACCTCGACGCCCTACGATTTCATGCTGTCGCGATACGTCGCCAAACGGGGCCGCCCATGACCTTCGCCGCGCCGCTGTTTCTGTTGGCCGTATTTGCCGCCGCGATCCCCGTCGTGTTGCATCTGGTCAATCGTCGTCGGGCAAAGAAGGCCCCGTTTCCGACGCTACGGTTCCTGAAACTGAGCATGCAGAAAACACGGCGGCGAAAGCGGATACAAGACCTGCTGTTGATGGTGCTCCGCGTGGCGGTGCTGCTGTTGGTGGCCGTGGGACTGGCCCGGCCGGCGATGACCAACCTTGGCGCCCTCTGGGGCGGCGCGCGGACGGCGGTGGTTATTATACTCGACAACTCGGCGAGCATGGGCATGATCGACCGGAACCGCGTCCGGCTGGAGACGGCCGTCGCCGCGGCGGCACAGATCCTCGATCAACTGACCGACGGTGACCAGGCGGCGCTGCTACCCACCTGCGGCCCGCCGCCGCCGGGCGCCGGCCGGTTGGACCGCACCCAACAGTCCGTCCGCCAAATCCTCCGACAATGTCGTGTCAGCTACGAGCGGGCCAATCTGAGGTTGAAGCTGCGGCAAGCCCGGCAAATGTTGGCCGGCTCGGACGCGCCAAACAAGCAGATATACATACTGACCGACATGCAGCAGGCGTCGTGGAATGAGGGGCGAGGGCTGGGCACTTCAGTGCCCAGTGCGGAGGGCAACGAGCGTTTGGCAGCCGCCGGTACGGCGGCTTCCGACGTCGGGGCCGACGTGCCGTCGGCCGCTAAACAACAAATCCCCGTCATCATAGTCGATTGCGACCGCGATCCGAAACCGGACGCGGCCGTTGAAAGGGTCGATCTCGAAACGGCCGTGCCGATGGTCGGGTTGCCGGCGAAGGCCGTCGTCACCGTGCTGAACGCCTCGTCGGTCGCCCAACAACGGTTGGTTGAACTCACCATCGACGGAGTGAAGCAGGCGAGCAGTCCCCAGTTGAACATTCCGCCCGGCGGGCGTGTAAAACACGGTTTCACCTTTTCGCTTCAACGCGCAGGACTGCATCGCGGCCAGCTAAGCCTGGTCGGCGAGGACGGCTCGCGGTACGACGACCGCCGCTTCTTCGCCATCGACCTCGGCCGGAGCATTCCGGTGGCCGTGGTCGAGGCGCGGCGTCACGAAATACCGCACCTCGACGACGCGTACTATCTGGAGCAGGCCCTGGCCTTAGGTCCGGCCGGCGCCGGCGGGTTCAATGTGTCGACGCTACCCGTCGGCGATCTGACCGGCGAACCGTTGGAGAAGTATAAGGTCTTGTACTGCGTGAATCTGCCCGCGCTGGATGCCGAGACGGCCGAGCGGCTTGGCGCCTACGTCGCCGGCGGCGGCAATCTCGTCTGGATCTGCGGCGACAACGTTGAGACGGGGGCGTACAACCGGATGAACCAACTCTCCGGCGGGCGGTTGCTGCCCGCGCCGCTGGTGGACGTTCGTACGATCGGGCGGCAAGAGGGACGCGATAGCTGGCACGTCGGATTCCTGGACGAGAAACACCCGGCCTTGAAAAACTTGTTTGAACCGGCCTCGCTGTACAAATCGGTTCTGGTCTACCGGCACGTCCGCATGGAGGTCGAAAAAGGGCACGCGCGGGTGCTGGCCCGGCTCGACGACGGCGAACCGTTGCTGGTCGAGCGGAGCGTGGGCGACGGCCGAACGCTGATGCTCGGCGCCGGCGCGGTGGTGAGTTGGTCCAACCTGCCGCTGCGGCCGATCTTCATGCCGTTGGTCGTTCGGCTTACTGTCCATCTGTCGGAGATCGCTCGCGTCAGGACGAATCTTCTCGCCGGCCAGCCGCTGGAGTACCGGTTTTTTGGAGAGACGGAACCGCTGGAGGTCGAGCTGGTTCCGCCCAACGGCGAAACGCTGCGGCTAAAAACATCCGGGGAGTTCCGCTACACGAACACTCACGACATTGGTATTTACGTGTTGCGGATTCCAGGCGCCGCGAGTCCGACGCAATTGGTCTATTCGGTCAATTTCGATCCCGCCGAGGCCGAGCCGGCAAAGATCGAGCGGCCCAAGCTCGAAGAATTATTGGATGGCGCTCCGTTGATCGTCGCCAACGACCCCGACGATCTTTCCGAAACATTCGTCCTGCTCCGGGAGGGCAAGAGCCTATGGGGGCCGTTTCTGTTGGCGGTCTTAATCGCCCTAGTGTTCGAGACGTTTCTTTCCAACCGGTTCGGCTCGAAAACGTGACGTTTGCGGTATAGCTGGCGGGCTTGCCAAGGCGGACGTCCCCAGCAACAATAGGGGATACTGAAAGTGGGGGGTGCGGATGTTTTGCCAAAATTAGTTGGAAAAATGATCACTCTTTCGGCGCAAAACGACGACTTGACATATGTCAATTTCACTCGTATGATTGAATGTAGATTCGTTCCTTGTGGATTACGAGTTCATGTTTCAGGGGTGATCTTATGCCACCCCTGAAAGACCGAAAGTTGGCCGAGAGGATTCTTGAGGCCCTCAAGGAATGGAATTGCGATGGTTTTATCCAATGGAAACGGCTGCCCATCGAATGGCTTCGGAAGAATCTCGAAGGTCGCGATCCGAAGTCGATCGGCTCGTTGATGCATGAACACGTCGCCAATGGCGGCGAAATCGATCAGGTCGTTGAGACCCGCGAAGACTATCGTAATCTATACCCGTATCACTACGATTTCCGAATCCCAATTGCCGGTCGGCTGATCTACATCGAAACTCGCTTCGATGAAGAAAAGATGGGACCGACCGTATATGTGGTGAACATTCACGATGCCTAGAAAAGAAAACTTATGTGCGGCGAAGCCAGGCGAGAAGCCGTTCCCGCGGCGTTGTCCCGAATGCGGCAAGACTGAGGTGCAGCCGGCGACCATTGCCTATGATGCCGAAGTCAAACACGACGGCCGCCTGCATGCGTTCCACGTCCCGCGGCTTCAGATCAACAAATGCGGCGCATGCGGTGAGGTATTGTTCAGCAACGTCAGCAACGACCAAGTAACCCAGGCATTGCGGGAACATCTTGTGTTGCTGTCGCCGGAACAAATCCGCGATGCACTGAGCAAGCTCGGTCTTAGGCAAAAGGACTTTGCCGAGCGAATAGGTGTTGCCGCCGAAACGATTTCGCGTTGGATTAGCGGCACGCACATTCAATCTCGCGCGATGGATAATCTAATGCGTTTGTTCTTCAAGTTTGACAACGTCAGATCCGCTCTCACCTCCACGGTAGCCAACAACATGTCTGCTGAGCAAGTGCCGCAGTATTAAACACCGCTGCTTTAACCTCCAGGCGGCGGCGGAGTGGGAACTGACCTCGGCGGCGGCGGTGTAGGAACCGAACGAGACGGCGCGGCGGTGTTCGGCGGCGGTGGTTGGCGTTCCGCGCGTGCCGGCTTCGACGGAAGCGCCTCGCCGTAGCTCGGCTCCGGCACGGTCTGCAAAATCTTCTCGATCACCTGGTCCACGTCGATTCCCTCGGCGTCGGCGTTGAAATTGGTGAACAGCCTGTGTCGCAAAACCGGATAGGCCATCGCGCGAACGTCCTCGGCCGAAACGGCGAACCGGCCGCGTAGGATCGCCCTCGCTTTCGCGCCCATGACCATGTACTGCGCGGCCCGAGGACCGGCGCCCCAGGCGAGCCAGTTTTTCACAAAATCGGGGCTGGGCGGCTCCTTCGGCCGCGTGGCCCGAGCCAGATCGACCGCGTAATCGACCACGTGCCGGCTGGCGGGCACTTGACGCACGAGTTGCTGCGCCCAGAGCACGTCCCGGCCGTGCAACACCGGACGGACCTCCGGGCGGGAAGTCTGAGTGGTCGCCATCACGATCTCACGCTCCTCGCTGCGCGTCGGATAACCGATGTTGATCGACAGCATGAAGCGGTCCAACTGGGCCTCGGGCAGCGGGTAGGTTCCTTCCTGCTCGATCGGGTTCTGCGTGGCCATGACGAAAAACGGCGGGGCAAGCGGATAGGTGTTACCCGCCACGGTGATTTCGTGCTCCTGCATCGCCTGCAACAACGCCGCCTGGGTCTTGGGCGGCGTTCGGTTGATTTCGTCGGCCAGCACGATATTGGAAAAGACCGGTCCCCGCACAAAGCGGAAACTGCGCTGGCCGGTGGCCTGGTCCTGGTCGATAAGCTCCGTGCCCGTGATGTCGCTGGGCATCAGATCGGGTGTGAACTGGATGCGCGTGAACTTCAAGTGCAGGGCTTGGGCCAGCGTCGAGACGGCCAGCGTCTTGGCCAAACCCGGCACGCCGATCGTCAGACAATGCCCTCGGGCAAATACGCAGATCAGCATCTGCTCGATCATCTCGTCCTGTCCGATGATGACCTTATGGACCTCGCCGACCAGTGCCTCGCGTGCCTGGGCGACCCGCCGGACCGCTTCCTCGGGACTAATCTGGGGGGTGGGTGATGGCATATCCCTGCTCCAGTCGCTCGATTACTTCCCTCCACTACGACATCTATATACATTAGTTGATAGGGGAGGCTCGATCAATGGTGTTGATCGGCGATCATTTTTTCACCATTGGACATTAAATGCCAATCACAAAAATCATCGCCGTAAGAATCGCAACTATTGCGGTTATTCTTGCATCCATCAACGGCGCGTTGGCCCAATCCTTCCGCCGCGGCGGCACGGAGTTCAACGCCGTCCGCTCGGTGTTTGTTCCCGCCCGAAAAACGTACACGGTCGTCGTAGTCGAGTTCCTTCACCACGGCGAGATTAGCCCCGACGGCCGCAACGTGCTGGTCGCCGCGCGGAACAAGAAAGCGGTCCCGTTTCGCGTGCTGCAAGTCGGGCCGGGCGACTTCTGCCGGATGGCCTTCCAGACGATCAAAGGTCAATCGGCCTACGACGTTTTTTACGGCGGCGATCCACCCCGCGACGAACCGCCGGCGTGGACCTGCCACGATGGATTGTTGCTGGAGACACGAAAGTTTAGCCGTTGCGACCTGAGGAGTCTCGAATCGGTGCGCGAGGCGTTCCAGTCCGCCGCGCCGATCGGCGCCGACTACGTCGAAGGCGTGTTCCACGCCGCCAATCCATGCAGTCTCAAGCGGGAACCGTTCCTCAGCCGCTACAGCGGTTACTTGCATCTGCGCGAGTCGGGTACTTATGGATTCTTCGTTTCCAGCCGGGATTGCAGCTTTCTGCTGATCGACGGCAAGCCGGTGGCCTCGGCCCCCGGCCGTCACGGTCCCCGACGCCGCGCCACTCGCGGCAGCCGGCACGACGTTAAACTTACTGCCGGCAAGCACAAGCTAGAGTATTACCATGCCGCCGCCGGACCGAACGCCGTGATGGCCGTCGCGTGGGAGATCGATCCGCCGGAGGAGAAGCCGCGGCGGCCGAGGAAGATTCCGGCGGAGGTTTTTCACTCGCATCTGGTCGGCCGCCTGCCCGCGGGACGGGTCAGCCTGCGGGTCGGCGGACAAGCGCCGGACTTTCTGGCCGACGTGGCCGGCGACGTGCCGCTGCCGGACAACAACGTGCCGCTGGTGGGCGTGAAGTTCCGCGACCTTTCGCCGAAAACGCTCACCGCGCATGGGGCGAAAATCCGCTGGGACTTCGGCGACGGGCAGACCAGCGATTTGCCCAACGTCGATCACGTTTACCTCCGGCCGGGCCTGTACACCGTGACGCTTTCCGTCCGCCGCGGCGTGAGAAGGGCCGAAACGACCAACCACATTTACGTCGACCGACCGCTGCTTACTTCCAGGGACAAACTGCACACGCTGGACGAATACCTGAGGATCATCGAGACCTACGACCCGCGCAAACTCGATGCCGCGTCGCTGAGGCAATTGGCTTTTGTCTTCGAGGCGAAGGCCCTCGCGGTGCCCGCCGATCAATCCGAAAGCTACCTGGCCAAGGCGGTCGAGGCGGTCCAGACGGCCTTCCGGGATGATTCGGCCGCCAAGGGGGACGACGACCTGCTGAAACTGGCGCAACTGATCGGCCCGCTGGCCCGATTCCGCTTGGGCGACTCCCAAACGGCGCTGGAGATTTGGCGCGGCGCGGCGCGGCGAATCGGCGCCGCCGAACCGAAAGCGGAGTGCGAGATAGCCGCGGCCGAGGTGGCCGTCAACGATCTCCTACGCGCCGCCGATGCCAAGCCGTTGCTGGAGGCGGCGACGAAAAGGCTAGGCAAGGACCGCTCGGGGGCGCTTGTTGCCGAGTTGCAGCGAGTTTGGGGCGATTTTTATGCGGCCACGGGCGATGGCCGCTCCGCCCGGAACGCTTACCTCGAAGCCCAACGGCTTCTGAGTTCTTCGCGGCGGTTCAACGTCGAGACGGCGCAGCGCGGCGCCCACGCCCGTTCGACCGAGGAATTTCTCCGCTCGAAGCAGTACGTCCGCGCGGCGGAGGAGCTCGATTCCTGGCTGCGCGCGTTTCCAGTGGCGCGGCTCGACGGCTATCCGACGCTGCTGCTGGCCCGCTATTGGTCCGGCCGCGAGAAGTACGCCCAGGCGATTGCCCAGGCGGAGCAGTTGCATACGGTCAGCCCCGACTCGCCGTACATCGACCAGTTGTTGTTTCTGGCGGCCGATTGCGAGATGCGATTGGGACGGAAGGACCGCTCGTTGGCCACGCTCCACTCGCTGGTGAACGACTATCCCGGCAGTCCGTTGGCGCCGCTGGCGAAGAAGAACATCGAGATTTTAGAGGGCGGGAACTAAAGAAACCGGCGCGGCAGGGGCCCCAAAAACCCAGCTTCCCCCACCACGCCGCGACCAACGCTCCTCCCCCAAGCGCGGATGCATTAGAACTATAGGATGATGCTCAAGGCAGAGCAAAAATATCCCTGACGTTTGCCGGCCGGAAGACCCACGGGTTGCGGTCCGTGGGTTTGAGAGCCTAATCAAGTGGCCAATTCGCCACATGCGGCGCGGTTTGGCAACGCTGGCGGGAACCGCAACGTCGCGGCGTTGCAGTTTTACAACAGCACCCTGTCGCATAGCAGCCCGTTGAAAAAGTTGGATTTGGGAGTTTGGGGGCCACTGCTGGCTTGTCCAGCAGTGGCACCCTTTTTCAACGGACTGATCGAGTTCAGCCGACCCAATCCAACCCGAAATCCAAAGCGACTGCCGAGTGGGTCAAGACGCCGACGCTGATCCGCTCGACGCCGCTTTCGGCAATCGCGCGGATCGTGTCCAGGTTGACGCCGCCGGAGGCCTCCAGCTCGACCGCCGGATTTGCCGCGTCCCGCCGCGCCACGGCCGCCCGCAATTGGGACGGAGTCATGTTGTCCAGCAGCACGATATCGGGCAGGGCTGTCAGTACCGCGTCAAGCTGCTCGACTGAGTCCACCTCGATCTCGATCGGCATTGCCGTGTCGGCGGCATTTTCTTGTGCGAATTGCCGTGCCCGCGCTACCGCCTCGGCGGGCGTAAATCGTCGTGCCGTACCGTAGGACAGGTTGCCAACCTGTCCCACGATGGCGAGGTGGTTGTCCTTAATCAGCACCGCCTCGTCCAGTCCGCCGCGATGGTTCAGTCCGCCGCCGCAACGGACGGCGTACTTTTCCAGCCGTCGCCAGCCAGGCGTTGTTTTTCGGGTGTCGTAGACGCGGGCCTTCGTGCCGGCGACCGCTTCGACGTACCGGCGGGTCAGCGTGGCGATACCCGACAGTCGCCCCAGCAGGTTCAACAGCACCCGTTCGGCGGCCAACATGCCTCGCACCGGCCCCTCGATCGCGCCGACGCACTCGCCCGAAGAGACCAGAGAGCCATCCTCGGTTTGCGGGATCCATTTCAGGCGTGGATCGAAAGCGGCCAGCGTCTGCTCGGCCGCGGGCAGCCCGGCGACCACTCCCGGCCGCCGCGCCGCGACGTTCGCCCGTCCCACGGCGTCCTCCGGGGCCAAGGCGTTGCTGGTCCAATCGCCCGCTGTGCCTAGATCCTCGGCAACAGCCAATCGCAAAATCGCCTCCCAATCCCGGCGTAACCGGTCGTCCCAAACGAGTTGGTGGAACTGCTTGACCATATTTGATAGCATATCAGTTAGCCCCCCGTGAATACACGGGGGCGAGGGTGAAAATTGAGACCAATGCGACAACAGCCAACAAAAGTCCCCATACCCGATCCTTCGCGTCATCCCCGCTGGCTGCTGCGTCGGGCCGATCAGACCGCCGTGGCGGCGCTGGTCGTTATCGCGCTGACGGCGACGATCGGCTGGTGGGCCTCGCAAGGCGGATGGCGGGGCCGGCTGATCGAGATCGACCGGGCCGAGCCGCTAGTGGCCCGGTTTGAGGTGGACATCAACGCCGCCGACTGGCCGGAGTTGATTCAATTGCCGAACATCGGCGAGATCATGGCGAGGCGGATCATCGCTTCACGCGAGTCGGACGGGCCGTTCGCCGACAACGACGACCTACGGCGGGTGCGTGGGATCGGCCCGAAAACACTCGAACGCATCCGCCCTTATCTACGGCCCATGCCCGGCAGCGGAAACGTGGCCGGCAAGTAACAATGTTCCAACTCGTCGCACCATTCCAGCCCGCCGGAGATCAACCGCAGGCCATCAAGGCTCTGATCGACGGGCTGCGCGACGCGAAAAAACAACAGGTGTTGATGGGCGTGACCGGCTCGGGCAAGACCTTCACGATGGCCAACGTGATCCAGGCGGCGCAGCGGCCCGTGCTGGTCATGTCGCACAACAAGACGCTGGCCGCACAGTTGTATTCCGAGTTCAAGGAGTTCTTTCCCCACAACGCCGTCCACTACTTCGTCAGCTACTACGACTATTACCAGCCCGAGGCCTACATCCCGCAGCGCGACATCTATATCGAGAAAGACGCCTCGATCAACCAGCAGATCGAGCGGCTTCGGCTGGCCGCCACCAGCGCGTTGGTCAGCCGCCGCGACGTAATCATCGTCGCCAGCGTCTCTTGCATCTACGGCCTCGGTTCGCCGGAGGACTATCGGGCAATGATGGTCGGACTGGAGGTCGGCCAGACGGTAGACCGCGACGAGGTGCTTTCAAAGCTGGTCGATATTCAATACGAGCGGAACGACATCGAGTTTCAGCCTGGAAAATTTCGCGTCCGCGGCGATTGCGTCGAGATTTGGCCGGCCTACGAAGAGACCGCTTTCCGAGTGGAGTTCTGGGGCGACGAAGTCGAGCAGCTTTCGGTAATCAATCCCACCAGCGGCGAGGCGATCGAACGGTCTGAGCGGCTGTTCGTCTATCCATCGAAGCATTTCGTGCTGCCCGAGGAACGTATTGAAGGCGCGGTGGCCGAGATCAAACAGGAGTTGAAAGATCGGCTCGAACAGTTCAAGGATCAGGGCAAAATGCTCGAGGCCCATCGGCTCAGCGCGCGAACCCGCTACGACATCGAGATGCTCCAGGAGATGGGGTATTGTTCGGGGATCGAGAACTACAGCCAGCCGTTGAGCGGTCGGCCGGCCGGCTCGCCGCCCGACACGTTGATGAGCTTTTTCCCCGACGATTTCCTGCTCTTCGTCGACGAATCGCACGTCACCGCGCCGCAAGTACGCGGCATGTACGCCGGCGACCACAACCGCAAAGTGACGCTGGTCGAGCATGGGTTCCGTCTGCCCAGCGCGTTGGACAACCGGCCGCTGCGGTTCGAGGAATGGGAGGGGAAGATCGATCAGGCGATTTTCGTCTCGGCCACCCCCGGCCCGTATGAATTAGCAAAGACCGACGGGCAATACGTCGAGCAGGTGATCCGGCCGACCGGCCTGTTGGACCCGGAGATCGAGGTGGCCCCGGCACGTTCGCAGGTGCCGCACCTGCTCGAGCATATACGCCAACGGGCGGCCGCCGGCGAACGGGTGCTGGTAACCACGCTAACCAAGCGTTTGGCCGAAGACCTGGCCGCCTACTTTGGCAAGCAGGACGTCCGCTGCAAGTGGCTGCACAGCGATTTAGACGCTTTCGAGCGGGTCGAACTGCTGCGAGACCTGCGCCTGGGTAAGTTTGACGTGTTGGTGGGCGTGAACCTGTTGCGCGAGGGGCTGGACTTGCCCGAGGTCTCGCTGGTGGCCATCCTCGACGCCGACAAGGAGGGCTTCCTGCGGAGCGAGACCTCGCTGATGCAGACGATCGGCCGCTCGGCCCGAAACGTCAACGCCAAGGTGCTGCTCTACGCCGACAAGGTGACCAACTCGATGCAACGCGCGATCGAGGAGACCCGTCGCCGTCGTCGGATGCAGGAGGAGTACAACGCGGCCCACGGGATCACGCCGGAGACGATCCGCAAGAGCATCCGCGCGGGCATCGAGTCGGAGACGGCCGCTCACGCCCGGTCAAACGCCGCGGTGGGCCGGGGCGATGAAACGCAATACATCACCGAGGAGTTTTTGGCCGAGCTAGAGGGAGAGATGCTCGCGGCGGCGGAGGAATTGGAGTTCGAGCGCGCCGCCGCCCTGCGCGATCGCATCGACCAGATGCGCGAGCAGTTGGGCAAACCGTTGGCCGAGGCCGAAATCCATCATGCCACCCGCGCCCAACGCCGCCGTCAACATAAACAACAGCGTTCGGGCGGCGGGAAAAAGCCAAAGTGACAGTAGGCCGAGTCAAAATTTCGACAGATAGACTGCGGCTACACTGAGGCGGGTCCGACATTGGTAGCGGATCAGGACCGTTCACGGTTCTTTTCCGCGTGTTTCCTGCTTGTGTGTAACAACGAGGGGGCGTTTCTCAGGGCTGAGAGAACGGCTGGGCCTTCGGCCCGTTTACACGGCAGCGCGTCACAGTTTTTATGTCCACAACTCCGCGGCTATTTCACCCCGACGACGGATCCAATTCGGAAACGGCGATTCCGAGAGCGCCGGCGATTTTTTCCATGGTCAGGGCCGAAGGGCTGTGATGACCTTTTTCGAGCCGACTGATGTGGCTCTGGCGCAATCCCGCTTTCTCGGCGAGTTCTTGCTGCGTCAGTCCGGCCTGCTCTCGAAAACAGCGAATCCTTCCGCCCACATAGTCCATCCAGGACTGAAGTTTTTCGCTCGGCTTGTCGGGCAATTCCATCGGTTGCAAGCCGCCTTTTTGCTGCCGCATGATTTCGCGCATACCGCGGACAACAGCGTCTCCCTCTTCTTCCGTTTCCGCCGATTCCAGCGATTCGACCAACGCAAACAGATCGTTGCGGTCTTCCTTCGGAAGGGTACGAACTCGATCGACCAGCACGGCAATCGCCAGTGCGACGGAATCATTCAGCACTTCTTCCGCAATGACAGTCGTCATACATATACCTATAAACCATTTCTTGGGGATTAACCGATCCTTGGTTTCCCATACTCGTCATTCCGATACATCCGCCACCGACGGCGGATACGAATAATGTCACCTTTGGGCGTCGGGCCGTCGTTCTGTTTCTTGATGCTGCCCAGCACCACAATGGCCCGACTGCCTTTGTCCACCCCGAAGAAAACCCTTGTGTTGATGTTTCCCAAAACTCCGCCCTTGTCTCTCAATTCGTAATAGTCCTCGGGGGACATTCTGCGAATCGAGATGGAGTCGCTATGAGTTGGATCCTCTTGCAAGGCAAGTTCTCGAAACTGCATGGCCAAGTGTTCGTACTGTACCGGCGAAAGAAAACTCATCGCCTCGTCGAACGCAACATTCAGTATCCAAACCGACCATTGATACCCGGGAGGCCGGCCGGCACCCGCCTTAACGCCAATGCTGATGGATTTGGCATCCATGTAGTCATTTCCTTTACGTCTACCATTATCGTGCCTCCATTTCGCCGGAGTGTTGCGGCCAGGCGCCTATTGAATAATATACATAATTATCAGCCATAGTCAAGGCTGATGTTGTATAATTATTAAAAGTACGGGGCGATACCCCCTGCATTAAGGGGCGACTAGATAGAGATACGCTTCTTATCCGAACTCAGGAGTCAAGCAGTTTCTCCGCCACCGCCCGGATGAACTCGGGCGTGGTGCCGCAGCAGCCGCCGATGAAAGATGCGCCGGCCTCGACTAATTGCGGCACGTAGGAGGCGAACTCGGCGGGGGTTTGACGATAGACCGTCTCGCCCTCGACCATCTCCGGCAGACCGGCGTTGGCCTTGATCCAAATGGGCCGATCCACCGCCGCGCGGAGACGGCGGCAGACGTGGACCATGTCGGCGATGCCGTGGCCGCAGTTGCTGCCGATCGTGTCCGCGCCGGCGGCGAAGAGCGCTTCGGCGGCCTGCTCGGGCGTGGCGCCGGTCATCGTGCGGTCCCGATTAGCGCCGGAATCGAAGGTCATGCACGCCACCACCGGCAGACCGGTTTCGCGGGCGGCGGCCACCGCCAACGCGGCCTCGGCCGGGTCGGACATGGTTTCGATCACAATGCCATCCGCGCCGGCGTCGGCGATAGCCCGGGCCTGCTCGGCGAAAGCGGCCTTCAATTCATCTTCGCTAACCTGGCCCATCATCAACATCACGCCGCTGGGACCGATTGAGGCGAATACCATTGCCTCCTCTGCCTGCAAAAACGGGGACAGGCACCTCGCCGGATCGTTTATTGCCGTGGTTTCACCAGCACAGTTCGGAGCCAGTCCCCGTTTTTTCGCCGCCCGCAGTGAATTCTCCACGCCGGCCCGAATGATCTCGGCCGCCTGTTCGTCCAGTCCGTGGCGGGCCAGCACGAAGCGGTTGGCCCCAAAGGTGTTAGTCAGAATCACCCGGCTGCCGGCCTCGACGTATGCGCGGGCGACCTGCTCGACCTTCTCGGGCTGCGTGATGTTCCAAGCGTCGGGGCAAGCGCCGACCGGCAGACCGAGTCGTTGGAGTTGCGTTCCCCAGGCCCCATCGGTCGTCACCGGCCCGGCGGAGATTAGTTGTGCGATTGTCGGGTGCATATTGTTCTCCGAAGGAATGATGTCCCGGTAATTGTAAAGAAATCCTTATGAATCTAAAATGCGTCTTTGTAGAATCCGTGAAAAAATATCCGTCTGGAACCGTTTTTCTCTTACCTCCTCACACGTCAATGTTCACTACAGTTTTTGCCGTTTCAATCTTCCTCGTCTTGCTTCTTGCGTTTTGGGCGGCCAAAGCTTTTTTCCTGCAGTTGGGCGGCCGCTGGGCCAAGATCGGAAAAGTGACTTATTTTCGCGCCTTTGGGGCCATCGCGGCGGCTGAGTTGGTCTCCGGGATAACATGGGGGGTTCTGGACTGGATCCCCTTTCCTGGTATGGCACGAGGAGCCGATATCGTGCTGGTCTTGCTAGTCGTGTTGCCTCTGGGGTTGATGTGGTCGGTCATTGCCCTGATTCTCAGAACGAGCCCGTGGCGGGCCGTCTGGGCGTGGCTGCCCACCTTGGTCCCCCAAGTCGGTTTTTTCTTGATCGTCTTGCTGACGGTAAAACCTTACTTGATTGAGGCGTTTGTGATACCCGCCAATTCGATGGCGCCTACAATCATCGGTCGACACTGGGAGGCGCCGTGTCCGCGTTGCGGAAGCCCCGCATACGCGTCAGTCGATCCGTATCGGTTGGATCACGATTCACAAGACCGGCCGGTGCTGATGATTTGCAGCCGAGAGTATCGCTCCTGCGAAGTGGTCGACCCGCCGCGCGTTGAGTTGCCGGGCGATCGGCTGCTGGTAAACAAGCTGCTCGCTCCCCGGCGATGGGACGTCATCGTGTTCAAGTTTCCCAAAGCCCCGGACATAACTTATTGCAAACGGCTGGTGGGGCTGCCGGGCGAGACGGTGGTGATCCGCGACGGGGCGGTGTGGATCGACGGCCAGAGGCTTTCGCCGCCTGAATCTTGCGCGGGGTTGGAGTACCTTGCGGAGATCAAGGACTATCCCCATGAGTTGTGGGGCAGCCCGTCAAAACCGGCGCGTCTTGGACCCGACGAATACTTTGTGCTGGGCGATTTTTCCGCGCGGTCGAAGGACTCCCGGCTATGGCAGCAGGGCGCGCCGGGGCATCCGCCCTACGCCGTGCCCGCCGATTATATCGTCGGCGTCGTGACCCATATTTACTGGCCACACAGCCGCTGGCAAATCCTGCGGTAAACAAAATTACCAACGCGCACTCGGATACCACTCTCGCAACTCACCGCCCCCAATCCCGCAGCAACACTATATTTGGGAAATCGGTGTTGACCGCTTTCCAGAGCGGCTCGTCGGCCGTTACACCGGTCAATTGCAGGTCGTTGGCAAGGGCCACGAAGAGTGCGTCGTAGACGGAGCGGTCATACTTGACGGCAACATCCAGGGCCAAACTGAGCAGGTTGGCGGAGGAGCAGACATGAAGGGGTATTTGCCATAGTCTGGCTAATAGATCTGTTGCTCGTTCAACCGAAATAGAACGCCGGTGATAGCGTTTCCAGATTGCATTGGCTGTTTCGGCGAGAGCCAGATCGATAACAAACAATCGATCACCCCATCGGGATTTTGGTAATCAATTGTTGTGCATCAAGGGAATCCGACTCCGGCAATATCCATTTTGCGATTACACAGCTATCCACCACTGTGTCGCTCATCTTGCCCTGTCCTCGGCAATGTCCAGGGTGCTATCGGGAAGAATGCCGTATTCGGCGGCGATTTGATTGCGCAATCGCTCCGTTTCTTCCAGCCAAACACTCCAATCACGTGCGTCCTCTTGCTCCAAGGGCTCGATATCCAACGAAACCCGTTGGTTATCGCGAAAAGTCACCGGCGTCAGGGGTTTGAACACACCGTCTTGGTACACTGCATCGGTTCGCATAGCATTGCCTCCGATTTCATGCCTCACGAATGTATTTTAGCACCCCCCAACGGGCAGTCAAGGAGTTTAGCTCGTATAGAACTCCCGCACGCGCATCAGCACGTCGAAACCGCTCAGCTTCAGACATTCTTCGAGACACGCCATCGCGGGATGGTCGGGCGGAAGTAGATTGTACTTGCGCTTCACCGAGCCGATCACCATGTCCAGCCCCAGCGGCATGACCTTGGTCAGAAACGCGCTCTCCAACGGACCCTTTACCGGCGAGCCGTCGGGGCGCTTCGAGGGCAACATCACCGTGAAATTGCTTAGGCCGACCGAGGCGTGGCAGCCGGCGAAAAACTCGTCGCCGCGGATCAGTTCCATCGCCGCGACCAGCCGGTGGATGTTCCCCTCCGAATCGCTGCCGATCGGGGCTATGCCGGGGTCGATGATGCAGTCGTCGTTGGTAGCGCCGGGACAACGTTCGAGAAACGCGCCGATCAACTGCCGCGCCGCCTCAAAAGTCTCTTGCGCGGTGTGGCAGGGCGCCGAGCGGCCCTCGACCACGTTTTCCGAGACCAGCAGGATCGGCTTGAACGGCCGGATTTTGTACAGATCGAACATCTCCGCGCGCAGGGCGCTGATGGAGTTGAGAATCGGTTTCTGCCCGCCGGCCCGCTCCGGGTCGTAGGCCGCCAGACCGGCCTCGGCGATGGCCGGGTCGGGGGTGTCGATCGACAGCGGCCGGGCAGTCACCCCTTGAATCTTGCGGACCATATCGGCCATGAACTGGGCCGGGTGGGAACCGACGTTCACGTCGATGTACGCCGCACCCTTCTCTTCCTGCATCTTGGCGATCTCCAGGATGCCGTCGATATCGCCCGCTTCAAACAGCTTATGCGTCGGGGGGACCGAATCGTTGATTGTTTCGCCGATAATCGATAAACCGGGGATGGGCATGGGAAAAATCCTCTGTATGGGGGAATGTCGAATGTCGAAATTCAAATGTCGAATGAATGTCGAAGGTCGAAATCTAAATGTCGAATGATTATGCGTTCTTCTTGCTTCGATAAATGGCGGAGAAAATAAGGTTCAACTCTTGAGCTTCCCGCCATAATCGACGTGCTTCCTCCTTTAACTCGGGTACCGCAGCGGCAATCATCCGCAGCCAATGTTTAGCTTCGCGGGATTCTCGCTTGCAGATGCTAATTCGATATTGAAATTCTTTTTTAGAACCTGCGTTGTCCGCCTCGCAATAGTTTGCCCCCACGCTTGTGCCCGCGCGGACTAATTGAGGAATCAATGGTTCCGTGACCAGAGAAACTGGAATGCGTTTTGCAAACACGACGACGGCCTCTCCAAACCGCCCGGTACGGTCTTCCAGATCGTACACCTTTGACGGGGAAGCCACGTTCTTTTCGACATTCGGCATTTGAATTTCGTCATTCATTCGTCATTTGAATTTCGTCATTCGTCATTTCTTCTCCGGTGCACTGTGATCCCTGTCCAAATACGCGTTGGCCCAGGACGACGTCTCCTTGAGTTTGGCGTCGTAGAAGACGGTCGGCCGGTCGAGCATCGTTTCCGACTCGCCGTAGTATCTCAACCGCTCGTAGACCCTTGCCCAGAGACATTCCTTGTCTTCCAACTCGCAGCGGCCGTCGATCGAGCCGCCGCACGGCCCGTTGCGCTGGCACTTGGAACACCATTTTTTGGGACAGATGTACGCGCAGTCGGGCAAGCTGCAATCGCCGCAGTCCTGGCAACCGTACATCGCCAACTTCGATGCCTTCTCGATGCGATAGGCCATCCGGCTGAGGAATCCCGGCTTGCGATCCCAGCGGGCATATATCCGCTTCAGCAGCGGGTACAACGCCTTGTCGCGAGTAAACGCCAAGCCATGAACCCGCCGCGACAGCTTGTAGTTCAGGTTTACTTCCTTCGACTTCGCCGGGCGTTTCAGCGAAGCGAGATAATCCCGATTGATCCGTCCGGCCTCGCTCATGCCGGTGAACTTGTCGTGTTCAAAGAGGAAAAACTCCTCGAACTGGGAGTATTGGATTTCCTTGAGAAAATCCCGCCAGTCTTCGGGGCCATAGCTTTCGGCCAGTTCGATGATCGGCCCGAAGCCTTCGGCCTTGTGAACGCCGCCGATGTATCCGGCGGCGAAGCCGAGTCCCTTGAACACGGCCAACTGCTTGGCGGCCAGTTCCCGGCAAAACTGCTTTCCCTTGTCCGGCCCGGCGGCGTATTTCTCGATCTTTTGCAGCAACTCGTTGCTGACCACGCAGCCGGCCAACTTGCCGCTGTTGAACAGCTTGGCCACACCCTTGGTCAACAGGTAAACGTTGCCGACGATCGGCACGTCGATTCCGCGGGTCTCCAGAAACAGTTTGATTTCGTGGAACTTCCGCATGTCGTAGCCGAGTTGCGGAATCACCCACTGGGCACCGGCGGCGATCTTGCGGACCAGCTTGAAGTATTGCGGCAGCAGTTCGCGCTCGTGCCGCTTGAACGGCGAGACCGCGCAGCCGATGAAGAAGTCGGTTTTCGACAGGGTTTCGGTTTTACCTCTCCGGCCGGGCACGTTCAGCCCCTCGTTCATCGACCGCAGCAGATCGATCAGTCCAATCGCGTCGATGTCGAACACCGGATCGGCAACACCGCCGAAGCCGCCCGTGGGATAATCGCCGGTCAGCGCCAGGATGCTGCCGAATCCCTCGGAGGCGTATCGCCAGGCGGCCGACTCCAGCCCGCTACGGTTCATGTCCTTGCAAGCCAGATGAATGACCACGCGGTTGCGATGTTCGGCGACCAGCCCGGCGAGCCAGTCGGGTGGAAGCATCGGCCCGCCGCCGGGGTTGTCGGTTATAGAAATCCAGCCGATCCGTGGATCGGCCAGTAAGTCCTTGGCGAAAGAGGCCAGATTGCTCGGCGAATCGACCGGTTGCGGCCCGCGGCTGGTGACCACCTCGGCGCCATAGCAGAAGCGTTCGGAGGCGAGCATCTCTCGGTATGTCGCGTCGTTGTTCGGAACTGTCACGTCGGTAATATCCGTCTGTTGTGCGTCACAAAACAATAGCCGGGGGCCAACCGCCCCCGGAGAGAAAAATTACAATTCGAACACATTCCGAGGGCTGTTGGCCCCCGGTTATTGCGATATTTGGACTCAAAGAGTCAACAAACGAGTATCGGTTTGGATTACACCAGCTTTCGGGCCAGAGCCACCGCCGCGCTGGCGTTGTCGCTGTAGCCGTCGGCGCCGATCTCGTCGGCGTATTGCTGGGTGATTGGGGCGCCGCCGATTATTACCTTGGTGTTCGTGCGGACGCCGGCCTTATCCAAAGCGTCAATGACGTTCTTCATCATCGTCATGGTAGTGGTCAGCAGCGCGCTGAGAGCCAGGATGGTTCCGTCTTTCTCCTTGGCGGCCTCGACGAACTTTTCGGGCGGGACGTCCACACCCAGGTCGATCACCTGGAAGCCGCCCCCTTCGAGCATTGAGGCGACGAGGTTCTTTCCGATGTCGTGCAGGTCGCCTTGGACGGTGCCGATCACCACCCGCCCGACCGGCTCCGCGCCCGCCTCGGCCAACGATGGGGTAAGTATCTCCAGCGAAGTCTTCATCGCCCGGGCAGCGATCAGCAACTCGGGCACGAAATACTCGTTGCACTCGAACCGCTTGCCGACCTCGTCCATGGCCGGAACCATGTATTTTTTCACCAATTCGGTCGGATCGGCCTTGGCCTCCAACGCCGCCTTGGTTACTTCCTCGGCCTTCTTGGCGTTGCCGGTTAGGATAGCGTCATAAAGTTCCTTGTAGTCGGACATAAATCATTCCCTCACAAGAGCATTGACTGATGGTGTTTGTACACAGTCGGTTTATGATACTGCCCGGTCCACTATCGTGCCAGCCCCGCTGTCTCGATGCGCTGACCCGCAAACGGGGGGTGTAACCACAGAAAGGGGTTGGTTCACGGCGGCAAATTGGGACGAATACCCTTCGCCTTCGCAGCGCGAAATGACCGAGGCGTAATGCCGAACCGGTCCCTGAAAAGCGTAGCGAAGTACTGGCTGGATGCAAACCCGCAGCTTAGGGCAATGTCGGTGATGCTACGGTTGGGTTGCTCTATCAGCAACCGGGCGGCGGCCTCCAGCCGACATTGGTTCAGGTGCCGCATCGGCGTCACGTTGTTCAATTGCTTCGAGTAGTGTATGAAGCTGGTCGCGCCCATGCCGCAGCGCCGGGCCATGCCGCGGACCGTCCATTCCAGGGCAAGATGTTCCATATCCCCGCACAGATCGTTCCAGAACAACTCGACGGTGCGGCGCGCGCTGGAAAGCGACTGATCGAGTCTGACGTCTCGACGGCGGAACATCTCCAAGACCGACAGGAACAACTGGTTGACGTGGACCGCCAAGCGGGAAATGCCGTTGCCGTCGCGGTCGGCCTCGACGGTCGCGCCGATGCGGCTGAAACAGCGGGCAACCTCCGGCGCGGCGCGCCACACCGGCTGTTCGTTGTGTCGCAAAAAGTCGGTCAACTGCCGTAGGTCGTCGTCCGTCAATACGATCCATGACGGCCACCGCCACGGTTGATGGGGCCGGCGTACGCCAAGGTCCAGAATCAAAAAGTGCAACCGCCCCGCGCCGACGCATGGATCACCTACGCGGTGTTTCTGCCAAGGTCTGGTGAAGGTCAGGTCGCCGGCCTTCAGGCGACACTCCCGACCCTCGACGGCAAACCCCAGTCCGCCGCGCTCCAAAAACGTCAATTCGATCCCCTCGTTGCGATGCCAATCCAGCCCCCAATTTTGTCGCCGATCGGCGTCCCAGAAACCGACCGACTTGACGCCGCACAAGGCATTGCGGGGCAAACGGCGGCCAGGGTAGTGCCCCCGGGATAAGGCGACGTGCCGAAGCTGTCCGGCCTGTACCGCGGTCACCACCGGCCGACATGTATCGGCCGCGTACTTCCGCCCGTGTTCCTGGAAAATGGGGATGGACATGATCGTTGACGCCCGTTTTCGTTCAATCTGTTTCAACGAAATATCCCGAACGACTGGTTTTCGGGCGATGCTTTATCCTTATATTATACCGAGTGTAGGAGACGACAACAGAAGGAAACAGCACACATGGGCAAGATATCTTTGGGCGTAAATATGGAATTCGTGCGACACGACGACAAGTCGTTCGAGTGGGGCGTCGAGAAAGCGGCCGAATTGGGCTACCAGTACGTCGAACCGATGGTCCACTGGGGCCGCGAGCTACTGAGCGAAGCCGGCTACTTCCACAGCGTCTCGATGCTCGACGATCCGTATCGCATCCGCCGGGTGTGTCAGCGGGCGGGCGTCAAACTTTCCGGGCTGTCCGCGCACGCCCCGCTCTGCAAACCCGAAGTCAGCGTGGAGTACCTGAAGCAGGCGGTCCGCTTCGCCGCCGAGTGCGGCGCCCCGGTGGTCAACACCGACGAGGGTCCAAAACCGCACTGGACGACCGTCGATGAAGACCATGTGCTGATGCGCTACACGCTCCACGAGGCGGCCGCCGTGGCCGAGCCGCGCGGCATCCTGATCGGTTTGGAGCCGCATCAGCAATACACCAAGACGCCGGCCGGGCTGGACCGCGTCTTCGCCCTGGTCGATTCACCTGCTATCGGCATCAACTTCGACACGGGCAACAGCTACATTGCCGGCGAAGACCCGATCGAGTGGCTCCGCCACGTCAAGGACCGCCTGATCCACCTCCACGCCAAGGACATCTCTGTCGCCCAGTCGGACGCCGAGCGGGGACAAGTGACCGGAACGCCTGTAGGTTGCGCCTGTGGCGAGGGGGTGATCGATTGGGCCAAGGTCGTCGAAATCTGCAAGGCCGCCCCGCGCGACATCGTCATGAGCGTCGAGTGCGGCACGGTAGATCAGGCCGCCCGCAGTATCCGTTTCCTGCGTCAATTCCTTACAGCCTGAGGATATAACCATGTACAACGGTCGATCAACACGCCGCAAGTTTTTTCAACAGTCCGGCGGGGTCGTGACGGCGGCGACGCTGGCCGCCGCCATTTCCAGCAGGGCCTATGCCGCCGAAGACAACACCATTGCGATCGCGCTGGTGGGCTGCGGAGGCCGGGGCAGCGGAGCGGCCGCCCAAGCCCTAAGCACCCGCGGACCGACAAAGCTCGTGGCCATGGCCGACGCCTTTGCCAACCGGCTTAATCTGAGTCGGCGTTCGTTGGCCAAGAGACTGGCCGACAAGTTGGACGTTCCGCCGGAGCGACAGTTCATCGGACTGGACGCCTACCGAAAGGCGATTGACGCGGTAGCGCCCGGCGGCGTGGTGATTCTGGCAACCCCGCCCGCCTTCCGTCCGATCCACTTGGAATACGCCGTAGCCAAGGGATGCCACGTTTTCATGGAAAAATCTTTCGCGGTTGACGTGCCAAGCGTACGCCGCCTGCTGAAAGCCGGCGAAGAGGCAGCCCGAAAAAACCTGAAAATCGCCGGCGGGTTGATGTGCCGGCATAATCGCCTGGTGGAAGAGGCCGTCCGGAGGATGCACGAGGGCGCCATCGGAGACATCGTCACGGCTTGGGCCTGCCGTACACACGGAGCCGTCGGCAGGGGCGCCAGACGCCCCGGCGAATCCGAGTTGGCACACCAAATCCGAAACTTCCAGCTTTTCACCTGGGGAAACGGCTCGATTTTCATGGATTACATGATCCACGATTTGGATTTGTGCTGTTGGATCAAGAATGCCTGGCCCGTCTCGGCTCAAGGACAAGGCGGAAGGCAGTCGCCCACCACGCCCGGCCAAATGTTCGATCACTACGCCGTCGAATACACCTTTCCCGACGGTACGCGGATGATGGCCCAAGGCCGGCACATGGCGGGCTGTTGGGACCGCTTCGCCGACACGATCCACGGCGCCAAGGGATCAGCCTACATCTGTTCGTGGGGTAATGGTGCCAATCGTCCGAAGCTCTACAAGTCGCACGTCCAAATACCGGAAAACGTGATCTGGCGGGGCGACAAACAGATCGCCGGCGCCTGCGCCGAATCGTATCAGCGCGAGCACGACCTGTTGTTCGAGGCCATCCGCGAGGACAAGCCGTACAACGAGACGGAACGCTGCGCGAAGGCCAACCTGGCGGCAATTCTCGGCCGCGCGGCGTTCGAGAGCGGCCGGCAAATCACTTGGGAGGAACTTATGGCTTCCGACCTCGAGTTGGCGCCGGGACTAGACCAATTCACCCTGGATTCGACCCCGCCGGTTCTGCCCGACTCGGAAGGTCGCTATCCGACCGCCATGCCCGGCGTCACCAAGGCGCTCTGAGCGTCTTTTGGCTGGACTAACGCGAAAGGAAGCAATATGAACATACGGCGCTGCAATGATGAACGCATGGGCCGTCGCGGATTTCTTTCCGACGCCGCGAGCTTTGCCGTCGTTGCGGCGGCGTCCAGCCTGCTTCACGGCGAGGCGGCAAACGCTTCGCAGCCGAACCGCTGGAAGATGCGGCTCTCCACCTCGTCGGTGCAGTTCAGTTCCTTGCCGGTGGAGGATGCCTGCCGGCGGATTGCCGCTTTGGGATTCGAGGCCGTCGATTTTTGGAACAACCGCTTCCAGTGCCCGCATTTGGACGAAATCGAAAAACGCTTGGGGCCCGAGGGTTTGAAGGAATTGCTGGCCGAGCACGGACTGAAGCTATATGCGTTTTCCTGCTATGGATTGGGATACCCGCGCTATGCGGACCTCTTGGGAAAGTGCGGCGGAGGCGTCGCAGTCCGCGGATCGCGCGGCGGCACGCCGAGCAATTTGGCCGCCGAGATGAAGACATTTCTGGAGCAGCTTAAGCCGCAAATCGAATTGGCCGAAAAGAACAACTCCTATATCGCCGTCGAAAACCACGGCGATGCCCTGCTCGATTCCTTGGATTCGCTAAAGGCCTTTGTCGACCTGAACCGCAGTCCGCGGTTGGGAATCGCTCTGGCCCCTTATCATCTGCAAGCCCTCGGGGCATCCGTGGAAGAAGCGATCGGGATTGCCGGGGAACAGTTGCTTTTCTTTTATGCTTGGCAGTGTGCCGAGGGCGTGAATCAGTTGCCCGGCGCCGGGCCGGCAGATTTCTCCCCCTGGATCGCCGCGCTGGCGAAAATAAACTACCGTTGGTTCGTCAACCCGTTCATGCACGGTCATCCCGCCCCGGACGCCATGACCAAGTCGTTGGCGGCTGCCCGAGACTATCTCAAAAAGTGTTCCCGAAAGGTGTAAGAGCATGACGTTCACGAAAGCAAAGATTGTAGTTGGCGGGCGGTGTTTGTTGTCGATCGGCCTGCTTGCATACGGCGTCGCGATGTGCATTGATCGGCTCGACGCCGCCGACGTACAGGCCGTGGAGTCTCACTTGCGGATCGCACAAGACGACTCCACGGTGTCGGTCTTCGACGGCGACCGGCTGGTGCTGCGCTATCGCTACGCCGGTGTGCCCATGAAGCCCTACGCCGATCAACTCTTCTCGCCGAACGGAGTGCAGGTGCTCCGCGATTCGCCCCACGACCACAAGCATCACCACGGGTTGATGTTCGCCTTGGCGGTCGATGGCGTGAATTTTTGGGAAGAGCACGTTGCAAACAAAGGTAAAGAGATGCACAAAGGGCTTAGCGACGTGAAGGCGACGGTTCACGACGGCGCGAGCCGGGCCGGCTTCGTGCAGAAACTGGATTGGGTCGGGCCGGACTCGGACAAACCGTTGTTGATCGAACGCCGCGAGATCGATGTATTGAAAGCCAAAGACCTCGGCGCCACGCTGGTCGAATGGCGTTCCAGTTTGCGGACGCCGCCCGGCAAGAAGTCGATTACGTTGACCGGTAGTTACTACTTCGGCTTGGGGCTACGGTTTGTCGAGTCGATGGGCGGCGGCCGGTTCTTCAACGCCGATGACAAACCGGGCCGTGTCGTTGGCGGCGACAGACGGCTCACGCCCGTGAAATGGTGCGTCTACTCGGCCAAGGCCGACGGCAAACCGGTGACCGTGGCCGTCTTCGATCACACGGCCAACCTTCGTCATCCGGCGGAAACGTACACCATGACCAAGCCGTTCACCTATCTCTCGGCCACGCTGAACCTGTCGAAAGAACCGCTTGTCGTCAAGGCCGGCCAACCGCTGGAGCTCCGTTACGGCGTCGCCTTGTGGGACGGCGAGGCCGACAAGGCAACGGTCGAAAAACTCTACCAACGCTGGCTTCGAGGCGCTCTTTCCTCGTCTCGCCCCAAGCTATCCGACGCGCTGTAAGCTATTGGCGTCATTGAGTCCGCGCCAAACACGCACCTGACACGGAATTACAGTACATTGGCTACCACCTGTCCGTCGGCCTTCGCGCCGAGATATTGGTAGCTCCAGTGATCGATGGCCTCTTGGAGAAAATGGACGGAGCCGTCGCCCAGGAGAAAGTGCGCTCCGCCGGAGTGGGAGGACTTAAAGCCCAATTCCATGTTCCAGTTGTTGTTGTTTTTACAGTTGTCCGGATTCGACGTCGAACAGGTATCGTAGTTGATGGGGACAAGGGTAGCGGTCAAGCCTTGCCCGTTATTCGACTTGGCCCACCCCTCCGAATTGATAGCCGAACAGGCGGGGCGAACTTCACCGAAGAAGATCGTGGTCGACAAACCGTCGCGGAAATCAGCACTCCTGTAACAGATGCCTTTTAGACTTCGCACGAACGCCCCAGCGGATCCCGTGGCGCTGCTATAAGGATGGAGGGCATAGTCGTTCCAGGCGGTGGCGGCGGGACATGAGCAACCGGGGTTGTCGGAATGCGCGGTTGGACCCTTCGAGGCTGCGTAATTGTGCAACGCCTTGCCGTTGAGTGTATGTAAGTCGTTCGAGGGACACCAGAACGCGGGAATCGGAGTCGATTGGATGAGCGTCGTCGTGCCGGCAAAGGTCTGCCCTTCGATCGCCTGCAAAAAATCGAAACTTTCGTGCAAAGCATTTTGTTCGATGTACGGCAAAATGCGAACGAGTACGCTGCCTTTGCCCTTGTTGGTCTCCCAGGACGTCATGATCGCTCCCGGCGGGAACGTGTTGAGAGCCTCGTGATACGAGTGCAAGGCCAATCCGATTTGCTTGAGGTTGTTTCGGCATTGCACCCGTCGGGCCGCCTCGCGGGCCGCCTGCACCGCCGGAAGCAACAGGGCGATCAGGATGCCGATGATCGTAATCACCACCAAAAGTTCCACCAGCGTAAACGCGGAAGACCGAGAATGCGAGGAAGACTTAGAATGGGTCATTAGTCGCTCCTTTTCGTTTCAACTAAAGGTGAGATGGCAAAACACGGCGCCTTTGCAGACCGACGCATCCCTAGTTGGGAAGGTCAACTGACAACTCGTTGAACCAGGGTGAGGTTGGTGAGGCGGGAAACTATCTACTCGGGTGTGGCGGGAAGCTTTCTACTCGGGTACGGCAGCAAGCTCAAACCGCATTGTACCCATACCAGAAGCCTTGTCAACGGTATTCCAGCCAGAAATCGCGGGCGGCAGTTAGGGGCTATCCGAGAACAGTGAGAAAGAGTCCCCGTCCCCCCGGGGGGACGGGGACTCTTCAGACAGCCTCTTAATCCAGCTCCTTGATCTTGATGTTGCGGAAGTAGATGGGAGCGCCGGCGTGCTTTCCTTGCAAGCCGACGTGCCCCTTGGTGGGACGCTCGGCCAACGACTTGCCGAGCCACTTCGGTATGTCGCTGCCGTCCGGGTTCTTCGTGGCCGAGGTCCACTTCCGCATGTCCATCTCCGTAACCAACGCGCCGTTGAGCATCACGTAGATCATCGGCCCTCTGCAGGTGATCGTCATCCGGTTCCACTGGCCAGGCTCCTTGACCATCGACTTCTTTGCGGCCAGTCGGCCGAAGATCGCCCCGCATTGCCAGGTCTTCGGACTCTTGGCCCATCGCTCCGCGTGGTCGTCGGCTATCTGGACCTCGACGGAGGCGGCCACCCACTTGACCGGATCGCTGCCGTAGACGAATACTCCGCTGTTGGTGCCGGGCGCGGTCTTGAACTCCAGGTCGAGAATGAAGTTCTCGTAGTTCTTTTTCGACCAGATGCACTTATCCTTGGTGGCCGTGAGCACGCCATTCTCGACCGACCAGACGCCCTCGGGATAGATGGCGTCGGACAGGTCGCCGGCGAAGATGGTTTCCCAGCCGGTGGTGTCGGGATGCGCCTTCGGCGAAACCGTCTCGCCGGCCGACGTCGCGACGGTCCAGCCGATGCAAAGCGCCAAGCATAGAATCGTCTTTCGCATGATGCTCTCCTTGTGCGTGTGTTGCGGCAATGCGCCTCCAAGATGGGAAACACATATAATGGTAAAGACCATTATGGCATCCCGCAAGTCCTACAGCCTTTCCCAGGGCATTGGTGGCCCCATTCACGGGCGGGCGGACGGGCCGGCGGCGGCATTGAGCGTTGTCGGAGATAAGCGTAAAATTATCAGGGTATTATTAGTCCACGGACCACGATCGGAAGGGAGCGGTGAAAAGATGGCAAAAGTGCCCCACGACAAAAGCACTCGGCAGGAGGCCGACATCCCCTCGCTGATCGCAGATCTGGCCGACAAGAACGGCGTGGTACGGCGGCGTGCCCGCGAACGGCTGGTGGCCCTGGGAGGACCGGCGGTTGGTTTTCTCGTCGAGTTGTTGAGCCACCGGAAGGCCCACTTGCGTTGGGAGGCGGCCAAGGCCCTGGGCGGCATCGGCGATCCCCGCACGGCGGCCGATCTGGTTCTAGCGCTGGAAGAGGACGAGGACGGCGACGTCCGCTGGCTGGCGGCCGAGGGACTGATCGCGCTGGGATGGGACGGACTGCGGCCGTTGCTCGAGGCATTGGCCGACCGGCCCGGCTCGGTCACGCTCCGCGACGGTGCCCACCACGTTTGCCATAGTCTCGGTAGACGGAAGGCATTCAAGGCGGTTAAGCCCGTGTTGGTCGCGCTGAACGAGCCGGACCCGGAATTGGCCGTTCCCTTAGTTACCCGTGTTGCTCTCGACGAACTCGTGCTCGTACTCGGTCTGGTTCGTCGTGGCGGTGTTGGTCTCGGTGGTTGAATATTCATTCACCCACTCGTAGGCTTCGTCGTAGGCGTTTGTGGGGTAGCACTTGATCTCGCCGTTCATAATCAGCTTGGCGAGTTTGGTGCCCCACTCGACGCATTTCGGTCCGCCGACCACAGCCATCTTCTCGAAGCTGTTGCGGTGGGCAACCCCGAAACGGACGTCGTCCCACATGGCGGCCACGTGCCAACCGTGGAAGTCGGTGCTCAGGTCCATAATGAACCGCGCCCGACCGTACTCGTGGACGATCGATTCCAAACGGGGAATCAACACTTCCTTGTAGTCCTGGTTGGTAAGTTTGCCGGTGGCCTTGACGACCAACAAGTTTCCATTGCTTTGTGGAAGCACTTCAATCATCTCTGTCTCCAATCGTGGTAAAGTTAAGGTCTATTCGACCAGGGAACACAACAAAACATCTAAGTACCGTAGGCCGGGTTGTAACCCGGCGAAAATTCTGCCGGGTCTTGACCCGGCCTACTAGGAATGGTTACGTCTTCCTGGAATCTCCCCAGGCTTGAAACGGACGGTCTGATTTGTGCAGGCGGTCCAGGAGCCGCCAACGTCTCGGTCCGCTGGATTGCAGATGGCGGTATACGTCCAGCTTGGCCCAATCCTCGATGAAAATCCAAACGATACAGTATCCCCAAACAAATCCGATGGCGGACCAGGGGATCGGAGTGACGAAGCCAAAGCCGTAGGCCACCAACAGCGTGGCCGCGAGTTTCGTGACAATCGCCGACCATAGCACCAGCGGAGCGGGATAGGGCTTGGTGAGGAAGGGACGCTTCGTCCGTGCGACGAACAGCGTCAGGTGACCCGCCACGGCCAGCTTTAGGAAAATAAACGTCTGTAGCTGCGCCTCGCTCAGATCCATCCACCGCATGGCGATCAGCAGGATGCCGAATGTCTCGATCACGCCGATCAATCCCAACACGGTGGAAACCGAAAGTACGCGGCGCATATCCCAGCGGACCGGCTTCGGCTCCAGCCAGGTGTTGTCGAAGGCGATCGCCATGATCGGCAGATCGTTGAAGAAGGCCAGCAGGATGATCATGATCGCCGTGATCGGATAAAAATTGAACACCAGCATGGCCAGCACCACAAAGAACATGATGCGGATGGTCTCGGTTATGCGATAGATGGCGTAGCTGTTCATCCGCTCGAATATCTTCCGGGCTTCTTCCACGGCATCGACGATGACCGACAGTCCCGGCGCGGTCAGCACCAACGCGGCGGCGGCGCGGGCGGCGTCCGTGGCCCCCGAGACGGCGATACCCACGTCGGCCTGCTTCAAGGCCGGGGCGTCGTTCACCCCGTCGCCGGTCATACCCACGATGTGGCCGCGACGTTGCAGCACCTCGACGATGTCGAACTTGTGTTCGGGAAAAACCTGGGCAAAGCCGTCTGCGGTCTCGACCTGCGCGGCCATGCTCGCGGAGATCGACTCCGGCTTGAAATCCCGTTGGAAAAACTCCTCCGCCACGTGAATGTTCGTGCCGAGATTCAATTGTCGAGAAACCTGTTTGGCAATGGCCAGATTGTCGCCGGTGACCATTTTCACCGCGATCCCGTGTTCGCCGGCGCTTTGGATGGTCTCGGCCGAGTCCTCGCGCGGCGGATCAAACAAGGGCGCCACGCCCAGGAACTGCCAAGAATTGCCGTCCTCACATCGAGCAATGCCCAAGGTGCGGTAACCCCGTTTGGCAAACTCCTCCACCTTGGCGTCTACCCGCCGGGCCAGTTCCGCCTCGGGCCGGCAGAGGTCTAATATCGCCTGCGGCGCGCCCTTCGTTACCCTGAAACTCTTCCCGTCCGACCCCTTGATCTCGGCCTCGGTACGCTTATGCACCGGATCGAAAGGAGTGAACTTCACCTGGGTGTATGTTTCGAGGGGCTTGCGGTCCGTCAGGCCGTCTATGATCGCCGAGTCGATGGCGTCGGCGTCTTCCTCCTTCGACGCCAGCGCACCGGCGAGCACTAGTGCCTGGGCATCGACGTTGCCGAAGGGGACCGGCTCTCCCAGGGTAAGCTTGTTCTGCGTCAGAGTTCCGGTCTTGTCGGAACAGAGGATATCTATGCCCGCTATCTCCTCGATCGACTGAAGCCGTGAGACGATTGCCTTCATCCTCGACAGGGCCAGCGCACCGACGGCCATGGTCACCGAAAGCACGGCGGGCATGGCCACCGGAATCGCCGCCACGACCAAAATCAGCACGAACTGGAAAACTTCCAGCGCAGGCTGACCACGGAACAACTGGGTCAGTATCAACACCGCCGCCAAACCCAGGCTCATGTAGATCAGGTAATCGCCGATCGTCAGCAGCGCCTTCTGGAAGTGCGAAACCGCGCCCGCCTTCTCGACCAGCTTGGCGGTCCGCCCGAAAAAGGTGTTGGACGCGGTGGCCGTGACCAGGGCCTCCATCTCGCCCTGCCGGATCACCGAACCGGAATAGGCCACGTCGCCCGGCTTCTTTTCCGCCGGCAGCGACTCGCCGGTCAACGCCGATTGATCGACGGTCAGATAGTCTCCCTCGGTCAGCTTGGCGTCGGCGGGCACGATGTCGCCCAGCCGCAGCCGAATCAGGTCGCCGGGCACAAGTTCCCGTGCGGCGATGGCGGTCCAACCGCCGTTCCGTTTGACTCGGGCACGCAGCGCCAGCTTCCGTTTCAACGCGGCGATGGCGTTGCCGGCCTGATATTCTTCCCAAAAACCAATCATCGCGTTGAACACCAACAGGGCAAAGATGACGCCGAAATCGACCCAATGCCGCACGATCAACGAGAGAACCGCCGCGGCCTCGATCATCCAGGGGATCGGCCCCCAGAAATACGAGAGGAATTTCAGCAGCGGGCTGGCTTTTTCTTCCGCAAGTTCGTTGTAACCGTACTGGGCGAGACGCTTCCGTGCCTCTTCCTGGGACAAACCGTCGGCGGAAGCCTCCGGTTGTCGCTGTGTCTGGTCCGTCGGTGGTAACACAACATTCACCCCTTGGTCGTAAGCGGTTGTGCTTGTTGACGACATCCCCCTACCCCCCCAATCTGGCATTTTACTATTCTAGGTTATGATTCGCGGCCCGGTCGGGCCTATGTAGGGTGGGTCAAGCGAAGCGCAGCCCCACCAGCAGCGGAAGAAAATCGTGGTGGGGCTACGCTTCGCTTGACCCACCCTACTTTCCTTGCCGCAAAACGGGGTTTGAGATGGCCGCTTCACGATATGCGGCACTTGACTTTCGCAGGCTGCCCGGGGAGACTCAGCACTACTCTATAAATGTTGGCTCCCTGCCCCGAAGGACGTTGCGATGTCGAGGAAAATCGTCGAGTGCGTACCCAATTTCTCGGAAGGACAAGACCCTGCCATAATCAAGCAAATCATCGACGTGGTCCAATCGGTCCAGGGCGTCGAGCTTCTGGACGTCGACCCCGGCCGGGACACCAACCGAACGGTGGTCACCTTCGTCGGCTCGCCCGAGGCGGTCGCCGAGGCGGCCTTCCAGGCAATTGCCAAGGCGGCGCAGGTGATAGACATGAGTCGCCACCACGGCTCGCATCCGCGGATGGGCGCGACCGACGTCTGCCCCTTCGTGCCGGTCGAGGGCGTGACGATCGAGGACTGTGCCGAAATCGCCCGTCAAGTCGGCCGGCGTGTCGGCGAGGAACTGGAGATACCCGTCTACTTTTATGAAGCCGCCGCCACCTCGCCCGAGCGGATGAATCTGGCCACCGTCCGCGAGGGAGAATATGAGGGGTTGCCGAAGAAGCTCGCCGATCCGCATTGGAAGCCGGATTGCGGCCCGGCCCGGTTCAACCCCCAAACCGGCGCGACCGCCATCAGCGCCCGCGAGTTCCTCATCGCCTACAACGTCACGCTGAACACCCGCGAGAAGGCCGCCGCCACGGACATCGCCTTCGAGCTGCGTCGGAAAGGACGAGTCGCCCGCACCAGTACCGCTTCGCCGTTTTACAACCGAGGCGAAATCATCTTCTACCGGGAAGGCCACTTTCCTTGCGGCAACTGCGACTTCGTCGGAAAGACCTTCGAGGAGGTCGAATCCCACTGCCGCCAGACGCACGACTACGAGCTGCGCGAGTTGGCGGTCGAGGCCGGCATGGATTTCTCCGACCCGGCGAAGGTCGTCGGCCAGAAGGTACGCCGCGCCGGCAAGTTCCCGTTCTGCAAGGGGATCGGCTGGTACGTCGATCAATATAAACGGGCGCAAATCTCGGTGAACCTGACCAATTACCACGTCACCCCGCCGCATCTGGTGTTGGAAGAGGCCCGGCGGCTGGCGGCCGAACGGGGACTGACCGTCACCGGCAGCGAAGTCGTGGGCGTGATCCCCTATCGTGCTTTGCTCGAAGCAGGCAAGTTTTATCTCAGCCGACATGGCGGCTCCCGCGGCATCCCAACCGCCGACATCCTCGATACGGCCGTATTCTCGATGGGCTTGGGCGACGTGCAACCGTTCGAGATCGAGAAGAAAGTGATCGGTCTGCCCGAGAGAAAAGCGTCCGGTCTGGTCGGCATGAGGGTCATGGATTTTGTCGACGAGGTATCGCGTGACACGCCCGCCCCCGGCGGCGGCTCGATCGCCGCGTTGGCCGGCTCGCTTGGCTCGGCGCTGGCCTCGATGGTGGCCAACATCACACATCACAAAACGAACGACCCGGAGCAGTCGAAACTGCTGCGGGCCGTCGCCGAAAAGTCGCAGACGGTCAGTGAAAAGCTGTTGGCCGCCGTGGACGACGACACCGATGCGTTCAACGCCTATCTGCAAGCGATGCGTCTGCCGTCCGACACGCCCGAGCAACAGCAGCTTCGGACCGAGAAGATGCAGGAGGGGCTGCGAATCGCGGTGGACGTTCCGTATCAGACCGCCGCGAATAGTTTCGAGGCGATGGAGCTGGCCCGCGAGATGGCCGAGCACGGTCTGGCCGCCTCATTGACCGACGCGGCGGTGGGCTGCGAGGTCGCCTTCGCCGGCGTTCGCGGCGGCATCTGGAACGTGCTGACCAATCTGCCCGATATCACCGACCGGCAGTACGTCGAGCAGATGCAGCAACAGTGCGCCGATCTTCTGGCCGAGGCCCGCAAAATCTCGCAAGAGACAAGCGAATTGGTCGACGCGAAGCTGGCGGAACGGATTCGCTCCTAACCGGTGGGCACGGAGAATCACAACCGGTCCTTATTCGCTCCAATGGGCGTACAGGTTCTAGCGGGAAAGCGGGCATACGTTCGCCCGCTGCTTCGTTCCCGCTCCTTTAAATCGCGGTAGATTGCCTCCAAGTCGTAATTAAACTTGGCGGCATGTTCGGCGCGAATCCGCCGGACTTCGGCGACGATCGGATCATCCTTCATCGGCGTCATCCTCCAACAATTCTTCCGGGGTGCAAATAATCGGCGGCTCGTATCCTGCGTCGCGAATAGCCGCCTCGATCACCGCCCGCCGGGTGGCGTTGGCAAGGTGGCGGCAATTCCATGTAACCAGGTATTCGATGCCGTTGGTTGCGGCGATGGCGAGGTGCAGCGCATCGTCGTCGGCCGCTGGGGGTATCGCACCGGAGTCAACCAAGCGCCTGGCCAAGGCCAACGCTTCCTCGGTAGCTTCGAGCAGCAGCAATTGGTCGAGCACGTCCAAGCGGTCTCGGGCTGCTTTCTGATCGCCGGCGCTTGCCTCTTGCACGACCAACTCCGATGCCATCACATCAAAGTGATTTCGGCATGAGCTCCACCAATCACGGGTCACTTGTTGATGGCCGGCCACCACCACGTCCCGACTAGGCCACGCGGTGAGATAACTCACAATCGTCGTTTCAATGTATGCCCTGGGCTTCATAATGGTTATTATAGCTTGGGGCACTGGTGAAATCCATCCTGACACCCCAATCAGACTTCCTGCTCAACGCCCACCAATTCCCCAGCAAAAGCGTCTGCCCCCGTCCTTTTGTCACTTCCCTTCGCTTCGCCTTCGTTCCTGGTGCCCAAGGCACCTATTTGTTCTAACTCTTGCAGGAACCGGGAGAACTTCTTGAGCAAGAGGAGATCGGTGGACTCGATTGGGTCTGGGTCGAAGTGCATTACTTCATTGCGAATTTCGCGGACCTTGTCGAGCCACTCGATAAACATCTTGCGATCGATTTCCATATTAAGCTTTGTCCAACTCTCTTTGTTTTGCAGCAACCTAACGTATTCTCCGAACGTTAGGTCCGAAACGTCTTCAATCTCTCGCTGCACATCGTTGGAATCCTTCGCCTGCCGGAGTTCAGCCAAGTTAAACGCGTTGCCTATTAGGTAGCGGATATGGTTTTCGATGTCACCAAGAAGCAGGAAGGGCTCGGATAGTTGCTGAAACTGTGTGCTAATGTCATAGGCCGTCACGATTCCGCAAATCGTCTTGTCTGGTGCGCGCACAAGCACACACTCTTGCTCCGAAATTATGCGAATCGCGTCGAAGAGCGAAGCGTCCGGGAGTATTTCGCTGTGTTTGTCCATGCAATCTCGAACATACTCGCAGGTCTGGCCGACAGCCAGCTTGGCGCCAAGAGATCTCCATGATATCAGCCCCTTGACCTCTTGGTTTGATTGCATGACTGGCAACTGCGAGTAACTGTGGTGTAACATGAGCGTAACGGCTTGCTTCGTGGTCGCATCAGGCGGCACAGAGACGGGCGGTGTGTTCGCTGACTTGAGTCGGCTGATACGATGCGCTGGATCCGCGAGTTGCGCGGCTAAAGGAGCGGACAAAGCCGGCACCTCCTGCGTACTATCTGCGGAATCAGGGGGCTGCGTCGTTGCCGTGGAGTCAACGGTTGCATCCATTCCGGCTGGTTCAGTCACTGGGTTAGCGGGAACGAACATAAACGGTGAATCAATATACACTCCATCGAAATCCGGGGATGTTGCTAAACCCAAATCCATGAGCATGCGACGGATATGATTTACGACAAACCAACCCCTTCGTTTGTACCCAAACCAACTGAGGAATTCACGGACGGTCGTCTCTGGTTTCTCGCCTGCGTTGACCTGGGACTTGATTGCCTTTAATTCTTCCGGAAGCCAGAATGACATGCGTTTCCTCCAAAAGGCAAATAAAATGGCGAGGTTGTGCTCTCGGAAAACAGCCTCGCCCTCTTTTCCCAATCCAAAATATCTTTGGCCCTCCACGGGTAGCTGCGATAGCAGAGCCATCGGGGTCGTCCGGTGGTGAGGCCGCGCTTCGCTTGATCCACCCTACGCCGCCGCCTACCCCTGCTGCCGCGCGTAAAAACAATCCGGGCAGCAGTTGGGCATCCCCGAGCGGATGTTCTCGATCATGTGGTGCAACCGCTTGCGGCTGCCCACGAACACGGCGACCGATGGATCGCTCTGGGCCATCAGAGTATCAGCGAACCGAAAAGCGTCTTCCAGCGCGAAGTCGTTCATGGCGTCGTAGACACAGCCATGCTCCTCGCACTTTTCAAGCAACCCGACTTTCAAGGCGATGTCCATCGCCACCACACGCTTAGCATCCTGCTCCGTCCCGATTTCTTTCGTCGTATCCATGATCTTCATCCTCCACGTAAGATAAGGGTGAATCTGAAGTCTGGAAAAAGAATGTCTGACAGGATGTCGATTTTCTCCTCTGGCTCGGTTTCCTCCTATGATGCGTCGCTACGACACCCCCTGTCCGGCGACTCGTTCTACCCGCTATCATAGCAGAGTCGCCAGGAGAAATCAACTCCCACTGGGGACTGAGCGTTCCGCTAATTTGTGGGGCGTGGGCGGCCGCTAAACGGATGCGGTATTGGAACCTGCACGATCGCGGGCGACCGTGTTACAATGCGTTTTATGGTGAATACCACGATTTCTTCCTGTCGACGAGTCTGGATCAACGCCCGGCCGGCGACCATCGACCCCGCCGTGGCCGCCCCATACGGCGAACTAGCGGAACACGCCATCGGGGTCCGCGACGGAAAGATCGCGGCAATCGTGCCGATCGGCGAGTTGCCCAAAGACCTCGGCCCCGCGGAAGTAATCGACGCACGCGGCGCCTGGATCACGCCGGGTCTGGTCGATTGTCACACGCATCTGGTCTACGGCGGCAACCGATCGCGCGAGATCGAACTGCGCCGCTCGGGCGTATCCTACGAAGAGATTGCCCGGCAGGGCGGCGGAATCCTTTCGACCGTCCGCGCCACCCGCGCGATGAGCGAGTCGCAATTGCTCGATGCCTCGCTGCCGCGGCTGACGGCATTGGCCGACGAAGGCATTACGACGGTCGAGATCAAGTCCGGCTACGGACTGACGCCGGCCGACGAGCTGAAAATGCTGCGGGTCGCCCGACGGATGGCCGAGCATGTGCCGATCAATGTCACAACGACGCTATTGGCCGCGCATGCCCTGCCGCCAGAGTTTCAGGGGCGTACCGATGACTATGTAACACTGGTCTGCGACGAGATCATTCCGGCCGCTGCCGCCGAAGGGTTGGCCGACGCGGTGGACGTGTTCTGCGAGCGGATCGCCTTCTCCCCGGCCCAGTGCGAGCGGGTTTTCGAGGCCGCCCAGCGTCACGGCTTGCCGATCAAGGGACACGTCGAGCAGCTTTCCAACTTGGGCGGGGCACGGCTGGCCGCCCGATTCGCCGCGCTGTCGGTCGATCACCTGGAGTATCTGGACCCGGCGGACGTTCAGGCGCTGGCCGACTCCGGCACGACGGCCGTATTGTTGCCCGGCGCGTTTTACTTTCTCGGCGAGACGCAAAAGCCGCCGGTGGCCCAGTTGCGTGCGGCCGGCGTGCCGATGGCCGTCTCTACCGACCTGAACCCCGGCACCTCGCCGCTCTGCTCATTGCGGTTGATGCTCAACATGGCCTGTACGCTGTTCTCTCTGACGCCGGAGGAATCACTCACAGGCGCAACCCGCGCGGCGGCCCAGGCCTTGGGGCTTGCCGATCGCGTCGGAACGCTGACGGTCGGCAGACAGGCCGATTTCCTCGTCTGGGACATCGATCATCCGTCCGAGTTGGTCTGCGAGTTCGGCGTCCCCCGACTGCGGCAACGAGTGTTCCGCGGCGAGACCACAGTCCCCTCTCCCGCCGGGAGAGGGCTAGGGTGAGGGCTTCGCAGCCCCGCGCCGCTTGACGCAACGCCTTCGCCGATGTACCCTATATTCAGGTGGTGCGGCCCTCCCGTTCTTCCCGTTGCCGGGTATCGTAATGAAGGCGAACGATTCCAACTCATCCAACCGAACGCCGGCACCTTGCGTCGTCGAGCTGCGCGAGATGCTTCAGTCGGTGTTGGAAGACAACTTTGTGCGACTCCACCACTTTGGATCACGAGTTGTCGGCGACGCTTCGAGGGACTCCGATTACGACGTTATGTGCGTGACGCGGCGGCCGCTCAATCGGCAAGAAATGGACGAGGTGTTGGATCGGCGGATCGATCTCCACTTGGCCCACGACGTGTTCTTCGATTTGCACTTCTTTTTGGCGGATGAAATCCAGTCGCCGCCGGTGGATTGTCTTCCGTTCCTGGAACACGCCATCGGCGAAGGGGTCGTGGTATGACGCCGGAGGACCGCCGTCGGCTGGTCGAAGCATGGCTTGTCAAGGCCGATGAGGCATTGGCCGACGCCGCGATCCTACATAACAATCAATCGTTGGCCAGCACGGCGAACCGCTGTTACTACGCGATGTTTTACGCCGCCTCGGCCGTTGCCATCCGGGATGGGCTGGCGTTGCACAAGCATCGCGCCGTGATTTCGTACATCCACCGCGAATACGTCAAGACCGGTCGCGTTTCCAAGGAATCCGGCAGGGCCTTGTTGACGGCCTTTGATCGCCGTACGCAAGCCGATTATCACGTCATGTTCCACTTCAGTCTGGAGGACGTGTCCGAAACGCTTGAACAGGCCCGGCAGTTCATGGCCGAGGTGAAGTCGCTCCTCCAGCCGACTTGACGCGGCCGCGGCACGAGAAAAAGTTCAAGCCAGTCCCAGCCACGTGCGCAGCGAAAGTTTAACTCGGTCCGCATCGAGGGCGGACAACCTCCCCACCGATTTCAGCACCAAGTTGCCGTGGATCGTGTAGAGACCTCGTTTGACGGCCGATGGCAGATTCAGTCCCGCCGCGCGCCAATCGGCCAGGACGAACTCGCCGGCAAGCAATCCCTCGACCCTGCTGGTCAACGGCACAATCAAGCAATCCGCGGACGGATGCGGCGCGCCAACCACAATTGCCGGCCGCACCTTGGCGGCGGTCAGATCCGAGAATGGATAGCGGACGAGGATGACTTCATTTTTCGAGAAGCTGGGCATAAGCGTCATCCTTGGTGTTGTCCCAGACTTCTCCCAAAGACTTTTCGCTCGCTGCCGTCCAGAAAGCGTCGTCGGTGTCGGAAAGCAGCGTCACAAGAACCTTGCAGCCCTCGGGCAATTCCAATCCCTCGGATACCTCGATTGCACCCCCATGCACCACGCCCCAAACGGTCGGCAACATAGGTCGCTTCCCCTTGTGAAAAGACTGATTGCAGCGGCACATAGCTTCTACAACTATAATACCCCAAGTTGTACGCGGCGTAAAGGCGGGCGAGCCGATTTACGGCTGCGCTAACACGCCGTTGAGTATAAGCAGAACGGGCCATCCAAAGCGGATGACCCGTTCGCGTTGCCGCTTGCTTACTTTCGCCGCCCTACGCTGCCCGCTTCCGCCGCCGCCAGACGTAGACGAACAGGCTGATGCCGAAAGCGGTAAAGAGGGCAAAAGTCGAGGGTTCAGGAACCTGGAGATTTAACGTGGCCCAGTCCTCGGGTGTTAATGACTCGCCGGCACCGGACAACAAGTAGCGGTGTTCCGTGACTCCGTCATAACCGAAGTCAATATGGACCCCAACTGAATCTCCCGGAGTTGCGTCGAGATCGGCAAGAGGGATGCGAAATTCATAGAATACGTTCTCGCTGCCACTGCTGGCCGAGGCTGCGCCACTGCCAAAACCCACGCTAGTTTCTACTAAATCAGACTCCAGAACATAATAGGCAGTATATCCAGGGTATCCAGTTGGAGAAGGCCGGCAGTTGCAGACATCGAGGTAAGGCGATGAGAGACTGCCGTTCAACTCGCCGTTGTGGTCGCCGTCAATGCGAACGTCCCAGACAACATCCCACCCAGAACCCCACTGGCTATCGACGCCGACGAACAGATAAGTAGCATCGTGCTGTAAATACAGATTGCATCCATGTTGATCTCCGCCGCCATCGCGTCGATCAAATGTCACACTGTAGGCGGAACTCCATTCGCCCGCGCCTTGTGAGCCATCAATCACGGGACTAGTACTGTAATACCCAGCATTGAAGGTTTCGCCAAGTGCGAAAGAACCAACGAGAACGCAACCGATTGCCGCCAGACTTCCAATCAAAACATTCAGCCTTTTCACCTCACACCTCCAAAAAAGTTGCGGGCGACTTCGCGCCCTGAATCGAAAAAATAAACAGAGAACATCTCCGCACGTAATATGTGGAACTGGGCGCACAGCACGTGAGCCGAATCAAGAATGCGGGCCGGACCGATTCTGGGATTAGCAGAATGTGGGTGCCCGGGCGCTACAGCGGTGCAGGATCGGAATTCCAAAGAAAAAGGAGCACCGAACCACCGCCGCTCTTGAGACCCTTGCGAAAGGGTAGTATCGAACAGCATTGGCCGGCGCTCCCTTTCGGGAGCGCGGTCCAAGTGCTGCTTCGATACTTCAAGGGCCCGAAGGCCCAAGTTCGCAATTTCTCAAGAAGCAGAAACTTGACGCTCGCGCGTCGTCCAGATTGTTTTTCGGCGGCCGTTACTGGGCCGCGCGGCTCATTGGTTCACCTCGTCGTCGTTGCCATCCTCCTACAGTCCCGCAATCGCGCAGTTTAGCGGGACGATAGCCCTTACCCTAGCAGAACAACCGCCAATGTCAACAATTTATTCCAGCAAAATTGGCGGGTTTTTTTGGGGGGGCGGAGGGGTGATCGGGACGCTCAACCGCCCGGCGGCCAGGGCGTTGAGTTGCGGCAGCGGATATTACGCAGTGCAACATAAAGCCGCGACCGGTGGTCGCGCCCAAGTGGTTGCCCCCTCTTGGTTGTGACGTGGGCGCGACCAACGGTCGCGGCTTTATGACATAGGCAGCTTTTCGTATAATCGTGAATTCAAATCCCATGCAAAATGCGAGTTTTCCCATGTCCACATCCAACCGCAACGACCCAACACGTAAAATCCGTGCCCCGCGCGGCACAAAACTCTCCGCCAAAAGCTGGCTCACCGAGGCGGCTATGCGGATGATTATGAACAACCTCGACCCGGAGGTGGCCGAGCAGCCCGCGGAACTGGTGGTCTACGGCGGCATGGGTCGGGCAGCACGCGACTGGCAGTGCTTCGACAAAATCGTCGAAGTCCTCAAACGATTGGAAGACGACGAGACGCTGCTGGTCCAGTCGGGCAAACCGGTCGGTGTCTTCAAGACGCACCCCGACGCGCCCCGAGTGCTGATAGCCAACTCGAACCTCGTCCCACACTGGGCCACCTGGGAACACTTTCACGAACTCGACCGACGCGGACTGATGATGTACGGCCAGATGACCGCCGGCTCGTGGATTTACATCGGCACGCAGGGGATCATACAGGGGACGTATGAAACGTTCGTCGAGGCGGGCAAGAAACACTTCGGCGGCGAACTGGCCGGCCGATGGATTCTCACCGGAGGGCTGGGCGGCATGGGCGGCGCGCAGCCCCTGGCCGCAACCATGGCCGGCGCCGCGATGCTGGCCGTCGAATGCGACCCGACGCGAATCGAACGACGCCTGCAAACCGGATACCTCGACCGCAAGGCGAATTCTCTCGACGAGGCGCTCGAGCTTATCGACAGTGCGTGTGCCCAAGGTCGCGCCGTTTCGGTTGGATTGCTGGGCAACTGCGCCGAGGTACTACCCGAGATCGTTCGCCGCGGCGTGACGCCCGATCTGTTGACCGATCAGACCAGTGCCCACGATCCGTTGAACGGCTACCTGCCGGCCGGCTGGACGTTGGAACAGGCCGCCCGTGCCAGGCAGTCCGATCCCGAGTCGGTCGTCCGTGCCGCCCGGCAGTCGATCGCCGTCCACGTCCGCGCCATGCTCGAACTGCAAGCGCGGGGCGCGATCACCTTCGACTACGGCAACAACATCCGGCAGGTGGCCAAGGACGAGGGCGTCGAGAATGCCTTCACGTTCCCCGGTTTCGTACCGGCCTACATCCGTCCGCTGTTTTGCCGCGGCGTCGGGCCGTTCCGCTGGGTCGCGCTCTCGGGCGAGCCGGAAGACATCTACCGCACCGACGCGAAGGTCAAGGAACTGATGCCGGACGACCCGCACCTGCATCGCTGGCTGGACATGGCCCGGGAAAGGATCAAGTTCCAAGGTCTTCCGTCGCGGATCTGCTGGATTGGTTTGAAGGACCGTGCCCGGCTCGCCCTGGCGTTTAATGAAATGGTTGCCAGCGGCGAAGTGCAGGCGCCAATAGTGATCGGCCGCGACCATCTGGATTCCGGCTCGGTGGCCAGCCCGAACCGCGAGACGGAAGGGATGCGCGACGGCTCGGACGCGGTCTCCGATTGGCCGCTGTTGAACGCCATGTTGAGCACCGCCGGCGGGGCCACTTGGGTCAGCTTCCATCACGGCGGCGGCGTTGGGATCGGTTTCAGCCAGCACGCCGGATTGGTGATCGTGGCCGACGGCACCGAGGCGGCCGCGCGACGGTTGGCCCGGGTGTTGTGGAACGATCCCGGCAGCGGAGTGATGCGCCACGCCGACGCCGGCTACGAGGAGGCAATTGACTGTGCGCGGGGAAACGGGCTTGATTTGCCGATGCTTTAGAGAAATCGTTGAAACATCCGTTTAGCGGCCGTCGGCACGACGGCCACGCGGAACAAGCCGCCGTGCCGGCGGCTGCTAAACAAAACACGGCGATGGATATTGAAATGAAACTTATATTGACTCCCGGAAAACTCACCCTTGCCGAGCTGCGCCGCATTTGGCGCGAGGCGGTGAAAATTGAACTCGACCCGGAATGTTACGCCGCTATCGACGCGGCGGCGGAGACCGTGGCACGGGTTATCGCCGAAGGGCGGACCGTCTACGGTGTGAACACCGGGTTCGGCCTGCTGGCCCAAAAACGCATCTCGCCGGAAGAATTAGAGCTGTTGCAGCGGAGCATTGTACTATCGCACGCCGCCGGGGTCGGATCGCCGATGAGCGAGGCCCAGACGCGGCTGTTGATGACGCTGAAGATCAACAGCCTGGCGCTGGGCCGTTCGGGCGTCCGACGCACGGTGATCGACGCCCTGGTGCTCCTGCTCAAAGCGGAAGTCTATCCATGCATCCCGCAAAAAGGTTCCTGCGGGGCCTCCGGCGACCTGGCCCCGCTGGCCCACATGTCGCTGGTGCTGCTGGGCGAGGGCGAGGCCGTACATCGTGGGCGGCGAATATCCGGGGCCGAGGGACTGAAAATCGCCGGTCTCGAACCGATCGCGCTCGCCCCGAAGGAAGGACTCGCGCTGCTGAACGGCACGCAGGCATCGACCGCGCTGGCGCTCGAGGGGCTGTTCCGGGCCGAGGACTTGTTCGCCGCGGCGGTGACGGCCGGGGCCACGTCAATTGAGGCCGCGCAGGGAAGCCGCGTACCTTTCGATGCCCGGCTGCACGAAGCCCGTGGCCAGACCGGGCAAATCGACGCGGCCGCCGCATATCGCCATTTGCTGGACAAACAGAGCGAGATCGGCCAGTCGCACACCCACTGCGAAAAGGTGCAAGACCCGTATTCCTTGCGATGCCAGCCGCAGGTGATGGGCGCGTGTCTGACGCAAATCCGCCAGGCCGCTCAGGTGCTGGCCGTCGAGGCGAACGCCGTTTCGGACAACCCGGTCGTCTTCGCCGAGGACAACGAAATCCTCTCGGGCGGCAACTTTCACGCCGAGCCGGTGGCGATGGCCGCCGACAATCTGGCGCTGGCCATCGCCGAGATCGGGGCGCTTTCGGAGCGGCGGATCGCGCTGCTGATCGACGCGAACCTGTCGAAGCTGCCGCCGTTTCTGGTCGAGAACGGTGGGCTGAACTCCGGCTTCATGATCGCGCAGGTGACCGCGGCGGCGTTGGCCAGCGAGAACAAGACGCTTGCCCATCCGGCGTCGGTAGACAGCATGCCCACCTCGGCGAACCAGGAGGACCACGTTTCGATGTCCGCCTTCGCCGCGCGGCGATTGGGCGAGATGGCCTCGAACACCGCCGGCATCGTGGCCGTCGAGTTGCTGGCCGCCGCGCAAGGGTTGGATTTCCGCGCCCCGCTGAAAACGTCTCCTCGCTTGGAGGAGGCCAAGGCGTTGCTGCGGAGCAAAGTCCCGTTTTACGACCGCGACCGCTGGTTTTCGCCCGACATCGAAGCGGCGCAAGACCTGATCGATAGTTCCGCCTACGCCGGATTTTTGTCGCCAGGCACCCTGCCGTCGCTCGGCCGATGATGCGGGACAGGTTGACAACCTGTCCTACGATTTGCCCTCGACCGCCGGACGGCCGATGCTGTAGTAGGTGAATCCGGCCTCCAACATGCGCTGGGGATTGTAGATGTTGCGTCCGTCGAAGACGACCGGGCAACGCATCAGGCGGCGCATCTCGTCGAAGTCCGGTTGGACGTACTGCTTCCACTCGGTGCAGACGGCCAGGGCGTCGGCTCCCAACAGCGCGTCGTCGCGTTTCGGACAATAGACCAGCCGGTCGCCGAAGATGGCGCGGACGTTGCCCAGCGCCTCGGGGTCGTGGACCCGCACGGTGGCCTTCTGTTCCAACAGCCGGTGGATGAGCACAAGCGACGGGGCCTCGCGGACGTCGTCTGTGCCGGGCTTAAACGCCAGCCCCCAGACGGCGACGGTCCTGCCGGAGAGTTGCCCCTCGAAGTGACGTTCGATCTTTTCGGCGAGCACGGTCTTTTGCCGCTCGTTGACGGCGTGGACGGCCTCGAGCACGCGCAGCTCGACGCCGCTGGTCCGCGCCAACGCGGCCAAGGCGCTAACATCCTTGGGAAAACAGCTACCTCCGTAACCCACGCCGGGGAACAGGAAGGCGAAGCCGATGCGGCTGTCGTGGCCGATGCCGCGGCGGACCTCGTTGACGTCCGCCCCGGCACACTCGCAGAGATTCGCCATCTCGTTGATAAAGCTGATCTTCGTCGAAAGCATGGCGTTGGCCACGTACTTGGTCATCTCGGCGCTTTCGGGCGACATGGCCAACAGCGGCTTGTCGGTCCGCAGGTACGGCTGATAGAGGTCCGTCAGCACGTCGATCACTTCCTCGCGCCGGGCGCCGACGACCACCCGGTCGGGCTTCATGAAGTCGTCGAGGGCCATCCCTTCCTTGAGAAACTCGGGATTGCTGGCCACGTCCACCTCGTGGCCGGTGAGCTGCCTCAGCCGGGCGGACAGCCGGGCGTTGGTGCCCACCGGCACGGTGCTCTTACAGACCACGATGCAGTCGGGGTCGAGATGTGGCGCGGCCTGATCGATCACCACCCACAACGCCGAGAGGTCGGCCGAGCCATCGTCCGCCGGCGGGGTGCCCACGGCGAGGAACAGCAGTCGGGCATTTTTCGCCGCCGCGGGCAGATCGACCGTGAACCGCAGCCGCCCGCCGTCCACGTTGCGTTTGACCAGTTCGGCCAGTCCCGGCTCGTAGATGGGGATGTGTCCGCGGTTCAGGACGTCGATTTTCGTCCGGTCGCAATCGACACAGGTCACGTCGTTTCCGGTCTCGGCCAGGCAAGTGCCCGTGACCAATCCCACGTATCCGGTTCCGACGACGGTGATTTTCATAATTTATCGGCTCTCAAGAAGGAAACTTATCCATTTCACGCCCGTTTACGGGCGTTTCCGCCGCAGGCGGGAAGGGTCGTAAACGACCCTGAAACACACTCCGTGCGATCTTGAATCGCTTCACACGCCATGACCTAAATCGAGTTCCAAATCGCAATGATCCCGGCGGCTAAACGCATAAAGATTACGCTTCTTCCTCCTTTCCGTTCTCCCCCTTCCCGTTCTCCTCTTCCTTCGGCACCCGCTTTACGGCCACCAGTGTGTCGTCGTCCAGCGACATGATCCGTACGCCTTGAGTGTTGCGGCCGATGATGCTCACGTCGCTGGCGGCGATCCGCTGAAGCTTGCCGTGGGCGGTGATCATCAGCAGTTCGTCCTCGTCCGAGACGTGAACGATGCCCACCACCGTGCCGTTCCGCTTGCTGGTTTTGATATCGCGCAGCCCCTTGCCGCCGCGGCGCTGCGTGCGGTAGCTGTTGCCCGAGGAGAGGTCGTCGTCCTCTGCTTCCTCGGGTGGCACTGGCGTCTCGCCAGTGGTCTCGGTTTCCAGGTTCTCGTCGTGATCGGGCAACGCCTCGTCGGGTTCCGCTTCCAGATTCGGTCCGAAGGGGGTCCGCTTGCCGTAGCCGTTGGCGCAGACGGTCAGCAGCGTAGCGTCGGGATCGGCCACGACCATGCCCACCACCTTGTCATCGCCGCCCAGCCTGATTCCTTTTACGCCGCTGCTGTTTCGGCCCATCGGTCGGGCGTCGGACTGCTTGAAGCGGATGGCCATGCCGCGTTCGGTGGCCAGCACGATCTCGTCACCCGGCCCGGCCACGACCACGTCTACCAGCGAGTCTCCCTCGCGGAGTTTGATGGCGATAATGCCGCTTTTCAACGGTCGGCTGTATGCGGCCAGGGGAGTTTTCTTAACCAGCCCGCGCTCGGTGGCCATCACCAGGAAGTGGTCGGGTTGGTCGAAATCTCGCACGGCGCGGCAGTCGGTAATCTGCTCTCCCTCGGCGAGCCTGAGCAGGTTTACCACGGCCCTGCCGCGGGCGTCGCGGGCCAATTGCGGCAAACTATACACCTTCTGCCAGTACACCTTCCCTTTATTGGTGAAGAACAGCAGGTAGGCGTGCGTGCTGGCGACGAAGAGGTGTTGGATCGGGTCTTCCTCCTCGGTCTTAGCTCCTTTGAGGCCCTTGCCGCCGCGGCGTTGCGACCGATAGACGGAGATCGGCGTGCGCTTGATGTAGCCGTTGCTGCTGATCGAGACGACCATCGTCTCCTCGGTAATCAGGTCTTCCAGGTCCACTTCGCCAAGCTCTTCGCCGCTCAATTCAGTGCGGCGAGGCTCGCCGAACTTCCGCTTCAGTTCGCGGCAATCGTCGCGGATCATGTCGAGTATGTTTTGCCGGTCGGAGAGGATGCGGCCGTACTCCTCGATTTCGTCGATCAGCTTTCGATGTTCGTTGGCCAGTTTTTCCTGCTCCAGGTTGACCAACTGGCCGAGCGTCATTTTCAGGATGGCGTCTGCCTGGACCGGGGTGAGCGTGTAGACTTCGCGTAGCCCGCGCTCTTCGGCGAAGATGTTGAACCCCTCCTCGCCCAACGCCCGGCGGAGCATGGCGGCGGGGGTCTCGATCTTCATCAACCGCTCCTTGGCCTCGGCCTGGGTCGATGAACCGCGGATCACGCGGATCACTTCGTCGATGTTGGCATGGGCCAGCAGAAGCCCTTCGACCGTGTGCTTCCGCTGCCGACAGCGGGCCAGCAGAAACTGCGTCCGGCGGCGGATCACCGTCTCGCGGTGACGGATGAACTCCTGCAACAACTCCTTGAACGAAAGCACCCGCGGCTTGCCATCGACCAGCGCCAGGAAGATCAGCGAAAAACTGTCTTGCAGGGGCGAGAACTTGTAGAGCTGGTTCAAGACGATTTCCGGGTCGGCGTCGCGCTTCAGTTCGCAGACCAGCCGGACCGGCTCTTTCAGGTCGCTCTCGTTGCGGATGCCGGATATGCCGGGAATCTTTCCCTCGTTCACCAGCGCGGCGATTCGCTCCTCGATACGGTCGCGGGCCTGCTGGAAAGGGATTTCCGTAACGACTATTCGGAACCGCTTTTTGTGTTCTTCGATTCGCGCTCGGGCGCGGACGACGATTGTGCTCCGGCCGGTGTGATATCCGCGGCGGATACCCGCCCGCCCGCAGACCACCCCGCCGGTGGGAAAATCGGGACCGGGAACGATCTCCATCAACTCGTCGATCGACACGTCCGGGTCGTCGATCACGCGGACCAGGGCGTCGCAGATTTCGCCGAGGTTGTGTGGCGGGATCGAGGTGGCCATGCCTACCGCGATGCCGTTGGCCCCGTTGACCAGCAGGTTGGGAAACTTCGACGGCAGCACGGACGGTTCGGTACGCCGCTCGTCGTAGGTGGGCACGAAATCGACCGTGTCCAGCTTGATGTCTTCCATCATCAGCGCGGCGATCGGCGACATGCGGGCCTCGGTGTATCGCATGGCCGCGGCCGGCAGACCGGCGATCGAACCGAAGTTCCCCTGCTTGTCCACCAACACGTGCCGCATGTTCCACTCCTGGGCCATGCGGACCAGGGTGGGATAGATCACGCTCTCGCCGTGCGGATGGTAGTTGCCGCTCGTGTCGCCGGAGATTTTCGCGCACTTGATCCGCCCCGAGCCGGGCGTCAGGTTCAGGTCGTTCATGGCGACCAGAATCCGCCGCTGCGACGGCTTCAATCCGTCGCGCACATCGGGCAGCGCGCGGCTGACGATCACGCTCATCGCGTAGACCAGGTAGCTCTCTTTAAGCTCCTCTTCGATCGGCAGGTCCAGCAACCGTCCGCCGGACATCAATTCGCCGCCGGACATCATTTCGCCGCCGTTGTCGTCCGAAGGCTCGGCGGGTGGTTCTTGCTCGGGCGGTGGTGGCGGTTCGGGGGGAAGACTAGAGTCGGTTGGCACCGTGCGTCCTTTCGAGAAATCGTATCGTGTCCCGCCGCCCTAACCCCCGCTGCAGAAGGGAGTTGCGGCGATGCCGGGCATAGCTCCATTGCGAAGGCAATAGTATACCGATTTCGGCCGTGGCAGACAACGGCCAAGGGCTTAAAACGCTCGACGCAACTTATTACGAAAACGGGACTTGCAACGCGACTTTTCGACGGCCCCTGGCAAAACCACGGCGTTTCCGCAAAGATGTCATTTCTCAACTTTCGCATGTAGGATGGGCTGGCAACCTGTCCCGCGGCTCCACCCACCGGGAGAACTCATTATGGGTTTAGATTTCGCGGAAAAGGGTATGCCTGCCATCAACACGGCCACCTGCACCGGCTGTGGGCTGTGCGTGGAGATATGCCCCGACCATGTTTTGGCATTGAAAGACGGTAAAGCCAGGGCGGAAGAAGGCGTGTTCCTCGGCTGCATCGCCTGCGGACACTGCGTGGCCGTCTGTCCCACCGAGAGCGTCGCCGTCGCAGGCCGTGGCATGACGGCCGACGACCGGATCGACCTGCCGCCCGCCTCGCAGCGGGCAACCGTCGAGCAACTCGAAGCACTGCTCGTCTCGCGGCGGAGCATCCGGCAGTTTAAGGACACTGAGATCGACCGGACAACAATCGACAAAATCCTCGATATGACCGCCACCGCCCCGATGGGTATCCCGCCCAGCGACGTGAGCGTGACCGTCTTCCACGGCCGCGAGAAGGTGCGCGCGTTGGCCGACGACTCCGTGGCCGCCTTCGAGCGGATGGTTCGATTTCTCAACCCCGTGATGATGACCCTGATGCGCCCGATCTGGGGCCGCGAGGGGTCCAAAATGATCCGCGAGTTCGTCAAGCCGCTGCTGGAAACGCTCGTCGAGGACCACAAGCGAGGCGTAGACAGTTTTACTTACAACGCCCCGGCCCTTTTGCTCTTTCACCACGGCCCGATGGGCGGACCGGCCGACTGCCACATCGCCGCAACCTACGCCAGTTTGGCCGCCGAGTCGCTCGGACTGGGTAGTTGCATGTTGGGCACCACCGAAACGTTCAACCACGATAAAGCGTTTAAGGCCAAACACAAAATTCCGCCGGACCACAAAGTCGGCTTGGGGCTTGTGTTGGGATACCCGGCGGTGAAATTCTCCGGCGGCGTGCGACGGCGGCTCGGCTCGGTCAGATTCGCGTGAAGTGGTGACCGCCGCTTGCGGTTTCGCAAGCGATGATTTTACAGCAGCCCCAACTCCTTCATCCGCAGCACCAGCCGCTTGGCCACCGGGCCGGCGGACGCGGCGGCGCTTCCGGCATGCTCCAACGCGACAACGAATGCATACTTCGGCTTGTCGGCGGGCACGTAACCGGCGAACCAGGCATGGCCGGCCCGATCGCCGCCGGTTTCCGCCGTGCCCGTCTTGCCGGCAACCGGGATCGACTCGATGTAGACCGTGCCGTGAGCGCTTCCGCGCGGATCGTCCACCACGCGGAGCAAGCCTTTGTGGACCGCCGAAAGTGTCCTGGGAGAAAGATTGGGGATTGGTGGCTGGGGATTTGCCGCTTGCGGCTTCGCACTGATCACTGACCACTGACCACTGACCACTGACTTTTCCACCACGTGTGGCGTTACCAGCCGGCCGCCGTTGGCCACGGCCACGATCATCCGCAAGATTTGCAGCGGCGTGGCGGTCAGCGATCCCTGGCCGACGGCCATTGCTTGAGAATCGGCGGTCCGCCAGGCGTGGCCTTCCAGTTGGCGAATGTTCTCCGGCGAGGGAAGCGTGCCGGCCGCCTCGCTGGGTAGGTCCACGCCCGTCGGACGGCCGAAACCGAACCGCCCGGCCCAATCGACCAGCGGTCGCGGCCTCATCTGGCCGGTGAAATGGAAAAAGTAGACGTTGCAGCTTACGGCCAACGCGTCGGCCAGCGTCACCTCGCCGTGGCCGACGCCACGACGGACGAATATCTCGCACCGCTGCCGGTCGGGGCGATGCAGATAGCCCTGGCAATCGAACGGTTCCTGCGGGCCGACCGTGGCCGATTCGAGCAACGCAACGGCCGAAACCACCTTGAACGTCGAGCCGGGCGGAATCGCCATTTGCACGACTCGATTGAACAGCGGATGCGACTCGTCATTCAGCAAGGCTACCCGCTCGTCGCTCGTTCCGCTGGCAAACAGGTTGGGATCGAACGCCGGCTCGGAAGCCACGGCCAGCAGCGCTCCTGTATTGACATCCATCACGGCCACCGCCCCGCCGAAAAAGGTGTCGGAGTTGTTTTTCCGCAAAAAATAGTTCTGGCGCCTTTTTGCGGCGCTTTGCAGCAGGTCTTCCGCCGTGCGCTGCAAAGCCGGGTCGATGGTCAGCACAACGTCGCGGCCGGCCATCGGATCGCGGCGAGAATGAGACGCAATAACGCGGCGGCCGCGGTCGATCAGTTCGACGGACAGCCCGTCTCGTCCGCGCAAGAGCGGCTCGCACTGCCGCTCGATGCCCATCAGACCTGCCGTTTCTTCCTCTTCGCCCGGGCCGAGGTGTCCGATCACGTGCGAGGCCAGTGTGCCGTGGTCGTAGGAGCGCCGCGAAAGCGTCACGATCTTTGCGCCGGGATAGCGGGTCGGGTGGTTTTCGATCTCGGCAACGGCCGCCGGAGACAGGTCGTCGGCCATGACGTGATGCTCCAATTCCTCGGCAACGATGATGCGCGGCGACGGCGGAGCGTCCAGCAACAGCCGGCAAAGGCGGTCGGCCCACGAACTGTCTTCGTCGATCGGCTCGGCGGCCTTGGTTTGCCGGCGGCGGTTGACGTTCTCGGCGATGCGCTGCACGCGGTCCTGGATTTTCCTTGCCCGGGCGGCCCATTGCTCCGGCGAAATGCCGCAGAGTTTTGCCAACCGATCGGCCAGCTCTAATCGCCCGGCCAGAACTTCGGCTCGGGCGGCAGCCACTTTATCGGCGTCCTTGCGGTCGGCCTTCGACAACCGCGAGCGGACGGCGGCGCGAAGCCAACGTTTATCCGGCGGGTCTTGCAACCGGCGATACTTGACGGCCAGGGCAAGTACGGTTCGGTCGTGGGCCAACACCGTTCCGTCTCGGGCGAGGATGCGGCCACGGGGGGCCGGCATCACGATTTCCTTTTCGATCGGTTGCATCGCCTCTCGGCGAAACGCGGCCCCTTGCGTAGTTTCCAGTTGCACCACGCGGCCGAAGACCAGCAGCAGCGCCACGGCGAAACCGGCCATGCAGATTTTCAGCCGCCGCCGCGGATCGACCACCGCCGGCGTGTCGGCGTTTCTTTCGTGGAACTTTCGCCAATCGAAGAACATGGGTTTGATTGCGAAACCGCAAGCGTTATGACGCGATTGCGAAACCGCAAGCGGGATAACTGGCCGGTGAACCGGCCAGCCCTTAGTTTCTAATCCCCAATCCCTAATCCCTGATTTATCCGGTCGATCAACTGCCGCAGCCGGCCGAAGTTGCGGCGGTTGAAGTGGAATATCAACCGCGGCATTTCGGCCAGTTCGGATTCGTGTCTTTCCTCGGCCAGGGCTTCGCCGAGCGCGAACTTGCCCTCGACGAGGATGTCCGCGAAATCGGCGTTGATCTCGTCGAGCAATGCGTCGTCGAGCGGCCGTTGCAGGCGGAACACGAGGTTTGTGCGGACGTAGCGCATGCTGTGATACACGCGGTAGAACCGCAAAATTTCCTCGACGGCGTCCTCGACCCGATCGGTCAAACGATAGAACGCCGTGTCTTCTTCGCCGATCATGCCTCGGTCGAGCAATCGGCTGCGGACAAATTGGTCGAACGCCGCCCAATAGTCGCCGCCCGGCTCGTCCAACAGGACCACCGGCATCATGTCGTGCTTGCCGGTTTGCAGCAGCGTGAGCACTTCGAGGCCCTCGTCGAGTGTACCGAACCCGCCGGGCATCAGGCAGAAGGCGTCGCTCTCCTTGACGAACATCAGCTTGCGGGTGAAGAAGTACTTCATGTGGACCAGCTTGCGGTCGCCGGCGATGATCGGGTTTGTGTCCTGCTCGAAGGGGAGGAGGATGTTCAGCCCCATCGAGTGGTCGCGTCCCGCGCCGGCGTGGCCCGCCTCCATGATCCCGCTGGCCGCGCCGGTGACGACCAACCAGTCGTGGCCGGCCATCGCTTGGCCGAACCGGGCGGCCTGTTGGTAGGCAGGCTCACTGGGCAATGTGCGGGCCGAACCGAACACCGTCACCTTGCGGATGTGTCGGTAAGGCGAAAAAACCTTGAAGGCGTATCGCAGCTCGCGGAGCGTGCGGCTGAGTATCTTCAGATCGCCGCGGCTGGTCTGATCGGCGGCCAATTTGTCGGTCGCGTCCCTGATCGATTGGATCAGTTCGGCTATCCGTTTCGGCAGTGAAGGTTTTGGGGTGTCGCTCACGAGGCCCTTGTACCATGAATCTACGTAAGCGGGAAGGTTGAAAGGGAAATCGACAAACGCCCCGCGATCAAAGTCGCAGGGTGTTAGGTAGCACGATTTTCCTGCTGTTCGGTGGGTGGCACGTCCCTGAGCGCAGCGGAGGGCGTGGTACACGACCAAACCACGCCCTTCGCTGCGCTCAGGGACGTGCCACCCACATTGGAATTTCACCAAGTTATTGATTCGCCGGTCCTTGGTGTAGCACGATTTTTCTGATGTTTGATAAGACAACAAGGGGAAATGATCCATCTTATATTCCCCCCTTCCGCGAAAAAAATCGGCCTTGACGCGATTTGGCTAATGCCCTATTCTCGCCGCTTGATCCACGTGGATGGGTCTGCACTGGGGGATTTTCGCGGCGGCGCGATCCCCTGCGGACCGCGAGGCGCTTGACCGCTGGCACGGAAGCTGGCGGCGCGCTTCGGATACACCAAGAACGCCCAACCTGAAGCGGTCGGAAAGGCCGCGAGGGTCGCGGAGCGTCCAATCGCTCCCGAAAATGTGTCGTGTCCTTCGCCCCCCTGGGACATGGCTTTTTCGGGAGCTTTTTTTGCGCGCCGACGGAACCGCGCTGATCTCATTCCCACGCTACCCATCATTGTCTCCGAATAGTTCGGACGGTGTCGAGAAAACGAACTATTGACACGCCACCCGATAGAACGACAATGCCGAATATGGCTTCGTTGTGGAGAACCGCTGGACGATTGGCCGCGCTCCGGTTTCTCGCCCCTGGCTGGCGGGTGGCGGGGTTCGCGGCCATCGGCGTGGCGTTGGGGACGGGGATGTTCGTATTCCACGTTTCCCGGGCGACTTCGTACCTGAGCGACAAGCCGGAAACCTGCATGAACTGCCATGTGATGACCACCGAATACATCACTTGGCGGCACAGCAGCCACGCCGGCGTGGCCACCTGCAACGACTGCCACGTCCCCCACACTTCGCCGTTGGCCCATTATGCCTTTAAGGCCAAGGACGGTCTGTGGCACGCCACCGTGTTCACCATGCGATGGGAGCCGCAGGCGATCCGTCTTTCGGCCGGAGCCGTGTCGGTCGTGGAAAACAATTGCCGCCGCTGCCACGCCGAGACAATCGCCAAGGTGGCCTTGGCCGAGCATAGCCGAGGCGATCTCCGCTGCTGGGACTGTCACCGCGATGTGCCGCACGGCACGGTGCGCAGCCTGTCGGCGACCCCCGACGTTTTTCGCCCTCAACTCCCGCCGATATTCAAGCCGATCCAGCGGCCGAGCATCGGCGGACGCTCCATCGAACCGCAAGATAAGGAGCCGGAAGATGAAAGCGGATAATCGTGGAAATCTGCCGGCGGCGTGGCGGGGTTGGGTATTGATGCTGGCCGCCGCCGGGGCCACGTTCCTGCTGGGGCTTCTGGCGGCCTCGATTGTCCAGCGCCGCGAGGAGGCCCGACAGAGATTGCCGCTCCGACCGATCGGGCAATGGGAAACCGACAGCGCCAAGTGGGGCGAAAACTACCCGCGTGAATACGAAGCCTACAAGCGGATGGAAGATTCGACCACGCACACGAAGTACGGCGGGGCCTTGCCTCGCGACTACCTGGCCGAAACACCCGCCAACGTCGTCCTTTTCGCCGGATACGGCTTCGCCAAGGAGTATCGGCAGGCGCGGGGACACGTCCACGCCATCGAGGACGTGACGGAGACGAAACGTGTAAACGACAAGACGCCGGCCACCTGCTGGACGTGTAAAAGTCCCGATGTGCCAAAGCTGATGAACTCGATGGGTATCGACAAGTTCTACGCGGCGAACTTCGACGCGCTGAAGCCGAAAATCACCCATCCGATCGGATGTCTCGATTGCCACGAGCCGAACACCATGCGGCTGCGCGTTACCCGGCCGGCGCTGCGCGAGGCGTTCGCGCGCCAGGGAAAGGACATCGATCAGGCGACACACCAGGAGATGCGCACTCTGGTCTGCGCACAGTGCCACGTCGAGTATTACTTCAAGGGCAAGGGCAATTACCTGACGTTCCCCTGGGATAAGGGGACCACGCCCGAGGACATGGAACAATACTACGACGCGGCCGATTTCGCCGATTGGACGCACGCCATCAGCAAGACGCGGATGGTCAAGATGCAACATCCGGATTACGAGGTCTATCGGACGGGTATTCACGCCTTCCGCAACATCGCCTGCGCCGACTGCCACATGCCGTATCGCACCGAGGGCGGGGTGAAGTACACCGATCATCATATTCAGAGTCCGCTGTTGAACGTGGCCGGCTCCTGCGTCGCCTGCCACCGCTGGTCCGAAGAGGAGCTTCGCGGGCGGGTCAAGGCCATACAGGACAAGGTCCGCGCGGGGCGCGGGATGGCGGAGCGAACGATCTCCCTGGCCCATTTCGACATCGCCGCCGCCATGCAGGCCGGGGCGACCGACGAGGAATTGGCCGCCGTGCGGAAGCTCCTCCGCGGCGCCCAGTTGCGCTGGGACTACGTGGCGGCCAACAACGGCATGGGCTTCCACTCGCCGCAGGAGTGCATGAGGATTTTGGCCTCGGCGATCGATCTGGCTGGCCAGTGCCGGGTGGAGTGTGCCCGGATACTTGCCCGGCACGGTATGACCAAACAGGTCGAGTATCCCGATTTCGGCACGAAAGAGAAGGCCCAATCGCTCATCGAGCGATTCATCGACGGCCGGCCGCCGAAGTTGTTGAAATAATAAAGCCGCGCCGTGTTGGTCGCGCCATGCGAAGCCGCAAGCGGCGTGATGTTGGGCTGGCAGTTCAACTGCCAACCCAACGAGTGGCAAGCGGGATCAAATGTATTCTTTTCCCCAACGCTCCGCGATTTGTCGGTGCAGTTCCTTGATCGAATCGTCGCAATCGGCGCGGCAAACCAGCGTGGCCTCCGGCGTGTGGACGACGATCAGATCGTCGCAGCCGATCGTGGCGATCAGGTGCGACGGATCGCTGGAAGCCGCCACCGTGCCGCGTGTATCCATGAACATCGCTCGCTCGGTAACGAACGCATTGTCTTGCTCGTCGCGCCGACAGATCTCGGCCAGCGAAGACCACGAGCCGACGTCCAACCACCGCAGCGGCATGGGTATCACCGCCAGCGTGACCGCCGGATCGAGCGAGGCCGGCTCCAACACCGCGTATTCGATGCTGGTCTTCGTCAGCGTCGGGTATATCTTCTCGACGACCGACCCGCGCCGCGAGGTGTCCCAGGCGTCGGCGATCCGCAGCAGCCGGTCGTGATCGTCCGGGGCGTGTCGGCGGATGCAGTCCAACAGCGTACCGGCCCGCCAGACGAGCATCCCGCTGTTCCAAAGGAACCGCTCGGCTCCGGCCCGGCAGTATTCCCCCGCCGCTTCCAGGTTGGGTTTTTCGCGGAACTGTTGCAGCCGCCGCGCCGCCGCGCACAGCGGTTCGCCGAGTTCCAGGTAGCCGTAGCCGGTGGCGGGGCCGGTCGGCGCGATGCCGAACGTGACCAGCGCCTCGGGGCGTTGTTCGATCAGCTCGTAGCCGGAATTGACGATCTCCTGGAACCGGTCGATCGGCTCGATAACGTGATCGGCGGTAAAAATGGCACAGATCGCCTCCGGGTCGCGCTGGGCAAGCACCGCGGCGCATAGACCGATTGCCCCCAGCGTGTCGCGCCCGCACGGCTCGCCAAGAAACCGGTCCGGGTCGAGCCGGGGCAGCAGCCGCCCGATATCCTCGGCATGCGCTTGCCCGGCGCAGACGAAGCATTGCTCGTCGGGCACCAGCCCCTCGAGCCGCTCGAAGGCGATTTCCAACAGGCTGCGGCCGTCTATCAGGGGGATCAACTGTTTCGGCCGGGCGGCACGGCTCATCGGCCAAAGCCGCGTCCCCGATCCACCGGCGAGTATCACTGCGTATCGCATGGCAAAGGTTCTTTCGGAAATAATGTAACTCGTTTAGCAGCCGCCGGCACGGCGATAGAGCGAATCGCGCTCGATCGGCTCGCGACCGGCCTCGACAATCAGCTCCCGGAGCCGACCGACCGAAATCGCCTCGGGCGCGTCGGCGCCCGCGTCGTGATGAATTCGCTCGTAGCGGACCGTGCCGTCCAGGTCGTCGGCGCCGTAGGCCAGCGCCGTCTGCGCCGTGCCCACGCCCAACGAAATCCAGTATGCCTTGATATGGTCGAAATTATCCAGCATCAGCCGGCTGACCGCAATAACACGCAGGTCGTCCAGAGCGGAAGCCGGCCGCAAGTGGCTCATGGCGGTATTGGCCGAATGAAACTTCAGCGGCACGAAAACCTGGAAACCGCCGGTCTCGTCTTGCAAGTCGCGCAGCCGCATGAGGTGGTCGATCCGATGGGCGACGGTTTCCAGATGGCCGTAGAGCATCGTGGCGTTGGTCCGCAATCCGAGCCGATGGGCGGTACGATGCACGTCGAGCCAGGCGTCGGCGTCGGCCTTTCGGGGACAGATTTTCCGGCGAAGTTGGGCGTCGAAGATTTCGGCCCCGCCGCCCGGCATACTACCCAGTCCCGCGGCGATAAGTTCTTTCAAGACCTCACGGACCGAGCGGCCGCTGGTGCGGGCGAAATGGTCGATCTCCACGGCGGTCCACGCCTTCAGATGCAGATTGGGGAACGATTCGTGCAGGCGGCGGATAATGCCCAAATACCACTCGAACGGCTTCTCCGTGTGCGCCCCACCGACGATGTGCAACTCGGTGCAACCGGCACGGGCCGCCTCGCGCCCGCGGGCAAGGATGTCGGCGTCGCTCATCGTGTAGCCGCGCGGGTCGCCAACGTCGCAACTATAGGCACAAAACGCACAGCGGAAAACGCAAATGTTCGTCGGGTTTAGATGCAGGTTGAGGTTATAGAAGGCCGCCTCGCCGTTCTTTCTCCGGCGGAGCAGGTCGGCCAGTTCGCCCACCGCATGCGGATCGACCTCGGGCGAGAAGAGATATTCCCCGTCGGCCGCCGAGAGACGTTGGCCGGACTCGACTTTTTCGTGAATTTCCGAGAACGTCGGCATGGGCATGGAAAGTTGGTGAGTTTTCAATTCTAATCCGCGGCCCCCCGCACCACCTGACCGTCCTATGCCAGGCCAAAACACCAGGCATTAGACTCCAAACACCCTGTTTTTCCAACGCCAGTTGAGATTTTGCAAGAGTCCAGTCCTGGTGTTTTGCACAACATCCTGGTCGTTCATCGTTTGGATAACCAGGTCCGCCCGCGAATACCTCTAAGGTGGCATTTGATCGAGCCATTACCTGTCGCGGTTGCCGATCGCCTGCGAAGTCAGTTTGTAACCTAGACTTTACATAAGCAAGGTGCGCGATACCGTGGGCAAACAGGAGTTGCGACAACTCCGGTTTTCTCCGCGACATTTGTTGAGGGCGTGGGGCTTATCGGTTGCCGCTGATCATATCATGGACCATTTCTACCATGTAGCTATGCGTTTCCTCGATCGCATGGGCCCACAAGAGTGGCTCATGGTGCTGGCCGCCATGATCGTCTTGGGCTTGTATTGCATGCGCGGTTTCGGATCTCGATCGCAATATTAACTTTGGCCCTAACGGGCCTTTTTGGGGAGAACTACTCGCTGATGGATTTATGGAGTATTCAGATACCCGTCCCGGTGGCTTTGGCCTCTATTGCCACCATCGGTTACTTGGTCAGTTTGTGGAATCGGCCGGTGACGAACGACATGATGATCCGCTCGCGGCGCGAGTTGAAACGCGCCCGGGTGGTGGCGTTGGAGTTGGAAAAGATCGCCTGGACGGTCCGTCAAAGTCTGGCCAAGCACCATACCAGCGTGTCGCGGTTTAAGGAGCGGGTAGGGAGGCTGAGCGATCGACAGCAGGAAGCCGCTTGGAGAGAGCTTTGCCGGGAGTCGGAGAACATTCTCAAACCCACCTTGCAACTGGCGACGCAGATTGCCAACGCCTACGATGCAATCCGCCAGCAAAGCGCCAACTTGATGACCTTCACCGAGGTGCGGACCGATCCGCTGACGGGTGTGAACAACCGTCGCGGACTGGACGACTCTCTGGGTACCCAGTTGGCGTTAATGGCCCGTTACCATTCAGTCTTTTCGCTGGTGATGTTCGACATCGACCATTTCAAGCAAATCAACGACCAGGAGGGGCATCTGAACGGCGACCGCGTCCTCCAAGAGCTTGCCCGGCTGCTCGACGAGGGCATCCGCGAGACCGACATCATCGCCCGGTACGGGGGCGAGGAGTTCGTTATCGTCATGCCGCAAACGGACCTGGACGGGGCTGCGCTGTTCGCCGAGCGTTTGAGGGCGAGGGTGGCCGAGCGGATGGCGATCACCGTCAGCGGCGGCGTGACCGCGGCACGGGAAAGCGACGATCCGGAAGCGTTGATCGCCAGGGCGGACACCGCGTTGTACAACGCCAAAACCGCCGGCCGAAACCAAGTTTTTCGCCATACGGGCGACGATACCGAGCCGGTCGCCGCCGAAGAGACCTCCGATTGTTTAGTTTCGTCGGCGTGAAACGCGCCAGTCGCGGCGGGTAGGGACGCGCTTCACGCACCCCTACGAATACAGTTCACACCACCGCCAACTGCACCCGAGCGCCTTCCAGACGATTGGCCAGCAGTTTGGCCACTTGGGTCATCAGACGATATCCGAGCATCGGCTCCTCTTCGCAAAGGGCGCGGAGCTTGGCGGCGTCGATCTTCGCAACATGCGTATCCTTGGTCGCGGTGCCGACCGCGGTGGCCTTGTACGGCTCGACCAGTGCCGACCACAACAGCAAATCGCCCTCGGTCAGCGTATCCACGGTGCGCAGCTCGCCGTTGCCGAGCGTATATTGAATGTTCACCTCGCCTTTGAGAATGACGGCGATATGATCGGCCGGGTCGCCTTCGCGGAACATCACCGTGTCGGCCGGGATCGTCTTCTCCTCGGCGATCATGGCCAGTTGCTTGAGGCTCTCGTCTCCGATGCCGACGAAATGCGAGTGGCGCCGCAACACTTCGGGAGAAATCATGCCGGTTCTCCTATTGAAAAGGCGTTCAGTGCGTCCAGTACGGCTTCCACCGCTCGGGGAATGGCCGCTTGGACCGCGGGTGTAAACTGTTGACTGAAGTTAAGTATATCCTCGGCCTCGATTCCGACAAGCCGGATGCAATCGTTTTTCGGCAGGCACGCCTCCGCGCGACGGCCAAACTCCAAGGCGGTCGAAAGGTTCATGTCGTGGGCCGAGGCGCTGCGCTGCGTGGGGATGCCGTCGGGCGTGAGCAGGTGGATCGTCCCCGGCGCGGCCCCGGTCTGGATCGCATCGACCACGATTGCCCGATCGTAGCCGATCATCCGCTCCATCAGCCGCAGCCCGCCCCAGTAGTCCTCGGAAACCTCGACGTCCGGCCGATCGGCCAACAGCGGCTTCAGCTCCTCGACCACCCGCAGGCCGACGCCGTCGTCGCCGACCAGCGGATTGCCGAGACCGATAATGAGGATTTTACCGGACACCACGAACACCTACTGCTGAACTGACACTCTTCGCTTATCGGAACACCACGCGATCGGCGCCAATTCAATCTCGGCCGGCCGGCGGATCGCCCGCAACAGCGATCGGCAAGACCTTAATCCCGGCCAACTGGCAGTACGCCCGGAACAACAGGTCGTGCTTGCCGAGGATGAACAGTTGGTGATAACCCTTGCAGTCGCGGGAGTCATCGACGCCGTCCAGCTTCAGTTCGACCGAAGTGCGACAGCCGCCGCAAGGGGGCGTGTCGATGTTGCTCACCACGTGTCCGGTTCCCAGGAGAAGGTTGCACGATTTGTCGAAACCGACCACCGTTGCCGCCTCGCCGACCGGCCAGATGACCTGCGGGGCCACGCCGATTTCCGACTCGCTGTGGCTGCGGAGGATGCACGGCGCGGCCGGTTGGTCGAAGCCGTGGATTTTTTTGGGCGCCGAGCAATGGGCGCCCATCAACGTGTTGCTGACCGTGTTTGGCGCGGGGTCTTGCATGAAGCCCGGCCGGCCGGTCAACAGCGAACACAGCCGCAACGAGACCGCCGCGTTGATGTCGCACTCGCAGCAGCCGACGAGCCCCTCGTCGTTAAGCTTCTGCCAGGCCATGCACGGCGGACAGGGGATTTTACGGTTCTCGACCAGCCCCAGGCAGTTCAGCGAAATCCCTTGGCAGTTCTCCGCCTCCATGATCCGCTTGGCGACGAAATAGTTCTTCGCCGCGTTGAGAATGTCTTGCCGGTTCGGTTCGACGATCTTCTGCGCCGTATTGGCAAACTCGGCGGCCACCGCCCTGACCTCGGCGGTCACTTCCTGCTTGGCCAACTCGTCGGTCCAGCGGCTCAGCGGGACGTGATGCAACGTAACGCCGAACTCCGGCAGCAGTTCGTCCTTGGTCTCCTCGCCGTCAACGATGCACAGCCGGGTGGTTTTCATACCCCAGATCGTCCGCAGCATATTCATGCCGGTGGCCAGCCAACCGTGGTCTTGCGTGGCAGCCGTGAAACACTTCTTCGCATTCCGCGCGGGCTGGAGACGGCTGGTGAACGATGTGCCCATCGGGCTGAAGATGATCAGCGGAATGTTTCCCTTCTCGGCGGCTAGTCTGTTGGCGTGCGGCCAGTACCGCGGCTTCAAGGCGCCGACGATGGCGATCAGGCCGTCCGGCGGCGACTGTTTGCATTCGGCCAGCAGTCTATCGACATCGCTGAGGTCCGCGAGCGGCTCCGCTTCTACTTCCAGATCGACGCCGAGTTCGGCGGCGGCGTCGCTCATAATCTTGGTGAACTCGGCGTCGCGTGCCTTGATGTCGTAGCTAGCGCCCGGCCAGCCCATCCAGTAGCGGTCGGTCTTCGGGTGCAAGAACACGGCACGGACCCGCGGCTTGGCCTTGACGACCGTGTTGTCGCCGGCCATGACCGACGTGGTCGCTCCGAAAATACCGGGCGCGGCCAGTGCCGACAGCCCGACCGTGGTCATGAAGTCCCGCCGGTCCAGCGACTCGCAGCAACCGCGACAACTGGAATGATCGTGCTCGTGCTCATGCTTTTTCGTCATGATGAAGACTCCTGATTGGGGATTGAATATCGGTTGATCGCAAAGGGTGGAAATTACAACTTGGCAGGAATGGGTATTATATCATAGAGGATCGAACGGAACAATCATTCGGTTTTCAAGGGGGCGTAAATTGAAACAATCCCCGGGTGAATACGGATATTTCAATTTCAAAACTCGTTCTAACACCGCGGGTGGCCGCAGGAATATCTGTTTAGCGGCCGTCGGCACGACGGCCCCTGTTTTGCCGCAAACCGCCGGGGCCGGCGGCTGCTAAACGGTATTGCACCCCAACTTGACGGATTGGGGCACTTTGCCGTAGCATAATGGGTCGGAACACAACCTTACCCCTCTGTGGCGGCGGAGGCATGATCGACCAGCGGATCGGATTCATCGGCGCCGGACAAATGGCCGTGGCACTGGCTCGGGGATTTTTGCGGGCCGAACTTACCACGGCCGACCGCCTGCTTATCTTTTTCACGGGGGTATTCTATAATCCGCTCGTGCCGTTCAACTCATTTCTCCGACAATTGTCGGTGGTCTAACGGCGAGCCTTTTCATAAGGGAAAAATGATGTTCAACCGGACGGAAGTGTTGCAGTTGAATTTCTGCGGTTTGTTTGCCGGCGCTTTGCTGGCACTGGCAGTTGGCGGATGTTCCGACGGTTACACGCCCTCCGGGCCGGATACGCCGCAGGCCGCCGACTCTTCATCCGCGTCCGAGTCGGACTCGCGGGCCGAGGGGACTTCCAAGCTTCCTCAAGCGCTTCCCGACGCGGAAACGGGGATTCCCGCCTGGGTCGGTAAGGATAAGGACGAGCCGTTCGACGTGAAGCGATTTCTGGAGAGCCGCGCGGCCCCGGCCGACAACGCGGCCCCGTTGTACTTCGCCGCCCTGGCCGAAGTTTCCACTGAAATGTATCTTCCCGAACCGTTGCCCGACTGGCCGTGGGAAAAGGAGAAAATGCCCAAGCAAGTGCGCGAGTTGAGCGATGCAATTTTGGAGATCGGCTATTCCGAAAAACTCTTGTCGGGATCGGTTCCCCTCTCGGAGATTGAAGCGGTGTTGGCCAAGGCGAAGCCCGCGCTTGAGAAACTCGATGAGGCGCAACAGAAGCCCCGTTGCGCGTTCATAAACCGCCTTCGCATCGACTCGCTCCTGCCGAATGTCATGGGGGCGCGTACATTCGCCCGTCTGGGGTGCATCCAGCTTTACCATGCACGTCTGACGGGTAATTTCGACGAGGCCGAACAAGCGGTGCGGCGCATGCTCCGTTTCTCGCGCGATCTGCGGCCGCGAGGTGTAATGCTTACCCAAATGGTGGCCTGGACTATCGATGGCATTGTTCTTTCCGCCGTTGCCGATTTTACGCTCACTCAGTCGGGATTGGACGTAAAAGACTGCGATCGACTATTGGCTCTGCTCGTGGAACATGAGCGGGAAGCCGTTCCTTCCGTTGAGGAGGGAATTAAGACGGATTACGTAATGCTTCGCAATTCAATGGATGCTATGCAACAGGGGCGCATTACTCCACAGTATTTCGCTCAAATGATGGCGGTTGAGGGTGACCAGAAACCCGCCGACATCGAGAAACGACTCGATCAGGTAAATTGGCAAGCGGAAGTGACTGCCTTAAATGCAGCCTTTGCCGAGGCACTAACTCTGGCGGCCGTGCCTTACCATCAGACACGAGCAGATTCCATGAAGGAGAGATTCGCCCCGATATTGAACGCACCAGATGTTTTTTTGGCCTCCATGCTCGTGCCGTCGGTCAATGCAATATCCGAAGGAGCAGCCAGAAGCCAGACCAAGTTGGCCGGCACTCAATGTCTAATTGCCGTGCGCCGCTACGAGTTGCAGCACAACAAACTCCCTCCCGACCTTGCCACGGCCACAAGTGAGGCTGGACTCAAGAAGGCGCCGACCGATCCCTTTTCCGGCCAGCCGATGAGATACAAGGTGATCGACGGGAAGCCGGTCGTCTATTCGGTCGGCAGAGATCGCAAGGACGACGGCGGCGAGGTCGATTGGAAATACGGACAGCAGCCGGGCGATTATATCTTCCGCATCCGTGAATAGGCGCGTGGAAGGTTAGCGGAACCATCGTCTTTCACTGCTGCGTTCCTATTTGTCGCGTTGTCACGCCCGTTTAGGGCGTCCTCCATGTTGCCCGGAAACATCGAGGAGGCCCGTGAACGGCCCGACAATTACAATAGCACCCCAACTTGACGGATTGGGGCACTTTGCCGTAGCATAATGGGTCGGAACACAACCTTACCCCTCTGTGGCGGCGGAGGCATGATCGACCAGCAGATCGGATTCATCGGCGCCGGACAAATGGCCGTGGCACTGGCTCAGGGATTTTTGCGGGCCGAACTTACCACGGCCGACCGCCTGCTGGCCTCGGACATCGACGGGCAGGCACGCCGGCGGTTCGCCCAAGCCACCTCCGCGCCGACGACCGACGACAACGCCCTGGTCGCCGACCGATCGGACGTGATCTTTCTGGCGGTCAAGCCGCAACGGATGGCGGAAGTGGCCGAGGAGCTTCGCGGAAAAATCGCCGACGACCGGCTGCTCGTTTCCATCGCGGCGGGCATCCGGCTGACGTCGCTGGCCCGGTGGTTCGGCGACCAGTCGCGGCTGGTCCGCGTGATGCCGAACAATCCATGCTTGGTAGGACACGGGGCCTCGGCCTATTGCCTCGGTCGGCGCGCCACGGCCGAGGACGGCGAGTTGGTCGGCCGGCTGTTGGACGCGTTGGGTTCGGCCTGGTTGCTGGAGGAAAAACTGATGGACGCCGCGACCGGTCTGTCCGGTTCCGGGCCGGCGTTCGTATACCGGATGATCGAAACGCTCGGCGCCGCCGGCGCGCGGTTGGGACTGCCGCCGGACGTTGCCGCGTCGATGGCCGCGCAAACCGTCCGCGGCGCGGCCGAGATGGTATTGGCCACGGGCCTGCCACCCGACGAACTGGTCGATTGCGTGGCAAGCCCCGGCGGAACGACCGTCGCCGGATTGCAGGAGTTGGAATCGGGCGGCTTTCGGGAGACACTGGTCTCCGCCGTCGAAGCCGCCGTGCGGCGGTCGATGGAGTTGGGGGCAAGCGATTAGTTTTATTATTGTAATGTCGAGAAGCAATAAATCGGAGCATGGAAACCATGTCGGTATTCTGTTTGGTGGACGAAAAACACGTGCCCGTATATCGCATCCTCTGGGTTTCGGACCTGCCGCACTTCTGCGGCGAAGCCGAATGCCATCGGGAAGGAGATTATGAAGTCCGTTTGGACGACGGCGAATCGGTCTGGGGGAACCGCGATGAGCGGGACGCCGTGTTGGAGGCAATCGAATCCTGGCAAGGAGGATCGGCCCTTTGAACCAAGCGTGGCAGTGCAACTGCCACGCTAACATTGGGCGGCGGCGCAACCGCCCGCCCCAACGCGCCACTACCCACTACCCACTACCCACTACCCGGTCCGCCAGCCATGTCGATGTTCGAGGACAGCAATTACCGTTGGCGCGAAACTTTTTTCGTGCTCTTCGACGCGAAGAAGCGGCCGACGCTCGACGGCGTCGCCAAGACCATCACGGCGCTGAACGAGCGGTTCGAGCTGACCAACCGCAGCAACGACGACCGCGGAATGATCGACTCGCTGACGGTCGTCTCGGCCGACGATTTCGCGGCCTTGGATATCTGCTACATCGGCGGCGAGGAAGTGCTCGAACAGGGGGCGGCGCTGGTCGAAGACATGAAAAAACTAGACGCCGGATGCAAACCCCCAGTCCCTTGGGGGCAAATCCAGCGCTACGACGGCCGCTTCGATGTGCTACACTTTGAACGGGTTGCCGAGGACGCCGACGACGACTCGGAAGATGAGATGCTCGATCCCAGCACGCTGCTGGTGGTGCTGGAGGCGCTGGCCCAACTCACCGACGGAGTGGCCATCGACCCCCAGGCGGGAACTTTTTTGACGGATTGATATGCCATGTAGGGTGCGTGAAACGCACCTTGATTCGACGACACACATTTACAGGAGACGCGGTGCGTTTTACGCACCCTACAGATGATTGCAAAAGACGTTAAACGAGGCCGCATCGTGAACTTCAACGGGACGCCTTGCATTATCGAGACGATCAACGTGCAAAGCCCCTCGGCCCGCGGCGCGGCCACCTTATACAAATATCGGGCAAGAAACCTGATCACCAAACAGAAGGTGGACATCTCGCTCCGCGGCGGCGAGTCGATCGACGAGGCCGATTTCCAACGGCGGCCGGTGAAGTTCATGTACTCCGATCCAGACGCGATGCACTTCCTCGACGACGAGAACTACGAACAATACTCGCTCCACCGCGACGAACTGGCCGAAGAGATGAAATACCTCACCGAGGATCTCGAAGGCGTACAGGCGCTGATCTACAACGACCAGTGCGTGGGCATCCAGTTGCCGCCTACCGTGGAGTTGACGGTGGTCGGGTGCGATCCGAGCATCAAGGGCGCGTCGGCCACCTCGCGGACCAAGCCCGCCACGCTGCAAACCGGCCTGGTCGTGCAAGTACCCGAGTATCTCGCCGAGGGCGAACGGATAAAGGTCGATACCCGCACCGGCGAGTATCTGTCGAGAGCGTAAAAGTCGTCAGTTATCAGTTTTCAGTTGTCTGTTGCCGCAAAGGGACGCCCGCAGCAGACAACTGAAAACTGAAAACTGAAAACTGAGAACTATCATGCCACAAGCCATTGTCGATCCCGAGGAATTGAGGCGCTTCGCCCAAAGCCTCAAAAAGTTCAGTTCCGACGTTCAGGAGCGCGTCAAGTCGCTGAGCGGACAGCTCGCCGTGTTGGAGCGCACCTGGCGCGACCAGGAACAAAAGAAGTTCACCGAGGAGTTCGAGCGGCAGATACAGTCGCTCGGCCGGTTCGTCGAGGTCATCGACCGGCACGTTCCATATCTGTCGCGGAAAGCGGAGATCATCGAGGAGTATTTGCAGCAGAGGTGAGCGTTGCTGTTGCGTTGTTGTTTGCCGAGGGAACGCCATGACTCGATCCGCGAAGGTAACGTCGATCGACACGCTGCCGCTGGTGGCCGCGGCGTTGCAGAAGTTCCGCGGCGAGTCGGCCGTCGCGTTGGACGATCTGGAGATCGAGCTGCGCCGCATCGTCGAGTGGATCCACCACGACCGCAAGCAGTATTGGTCGAAGGAGCGCGACCGGGCCTACGAGAACTTGACTCGGGCCCGGCTCCAGCTACAGCAGGCCAGGGTCTCTCGACGGATCGGCGACCACGAGCCGGCCTGCCTCGACGAAAAGCGGGCCGTGGCCCAGGCAAAACGCCGCCTGGAGACCGCATACCAGAAGGTCGACGAGGTCCGCCGCTGGACGGTGCTGATCGACCGTGCGGTGGACGATTTTCAGCGGAGCCGCACGCAATTCGCCCTTTGGCTGGATACCGATCTGCAGCGTGCTGTCGCCGCCTTGAACCAGATGAGCGAGTCGTTGGTAAGCTATATTTCCCTGGAGGCCCCGGCCGACCCCGCTGCGCCGACCAGCGCGGCCGACAACGACAAGAAGGAAGCCCCCGGACCGTGAAGAACTGGGACCTGAAAACCGCCACCGGAAAAATCGAGATGTCGCTGAAATCGCTCCGCGCGACGCTGGCGGCGGTCGATCGCCAGTGGAACGACGAGGCGTATCGCAAGTTTCAGGAGAACCACCTCTCGGCCGTCGAGCCGAACGCGCGGAGCATGATTGACGCCATTGCGAAATTGAACGACGTGTTGGTCGCCGCCGAGCGCCAGTGCGGATCCGACTAGAGGGTCTTTCGATGAACGAATCTTTCTCGCCCGACGGACCGCAACGGCTGCTTGGCGACTTGTGCCGTCTGGTGGCCGAGCGGCGAACGGCCGAGCAGGAGTCGCAGGCCGACCTCGTCTCCGAGAAGGAAGCCGCGGAGAAAGAATTCCAAGAATCCCAGCGGTCGTCGGCCGAGCGTTACCGCGCGGAGAATGCGGCGGTCGAGGCGGAATACGCGTCGGCACGCGAGGCGGTCGAAAAGAAGCACCACGCCGAGTACGACTCGCTGGAAAAAGAGTACGAATCGGTCCGCGCCGAGACCGAGGCCCAATTCACCGCCGACTCTCAGGCGGCGCAACAGACGTTGCAGGACTTGCACTGGGAGGCGATCGAAACCTCCGACGCCGCGCGTGGCGGATTGAATATGCCCCTGAAGGAGCTTTTGGAGGGTCTGGTATCGCGCTGGCAGGAATTGGAAGCCGTCCACCGGCAGGCGGCCGCCTTGCTCCAACACCGCGGGCACTGGGACAATCTGCCCCCCGCGTCCTCGACGGCCGTGGTCCTCGAGAAACACCCCGGGCGGCGGTTCCGCCACGCCCTGGAGAAGGCTCAATCGCAGTACCGCGACATGGCCGGACAGCGCTTGCCCGGCTGGTTTCATGGGCTATGGCCTTTGGGAATGTTTTTCCTGCTGTGGATTCTGGCCGCCATTCCAACCGGATTCCTCTTGGGATGGCTCGACTGGCGTTGGGCGCCGATTAGTTGCGCGGCGGCCGCGGTGGTCGGGGCCGTCTTTGGGGGATGGACGTATCGCGTCGCCAAGCGGCGGTCGGTCGACGGATACCTCGCCTTGCGGCAGACTTTGCTCGAGGCCGGCTTGGGACATCCGGCCGTGCTGGAAACCACCCAAGCCGATTGCCGAAAACTGGACGCCACGATCATCGCCCGACACAAGGAACAAACCCAACAGGCCGACGGGGATTTCGCCGCCGCCAACGAAAAAATCGAGCGACGCCACGCCGACGACTTGCAGCGGGCGGAGAACACCTATCCGAAGAAACTGGCCGACTTGACCGCCTGGCGCGACAACACGCTCCGCGAGATCGAGGAAAAGTACCCTCCCCTGCTCCGCCGGATAAAAGAAGAGTTCGCGGCCGATTCCCAGCGGCTCCGCGAGGACCACGCCCGTGCGTTGAAAGAAAGCGGGCAGCGTTTCGATCGCCGCTGGAGCGAGATGTCCGAGCGGTGGCGCGAGGGCGTGGAACTGTTCCGCCGGTCGGCCGAGGAGTCCGACCGCGAGTCTCGCGAGGCGTTCCCCGATTGGAACGGCGAGGATTGGGACCGCTGGGCGCCGTCGGAGGGCACCCCATCGGCGATTCCGCTGGGACGCGCCGCGGTGAAGCTGTCCGATCTGGAAGGCGGCGTGCCCGAGGACCAGCGGCTTCGTCCCGAACGGACCGAATACAAATTGCCGATAGCCTTGCCATTCCCCCAGCGTTCGCTCTTGCTGTTGAAGGCCGACGGCGCGGGCCGGGCCGGCGCGGTCGAGCTGATGCAGAGCGCCATGTTGCGGATGCTCGGCGCCATGCCTCCGAGCAAGGTCCGCTTCACAATCATCGACCCGGTCGGGCTAGGCGAGAATTTCTCCGCCTTTATGCACCTGGCCGACTTCGACGAGCAGTTGGTGGCCAGCCGAATCTGGACCGACGCGGCGCACATCGAGCAGCGATTGGCCGACCTGACCAAGCACATGGAGAACGTCATCCAGGTGTACCTTCGCAAGGAGTTCCACTCGATCGAGGAGTACAACGCTTTTGCCGGCGAGATGGCCGAGCCGTATCGGGTGTTGGCGATTGCGAATTTCCCGGCCAATTTCTCGGAGGCGGCGTCGCAGCGGTTGAAGAGCATCGTCGCCAGCGGCGCCCGATGCGGCGTGTTCGTGATCCTCAGCGTCGACACGAAGGCCCCCCTGCCGCGCAACTTCCAGTTGCCCGACCTCGAATCCGAGGCGCTCGTGCTGTCTTGGAAAGACGGATGTTTCACCTGGAAGCACCCCGAGTTCGGACCGCTGGCGGTGGACTTCTCGCCGCCGCCGTCGGTCGAGCGGTTCAAGCAGATAGTTCGCGCCGTGGGCAGTGCGGCGCGCGAAAGCGGCCGGGTCGAGGTGCCCTTCTCGTGCATCGTTCCCGAAGAAAACGACTGGTGGACCGCCGACGGCCGCGCGGGTATCGACGTGCCCCTGGGCCGCGCCGGGGCAATGAAACTTCAGCACCTCAGACTCGGCAGCGGAACCTCGCAGCACGTCTTGATCTCCGGCAAGACCGGATCGGGCAAGTCCACCCTGCTGCACGTGCTGATTACCAACATGGCCCTGCGCTACACGCCGGACGAGGTCGAGCTATACCTGATCGACTTCAAGAAGGGCGTCGAGTTCAAGGCCTACGCCCAGTCCGCGCTGCCGCACGCGCGGGTAGTGGCGATCGAGAGCGAGCGGGAGTTCGGCCTCAGCGTCTTGCAACGGCTGGATGCCGAGCTGCGCGACCGCGGCGACATGTTCCGCCGCCGCGGGCTGCAAGACCTGAAGGGCTACCGCGCTGCCGAACCCGACGTCCGGCTGCCGCGCATCCTGCTGGTGATCGACGAGTTTCAGGAGCTTTTCACCGAGGACGACCGGATCGCCCAGGAGTCGGCGCTGCTGCTGGATCGGCTGGTGCGTCAGGGCCGCGCGTTCGGCATCCACGTGATGCTCGGCTCGCAGACGCTCGGCGGGGCTTACACGCTCGCCCGCAGCACCATCGGCCAGATGGCGGTGCGAATCGCCTTGCAGTGCAGCGAGTCGGACGCACACCTGATTCTCAGCGAGGACAACACGGCCGCTCGGCTGCTGACCCGCCCCGGCGAGGCGATCTATAACGACGCCAACGGGCTGTACGAGGGGAACCATCCGTTCCAGGTCGTCTGGCTGTCCGACAACGAGCGCGACGATTATCTCGATCGGATCGGCCGACTGCAAAAGCAACGGAAAATCAAGTCGCCGCCGCAGATCGTCTTCGAGGGAAACGTGTTGGCCGATCTGGCCGACAACGAGAATGTGAAGGAACTGTTGACGGCCCGTTGCTGGCCGGCGGAGACCACGGCCGCCCGCGCCTGGCTCGGCTCGGCGGTGGCCATCAAGGAACCGACCTCGGCGTCGTTTCTCCGCCAAAACGGCAGCAACTTGCTCATGGTGGGCCACCGCGAGGAGGCCGCGTTGGGTGTGCTGGCAGGCTGCTTCGTCAGTCTGATCGCACAACATCCGCCCCAAGGAACGAAGTTCTACGTCCTCGACGGCATGAGGGGCGACGCGCCGGAGGTCGGATTCTGGAAACGTCTGGCCGCCGCGTCGCCGCACGAGGTGAAAATCGGCGGAGTAAAGGACGCCTCGCGGCTGATCGGCGAAATCGCCGCCGAATTGGCCTCCCGCCAGCAAGAAGAACGCGAAGACGCGCCGCCGATCTACCTATTCCTCTACAACCTGGGCCGCTTCCGCGATCTGCGGAAGGAGGACGATTACGGATTCTCCAGCGGAGATGACGATCAGCCGGCCAGCCCGCCCAAGCAGCTCGCCGCGCTGCTCGACGAAGGCCCCCCGCTGGGTATCCACACGCTGATCTGGTGCGACACCTACGCCAACGTCTCCCGAATGCTCGATCGCCGCGTGATGCAGGATTTCGAGATGCGCGTGCTGTTCCAGATGAACGCCAACGATTCGAGCAGCCTGATGGACTCGCCCGAGGCCACCAAGTTGGGCGTACATCGGGCGATTCTCTACGACGAAGGCCAAGGGCTGGCCGAGAAGTTCCGCCCCTACGGACTACCCCGCGCCGAGTATCTCGCCTGGGTCAAGAAGCAGTTGGTCGGGCGAAAGTAGGCTGGATCGCGACCTTGTCTTTACCAATATTTTTCGACGGTGATACTTTGGAAACCGCGAAGATTTCGACCCGAAGGGTCGTTTGACAATAGCCCAGCGATTTACAGGATTATGCAAGTGCTAGCAGGGTCTTGATTAAAACGAGTTCGCGCTCCACCTTGTCAGTTGTTAGTTTTGAGAACCTTTGACAAGGAGAAAGACCATGGAATGCGAACTCTGGAGAAT
>CBDAFL010000238.1:0-28163 GCA_965195225.1 uncultured Thermoguttaceae bacterium
GGCTCGACTGGTGTGGTCACGGTGGATGGGGCTGGCTCGACGTGGACGAACAGTAACGATCTCTTCGTTGGCTATGATGGCAGCGGAACGCTGAATATCACTGGCGGCGCTGTCAGCAGCAGTGGCAGGGTCTACATTGGCGACCATCCCGGCTCGACTGGTGTGGTCACGGTGGATGGGGCTGGCTCGACGTGGACGAACAGTAACGATCTCTTCGTTGGCTATGACGGCAGCGGAACGCTGAATATCACCGGCGGCGGCGCTGTCACGGTTGCCTCCTATACAAACGTAGGTTCCCAGGGCATAATCGATTTCGGCTCAGGTGGCGGATCGCTCTCGACACAAACGCTTACTACTTTACCGACACAGTTGATGGGCACAGGCACGGTCAACGCCTGCGGGCTGGTTAGCGATGTGGATATCGTTTTTGATTCCACCACAGGACCAACAACAACGGTCACACTGACCGATCTGCCCGGCCAAAACGTGACGATTAACCTTGACATGTCGGGCGGCTCCGGCAGCGTCGGCGATCTAGGGGTGGGCTATCAAGGCACCGGCTTGATGAGTATTCGAGATGGCATCGAGGTAAACTCCCAACACGGAAAGATCGGCCTCAACTCAGGCTCGACGGGCGTGGTCACAATCAACGGTGCCGGCTCGACGTGGACCAATAGCGACAACCTCTATGTCGGTCACTCCGGCAATGGAACGCTCAATATTATCGGCGGAGCAACTGTCAGCAACTCAGTTGGCCTCATCGGCCAATATTCCGGCTCGACGGGCGCGGTGACAGTAGATGGCTCCAACTCGATCTGGTTCAATTGGCAGCTTGTGGTCGGCAATGGTGGTAGCGGGTCGCTCGACGTCACAGGCGGCGCCGCCGTCGTTAGTTCCTATGTTTCTATCGGCCATGATTTCGATTCAAACGGCGTGGTCACGATCGACGGTATGGACTCATCGTTGACGGTCAGTGACGATGGCCGACTTTATGTTGGCTATTGGGGAAGCGCGATGTTGAATATCACCAACGGAAGTGTCGTCACGGTCAATAATGCAACACAAGTCTCACATTACGAGGGTTCCAAAGGAACAATTGACTTCGGTGCTAATGGCGGAACGCTTTCTACCCAAACGCTTTTTGCCTCGCCGGAACAATTGACCGGCGTGGGCACGATCAACGCCCGAGGACTGATAAGCGACGTCAATCTATTGTTCGATTCTTCACATGGCCTCAGTAACGCGTATACACTCAGCGACGAATCTGGCCAAAACATCACCATTAACCTCGACATGTCAGGAAGTTCCGGCAGCGTCGGTGAACTGGGCGTGGGCTATCAAAGCTCCGGCACGCTGAACGTTCGAGATGGGATCGAAGTCAACACACAAAGCGGCTGGATCGGTTATCACCTTGGCTCAGTGGGTGTTGTCACAGTCGACGGCAACGGATCGACGTGGACCAACGACGGCTCTCTTGCCGTCGGTTATTACGGTAGCGGAACGATCAACATCACCGATGGCGGTAACGTCGGCAATTCATTCGGCTTCATCGGCGATGAATCCGGCTCGACGGGCGTGGTCACGGTCGACGGCCCTGGCTCGACATGGACCAACGACGTCTATCTCTTCGTCGGCATCTTCGGCAGCGGGACGCTAAACGTCATCAATGGCGGGTTGGTCTCCATCGGAGGAATTCTGTCTGTTGATAGATATGACGATGAAAATGGTTTCATCAACATGTCCACGGGGGGAATGTTGGCCTTGGCCGGTGATGCCGACGATTCTCTGACTGACTTTCTCAACTTGGTTTCAGGAACCGATGCGATCCGGTGGTGGGATGATTCGATCAACGATTGGGCACTCTTAACCACTGCAACCGCAGGCACTGATTATACGCTTGAATATCTGACCGGCGGTGATCTGGCGGGTTATACCCTGCTGACCGTCGGAACTGTTCCCGAGCCGGGTACGCTGGCAATGCTTATCGCCGGATTGATTGGGCTTCTGATTTATTCTTGGCGGAAGCGGAAGAACGCGACTTGCTGAAATCGCCGTCGTCGACCTCGAAGGTGGTCTTACCGACGGGTGAAAAAGGTGAAAAAGGGGTGAAAAGGTGCCAGAACTATTTATCGGTTCGTTCGATTGCTTGCCCTTGCTTTCCGTGCAGCGCTGAAAAAAAGCGGCGGCAAGCCGCCGCACTCCACATACTACTCTTCCGGCTTGGGACGGGTCAACGGGCGGAACTGCGGCGTTGCGTGGGCCGCGTCGCGGACCGTGGCGACGGCCTCGCGGGAGAAGAGCAGCCAGTAGACCACCGGGACCACCAGCAGCGAGAAGACCGTGGCCGTGAAGATGCCGAAGATGATCGCCCAGGCCAGGCCGGAGAAGATCGGATCGAGTGTAATCACCCAGTTGCCCAACAGGGCGGTGCCGGCCGTGAGCACGATCGGCCGGGTGCGGATGGCAACGCTGCGGATGACCGCCTCGCGCAGCTCCAGACCCTGGTCCTTGCCGTGATGGATGAAGTCGATCAGCACGACCGAATTGCGGACCACGATTCCGGCCAGGGCGATCATGCCGATCATGGCCGTGGCGGTGAAGAAGACCGGCGTCGGGTAACCGCCCACCGGACGATCGACCAGCACGTTAAGCAGCCAGAAGCCGGGCATAATGCCGATCATCGTCAGCGGGATGGCCAGCATGATAATCAGCGGCAGCGCCCGGGAACGGGTCTCGAACATCAGGATGACGAAGATGCCCACCAGCGCCGCGCCGAAGGCTAGCCCCAAGTCGCGGAACACGTCGAGCGTGATCTTCCACTCACCCTCGCCGGCCCAATCGACCGTGTATCCTTCCGGCAGCGCCCAGGGGTCGTTGCCGCCGGGGCTAAGCCACGTCCGCTCCGATGCCGGACGAATCGCGGCGGCCGGCTCGGGGTTCGTGCCGTCCGTCTCTCGGTCCAGTTGCATGTCGATGATTGCGTCGGCGGGCGGGCGTCCGGCCACCTCGCCGAAGACGTAGACCACCCGGCGCAGGTTTTTGTGGTAAATCGTTTTGTCTTCGAGCAGCGGTTTGCCGTCCTTTTGGGTGACGAACTCGCCCAGCGCGTCGATCTGCACCATCTGGCCTTGGCTGCCGACGACGTACAGCTTGCCCAAGCGCGGGCCTACCTCCGCGCCCAGCGCGACCAGGGCGTCGATATGATGAAGCGGATCGACGAAGTGACCGACGGCCTGTATGGTCCCGACGGCGCGGAGAAGAACAATTTCGGCCTGCCGCCCAAGAAGAGCACCGCGGGTCCATCGGAGCCGCTCGACCAGATCGTGATTATCAAGACCGAGGACGGCACCTCGCCCGCCTCGATCTTTGTCGATTGGGACACCGAAGCGGGCGCGGCGGCCTACCAGGTCGAGTGGTACACCGACTCGGCCATGACCCAGCAGATCGGCAACGCGGCGGTCAGCGAAAGCGAATACGAAATCGCGGGCCTCATCGCCGGCCAGCAATACTGGATCCGCGTCCGCGCCATCCGCGGCAGCGAATTCGGCCCCTGGAGCGACCCGGCCACCCGCGTGGCGAATATCTGACCCCGTTCACCGGGGACTGTCCCAATTTTCGCGGTGTGAGGAACGTTGCCGGGCGAATTGACTTGCCCGCCGCGAAAATGGGGCTGTCCCCCTCGCGTCGCGGGAAGGGCCAAAGCGGCCCGAGATGATGGATTTCGCAACTGCGCGAGCGGTGGTTGCCGACGTAATCGCTCTTGGCGCTAAGCTCTGAGCTCTTGGCGCTAAGCGCGGAGACCTTGGCGCTAAGCGCGGAGGCCTTGGCGCTAAGCGCTGAGCCCTCGCGCAGGCTGTTTTAGTGCTCGCGCAGCCCGTAACAGTGCTCGCGCAGGCTGTAAAAGTGCTTGCGCAGGACGGCGGAGTGCTCCTAAGTTCAATGACGCAAGGGACTTAGGGATAAAACCGCCAGAAACGAACAAGGAGAGCGACGGATTAAACAAGTCAACGATCAAGCGTTCCCGTCGTGTAGAAAGGGGCTGCTGGACAAGCCAGCAGTGACCCGTCATTCCGTGGGCGCGATAGTTGACAAGAAGTGGGGCGGCTGGTAATTTAGGGGGGTGTTTTAATCCAGAGAGGTCGCGCAGCATGTCCGCAAACCGATTTTGCTTCGATGCGGTAAGTAGGCGTAGGGTGGGCCAAGCGCAGCGCAGCCCCACCATCTTGCTTGAACGAATCCTTGTGGTGGGGCTGCGCCGCGCTTGTCCCACCCTACATTTTCTTCCGTAGGTTGCACGGCCCGGCAGGGCGTTTTTCTGTTCGTGGTCGTTCATCCGCTCTTTTTCCGCTGAGGAGTACAACATGATCCGCTTGAATTCTGTTCCCGTGCGTTGGCAGCACACGACAAAAGCTGCTCTGCTCCCCGCCGTTCTTCTACTGTTTGCCGCAGGCAATGCCTTTGCTGCCGTTCAATACGCGATCACCGACCTCGGCACGCTCGGCGGAACATACAGCTACGCCTATGGTATCAACGACAGCGGACAGGTCGTGGGAACCGCCTATACTACTAGCGTCGACGGCGCGGAATACTACCAGCACGCCTTCCTTTACAGCGGCAACGGTCCCATGCAGGACCTCGGCACACTGCCGGGCGGAACATGGAGCTACGCCTCTGGCATCAACAACAGCGGACAAATCGTTGGTGGAGCGCAGACACCAACGACCGCCGCCCACGCTTTCTTGTACAACGGCAGCGGTCCAATGCAGGACCTTGGTACGCTCAGCGGAGGAACGTATGACAGCTTCGCCAATGCCATCAACAACAGCGGGCAGGTCGTGGGGCGGTCGGACTGGTATTCGCCAGGCGGTACGCAAACCCACGCCTTCCTTTACAGCGGCAGCGGCCCCATGCAGGACCTCACCACATCCATCGGAAGAGACCGAGCCTATGGCATAAACGACAGCGGGCAGGTTGTGGGGAGCGCCTGGAACGACCAGGGCGACTCTTACGCCTTTCGCACCTCACCAAACAGCCCTATCAATCCGGCTACCGACAATCTAGGCACACTCGGCGGCTCGGTTAGTGGGGCCAACGGCATCAACAACAGCGGGCAGGTTGTGGGGTTCGCCTATACTAGCATCGGCAGCTACAACCACCACGCCTTCCTTTACAGCGGCAGCGGTCCCATGCAGGATCTCGGCACACTCGGCACATACATTAACTACAATAACGTCCCCATCGAACGCAGTGTGGCGCACGGCATAAACAACAGCGGGCAAGTCGTGGGGGAAGCAATGACAAGCAGTGCCGCCTTCCACGCTTTCTTGTACAGCGGCAGCGGTCCCATGCAGGACTTGAATAACTTGATTGTTCCAACTTCTGGATTGACCCTCACGCGAGCAAATGCCATTAACGACAAGGGGCAGATCGTTGGCTCTGGAACGAACCCCGCCGGGCAGACTCGCGCCTTCCTGTTATCGCCGTTGGCAACTGTACCATCCGAGCCTGGTGGTGGTTTGATACTGCAACGTGGGTCGGGCGGCTCATTGGACCCCAAGCCCGTCGAGAAGGACAAGCTTGTTTTGGTTACGCACGGCTGGGATCGGTACGGCAACGGGCCGACGGGACTTGACGAGTTTGTCGATAGCATCAAGACCGCCATTCCGAGCAGTAGCGTCGGCTGGGACGTGCAGAAACACCTCTGGACTAAAGGAAACGCCAAGGGTTCGATCGAGGGCGCAACAACCGGCAGTCTGAATCCGTTCAGCGCTCTCGGCAATGCCTGGCAGGAAGGGGCGTGGCTTGGCGAACAACTCTTCAGCCAGGGCTGGCAAGAGGTTCATTTGATCGGACACAGCGCGGGCGCAGGCCTAGTCCAGGCCGCCGTTGAAAAAATCAAGGAACTTGACCAAAAAAACAACAGGCAGACGGTGGTACACGCAACTTTCCTCGACGCCTTCAACGGTATCACCGGCTCGGGCAAGCAGAAGTACGGAAAAGAAGCCGATTGGGCGGACAACTACTTTGCGTATGACGAGGAGACGCAGGAAATTGCGAACTGGACCACCGGTGGCAAATATCTTAACGCACATAACGTGGACATAACTTGGCTCGATCCCGAGAAGACCTTATACACAGACCAGTCGGGAAACTTGCTCGCGGTCTCTCGCCACATTTGGCCCTACGAGTGGTACAGCAGCGACGACAGCATTTATGGCAGAAACGACGGCTATGGCTTTCATTTGAGCCGAGAGGCCGGTGGGTGGGAGGAGGCGTTGGGACATCTTCCCAACAACGATCCGGTGGTGCTGGACCATACGGATATTCCCCAGAACCCCGGCTACCTCTGCCGCCAAGACGCACCGCGCAACTTCGAGAACCTGGCGGGAACGGCGAGTCTTGCCATGAGTTCCACCGTCCAACTCGACGGGACGAAAATCATGCTGCCCACCGCCTCGCCGGCCTGGATTTCCTCCCTGGTGGAAACAGACTTGCCCGTCAACTTTGTTAGCTTCACCGTGGATTTTACGAGCGAACTGGGTGCCGAAGGGCTACTCTCTGTCTACTGGGGTGCCGACCTTCTCGGTTCCATCGACGAACGGTTTGTCTTGGAGGGAATTCAAGAGTACGCATTTGCATTGTCAGAGACCTTTTTGCCAGGCAGTTACGTGCTTGGTTTCCGCCTGGACCCGTTTACCACCACGCAATCCGTTGCGGAGATAGACCAAGTTGCCACCGGTTTCGCGTCCGTGCCCGAACCCTCCACCTTCGTTCTTCTCAGCGTTGGTGCCATCAGCCTGCTCGCTTACGCTTGGCGACGGCGCAAGTGGGCGGTTATGGGTGTCCCCTTTTCTGTCTGCCCTCGCCTTTGCTAAACATTGAGGGTTTTGACAATGAAAAATGGTAACACTAAGTCTGGTGCAAAATCGCGCTGGTCTTTGATGGACCGGTTGTTCGAGCTAGGGTGCGGTCTCATCGTGGGTAGCGCACTTTTATCGTTCTCTAGGGAGAGATTGATGAAGCTTCTCTCACCGACGCTCAGTTGCCAATACCTGCTGGATCTTCTCGGAATCATTTTGCTGATAACAGTCATAATACTTGTATTCAGGTGGGTTTTCGCCGTATTCGGGGAACTACGTCTACTACGAGATTATTTTCATGAGTACATTCGACCACAGCCTGGTCAAATCTATGTCTGGTCCATCATATTCAGCGTCCTGTTAGGGGCTCTAGGTTCCCTGACTGGCAATATCATTGCCTTCAGCGCAGTCTTTGCTGTGTATTCGGTAGGTGACATATGGGGGCAGAGGCTCAGAGACATGGAGTTGAAGGCCGGCTGGCGCCAGATTATGGCTGAAGGTACAAATGACAGCGTCCTTCTCTCCAAATGGCAGGCAATTGAGCGTTTCTATTTGGAGAGACCACAAACGGAGCGATCTGCGACGATCATGTTCTTTTCGTTTGTCGCGCTGAGTCTGGCTTTGATTGGCAATGCTAGCCAGTCAATCGAGACGAAGGCATGGTTGGATGCAGCCGCATATGCAGTAATCATCACGAATATCGTGATTAGCGAACTGGTCATCTGGCACTGGCGCAAGACTCGTGACGCAGTGCTGGGGGACAAGTACAGTTTCTGAGTTGGCCGGCTCCGCGACCCAATCGGGGACGGAAAAGGTGACATCACTGATTATTGGATGTTTTGCGTGGTCGGCCGGGACCGCGAATGGTGAAATCGAGTCCCAGACGGGCCGCCGTGCCGGCGGCCGCTAAACGATCCGTTAAACGGTCCAACACCGTGCTAAACTGTATCGCACTTTCTGATCTGCGCGATCATCCAACCCACGACTCCCAAACCGATAACAAACACTACCAAAAACATCGCCAGCGGGCCCCATTGGACGTCCACCGGCTGGGAATACACGTCCCAATACGGCTCTAGGTTCAGGTTCTGCACGACCTGCCGGCTGACGGCGTTGACGCCCAACACGCCGAACTGCCCTAATGCCACAAGGGCGGCCACCGTGGAAAAGGTGCCAGGAACCGTTTGTGCGAAGCACCCTCCGGGCCGTTCCGGCAAACGGTTCCTAGCACCTTTTCCGAACATTATCAGCAACCAGGGCAAGCCCGGCGAAAGCGCGGGCAGAACGGCCAAAACCACCAGCGGCCAGACGAACATCGACTCGCGCAACTCCGTCGACCACGACCCGAACACGTACCACGAGCCTGCCGCGGCGAACCAAAGCAATCCGACCGTGTACAGCTTCTTGGCGAATCCCCATGCCCAACGTCGATAATCCTCGTCGGCAGAGTTTCCGGTTAGGACCGGCGAATCAATAACTGTCGCCATTGGGAAGGGGACAGTCCCATTTTCGTCGGACGAAAATTGGGACCGATAATCCTCGTCGGCAGAGTTTCCGGTCAGCCACTCGGCGTCGAACAGCAACCACGCGGCGGTGGTTTGCAGCGCCAGTCCGAGCATCAACAGCCAGCGGGGCCAGAGCGTCGCGTCGCCGACGTTCAACGCGGTCCCCAAGGCCGCGCCCGCCATACTGTTGGCTTTCCAAAGCTCCGGCCAACGATCGACGTGGTCCATCAAGCTCAGGCCGTTGACAAACAGGAAACCGATCGCCAGGAAAAAGACCGCCGCGCACCAACCGGCGGCGACGCGCCAATAGGGCATCTCCTTCGTACCGCTTTTACATCCCCAGGCGTAGGCGTAGACGCCGTAGTAGGCCGGGATCAGCAGGGCAATGATCGCCAGCCAGGACCAGGCCATCAGGATCGTGGCCGGATAAAAGACCTTGTAGTAGGCCAATTGCATGAACAGCAGCGGCACAATGCCCAGGTTCACGCCGACCGCCACGATCACCGGCATTTGGCGCAACAGCCGTCCGCCGAAGCGTCGCCCATGCTCGCCGCCGCGCAGATGCAGCCATAACGCGACCAGCAGCCCGGCGTACCAGAGGTTCATCGGCACGGCGTGCAGAGTGAAGCCCAGGACTTTGAAGAACTGCACGAACCAAATCGGGGCGGGCGTTCCGGCGGTGGCCCGTTCGACGAGCATTGCTGGGTCCATTATTCCATCTCCCCGTATTCGTCCACGTTCTCGCCGCCGCTTCTATTCCACAGGTGTATGCCCGCCGGACGGTGCCGATTGATGGTCATCAAGTAATCGGTCAGCAGTCCGGCCTCCTCGGTCGTTCCGCACCAGGGGGGCATGGAATAGTTGTCGTCTAGCCGCTTGACCGTTTCGAGGATCTGTTCGCGTGGCCTGCCTTGCAACAACAGCCCCACGGCCGAATAGCCCGACTTGGCCGCGTGACAGTCGTTGCAGTGGTGCTGAAACAACACCTCGCCCAGCACGAGACGGTCTTTATACGGCAGATCGAGCATTTTTTTTCCGTCGATCCGGCCATCGACCAACGTTTCGGGATATCTTTCGGCCACGAACGCACGAGTCCAAACGCCGCCGTTCAGATAGCCGCCGGCGCGTAATTGCGGCACTTGCTCGGGCAAGACCTGATTGCTCAACACCACGTTGTAGACGACAAACGGCTTGCGAATCGCCTCGCGGACGAACTCACCGGCGCCGAAGGCCGCGATGCCGAACAGGAACAGCAGGCCGGCGAACCCGGGCGAGAGCCAGCCCGGATTGCGGTACGGCCCCAGATAAAGCATTGCGAACACGACCAGTGTCGAGGCGATAAGCACGCCGGCGAAAACGTTCATCACGGCCGACGAGGCGAGCGTCGCCTTGGCCGAGTCGGGTAGAAATGCGTACCAGGCCAGACCGCCGGCCGTTATCAGTATCGCCCCCAACAGCGCCGGACGCGCCGATCGCGAGGCGATCACGTTGCGGATCCGGCCATCGCGGGCGAAGATCGAGGCGTGCAGGTAAACATAGAGCGAACTCAACAGCAGCGCGCCGCCGGTGCGGACGACCGTCTGCGGCACAAACTGCGGATTGAAGAACGCCGTCCAGAAGTTTTGCGCCGCCGGATCGATGGCCCATCGGCCGGGATTGAGCATGAACGCCGTGATGCCGGTTATCAGCACCAGACTGATCCAAGCCGCCGCCGCGTATATCCAACCGATGGCGAGATGTTTCTTCTCGGACAAACGTCCCCAATAGTAAAGAAAGATGAAGGCGGCCAGCAGCTCGACGAAGAAGGAGACCCACTCGGTGGCCCAGCCGAAGACAAAGGTGCGAATCAACACCTCGGTTGCCAACGGCGAACTAAGTCCGATGATCCACCAGATGCCCACGCCGGTGATGGCGCCGAAGACGACGGTCAGCAGGACGAAAAAGGCGGCGTGGCCCCGAAGGTAAGCGAGATACTCGCGGTCGCGGGTCCGGTAGGCGTGCCCTACCTCGACGGCCAGGAACAGCCCGCCGCCGACCGCGTAATGCGAGACCAGCACATGGACCACGGCGATGACGGCGATCAGCATCGGGGCCGTCAGTTGCGGGACGTACCACCAGGGGTAGTGCATGAGGGATCCATCCTCTCGGTCGGTTACCGCTACCTTCCTCGAGACACGTCGAATCTTCCACCCGGCCGAACTCGCTTTTCAGAAGCGCAGCGGAGAAGTAAATTCGCTGCACGATCCGTCGTAAGTCTTTGTGTTGTAAAGACTCAGTGGACGGGGTGGGAGTCGCACCCACGACACGCGGATTTTCAGTCCGCTGCTCTACTACCTGAGCTACCCATCCAAGCCCCCTACCTCACAGGAGCAAACGATTCAGTATACGTTTCCGCCGGAAATTGTCAATTCCACATAATTCTCCAGGGTTATGAAGGCCCAACCGCTTGACAACCCGGCAGGCGACCCCTTATCATCAAGTGTTGCATGGATGTGCGGTAAATATCAGGTATATCGTCGGGTGGGTGACGATTCGTTTATTAACGGCATGGGCACCGGGCAGCCCGCACCGTGGGACCACGGTAATCGCGAGGATGGACCTATGCGCATGCATGGTACGCGGCGTTGGCCGCGAGTGCCGGCGATATTGGCGTTTGTCGGAATGCTTCTTGGCGGGGCTTCCGGGACGCTTGAAGCCGCGCTGACCACTAAAAGCCCCGAGGTGCTCAAGGCCATTGATCGGGGTATCGACTACTTGGCCTCCAAAGGTACAAGCGATACTCGGCTTGGGGCATGCGCGCTGGCCGGCATATCTCTGCTGACGTACGGCGAAAGCATCGACCATCCCATGGTCGCCAAGTGCGCCGCCAAAATCCAGGAGGCGCTGGGAGATCATGATATCGAGGAACTCGGCAAAACGAGTAAGTTCGATATGTACAGCACGGGGATGTCGATCATTTTCCTCGTCGACCGCGCCCCGGACAAACACCGTGCCGATATCGAATGCCTGTTGAGGTATTTCCAGAAGGTGCAGAAGCCGCACGGCGGCTGGGGTTACCCAAACCTCAAAACCGGCGATACTTCCATGACCCAATACGGGGTGCTCAGTTCATGGAAGGCCAAACACGCCGGGTTCAACGTGCCCATCGGATCGATCGAGAGGGTCACTCTTTGGCTTGTGCGCACCCAGGATCCCAGCGGCGGGTTCGGCTACCAGGGAAAAATCGGGGCAGACAACAAGCTGATAAAACAAAGCGGGGTAAAGCAGAGTCTGACCGCGGCCGGGTTGGGGAGTATTTACATTTGCAGCGATATGCTGGGGATGACGAAGAAGGTCGAACGGCGCGACGACGACGACGTGCCTCGCGCGCTAAGGGAAGTCAAGCCGAAGGAAAACAAGCCGGGAGCGCCGAAGGTCAAGACTTCGATCGACTCGCAGTTGGTCTACGCGACCGCGGGACGCGGAAACCAATGGTTCGCCAAGAACTTCAAGGTCGACGCCAGTCCGTACAACCACTATTACCTCTACGCCTTCGAGCGGTACATGAGCTTTCGGGAGTACTGCGAGAAGATCGACAGCAAGGATCCCAAGTGGTACAGCGACATCGCCGCTCATTTGCTTGAAAAGCAGGCCGAGGACGGTAGCTGGAAGGGCGATTGCGGCGTGGTTTCCGACACGTCGTTCGCCGTGTTGTTTCTGTTGCGTTCGATGAAAAAGAGCCTGGAAAAGGCCAAAAACTTTGGCGAAGGCATCATGGTGGGCGGTCGCGGTTTACCCAAGGACACCAGCAAGGCGATGTTGAACGCCGAAGGGAAGGTGGTCTCCCGGCCGTTGATGGGACCGGCGGAACGTCTGCTGGCCGCCTTGGCAAATCCGGAACTGGCCAACATCGACGATTCGGTCAATCTGGTAGAGGAGTTGCCGGCCGATAAGATCGAGACACTGGTGTCGAAACATGGAGACGTCCTCCGCCGGCTGGTGGGCAACAAATCGCCGAAGGCCCGGTGGGCCATCGTCAAAACGCTCGGCAAGACGCGGAACCTCGACAACGTCGAGGTGCTGATCTATGCCCTGACCGATCCCATCCCGGAGGTTGCCCACGCGGCCAACGAGGCCCTCCTGCGAATCCGACGGAACCTGGACGCCGTCGTCCTGCCCGAGAAGTTTACCGAAGAAGACCGCCGTTTTGCGATTGAAAAATGGAAAACCTGGTATCGATCGATCCGGCCGGACGCGAAATTTGAATGGACTGAATCGAAGTGAGCGACCAATCGACCAACCAACCCGGCGCGGACTCCCACCCCCTGCGTACCTCGCGGTATGATCGGGTATCGAGTTGGTTGTTGTCATTGTTGGTTACAATCGGACTGTTGGTGCTGATCCTGCTGGTTACATGGTACAGCTTCACGGAGGAGGGAAAGCCTTCACGAACAAGTGAATTTACGCTTGAGAAACTCCGCGAAATTGAAATACCCACCGGCGGTTCGCAACTGAAAATCCCGACCGATGAATTACGCAAGGCGGACAACAAGGCCAAGAAAAATATCCGTCGCGACCTGACCAGACTCGACAAGGCTGCGACGAAAGCGAAACAATTGGACGATCAGTCGCTCGCCGACGCCAAGGAAATAGGTGGTTTCGACACGGGCGACGAGATTCGGGAAATCGACGGCCCGCCATCCGATAAACCCCGCCGTTGGGAAGTGCAATTCGACAAGACATCTTTGGACGTATACGCCCGGCAACTCGATTTCTTCAAGATCGAATTGGGCGTTCTCCTGTCCGACGGGAGAGTGGCGTACGCGTTCAACCTAACCAAGTCCAAGCCCGACTCGCGTTTCGCCGACAATCCGAACGAGACCGAAAGGCGATACTACCTTGCCTGGCGCAAAGGGGATCTTCGGAAAGCCGATCGAGAGTTGCTGTCTCGGGCCGGGATCGACGCCGGTATAATCCTTAAGTTTTTGCCGACGGAGGTTGAAGCCCAACTGGTTGCTCTAGCAAAGAGTCGCGCCGGCTCAAAGGCCGAGAACGTCAAGCGAACCCGGTTCGGCGTTCGACCCGTGGGAAATGGGTTCGCCTTTTTTGTATTGGAACAGACGTATAATAAATAATCCTGCGTGGCCGGTTTTTTTTGTACTCCCGGCCGGACGCGAAATTCGAGTGGACTGAATCAAAGTGACCACGACAGCAAGCCAAGAACACGTCGATTCCCACCGCATGTGCATCTCGCGGTACGACCGGGTGTCGAGTCTGTTGATCTCGCTGTTGATACTGATCGGCGCGCTCGTATTGATACTGTTGATCGCCTGGTTGACCAGCGTGATTTTTGTTCCCCAAGCCGCGGTCCCCGTGGAGTTGTCCGATTACGCCGGCGACGACGGTCCGGTCGGCGGCGGCCAGACGCCCGAGCCGCCAAACCCCGAGGAAATCCGGGAAATGGAAGTCGAGGAGCCGGTGATTACCGAAGTGCTCACGACCATTTCCTCCGTGGTGCAAAAACAGGTTCCGATGTTTGACGATCCGATGATTGCCCACAAGAAGACCTCGGGCATGGGCTTCGGCCACGGCGAGGGGCGCGGCCGGGGGGACGGCGTCGGAGACGGCAGCGGCGGCTCCTCGCGCGGATGGGAGGTCCGCTTCGACGAGGGCTCCACCTTGGACATCTACGCCCGGCAGCTCGATTGGTTCAAGATCGAATTGGGCGTTCTCCTGTCCGACGGCAGGCTGGTGAGAGTCAGCGAATTATCCCGACCCAGACCAAAGGTTGTATACGTCAACAATCCCTCGGAGACGGAGAAGCGTTACTATTTGACTTGGCGCAAGGGTGGACTGAAAAAAGCCGACGTGGAGTTGCTGGCCAAGGCGGGAATCACAGTCGGAAGAAGCTTTATCCTAAAGTTCCTGCCACCGGCGCTGGAGGCGAAACTGGTCGCCTTGGAAAGGGCAAAGGCCGCCGGCAGAGACCCAAAATCCATTCGCCGCACACGTTTCGGCGTCCGCTCCGACGGAGACGGTTACGCCTTCTTCGTCTTGAACCAGAGTTACAAACGCTGATCGGGCCCGGCCGAACGGCAACAGACGGCCCGTGGCACACAACTAGCAAAGCCAGTGGCACACAACCGAGAACACAACTAGAAATCGAAATCCAATTTCGCAGAGGAGAGGATCTATCCATGCCCGACATTACCACGGTCGTATCGTTTGCCGGCCAAGCGTGCTACGGGGCGCTGGCTTTGATGGCGTTATGGGGCGCTTTTTGCACGATTTTAGTTTGGCGGCGGGTCGGGCAAATCCGCTTCCGGAACGAACAGGAACAAACCGACTTCCTCAATAAGTTCGACGAGCAACTCGCCGCCAATGATTTTGAAGGCGCCGACCAGCTATGCGTGGACGACCCGCGGGCAGTGCCCCAGTTGGCGGGCCTGGCGGTCGACAACCGCAACCTCGGCTACGCCAAACTCCGCTCGCTGCTGGTCGATCGGTTTCAGCGCGACGTGCTGGCCGACCTGGAGCACCGCCTGAGTTGGGTCTATACCATGATTAAAGCCGCCCCGATGGTCGGATTGTATGGTACGGTGTTGGGTATGATGGGCGCCTTCGGCAAGCTCGGAGCGTCGGACAAGGTTTCGCCGACCGCGCTGGCCAGCGACATCATGGTCGCCCTGACCACCACCGCCCTGGGACTGACCATCGCCATTCCTCTTATTATCTGCACCAACAGTATCAACGTGCGGATTCGCAAGCTGGAGGAGTTGGTCGGCTACGGTCTGGCCCGGGTGCTGGAAGGTATTAAGCAATCGCTGTCAACGACGACGGCATCCGAGGAGAAGTAGCGCATGGCCCACCACGACGCTTGGGACAAACCGTTCGCCGAAGACGACAGCGGCGCCTCCGTCCAATTCCGTCCTCCTCCTCAGCAGGGGGGGGAGGTTGACATGACGCCGATGATCGACTGCGTCTTCCTGCTGCTGATCTTCTTCCTGATCAGTTCGATTCCCGACGTGAATACGGCGGTCGAGTTGGCCCCCGCGCGCTACGGCAAGGGGGCCGATCCGAGCAGCGCGGTGTTCGTAACCATCGCCGAGAGCGGCGGCAAGTCGGCCGACGTTTACCTTGCCGACGGCAAGGTCGGCTCGCCTTTGACCAAAGACCCCAAGGCCCAGGAAACCGCCGTCTCGGCCGCCGTCCGCGAAGGGTTTAAGAACGGCAAGTCCAGCGTGATTATCAAGGCCGAGCGGAGCGTCAAGCACAAAGAAGTCTCGCGCGTGGCGACGGCCGCCTCGCTGGTCGAAGGCATCCAATTGTACCTTGCGGTTTTCGAGAAAAAATGAGCGATTCCCAACACCCAATCGACGAAGATCAAGCCGTCCTTAGCTTCGAGCACAAGGACGACAGCGACAAAGAAGTCGACATGACCCCCATGATCGACTGTGTGTTCCTGTTGTTGATTTTTTTCGTGGTCACGGCTTCGTTCCAGTTACAGAAGGCGTTGGAGATCCCTCCGCCGGAACAAAAATCCCCGAACGTCGCCGAGATAAAACCCGATATCGAGGATGACATCGTCACCGTGCGCATCGACGAGGATAACACTATTTGGGTAAACGACATCCAGGCCCCGAGTGAGCAAGACTTGCTGCTGAAGCTCCGCGAGGCCCGCGAAGACCAGACAGCTTCGGACGGCCGCCCGCCCAGCACTCTGCTGGTGCTGGCCAGCGGCGAGGCCCGACACGACGTTGTGGTGCTCGTGCTCGATGCCGGCAACTCCGAAAGCTTTGAGCACGTTAAATTGGCCTCCGCCGACGACATTGAGATGTAATTATGAAATCTACCGAACGCTTTATCGCTTTACTGGAAGAAAGAGAACTCGTCTCGTCGCGCACGGCGAAAAGCCTGCTGGCGCAGGTGGCCAAATCCCGCAAACCGATCTCGGCCGAATCGATCGCCAAACGGTTGGTCAAGCACGGGCGGCTCACGTCCACCCAGGCCAAACGCCTGCTGGCGGCGCTGAAGGAGACGCCCTCGGAGCCTGTGGCCGAATCGAAACCGAAGGCGGAACCGGCGCCGAAGGCCGAGGATGATCTCGGTTTCGCGCCGATTGACGACGAGCCGTCCAAATCGAAGCGTATGGCCAAGCGGCGCGATGAGAAACCCGCCCCAACGCCACGGGTGGAGCAACCATCCGAGCCGGCGGCGGCCGCCCCCGCGAAACCCGCCGAAAGGGGATCGCTGCTGGACCAGGAGATGCCGGCGCCGACCGGCGGCGGACCGCTGGACGGGCTGATGTCCGATGCCGCCATGACCGCCGCTGCGGTCGGTAGCCCGTTGGATTCTTCCCCGTCCACCGGAAGGGGTTTTTGGCGATTCTTCCGCCGCAAGCCGAAAATCACAACCGGCGAGGAACAGTGGGGTTCCTCGCTGATGCTGCTCGGCGGCGGCGGCCTGTTGCTGTTGGTGATCTCCGGCGGCGCGCTCTATTATGCGTTGTCACGCGGCAGCGGCGACGAGATGCTCCGACTGGCCAATGACGACTATCGCAACGGATCATACTCGCAGGCCATCAACAAGTACGATAAATATCTGGAGAAGTTTCCGAACCACGCGGAAGTGAGCGCGGCCCGTGTGCGGATCGGTCTGGCCCAATTGCGCCAAGCGACCTCTGGCGGAAGCAATTGGCCCGCGGCCTTGAAGACGGCCCAAGAAGTGTTGGATAAAATCGCGTCCGAGAAAGATTTCAAGGAAGCGTACGGCGAGTTGGCGTCGATGTTGCCGATCATTGCCGAGGGGGTGGCCGCCGATGCCCGTAGAAAAACCTCCCAGCCGCTGGTCGATCAGGCCCGCCTCGCCTTGAAAATGGCCCGTAACCCGGGCTATGTGCCCAAGTCCCAGCGCCAGGCCAGCACGCTGGCCAACGTGGAGGCTTCTCTGGCGATAACCGTCCGGGAGATCGCCCGCGGCAACGAACTCGAGAAGACCATCGCCACGATGCTGAAGGCGGCGAAGGAGTCGAATACCCAAGAGGCTTACGCGGTGTGCAGCGCCTTGTTGCGTCAATACCCCAAGCTGGCCGTCAATGCGAAGCTCAAGCAAGCGCTGTTGGAGGTCTCTCGCGCCCAGCAGGCGCTGGTCAAAATGGTCTCGGCCCCGAAGCCGGCCGAGGCCGATCGGACAACACCCTTGCCCGTCAACAGCGTAACGCTGGCCCAATGCGATACAAAAAACAGGGTACAAGACACGGAAGGGCGGATCGCGCTGGCGGCGGTTGACGGGGCCGTCTACGGCTTGGACGCCGCCGACGGAAAGGTGCTCTGGCGGAGGTTCGTCGGCTTCGATACCAATCCGAGGGCGCCGTCATTTCCGCCGACGCTGCTAAGCCCCGAGCCAGACAGCGATGCCTTGGTGATCGACGCCGCCCGAAACGAACTCTTGCGGCTCGAAGCCCTCTCGGGCAACGTCCGCTGGCGTCAGTCGGTCGGCGAGACGTTCGACGCACACCCGGTAGTCGTCGGCGGCAAGATTCTGGTCGCCGCGCAAAGCGGAAAATTATTCACCATCGACACTACCTCCGGCGAATCGCCGGGCTACGTCCAGTTTCCGCAGGAGTTGACCGTCGCCCCGGCCGTCGATACCCAGCGGTCGCTGATCTACCAGGCCGCCGTCCACTCCAACCTCTTTGTACTCTCGTTGGACGACGGCGTCTGTCGGGACGTAATTTATCTGGGACACGGCCCCGGAAGCATCAACACCGCGCCGGTGGTCGTCGGCGACTTCCTCCTGCTGGCCGTCAACGACGGTGCCCACGACTGCGTACTGAAACTCTTCGCCGTCCAACCCAATACTTCCGGCAAGCCGAAACCGTGGCTGAAACTGGTACAGCAGATTCGCCTCGGCGGCCACGTAAAGACGCCGCCGCTGGTCGACGGGCGGCGGGTTTTGGTCGCCACCGCCTCCGGCGTCGTAAGGGTGTACGAGATCAGCGCGACGGACGTCAAAATGCCCTTGCGCGAAATCGCCGACACCGCCATCAAAGGCGGCGACAACCTGACCCGCTTCCCCTTGTTGCGTCGCGGACGCTTCTGGATTGCCGACACCCAGCTGACGAAATACGACGTGCAGGCCGCCACCGGCCGGCTGATGCCCAAATGGATCGCCGACCAGGAAGGCGCGTTCCTACAGCCTCCGGTCGTCGTCGGCGAGGCGGTTGTGTGCGTACAGCGTAGGCCGGGAATGCCGGGCGCCGTCGTCTCGGCCGTCTCCACGCTCGACCCGGATCAGTATTGGAAAACGCAACTTGGCTGTCCGCTGGCCGCCGAACCGCTCGTTGTGGGCGATGAAGGTAAAGTTGTCGCCGTTACCGCCGCCGGCGCGGTGTTCCGCGTCAACGCGGGCCGCGAAGGAAAAACCTTCATCAATATGCCGGTCGTGGCCCCCGACGCCTCCCGGCTGCGACGGCCGATCGACAACATTGTCCCGCTCGCCAAAGGACTTTTGGCCATCAGCGGCGGCAAGGGGTGCGATCAGATCGGCGTCTTCGATCCCAATACTCCTACCCCGTTGATGTATTGGCTGAAGCTCCGCGACGAACTCGCCTGCCGCCCGGTCGCATTCGGCCGCGGGATTTTGGTCGCCGACAGGGCCGGCCGAATCTCGTTGCTCGATCCGCAATCGGGCGATCCGCTGGCCGAGCCGTTTCAGCCACGGCTCGAACCGGGAGAGAAAATCGAGTGGGTCGCTCCCGCCGTCGTCAACGACAAGGAAGTCGTCGTCGCCAATGGGCAAGGTAAAATCTACCGGCTCGGAATCCAAGATCAACCAAAACCGCATCTGGCGATGCTGGCACAGACGATCGTCGCCAAGCCGATCATTTCGCCCTTGGCCGTTGCGGGCAATATGGTTTTCGGCGCCGACGAGGCCAACGTGCTGGGGAGTTTTGACTTGTCGAAGCTCAACCGCGGCAAGGAACTTAACCTCGACGCACGTTGCGCGTGGGGACCGGTTCGGATCGGCGACCATGTCCTGATGGCCACCGAAGACAACCAAATGTTTTGCGCGAACGCCGATGGAAAACAACTCTGGCGGACGAAACTGAAATACGGTTCATTAGCCGGCGCGCCTCTGCGGCTCGGCGGGAATTACATCCTGGTCGCCCGCGGCGGAACCATCTGCCGAATCGAAGCCGCCACCGGAAAGGAACTCGGGAAATTGGACGTCGGATTCCCCTTGGCCACCGGAGCGGCCCTGATCGGACAAGGGTTGATCGTCGGCGGCTTCGACGGAACTATTTACGAAGTGCGGCAACCATGAGAAAAAGCTCATTGCTCAAATGTCTTACGGCCGTGCTGTTGGCTTTGTCATGCGCGGCCGCACGCGCGGAAATACCGCTCTACAAGCTGGATCCGTACGATCAGATCACCCTCGACAAAGCCAACGAAAACAAGGTGTTGAAGGTCGAACCGCTGAATCTGACGCCCAAGCAGATTGCGGGGAAGCTTAAATCGAGAGGAAAGGTAACCGTCAACCTCGTCGATTCGACCGGGAAAACCTACGAAGTCCGCTGGCGCTCGATCGTCAAAGCGGAAACCTTCGGCGAGTTGATCTTGAACAAGGCGGTCAAATTTTCGGCTGCGGGCAAGTTCGACGATGCCTTCGACTACTTCACCTTCCTCCTGCGAAATAAGCCCAAGACGCCGGGGCTGAACGAGGCCATCGATAAATCGCTCCAGGAGGAAGTCAAGCGGGCCAACGAAAAGCAACAATACGATGGCGCCTTGGCGTTGTTGCGAGAGCTGCATAGCCGCAATCCCGAGTTCCCGAAGATCGAGAGCGCCCAGGGAAAGATGACGGACAAGTTGGTCGAGCAGTACATATCGAAGCGGGATTACGCCTCCGCGCGGACGCTCTTGCGATCCCTGGCCGCGACTTTTCCTGGAAACACCGTTGTGGCCCAATGGCGAGACCGCTTGCAAGGCGAGACCGCCCCCTTGTTGGCCGAGGCCCACGCGGCGATTGATTCCGGCCGGTGGAACAAGGCGGCCGAACTGAGCCGGCGCATCACGAAGATTTGGCCCGACTTGCCCGGCGCTCGCCAACTGGCGTTGACCGTCCATCGAAAATTCTCGCGGGTGGTGGTGGGCGTGGGATCGCTCGCCGCCGACTTCACGCCCGGCAAGCTCAACGACTGGCCCGCAAGACGCGACAGCCGATTGGTCTACCGGACGTTGACGGAGTTTACCGGGCCGAGCATCGAGGGAGGGAATTATATTTGTCCGGTAGGCGAAATCTCCTCCGAGGCCCTCGGACGACGAATGGCCATCAAGTTGAAACCGGGTATCCGCTGGGCCAAAGGCGACAACACCCTGAGCAATTCGGACGTCTCGATACGGTTGTTGGATATGGCCGTGCCGGGTAATCCCGCCTACCGGCTCGACTGGGCCGATCTGATCGGCGCGGTTTCGTTGCGCGGCGTTTATGGGGTCGAGGTGGAGCTGCGCCGTGCCCACGTCAGACCGGAAGCCATGCTACAAATCGTTTTGACGCCCAAGAACTACACGGCTTCCTCGGGCGAACCACCCCCGACAAACGGACCGCTGGTGATCAAATCGCGGAGCGAGCAGGAGACGGTTTTCACCGCCAACAACCAGTATTTCGCGGTCGAACCGGGGCAGCCGATGGAAATCGTCGAACGTCGGTACGACACGGTTGCACAGGCCGTTCGGGCGCTGAAACGAGGCGATATCGAGGTGCTCGACCGCGTCAACCCCTGGACCCTGACCGAGCTTCGCCGAGAAGAAGAGTTGGTGGTACAGCCTTACGCCTTGCCGTTGGTCCACTGCCTGGTGCCCAACCTCCGCCGGCCGCTGTTGAGCGACCGAACGTTCCGCCGGGCACTGGCCTATGGAATCCACCGCTGGGCAATCCTCGAACTGATGCTCGGCGGCAATGAGATTCCCGGCTGCAAAGTCACCAGCAGCCCGTTCCCCTTGAGCATCGGCCCGAACGATCCGATGGGCTACGCCTCCGACGAAAGCATCAAACCGCGTCCGTACGAACCGCGATTGACGATCGCCCTGGCCAATGTTTCGTTGGAGAACTATATCGACTCTCCCGCGGGCAAGAAGCAGAATCTGAAGGAAATGCCCACGCTCGTTTTGGCCCATCCGTCGGACGAAATCGCGAGTGGGGCGTGCGCTTCCATCCAATTGCAGTTGAAGTTGGTGGGGATTCCCGTCGAGTTGCGGCCGATCACCGGCCCGATGCCCGAGCGAGTACCCGACGACGTGGACTTGCTCTACGTCGAATTGGCCACCTGGGAGCCGGTGGTCGACGCCCGGCGTTTGTTGGGCGAGGACGGCATGTCCGGCAAGTGCAGCCCGTACATGAGCCAGGCCCTGCGCCGGCTCGACGAGGCTGTCGAATGGGGGCAGGTTCGCACGTGCTTGCACCGCGTCCACCGCCTTGCGCACGCCGACGTGGCGGTGGTGCCACTGTGGCAGGTGGTCGATCACTTCGCCTACCGCGAGCGCATCCGGGAAATTCCCGCCCGGCCCGTCTCTCTCTACCAAAACGTCGAACAATGGCGGCCGACCTTCCAATATCCCTCAGAGAAATGAACCGACTCAGCACACAGATCGATGGGCGTTTATACGGTCTCGTTGTGGCCGTCGCGATTCTATTTATGCCGTCGCCGGCCGGGGCGGCCGACCAATCGGTTTGGCAGTTGTTGCCTTACGACGTGCGGATATTGATCGGGTTCGAGCCGTCTCCGTCGATTACGCCCCGGCTTCAGGATGAACTGTGCGTCAGCCTTGCGGAGCAAATCGAGGCGACGATCGGGGCGGGGTGGAACGCCACGGTTGCGCCGGCGCCGGCGCCGCTGCGGGGAGCGTTGGTCCACGACATCGAGGGCCTTCAAGCCGACCAGATTCCGATACCCACGCCGCCGCCGGACAAGATTCTGCTGATGGCGATTACTTGCGTACCGGACGGTCTGGAGGTAACGGCCCGGGACTTCGACGTCCGCACCCACATGCTAAGCTCGCCGGTGACGCGGCCGGTAAGCCAGATCGGCGAGTTGAGCGACGCCGCATTGGACGCGTTGCTGACCGCCTTCGCCCCGCTGGCCCGAATCGTCAGCTCGAAACGAAACAAGGTTGTTTTGCGTCTAAAGGCTTCCGGTCTGCCGCCGCGCGACCCAAACCTGGCACTCTTCAGCCAGGACGACGTTTTCCAGCCGATCCACCGCTACAACGACCGGGAGGGAAACCTGCGCCGCGCCACGCCGGTCCCCTGGACGTTTTGCACGGTGGAGAAGATTTTGCCTCTGGAAACGCACTGCCGGAAGCACTCCGGCGTAAAGATCTCGCTCACCAAGCGCGGCGGACGGGTCGAATCGCTGGCCTTGCGCGTGATTCCAACCGGCGGCTCCACCATGCTGACGCTCAAGTCGCGGACCAAGCCTCATAAGCTTTTGTCCGGTTACAAAGTGTATTCCCGCGTGCCGGGTAAGAAGGCCGCCACACTGTTGGGATGGACCGACCGGCGGGGCCAACTCCTGATTCCGCCGGAAGAACACCTGCTGAGGGTGCTGCTGATAAAAAACGGCCGCGAGCCGTTGGCGCGGATGCCGATGGTCCCCGGCCTGGCGCCGGAAATGGCCACCGAAATCGCCAACGACGACTTGCGGCTGTGGGCCGAGGGATTCATCTTCAGCTTGCAAGAGGAGTTGGTGGACATCGTCGCCCGGCGGAAAATTTACGACGCGCTGATCCGCGCCCGCATTGAGGCCGATAAACTCGACCAGGCGGAAAAGATGTTCGAGGAGTTGCGGAAATTGCCCACCAACGAGCAATTCAGCCTGCGCGTCATCCAGGAGAGGGGAAGACTCGCCACGAACGATCACGTCGTGCAGAAGAAAATCGACCTTTTTCTGGACGATACCAACAAGCTGATCCACCAGCATCTTAACCCGCAAGCGATCGGCGAGTTGGAGCGGTATCTTCGCGACGCCAAAGCCGCCGCAATAAACGCGCCGAAAAAAGAGGAGAAAAAAGAGGAAGAGAAGAAGGCGGAAGAAAAGGACAAGAGCTAACCATCCACCGGCGAACACATGAAGGGCCAATTAGACCGCCGTTACCACCGAAGCCTCACAATGTTGAGTCTGGTTTTGGCTGGTGAAGCGGTTTTTATTCCGCCATTTCACCCAGGCCGGTATTTCAAGTCGAGTCTCCTCTCGACGTTCAGTATCGACGAGTTTCAACTCGGCCAGCTCGGCGCCGTCTACGGTGTCGTGGCGATGGCCTGCTATTTCCTCGGCGGACCGCTCGCCGACCGCTTTTCACCGAGGAAACTGGTGCCCGCTTCGCTGCTGGCTACGGGACTGGGCGGTCTCTACATGTCCACGATTCCAAGTTTCACCGGTTTGTACGTTGTGTTTGGTTTTTTTGGGGCGTCAACCATCCTTGCCTTCTGGGCGCCGCTGATCCGCGCCACCCGCGAATGGGGCGGCAAGGACGAACAGGGGCGGGCGTTCGGAATACTCGACAGTGGCCGAGGCTTGGCGACGGCGGTGCTGGCCGCAATCGCCGCATACGCGTTCGGGATGATAGTCGGCGGGAATGCCTTGGGCGATCCGGCGCGCGAGGCAACCGCGATGCGGATGCTGCTGTGCTCTTACGCCGGGTGCTGCTTTTTCGCCGCGGTGTGCGTATGGTTCTTCGTACCCGATCCGAAGCCGGTCGCTTGCCGCACCGCGGACGACGGACAAACAGATTGGATGGGCACCTTACGCTGCCTCATGCTTCTGCTGCGATCACCCGCCGTCTGGCTACAGGCGGTGGTCATTATCGCCGCATACAGTACGTTCAAGATGTTCGACTATTACGGCTTGTACTCCGAGGACGCGTACGGCCTGACGCGAACCGAGTCCGCAAAGGTAGTTGCGTACCTTAGTTTTCTGCGTGTTGGAGCGGCTTTGGCGGCCGGTTGGGTCGCCGACCGGTTACTGGGGGTGTCGCCCTCCATCCAGCTTTGCTTTGGTCTGCTGATTGCGGCGTATGCGATGTTCCTTTTCGTGCCGCCGAATCGCGAACTGGTTTGGTTTATGATCGCAAACATGGTGGTTAGTTGCGCCGCTTTCTTTGCCTTGCGGGGAATCTACTTCGCGCTTCTTGAAGAATCCGGGATTCCCAAGGAGCTGACCGGCACGGCAGTGGGAATCATTTGTTTCGTGGGGTTCACGCCGGAGATTTTCATGCCCCTTGTCACCGGCTGGCTGATCCGCGACGCACGTAGCGACGGCAACGTGCTGACCGGATATGACCAAATCTTCTGGATACTCATCGTGCTCTCGTTACTCGGGTTGCTGTCAGCCGCGGCGCTTCGGTGGCTCGGCTCGCAACGTCGCTCCGAGGAAGGCTCTTGATCGTGCCCTCGCGGACGATGCTGGCATCCGTCCCGAACGATGCGACGATGATGGAATTACTCCCGGACACCCACGTGTCAGTTGGGAATGTTCCACACCAGCCACCACAGCAATGCAATCGTGCCCAGCAAGGCCGACGGCGCCAACACAAAGACCGTCAGCGGCCACAGAACCTTCATCACGTCGAAACCGGTGGGGATCTGCATCTCTTGGGACGACGAATCATCATCGTCTTCGCGCCGCGGAGTGATGATCGGCGGCGAAACCATCGGACGATCCGACCGCGAGTCGGGCGTCGGGTTCAGAAAAGGCGTCATCCTCGCGATCACCTCGCCCGCCGCGGCAATCCGTTGCGAAGGCTCCTTGGCCATCATGTCGGCCATGACGTCGACGAAGTCGGCGTCCAGCCGCGGGTTCAACCGCCGCGGATCAAGCGGCCGCAGTTCGCAGTGCGCCCGGGCCTTGTCCGCCGTCGTCCCTCCCGGAAAAGGAACCTTGCCGGTGACCGCGTAATACAGCGTGCAGCCGAGCGAATAGATGTCCCAACCAGGCGTCGGATTCCACGGGTCGCGGACCTGGTCGGGTGAGAGGTAATCGGCCGTACCCACTATTTTGCCGTGCCGGGGATCGTTCTCCGCATCCTTGTTCAATGAGCCGGACAGCCCTAGATCGGACAGCTTCGCCTCCCCGTCGGACGAGACCAACACGTTTCCCGGCTTCACGTCCCGGTGGACAACTCCCTGGGTGTGGGCGTACTGCAACCCTTCGGCCACTTGCGAGATGATCCGTGCGGCGGTCAAAATGTCCAGCGGCCCTCTCTCGCGGACGAGTTTGTGGAGGTCCATGCCGGGTACGTATTCCGTCACCAGGTAAAGGACGCTCCCGTCTTGTCCGGCATCGAGCGCGGCTACCAGCTTCGGATGGTCCAGGCCGGCCAGCGCCCTGATTTCACGGGTGAAGTTGGCCACCGCCTCCGGCGTGGCCTTATCGTGGGGGAGTACTTTAACCGCCACGGCGCAGCCCATCTTGCCGTGTCTCGCCTTGAATACCTGCCCCATCCCGCCCTGGCCGATCGAGTCGATGATCTGGTACGGCCCCAGGTTGAACTTTGTGCGGCCGTCGAGCAATTGCTTCGCCTGCCAGACGTTCAACAAATTCATCTCGACCAGGCGGTCGGCGAGCCGATGATCGCTCGGCGGCCCGCCGGGATCGGGTTCGTTCTCATCCGACCAGCGCACGCCCGCCCGGGCCGCGTCGATCTGCTCTTGCGCGAGCAGACCGCTGGCGATGGCACACTGCTCAAAAAGCGAAAACTCACTGGTTCCCAACGGTGGTACACTCCCGGCAGGGAAAACGATTCAAGGCAACGGTAGACTATGCTTCAGCATAACAGAATAGTCGGTGCAATGTTATGCTTAAGCATAACCTGCTTGTGCGTGGGTCGGCACTCGCTATCGAGCATCGGGCAACGGGACGTCCTTCAACGCTTCCTGGATTTCGCCTCGCATATAGTCCTTGAACGCCGGTTCCTCGTCGATCAGCTCCCACACTTTCAGTTGGTGGTTCTTCCAGGCCCGGTTTCTTCCCGGTCTGCCATCGACCACCACGATGCACGGTTTGCCGATATCGTATTTTTCGATTATAAATGCGTTGTTGGGATGCTCGTAATTGACCACGAGCCAGGTCAATCGCCCGTCTTGCAGTTGCGGTCCGAAATCCTTTTCCAGGACTTCGTGCGTGAGTTTTTCGATTTTTCGACACTGCGGACCACGCTGATTGTCGTGAAAACAATAAACAACCAGCGACTCGGGCAAGGCTTCCGTCGGCGGCGGCGGCGGAGGTACGTCTTGGTTGGCGAATTGACCCCAATGGAGCATACCATACGCGATCAAAGAAGCCATAACGAACGCCGCCACGGCGGTAATCAAAAGTCGTTTTACGCCCATGGGTCTGCCTCCATCATCGCTATCGATTGTTCTGAACTCTTCAATTCTACCCCATGGAATGGATCGCGCCCGTTTGCGGGCATCCTCGATATTCCACGAAGAGAAGGAGTGTGTCAAGCTCCCCCGCTCGCCGCCGCTATTCGCGCGGAAAGTCGCTCTCCACGATCGCCGTGAACTCCTCCGGTGTTGATGCCCTTGTTATCCGACGACGAAACTCTCGAGCGCCGCCGCGCCCCTGGCCGTAGCGACAGGCGTAGCACCGCATCAGCATCGTCCCCTTGACCGGTCCGAATTGCTCGACTATCAGGCGGAAGTGTTCCAGCAATAGCTGCCGCTGCTCGGCCGGGGAGGGATCGGGTGGAACCGGCTCGCCGCGCAACGCGGCCGCCGCCTGCGCGAACAACCACGGCCGGCTGAGAGCCGCCCGGCCGATCATCACCCCATCCACCCCGTATCGCTCGAACGCCTCGACAACCGCCGTCGCCGTGCGTAGGTCGCCGTTGCCCACCAGCGGAATCCGGTTCAAGCGTGGCTTGATCCGGGCGATCTCGTCCCAATCCGCCGAACCGCGAAACATCTCTTCGGCCGTCCGGCCGTGGACCGTTACCGCCGCCCCGCCGGCCCCCTCGATCGCCTGGGCAACGTCGATGGCATTGATCCGGTCGCGGGTCCGGCCGAGTCGGATCTTCGCCGTCACCGGCACGGGCCTACATGCCGCCGCCACCCGCGCGACGATCTCGCCAATCCGATCGGGATATCCAAGCAAATACGAGCCGCTTTGCGCCTTCTGCGACACGTCTCGAACCGGGCAACCGAAGTTGATATCCACCACGGATGCCCGATATTCCTCGACCAGCCGTCGGCCCACCTCGGCCAGCGTGTCGGGGTCGTTGTCCCAAATCTGCACGGCCAGCGGTCGCGGCTCGTCGTTGACGCCCCAGAGCCGCTCGGGCGCGTCTCCGCCGCGGCCTTCCGTATGCGAGAAGCCCCGCGCGCTGATCATTTCGGTCGCCGGCAGTCCCGCGCCGCCGAACCGCCGCACCAACTGCCGAAACGCGTAGTTCGTAAACCCCGCCATCGGCGCCAGCAGCAACGGCGGGGCGATCGTCAGCGTTCCGATCCGCATGGGCATTCGCACCTTTATGGTGACAGTTTTCCAAAGCTGGTTGTCACCCAGAAACACTGATCGAGAGCAGTAATCCCTGCGAAAAAAACGAATCGCGTCTTCGTTGTCATTGATTGACAGACTTTTTCCCGACGGTATACTTACAATAGCTCCCCCAGGGATAGCACAGGATTATGCAAATGCTATCACTGCTATCATATTGGTGTTGAAAAATAGGGACTTACGTCAACGGTTGTGATGATCATCATTCCAGGTTTTTATGAAAATTGCTAAACTGGCATGACAAACTCCGTTGTGGTAAGTGAT
>CBDAFL010000239.1:0-19201 GCA_965195225.1 uncultured Thermoguttaceae bacterium
AACCGCTTAAAACCAGGGCTATTCATTTTGCTTTGACGACCGCGCTTTAGACGTAACCCCAGTTCAACCCCAGGTTGAATTGGCCCCGAAAAACCAATTAATCGCGCAAAAATCGGTTTGGACGCTTTTTCGAAAAGTTCGCGCAAAAATAGGGGTGCCACTGCTGGCTCGTCCAGCAGTGTTTTCACGGGACATTTGCACCTGCACTGCTGGGCAAGCCGTTCTGGCTCGCATTGCCGAAGACGAGCAGTGACGGGAAGACCTCAAGGATTTGGCCGTTTTTTCGCAACAGCGAAACGAGTCGGTTCGACCATTCAGCGAATTCCTTGAGGAACACGGCTCGTGACGCAGCCTCCAAGATATTTGATCCACATCAAAGCATCCGCCGAACGGGAGATGGCGTCCCTGACCTAATTGACGTGAGTCGGACCTTAAGTACAATTACTACTCTGGTTGTGAAGGTGGGACTAGGCCACACCGGGGTGAACACTCAGCGGTGTGCGTGGCATCCGCACTGAAATCGTGAGCTGCACGGTGGCAAAACCGACGATTTTTAAAAGGGAATTGTGATGCGAATAAAATCGGTGGAGTACTCCGAATTTGAAGGGACCGAGCAGGAATGGACACTGAAGGGGTTGCTCCTCAGTACGCGGAACCTCATCGTCGGAAAAAATGCCTCTGGGAAAACCCGAGTGCTAAACATCATCAATTCGCTTGCCAGTTACTTGGCCGGAAGGAGGTCTCCCGGTCTTTCTGCAAACTACAACATTACATTCGACAATGGCGGCAAAACTCTCCGTTACAAATTGAAGTTTGAGCAAGAGCAGGTAGTGATGGAAGAGTTTGAGGTCGAGGGTAAAGTTTTACTCGAGCGCGGAACTGATGGCGAAGGTCACATTTGGGCGGAGGACATAGATGGCGAAAAAAAGAAGATTCGCTTCCAAACCCCCCCAGGCCAGTTGGCGGCCGTTGCGCGACGGGATTCCATTCAGCATGCGTTTTTGGAGCCTTTGCATGCTTGGGCTTCCACCTTGCACCTTTACTATTTTGGGACGTCCCTAGGCAAGGATCATTTGGCTGTCCACATCGATAAGGGAGTCGCACGGGTTGATGGAAGAGATACAAATAAGGTTGTGGCAATTTTCCGACAGGCCGAGAAGGAGTTTGGGGAGAAGTTCAAGCAGGCAATCATGAGCGACATGCGTAAACTTGAGTACGACATTGAAGAAGTGGGCGTCAAGCCACCGGTTTCGATCCTAGTCCCGGGTTTGCCGGGAGAATTGATGGGGCTTTATGTCAAAGAAAGGGGCCTTTCAGGGATCACGGACCAACACAGCATGTCCCAGGGTATGTTTCGCGCATTCTCGATTTTCGTACAAGTCAATTACTCTCATATGAGTGGGGATGTAACAGGTATCCTAGTCGATGACATTGGGGAAGGACTGGACTTCGAGCGATCTGGACGGCTAATCGAACTTCTAAGGGAAAAAGCAGACGAGTTTAACGTCCAGTTAGTGTTGTCCACGAATGACCGCTTCGTAATGAACCACGTGCCACTCGAAGAGTGGTCTGTTTTGCAGCGCGAAGGTGGTCACGTACGAGTGCGGAACTACGAGAATTCACGAGATGTGTTTGAGGATTTCAAGTTTACTGGGCTAAGTAATTTCTCGTTTCTAGAAATGGATTTTGTGAGCGGACCGCTACGGGAGGAGGCAGCCATACATGAATAAGTTGGCAGTATTCGTAGAAGGACACACCGAAGTCGTATTCATGGAAAAGCTGATTGAAGAGATTGTCGGTAAAAAGAACGTTTCAATAGTGCAACGGGAGATCCGCGGAGGGAGCACATGCAAGCGTAGCATGCGTACCATCAAGGCAGTCCAGCCCGAGACCGGCCAAAATTACTACGTGCTGATCTATGATTGCGGCGGAGATGACTCCGTTAAGACCCGGATACTCGAAGAGCACGAAAATCTGACCAGATGTGATTACTTAAGGATCATTGGCCTCCGCGACGTTAGGGGGAAGCTCACATATGCCGATATCCCTGGGTTGGAAGCATCCTTGCCGTTGTACATCAGGACGTCACTCATCCCGGTGGATTTCATTCTCGCCATCATGGAAATTGAAGCGTGGTTTCTGGCCGAGACCACACACTACCAGAAGATCGCCCCAGCCATTACGGTGGCAGCGATTAAGGCGACTTTGGGATTTGATCCGGAAAACGATGATCTGGAACAACGTTCCACACCAGCAGATGACCTCAACAACTGCTATATGATAGGAGGGGAAAAATACTCAAAGCACAGGGCTCAGGATACTGTGGATGTTCTTGACTTCACGTTAATCTATATGCAGTTTCCCGAGAAGTTCAGGTATGTCGGGCAACTGATGAGCAGTATTGAGGCATTTCTTGCCTAATCACAAGAGAAAAGGGCGAACAAGGGGAACGAGAGCCTTTGATTGTACCGAGCAAGTCCAAAGCACTGGCAAAGCCAGTGGCACACAATCTCAGCACCTTCTTCAGTTCTCCCGGCGGACAAACGCCCCGCGAACGCAGTCGCAGGGCGTTTGTCCGCCGGAGTGGTGCTGGCGTCTCGCCAGCGCTAACGGGAACACGGGCAAAATGCTCGTGCCACCCAACGACATTATGCAACCCTTTCAGGGTTGATCTGGTGATTGCGGCCGTTGTCCCAGGGTAGCCGCCCGAGCGGCAACCCTGGGCTATCTTATTCAAGCCCTTCGGGCTATTGAAGTGGCGCAACGAGGAGATGCGAAGGGGACACGTTACGACGCGGAGCATCGTAACGGGGAGTACGAGGAGTCGTTAGCGGATCATGATCGCCTTGCCCAAGGGGCTAAGGAGGTGCTCGATCACGTAATTGTCGAGCGCCTCGTGGCACATCTCGCAGAGCCGATCCAGCGTCTCGACGAAGGTCTTGTCGGGGTCCAGGCTGCCGTACTGCCGAGCGGTGACGTAGACGCTGATCTGTTCCTCGGGGTAGTCGCCCATGCGGACCTGATAGGCGTTGGTCCGGGTCTCGACGCTGATGCGGAGTTGCAGGCGGCAATCCTCGTCCACCGCGATAGTGATCGACGGCTCGTAGTTGATCACCTTCGCCCCGGCGCCCTCGATGATCGGCTCCATCGACGGGCTGACGCCCAACACTTCGGCTAGGAGTTGATTGTGGTTGCCCCGATATGTAAAATCGAAACCGAACAGCAGATCGAGGGCCTCGCAGTCCAGCGGGCTTACCGAGAGCGTGTAGGGGACCAATTCGAGGATCAACTTGTGCTGGGCCATGACCCCTTCGATGCTTTCCGGGTTGACCTGGCCCGAGCAGACCCGGCGCGGCTCGATCGTACACCAGCGATAGTTCCCTTGGTCTTTGTCTTCTTCGAGGATGAAGTCGCCCCGTTCGCGGCTGTAGAAGTTGCGCATTGTCGGATAGGTTTTCTGCACCCGCTCGAAGAAGTGCAGAACCGTCTCGCGGTTGGCGGGCAGTTCCATCTCCGTGCCGAGATTCACGTTGACGTAAAAATCGTCGGACAATGACGCATAACGATTCATTTTTTTCCGATGGCAAAAAACATTCCATTTCAAGCCGCGTGAAGGACACCCTCAAGTATAGCAGCCCGGGGAACATTATTGTAGGAGGGTAACCGTTCACGGTCCGGCCGGGGACTGGTCCATTTTTCGGCGAAAAAACGCATTTTGCCGACGAACCGTTGGCCGAAAACCTGGACCTGTCCCCTTCCCGCGGCGCCAGGGGGACAATCCCCTGTGAACGGTTGCGAGTCTTGTCCTATAATGTTGGAGGTGGTTGGGATTGCCGCTGCCGCATGTCAAAGGTATCGCCATGACCGCCCGTAAACGAGCCGAAAAGTCCACCCTGCGACTGTCGATTTTCCCCGGCAATTTGGGATGGATGGCTCTCGTCACGGCCGGAGAAATCGTCCGGCAACTCACTTTTGGACACTCCTCGCCCTCGGCGGCCAAAAGGGGAATCGAGCCGGAATTGCTGGCAGCGGCGGAAATCGTCGAATCGGAAACGCCATTGACCCGCCGTTTGCGGGCTTACGCGTCGGGCAATCCCGACTCGTTCCGCGATGTAGCCGTCGATCTCGGCCGGCTCAGCCGCTTTGGGCGGCGGGTGCTGAAGGAATGCCGTCGCATCGCCCTCGGCAGTACGATTAGCTACGCGGAACTGGCTTCCCAGGCAGGATTTCCGCGGGCTGCCCGCGCCGTGGGCAACCTCCTGGCGGCCAACCGCGTTCCGCTCATCATTCCTTGCCATCGGGTGGTTCGATCCGACGGCGGACTCGGTTCCTACTCCGCTGGGGGTGGCCCGACGATGAAACGTCGGCTCCTGGCCTTGGAATCGCGGAAATTGGCCTAGAAACGAGTAGCGGTTTCGGGCACAATACCGCCTCGATTTTTTGTCTCCCCCCCGAGAAGAGACTCGCCCTATGTATACTGCGGAACTTAGCTCCTGCGATGTGGAACGTCGCCGCGACGGAGTGGTCCTGGTCCGGGTCCATTCGAGCAACCGTCAGGGTCGTCAGTTACCCGACGCCGTGTTCTCATTCTGCCAGGGCGACCCTCAATATGAGTATTGGGAGGGGCAGTTTCTTCAACGGAAGCCGGCCCGACTGTTGCGTTGATATCGTTCTCGTCGGTCAGCCCGCGCTTGACCTTCCCGGGGAGACGGTTATACTAACGTCTATCCTGCCTATTTTTGCGGTTTGTTGGGTGTGCGAGACGTTTGGCCTGCGGGCTTATTCGTCACGAAAGCGGGCCAACTTCCCCTCCCCTCCAAGGGGGCAAGTTTTGCCGGCTAAACATCCAGAATACGTGATTGCCTTCCCGGCATTCACGGTGGTCGTGCCCGTAACCCCACCAACCGTAAGCGACCGATCGAGTCAATATGTGGCCCCGGCTTACAAGGAGTTGGCTTAATGCGATGCATGTGCAAAGCGGTGTTTGTTGCGGTTCTCTGCTTGAGTTCACTACTGTCGGTTTGCGCTGAAGCAGCCGAAGAGTTGCGCGTGGCGACGTTCCGCTGCGACATCACGCCGCCGTTGGGCCAGCCGATGTTCTGCGGCGATGCGCTGGAAACGATCGAACAGCCGCTGTTGGCCAAGGGGATCGTACTGGAAGCGGATGGGCGGCGATACGTGCTCTGCGCCCTGGATTGGTGCGAGTTGTGCAACGGCGCCTACGATGAGTTCCGCGAGGAGATCGCGACGGCCTTAGGGATCAAGCCCTCTTGCGTGGCCTTGCAGACCGTCCACCAGCATACCGCGCCGCTGGTCGATACCGATGCTCAAAAGTTGCTGGCCGCAGCCGGCGTGCCGGAGATACACCTCGATCCGAAGGTCGTGGACGCTATCGAGAAACGTCTGGCGGAATCCGTGAAGGAGGCGGTCGAGCGGCTCGAACCGTTTGATCGCGTCGGCACCGGACAGGCCAAGGTAGATCGCGTGGCGTCCAACCGCCGGCCGGTTGACGCCGACGGCAAAATTCGCGTCCGCTACAGTGCGTGCAAAGATCCCGCCACCATTGCGTTGCCCGAGGGAACAATCGACCCTTACTTGAAAACCATCACTCTGGCTCGCGGCGAAAAGCCGCTGGTTAGGCTGCATTATTACGCCGTACACCCGCAAACTTTCTACGGCGACGGCCGGGCGAGCAGCGACTTCGTCGGCGCGGTCCGCGAGCAAATCGAACGGGAAAAAGGCGTCCCGCAAATCTACTTCACCGGCTGCGCCGGCGACATCACGGCGGGCAAGTACAACGACGGCTCGAAAAAATGCCGCAAGGAATTGACCGAGCGGCTGTTGGCCGGCATGAAGGCCTCGATCGCCGCGACCAAACTGGCGCCGGCCGGAGCGGTCCGTTGGCGGACCTCACCGCTGCTGTTGACCCCGCGGACCGATTCGGGCTACAGTCTAGCCGACTGTCTCGCCCGCTTGAACGACCCCAAGGCCAAGCCCGTTACACGGCTGTATGGCGGCGCCATGCGGGCGGCGTTCAACCAACGAAGCAAGCGGCCGATCGAGTTGAGTTCACTGGAAATCGGCGACGTCTCGATCCTGAATTTGCCGGGCGAGCCGATGATCTGCTTCCAACTGTTTGCCCAAGGTCTCAAGCCGGACTCGTTCGTGGCCGTGGCCGCTTACGGCGACGGCGGGCCGGGCTATCTCTGCCCCGAAAAGGCGTTTTCAGACAATGGCGGCTATGAGCAGACCGCATCGAACGTGAAACCCGAATCCGAGACCCTCCTGAAAAAGGCCATCGCGGCGTTGCTCGGAGTTGACTGAACATTGGCGTAATTATTTTTGTACTGATTGTTTACCCGAGGAGGACCGAGGAATGAGTACTGCGAGTAAAACGTCGCGACGACAATTCTTGGGCCAAGGCGCCGCTGTCGCCTCGACCGGTTTGGCGTTGCCGTATCTGGTGCCGCGCAACGTACTCGGCGGGGAAGGCAAACCGACCCCGAACGAGCAGATCGGCGTCGGACGGATCGGTTTTGGCCGCCGCGCGCACCAACACCCCGTGACGGTCGATGGACTGGCTCGTGTTGTCGCCATCGCCGACGTCAACCGCGATCGCTGCGGCAAGGACGGCTATCAGGACTACCGCAAGCTGCTCGACCGCAAGGACGTGGACGTCGTCGACATCACCACGCCGGAGTTCTGGCACTATCTGCCGGCGATTCATGCCTGTCAGGCGGGCAAGGACGTGTATTGCGAACAGCCGTTGTCCGGCACCATCCGCGAAGGCCGGAAGATCGTCGAGGCGGCGCGCAAGTACAATCGCGTGTTCCAGGTCGGCGAACAACAGCGATCACATCCGATGGATCGCAAGGCCTGCGAGTTGATTCTCAACGGACGGATCGGCAAGGTGCACACGGTCTTGGGACATAACTATCCCAGCCCGTTTTATTGCGACTTCCCCGGTCAGCCGGTCCCGGCGGGGATTGATTGGGACATGTGGTGCGGGCCAACCAACCCGATCCCCTACAACAAGGACATCTACATTCCGCGAGCCAAGCCCGGCTGGATGTCGTTCTATCCCTACTCGGGCGGCGAGTTGGTCAACTGGGGCTGCCACGGACTAAGCATGGTCATGTGGGGCTTGGGCGTCAGCGAGACCGGACCGGTCGAAATCTGGGTGGAGCCGGCGGGTCAGAAGCTCGACCCTCCGACCTACACAGCGCCGGAATCCCGCAAACGCGGCGACGAGGCCTGTTCGCAGATGATCATCCACTACCGTTTTGCCGACGGAGTTGTCCTGAAGCTCGACGGCGGCCCGGGGTCGGGCGGAACCTTCATCGGCGACAAGGGAAAGATCAGCGTCGTCCGCCGTGGCTACGAATGTGATCCCAAGGGCTTGGATGAGGAGCCGCTGAAAGACCCCGCCATCCAGCTCTACAAGAGCAACTACAGTGAGTCGGACGGAAGAGACGACGGCACCAAGGCTCACTTCCGCAACTTCTACGAGTGCGTCAAGACGCGGAAGCAGCCGATCATGGACGTGGAGTATGGGCACCGCGTGGCAACCCTCTGCCACCTGGGCAACATCGCCCGCTGGCTCGGACGCTCACTCAAGTGGGATCCGGAAAAGGAGATTTTCCCCGGCGACGAGGCGGCCAACAAGTATCTGGATCGGCCCAAGCGCAAGCCGTACGAGTTGCCGGCCCAGGTTTAATAGTGGACGAGTAATCCGGGGGGCGCTCCACGGTGAGCGCCTCCCGGTCTTTCCATCATTATGGTTTTTTAACGAGAAATGGATACAGCTATGAACCGACGATCTTTTTTGAGCGTGGTGTTGGCGTACCTCGTGGTGTTGGGCGGGGGAGTTATGGCCCTCGCCGCCGAGCCGAATCCGCCCCGAACGGACGGTCCCAGCATCGTTTTCCTCGTTAGCGAAGATCCTTTGAATTACAAGGCGACCCAAACCATTCCCGTGTTCGCGGAGATGCTTCGCAACCGATACGGATGCTCCTGCACCGTCATCCGGGGCGAAGGGGAGCCGAACGCTTTCCGGTTTCCCGGTCTGGAGGCGATCCGCGACGCCGATCTTCTGGTCGTGTTCTTTCGCCGCCGCGCGCCGTCGGACGAGCAGATGGGAATGATCCGCGAGTACCTCGCGGCCGGCAAGCCCTTGGTGGGTATCCGCACTGCGAACCACGCCTTCGCCGTGAAAGGAACAATCGCCAAGGGACACGGGAAATGGGACAAGTTCTGCTCGGAGGTGCTCGGCTGCGGCAACCATGGATATGGCCCCGACGCGCTGGGGACCGACGTCCGTTTCGCGGCCGGCGCCGCCGATAACCCGATCCTGGCAAACGTAAAACCCACCCGGTGGCACGGCAACGGCTCGCTCTACCTGGTCAAGCCGATCGACAAGGCGGCCACGGTGCTCCTGACCGGATCGGTCGGCGACAAGTCGGAGCCGGTGGCCTGGACGCGCATGTACCGAAAGAGCCGCGTTTTCTATACTTCGCTCGGCTACCCGGACGACTTCCAGCTTCCGCAGTTCACAAACCTGTTGGTGAATGGACTGTTTTGGGCGATGGATCGACCGGCGCCGACGGAAGCGGCAAGTGCGGGTGTTCAACTGGAATTGAATTGACTACGCATGCAAAGTATGTTTTATTGAATTGTATACAATCCATTAAGGAGGTTCCTTTCCATGCAACGACAAACGAATAATCCGAAGTCACAGCCAGGACGGCGGGAGTTTCTCAAATCGGCCGGCGCCGTGGCGACCGGCTTGTATTTGGCGCCGTCGGCCGGTGCTCAGGAGCTGGTGGCGGCAAAGACGGAAACGTTGGCCGTCAACGGCGGCAAACCTGTGATTACAAAAGCCAAACATCGTGGCGTTTTTCGCTGGCCGCAGTACGGGCAGAGCGAAAAGGAGGTTCTTCGGGCCGCGCTGGATGGCGACGGTGGTTCCTTTTACCGTTCATTACCCCAGTTGGAGGCCAAGTGGCGGGAGTACAACGAGGTTCCCTTCGCCAAGACGCACATGAACGGCAGCAGCGCGCTGTTGTCGATGTACTTTGCGCTAGACCTTCCGCCGGGTAGCGAAGTGATGGTCCCTTCGTACACGTTCTTCAGCACCATCACCAGCCTGCGGTTTTTCGGTCTGGTGCCGGTGTTCGTGGACATCGATCCGCGCACGGCCACCTTCGACATGGAACATGCCCGGAAAGTGATGAACCCACGGGTACGCGCCATGGTGCCCATGCATTCTTGGGGCCTGCCTTGCGAGATGGACCATATATGCGACTTCGCCAAGGAGCACGACCTGAGCGTGTTGGAGGATTGCGCCCACGCCCACGGCGCGTCGATGCAAGGCAAGAAGGTCGGCACCTGGGGGCGGATGGGTATCTACAGCTTCCAGGCATCGAAGCCCCTGCCGGGAATCGAAGGCGGCATGGGCGTTTATCAGAACCGCGAGGACTACGAGCGAGCGACCATCCTCGGCCACTATGGGGCGGTCAGCAGTAGTGCCCCGTCGTCGGCCGGCGGATTCGCCCCCGACAGCCCATACCGAAAGTACGTCGGAACCGGCCTGGGAATGAAACTCCGCATGCATCCCCTGGCCGCCGTGCTGATCCTCAAACAGCTCGATAAGCTCGATAAACAGAACGAGATCATCAAGTCCCAAGCGAGGCGGCTGAACGATCGGGTTTGTCAATTACCCGGCATCTCCGAGCCGGTCTGCCGCAAGGACCAAGACCGAGTCTACTATTCGGGAAACCTGCTGTTCTTTGACGAGGCCAAGGCAGGTGTGTCGCGGGCGGCGGTGGTCAGGGCGCTGAAGGCCGAAGGTGTATCGCTCTCGATCTGGGAATACCCGGAAAACCACAAATACGCCATTTACTCCGAGCCACAGTGGTGGCATCACCCGATCGACCTACCCAAGGTTCTGCCCGGCTGCGAAGAAGTAAATTCGCGTGCGATTAACGTGTCCCTCTTCCGCCAAGAGGCCCCGGAACTGGTCGAACAGTACATCGCTGCTTTCGAGAAGGTCTGGGCGCATCGGAAAGAGTTGACGTAATCATTTAGGGCTTTGGGGGGAAATAATTGTCGAATTTGGGTGGCACGTCCCTGAGCGTAGCGAAGGGCGTGGCACCCAAATAGTCGAAAGCGACAGTTGCGGCACACGACACTTTTTTTGGAGACGACAAATATGATAGCGGAAAAATTGGGCATCGTTGGCCGGCACTTGGGGTTGTTGTCGGTTCTGGGCATTGTTCTGTCAGGAACGGCGAGTGCAGCGGACCAAGCGAACAATGTCCCGAAGTTGACCGCGGAAAGCTACGACTCAGGGTTCAAGTGGGCACACGACACCTATAACGGCATGGGGACGGGTAGCGACGGAAAGATTTATTACGTGCTCTGCACCACGAAATTCGACGTGGCTGGGCAAATGTACTGTTTCGATCCCGCCACCAAACGGATCAAGCACCTCGGCGACCTGACCGAAGCCTGCGGCGAGAAAGGGATCAACGCGATTGCCCAGGGAAAGATACACAACAATTTCGTGGAATATCGGGGGAAACTCTATTTCAGCACCCACCTCGGCTATTATGCCATTATCGACGACATGGAGAAGCCCGGCCCGCCGCCGCCGGGTTGGAAACCATATCAAGGCGGGCACTTCCTCAGCTACGACTTGAAGACCGGCGAGTTTGAGAATTTGGGGATCGCACTCCCAGGCGAAGCGATCATCGCCATGAACATGGACGATCGTCGCGGCCGGCTCTACGCCCTTACTTGGCCTACCGGCAATTTCGTCACTTACGATCTGGCAACCAAGAAGATGAATGACTTGGGGCCGACCTGCTTGGACGGCGAAGGAGGCCGCGGCCAGCGCTATCGCACCATATGCCGCTCCCCGGCCGTCGATCCTACCGACGGCTCGGTCTACTTCAGTAACGGCGACGGCGACATCTTCCGCTACGATTACGAGCAAGAAAAGATTGAAACCGTCAAGGGCGACAACCTGCGGAAGGACTACTTCGGGTTGTACGACCCGACTTCGCCGGGCCACATGGGCTACAACTGGCGGCAGGTGGTTTGGTGTTCGGCCGACAAATGTTTCTACGGAGTCCACGGCAACTCCGGCTACCTCTTCCGCTTCGATCCCCGCGCCGGCCGCGTGACCGTGCTGGAGCGGCTTACCTCGTTGCCCTCGAAGCGGAGCGGTATGTTCGATCAGTTCAGCTACGGATACCTCGGTTTCATGCTCGGTCCCGACGGCCGTACGTTGTACTATCTGACCGGCGCGCCGATCTACGTGGACGGCCGTCGGCTGGCCGGAAAGGACAGCACCGGCAAGGGCGAAGCCAAGGGCCTGGAAGACCTGCACCTGATCACGTATGACATCCCCACCGCCAAGTACATCGACCACGGCGCGATCTTCCTCGCGGGTGGCCAGCGGCCGCTGTACGTCAACTCGATCGCCGTGGACAAAGCGGGGAGCGTCTACACGCTTTGCCGGATAAAACGAGACGGTCGCATAATCACCGATCTGATCCGCATCCCCACCGAATCCATAAAACTCGAACGTTGAGAAAACACCCGTGATAAAAAATTTCCTGGTTCCCACGCTCTGCGTGGGAACCCAAGTATTCCGACGCTCCGCGTTGGTGTCTGAGTCAAGCTCCGACGTGGAACGTCGCCCGTTGCTCGTTCCCACACAGAGCGTGGGAACGAGGGGTTTCATTGGTTTGGTTGTTTCACTGCTGCTGGTGATCTGCCCCGCGACCTCCGTGTGGGGAGCGGACGCCGCCGCGAAACCGACCCACCTCGAAAACCCCTTGGCGCTGAGGATGGCGAACTACGGCAAGTTCGAGGCGGGAGGCTGGACACACCTGCCCTCGCTGAAAATGCACTACGTGTTCCAGAACGTTCCCGCGCCCGATAAAGTCGCCGCGCTCGAGAAGCGGCTGGCCGGCCATCATCTCCGGCCGCTGGTCTTTCGCGGCGCGACGGACCTGGGGCGGGAATCCAGCGTCGACGAATTGGCCGCCCAGTTGGCCGTCTGCGAGAAGATGGGCGTAAAGTTCATGTTCCTTTCACCAAAACATACCGGGGTGAGCAAAGAGGTCGCCTATCGGCGGTTGCGGCAGGCTGGCGAAGCGGCCCGAAAGCACGGGGTCATAATCGCCTTGGAGACCCATCCCGACCTGGGCGTTAACGCCGACGCACATCTGGAGACCATGCGACGGGTCGATCATCCCAACGTGCGGGTGAACTTCGACACCGGCAACATCACCTTCTACAATCGGGGGACCGACGCCGTAGCCGAGTTGAAAAAGATCATCGACTATGTCGCCACGGTGGAGTTGAAGGACCACAACGGCGAGTACATGGATTGGAACTTTCCCGCGTTGGGCCGAGGCGTGGTCGATTTTCCCGCCGTTCTGAAAGTGCTGGAAAAGCACAATTACCGCGGCCCGATCACCATCGAGGTCGAGGGCGTCAAGGGCGTCCAAATGGACGAGTCCCAAACGAAACGGTACATCGCCGAATCGGTATCCTACATCCAGTCGCTGGGCGATTTCCGATAGCGTAGGCGAATATCTCACCCCCCCCCATCGTTGTGTGGTCTCTGGTTGGTTGGCGGCGTAGAATTGTTGTGTGAAAGCATATCCATCACAACGACGATTCGCGTTGAAGCCTCTGGCATGGGTGGCGATTGTCATACCGGCGGTTTCGTTGGGCTTGGCAAGCAATCTCACCTGCGATAGCAGTCCCGCCTCCCTGAATACCGTTTGCGTGGCGTCGCCACCCGCGCCAACATCCAACCCCATCTGTTGTTGCCGCGAGGGTCAAGCTCCCGCGATGGATTCCTGCCGTTCCGCGATTGTGTGCCGTTGCCTGCAATCCGGTCATTTCCCGCCGGCGGTTCCCACTTCGACCAACACACGGTCGGTCAAGGAGCTTGGCAATCATGGCATGGTTTTGGCAGTGCCTGCGGATGCGGCGGCGTCACATTCTTTCTCCTCCGGCTTGCGGGAGCACGACCGGCCGCATGCCGCGACTCCATTGGCGCTTTGCACTGAGCTTTGCCGCTTTCTCCTCTGATTGCGGCGTTTCCGACAGTGACGCTGCGCGCGTAGCCACGGCATCGGAAAGGCTTGGCGTATTCTTGGGTGGCACGCCCCTCGTACAGCACTGGCGAGACGCCAGTGGCACCCAAGCCATGGCAAAATATCGTATGTTTCAAGGAGGCAAATAATGTTCACTACGCAATGGCCTAAAACCATTTTTGTCCGGCACTGGGGGAAATTGCTTGTGATCCAGGCAGCAGTATTCCTTGGCCTGGGATTTATGTTGAGTTCCTGGATGGGGGAAGGCGACAGAACTCCGCCGCCTGTGTCCGAGGCCGGCGGCGCCGTCGCGGAGACGCCCGCAACTTCGACTATCTGGACTTGCTCGATGCACCCGCAGATTCGGCGGCCGGCGCCGGGCGATTGCCCGCTCTGCGGCATGGACCTGGTCCCCGTCGAATCGTCCGTGGCCGGTCCCTCGCCCACGCTCGCGGTTAGTCCGGAGGCCCTGGCGCTGATGGACGTTGAAACTGTCCCCGTGCGGCGAAAGGCCATCGAAACGGAAGTCGAGATGGTCGGCAAGGTGGCCTACGACGAAACGCGGCTGGGGCACATCACCGCCTGGGTGGACGGCCGGCTCGACCGCATGTTCGTCGATTACACCGGCATCGAAGTGAAAACGGGGGACCACATGGTGTATCTCTATAGCGAAGAGCTATATTCGGCGCAGGCCGAGTTGATCGGCGCGGTCAGACACTCCCGCGGTCCGAGCGGAACGGCCGGGCGGCGTTTGTCGACCGGCGGGGTGGACATGGCCAAGGCGGCCCGTCATAAACTCCGCATGTTGGGGCTGACAGCGAACCAAATCCGGCAAATCGAGAAGGAAGAACGCCCGTCCACGCACATGACCATCTATGCCCCGTTCGGCGGTGTGGTGATCGAAAAACTTCGTCGGCAAGGTGAACGGGTCAGCCGCGGCGACCGCCTCTACACCGTCGCCGACCTGAGCCAGGTATGGGTAAACCTGGACGCCTACGAGTCGGACCTTCCCTGGATCCGCTATGGGCAGGAAGTCACCTTCACCGCCGAGGCGTTTCCGGGCCAGCGGTTCACCGGACGCATCGGATTCATTCACCCAGTGCTCGACGACATGACGCGCACAGTCAAGGTTCGCGTCGTCGTTCCCAACCCGGATGGCAAGCTCAAGCCGGGGATGTTCGTCCGCGGCAAGGTCCATGCCCGGCTCGGCGAGGGCGGCCGGCTGATCGACGTGGACCTAAGCGGCAAATGGATCAGCCCCATGCACCCGTGGATCGTCAAAGACTCGCCGGGCAAGTGCGACGTTTGCGGAATGCCGCTTGTTAAGGCGGAAACGCTCGGTTACGGGGCGGCGAGCGGCGACTACGAACCGCTGGTGATACCGGCTTCGGCCCCGTTGATTACCGGCAAACGGGCGGTCGTCTATGTCGAACTGCCGGAGGCCGACCGGCCGACGTTCGAGGGACGCGAAATCGTCCTGGGACCGAGGGCCGGCGACTACTACGTCGTACTCGACGGACTGGCCGAGGGAGAACTGGTCGTTTACCGGGGCAACTTCAAGATCGACAGCGAAATCCAGATTCAAGCCAAGCCGAGCATGATGTCGCCCAAAACCGACCCCGCCGAGAAAGCGGCCGGCGACGACGAACATCGGCGCGACGGAGCGCATCAGCATGAATGACCTTCAATACACGCCAACCGACGGCGCGGAGCGGAAATCGGTTCTAGACCGGATAATCCGCTTCTGCCTGGTAAACAAACTGGTCGTGGCGTTGGCGGTTACGGCCGTCCTTCTCTGGGGACTGATGGTGGCGCCGTTCGACTGGAACTTGGGGTCTCTGCCGCGCGACCCCGTGCCGACCGACGCCATCCCGGACATCGGCGAGAACCAACAGATCGTGTTTTCCCAGTGGCCGGGCCGATCGCCGCGGGACATCGAGAACCAGATATCGTATCCGTTGACGACCGCCTTGCTCGGCGTGCCGGGCGTGAAGTCGGTACGCAGTTACTCGTTTTTCGGTTTTTCCACGATTTACGTCATTTTCAAGGAGGAGGTCGAGTTTTATTGGTCGCGCTCCCGCGTGCTGGAAAAGCTAAATAGTCTTCCCCCGGACACACTGCCGGAAGGCGTCCGTCCGGCGCTGGGCCCCGACGCGACCCCGCTGGGGCAAATCTTCTGGTATACGCTCGAAGGACGCGACCCGGACGGCTATCCGATCGGCGGATGGGATCTGGGCGAGTTGCGGTCCGTGCAGGACTGGCACGTCCGCTACGCGCTGATGTCGGCCGACGGAGTCAGCGAAGTGGCTTCGGTCGGCGGGTTCGTGCAAGAGTACCAGATCGACGTCGATCCGGACGCCATGCGCGCCGCCCGAGTGAGCCTCGACGACGTGTTCACGGCCGTCCGCCAGTCGAACATCGACGTTGGTGCGCGGACCATCGAAGTCAACAAGGTCGAGTACTTCATCCGCGGCCTCGGCTTTGTCAAAAACGTCGAGGATCTGGAAAATGCGGTTGTCGCGGTCAACGACAACGTTCCGATTTACGTCAAGGACGTTGCCCGGGTCTCGCTTGGCCCGGCCATGCGGCGCGGGGCGCTGGACAAACAGGGGGCCGAGGCCGTCGGCGGAGTGGTCGTGGTCCGATTCGGCTTCAACCCGTTGGAAGCCATCAAAAACGTCAACCGGAAGATCGCCGAGATCGCGCCGGGGATGCCGACAAAGGTGGTCATCGACTTCAAGAAAACTACTCGCCATCAGGTGGAAGCGTTTGCCAAGGACCACGGGGTAAAAGCCTACGACGGAGCGGAACTGAACCAGGAGGCATGGTTGTCCTGGATGCGGTCCACGCCGCGCGGACAGTGGCCCGACTGGGCCTCCACCAGCCAATTGACCGTCGTCCCATTCTACGACCGCACGGGCCTGATTCACGAGACCCTGGGTACGTTGAACGCCGCGCTGACCGAGGAAATCCTGGTCACGATCATCGTCATTCTGGTAATGGTGATGCACTTGCGCAGCTCGCTGTTGATCAGTTCGCTGTTGCCGTTGGCGGTGTTGATGTGCTTTATCGCCATGAAAGTCTTCGGCGTCGACGCCAACATCGTGGCCCTTTCGGGCATCGCCATCGCCATCGGTACGATGGTCGATATGGGGATCATCCTCTGCGAGAACATCCTCAAGCACTTGGACGATGCCGAGACGGAGGAGAATCGTCTGGAAGTGATATACCGGGCGACCCGCGAGGTCGCCGGCGCGGTGCTGACCGCCGTCTCGACCACCGTCATCAGTTTCCTGCCGGTGTTCACGATGATCGGGGCCGAGGGAAAACTGTTCAGACCGCTTGCCTTCACCAAAACATTCGCTCTGACCGCTTCGGTTATCGTCGCGTTGACGATCATTCCGCCGGCGGCCCATCTGCTGCTGGCAGGCCGCCTGAGGCTGGGTAAACTCAGGCGTAAGGGTGGTACGCCACTGAATGGTGGCACGTCCCTGAGCGTAGCGAAGGGCGTGGCTGTTCGAGGCAACACGCCCTTTGCTGCGCTCAGGGACGTGCCACCCGGACTTCTTCTATTCATGGTGGGGCTGGTCCTGGCGGGAATCGCGGTTGCCGTCTGGGTTGCATGGTGGGCCGGAACGATCATCGCCGTGCTGGGCGGCTACGGCCTGCTCCGTCAATACATCCCGCCGCGATACCAACGCTGGGGATCGTGGATCGCCAACGCGACCGTCGTGCTGTTGGTGGGCCTGCTGCTGACCAACCATTGGCTGCCGCTGGGGCCGGACAAGGGCCAGACGCGAAACCTCATTTTTGTCGCCGTTATGATCGGCGGCCTGCTGATGTTCTTCCATCTCTTTCAACGCTATCTGTACGCGCCGATCCTGCGATGGTCTCTGGACAATAAACTCCTCTTTTTGACGATACCGGCCTTAATCCTCCTAGCGGGCGCTTCGGTCTGGCTGGGGTTCGATCGTGCGTTCGCTTTCGTGCCTTGGACGGCCGGGCAGGTCGGCGTCGATGCGGCGTCGATTCGAGATTCCCGGCCTTGGACTTTGGCGTCGCGGACCTTTCCCGGCTTGGGCAAGGAGTTCATGCCGCCGCTGGACGAAGGCTCGTTTCTCTACATGCCCACCACTATGCCTCACGCCTCGATCGGCGAGGCGCTCGACGTTCTGCAGCTTCAGGACCGGCGTTTGATGGCCATACCCGAGGTCGAGATGGCGGTGGGCAAAATCGGCCGCGTGGATAGCTCGTTGGACCCCGCCCCGGTCTCGATGATCGAAACCGTCATCAATTACAAGTCCGAATACATTACCGACAAGAGCGGCAACCGCGTCAAGTTCCGCTACGACGAAGACAACGGCGAGTTCGCCCGCGACGACGACGGAAACCTGATCCCCGATGCCTCCGGCCGGCCGTACCGACAATGGCGGGAGCGGATCAAGACGCCGGACGATATTTGGCGGGAGATCGTCCGCGCGGCCCAAGTGCCCGGCACCACCTCGGCGCCCAAGCTACAGCCGATTGCCGCCCGGCTGGTCATGTTGCAAAGCGGGATGCGCGCCCCGATGGGCGTGAAGGTAAAAGGCCCCGACCTGGAGTCCATCGAGCGCGTGGCACTGGAGATCGAGCGGTTCTTGAAGGAAGTTCCCTCGGTCGAGGCATCGGCCGTGATCGCCGACCGCATAGTGGGTAAGCCCTATCTGGAAATCGAATTCGACCGCCGCAAGATCGCCCGTCACGGCCTGAGCATCCGCGAAGTGCAGGACGTGATCGAGGTGGCCATCGGCGGCCGGCAAGTCACCACCACGGTCGAGGGTCGCGAGCGCTATCCCGTGCGGGTACGCTACATGCGCGAACTACGCGACAACATCGAGAGCATGGAGAAAATCCTGGTCCCCACCCGCGGCGGCGCTCAGGTGCCTCTGACCCAGGTGGCCGAGATCAACTACGTCCGTGGCCCACAGGTCATAAAGAGCGAAGATACTTTTCTGGTCGGCTACGTGCTGTTCGACATGAAGCCGGGCGGGGCGGAAGTAGACGTCGTCGAGGCCTGTCAACGTTATCTCAAAGAGAAAATCGACTCGGGAGAGCTTGTTCTGCCGTCGGGCGTCAGCTACAGCTTCGCCGGCAACTACGAGAATCAAATCCGCTCGCAAAAAACCCTGATGGTCGTTCTGCCGTTGGCGCTGCTGCTGATCTTCCTGATCTTGTACTTTCAATTTCGATCGACGATTACCACTTCGCTGGTTTTCGGCGGGATTTTTGTGGCCTGGGCGGGCGGATTCATCTTGATCTGGTTCTATGGGCAACCGTGGTTCCTGGACTTCGAGGTTTTTGGCACGAACATGCGCACGCTGTTTCAGGTCCACCCGATCAATCTCAGCGTGGCCGTCTGGGTCGGATTCCTGGCGCTGTTCGGCATCGCTTCGGACGACGGCGTGGTGATTGCCACGTATCTCGACCAGAGTTTCCGGAAGCACAACATCAATTCAAAGGCGGCGGCCCGTCGCGCCACGCTCGAGGCCGGACTGCGCCGGGTCCGCCCCTGCCTGATGACCACCGCCACTACGCTGCTGGCGTTGGTGCCCGTGCTGACGTCGACCGGCAGGGGATCGGACATCATGAGGCCGATGGCCATTCCCTGCTTCGGCGGGATGTCGATTGCGGTCTTGACGATGTTCATCGTGCCGGTGCTATATTGTTCCGTACAGGAATGGAAACTCAAGCTGGGCTACGAAGACCCGCGTTTCGTCCGGCATGATTGATCGTCGGTGGGGTGTGAAATTATCGAGCTACCAACCTGAGTTTTGAATAAGAAAATAGCCGGGGGCTAACAGCCCCCGGAGTGCGGCGGGCCACTTGCGGAATCCCGGCTGTTTCGGGAAAATACCGGCTTCCTTCTTAATCAATTACAGAGGGTGTCCGGGAATTGATCCGCAAAAACAGCTATTTAGACCGTGCCCCGGGTGAATACACCCGGGGCACGGTCTGGTGCGTTCAACCACCGCTGCCCGCCGTGTATTCACGGAGGGCTAAATGAAACTATTCCCGGACACCCTCTAATTGCAAGGAGTGCAATA
>CBDAFL010000240.1:0-1475 GCA_965195225.1 uncultured Thermoguttaceae bacterium
CAATCCTGTTCGGCCCGGCGATTGCACCACGGGCCGATGCTGAAGGCAAGGAGTAAGGGTTGCGGAGAGCGGTCGAGGCGGGACGTTGCGGCGGGGGCGTTGAGGTGGTTTCGGCGCAGCATCGAGGCGGCCGCGGCGGGAGACGGGAGCGGCCTTGGGGCTTACGCCTGGGCGGTCTGATCCTTCAGGGCGGCGATGTGGGCCTCGACCTCATCGAGGTCGGCCCAGCCGGTGAAGTAGTAACAGAGCATTTCATACGTCCGCCGCGTCGGCTTGCGGCCCGTCCACAGCGCGATCAGCAGACACGCCAGGATGGCCGCATACGTCTGCAGGGCGATCCCGTTCTGCGAGTGACTCAGCAGGTGCCGGCATCCCAGCACGTGCTTGAAGGTGCGGAAGAACGTCTCGATCTGCCAGCGGGCCTGGTAGACGAGGCCGACCAGGTCGGCCGGCAGGTCCATCCGGTCGGTCACCAGGCGCAGGCGCTCCCCCTGCTCGGGCCCGCCGCGGGCCGTCTTGCCGCTACGTTTCCGGTGCGGCGTGCAGGCCACCTCGACCACTCGGACGGGGGCCTTCAGGTCGCCCCGGGTGGGCTTGGAGCCGAGCCAGCCGACCGTGTCGCGCAGGACCCCGGCCTTCGTTGCCTCGGACGTGAGCGACCGCTCCTCGACCCCCTCCAGCACGGCGTTGTCGTGCAGACGGCCGACGAAGGAACTGCCAGCGTCGAGGATGGCCTGGAACAGGGCGTATTCGGCGTAGCCGCGGTCGACGACGTACAGCCGGCCCGGGCCCAGGTGGGCCTTCAGGACGCCGGCTTCGGAGGTGTGGGCGTCGGTGATCGTCGCAGCCACGGGCACGCCCTTGAGGACCTCGAACTGGACGTGGGCCTTGGCCGCACGCCGGTCTCGGCTCGACTCCTGCCACAGGGCCCAGCGGGCCATGCGCGGCAACGCCGTCAGCCAGGTGCCGTCGACCAGGGTCAGGACCTGACGCAGGTCGCCGAGCCGGGGATCGTGGGCCATCGGCTTCAGTTCGGCGACGAAGTCCCCGAGAAGCCTCTCCAGGAGGGTCGCGTCGAAGACGCCCGCCGCCTCCGAGAGGCTTCCCAGGCTGGCCCGCGGCGTCCCCAGCAACCGCTGGACCTTCTTGAGCTCGCTGGCCTGCTGGAGGGCGCGGAGGGACTCGCAGATCGGGTTGAACATCTGCAGCAGCACCAGGGCCAGGTACTGGTCCATGTGGAGGCGTCGGTTGCCGGCGCGGTCGCGCCCGCAGCCGGCATCATGGAGGCGTTCGAGAAGACGGGTGATCCTCTTGAAGTACTTGAAGCCCGTCAGGTCGCGTTCTTCGATCTTGCGTCGTTTGGGATGGCTCATGCCCCACATTGAAACATTGTGTTAAGATGGGCGCAAGAGAAAACTTAGGTAATTTTGACACCCCCGCACCGCCTAAGGCAAACGCCGTGCCGAACAGGATTG
>CBDAFL010000241.1:0-1986 GCA_965195225.1 uncultured Thermoguttaceae bacterium
ACGGCGGACGCGTACGTCTGCGGGAAAACAAGAAGCGGAAGAAAAACGGCAAGAAGAAAAAAGGTGCTCGCCCTAAGTTCGACACACCCTGGCGGGAACCCAAGGCGTTGATCATCTTTGAGTTCAACGAGCAAGGTAAGAGAGTGTAACCGGTCTCCCGCATTGCATCAACAGGCAAATTGGTGGAGCCTGGAAATTGGGGTAAACAAGAAACGACTTCCTTGGATAATAGGGGGGCTGTTTTTCCGCAAGGGGGTGTCCCCTTGCCCTCGAACCCCTACGTCAAGGAAGCCGTAGCATGATGATCTCAGATATGGTCGCGCAAGACAAGGACATTTCGATTGTGGAATTGGCGGGGAAGTTGGAGCAATTCATCCGCCGGGCTGCCGAGGATGGCGAGTCCTTGCACGAAGTGGAACAGAAAGTATTGGGAAGTGTGCTATTGCTCGGGCGTCGTTGCGTGGATCAGTTTTTGACGCTTCAAGGAGACGGCGATTTGGGAGAAACGGTGCGGACGGCGGACGATCGAATGCTGAAGCGGAGTGACGAACCGGCGGAACGTAGAATTCGCACCGTTTTTGGCGAGCACCATTTTTCCGCTTACACATATGCGAGGGGAGCCAAGCAGAAAATCGAACTGCGTCCGATCGACGCACGGATGAGCCTGCCCGAGGGTGAGTATTCGTATTTATTGCAGGAGTTTTCCCAGTATTTCTGCATCGAGGAGGCTTTCGAGAAGGCTCGGCAAGGGATCGGCAAAGTGTTTGGCCAGAAGTTGCCGGTCGATTCGTTGGAGCGGATCAATCGGCAGTTGGGCGAGCAAGCGGAACCGTTTTTGGAGGAGCTTCCGAAACCGCCCGCGAGAGAAGAAGGAGAACTGTTGGTTCTAACAGCGGACGGCAAAGGCGTGCCGATGATTCGGAAGGATGCCGAGACTTTGCCGGCGTTCAACACCAGCAAGCGTCGTGGCAACCGCCGCGTGGCGACGTTGGCCAGTGTCTATTCGGTCGATCGTTATCACCGCAGCGCGGAAGATATCGTGGCAGCGTTGTTCCGCGAAGAGCGGCAAACGAAAGACAAGGATCGTCCTCGTCCGTGCCATAAGCACGTGGTGGCGCGCTTCACTCGCGTGGAGGAAGAGGAGGGTCAAGAATTCATCATTCCCGGCACACACGAAGCGTTTCGTTGGGCTGGCGAGCAGGTGGATCAACGTCGCAAACGCAAACAGCCGTTACTGCGATTGTGCGACGGGCAGGAAGACTATCCGAAAACGTCGAACGTCTATCTTGCCGAGAAGCATCAAGATGCGATTGACATTCTGGACATCCTGCACGTGGCCATCTACGTGTGGTCGGCAACCAAAGCACTTTGCGGCGGCAACCGCGAACAGGCGGAACCGTTGGTACGGGCGCGTCTGTTGCGAATCTTGCAAGGGCAAGTCCACGGAGTGATCCTCGGCCTGCGGCAAATGGCCACCCGCCGGGAACTGAAAGGCTCGGCGCTGAAGGAGGTCGCGACGGCCTGCAACTATTTCGAGAAAAACGCTTATCGGATGCGTTACGACGAGTATTTGGAGGAAGGCTATCCGATCGCGACGGGTGTGATCGAAGGTGCCTGTCGGCACCTGGTCAAGGACCGCATGGAACGTAGCGGCATGCGTTGGCGTTTGTCGGGAGCGGCGCCGATGCTCATACTTCGCGCGATCCACGTGTCCAACCACTGGGATACCTTCCAAGCTCAACGAATGAAATCCGACCTCCAACGGCTACACCCCAACCGACACCTGATCCAATCTTACACCCCAGAAACCCTCGCCATTTGACCTGGCGGGAGACCGGTTACACTCGTTCGGCTGGGTACTGCAAACGGTTCTGCGGCCTGTAGGCATCAAAGGATTCGTCGTCTTGCCCAAACGTTGGATCGTCGAGCGCACCTTTGCCTGGCTCGCCCGGCATCGGCGACATAGCAAAGACTACGAGAAAACAA
>CBDAFL010000242.1:0-2020 GCA_965195225.1 uncultured Thermoguttaceae bacterium
CTAAAGGGTATGGAACTTAACCTTTGACCCGGGTACAAGGAGGATTTCGAGTGAACGTCAATATACAGAATCGTCTGCGGAATGCCAAGCGACGGATCGAGCGGCGGTTGGACGGGGCAAGGGAGGACCGGGGAAAGCCGATGTTCGGCACGGCGAACCTGCGTGTGGAATTGGCCGAGAAGGTCCGGGCCATCGGCACGGGCGGCATCGGGCTGGTGCATCGCCTCGCCCAGCAAAGCGGACTGGTTGAGGCTATCGACCGCCGGGTCCAGGTGCTGAAGATCCATCGGCCCTACCACGAATCGGATCACGTGCTGAACCTGGCTTACAATGCGATGTGCGACGGCATCCGGTTGGAAGATATCGAGTCGCGTCGCAACGACGAGGTCTTCCTCGACGCCCTGGGCACCGAGCGGATTCCCGACCCGACCACGGCGGGCGACTTCTGCCGACGCTTTTCCGAGACCGACATCCGCGCGTTGATGGGGGCCATCGACGACGCCCGGTTGAACGTCTGGGCCAGGCAGCCCGCGAAGTTCTTCGACCGGGCCACGATCGACATGGATGGAACGTTGGTGATCACCAAAGGCGAGTGCAAGCAGGGGATGGACATCTCCTACAAGGGCACCTGGGGTTATCATCCGCTGGTGGTCTCGCTGGCCGAGACGGGCGAAGTTCTTCGCCTGGTCAACCGCTCGGGCAACCGCCCCAGCCACGAAGGGGCGGCCGAAGAAGCCGATCAGGCGATCGCTTTGTGCCGCAAGGCGGGCTTCCGCCGGATCGTGCTCCGCGGCGACACGGCCTTCAGCCAGTCCGCGAAGCTCGGCGCCTGGGACGAGGACGGCGTGACCTTCTACTTCGGTTTCAAGGCCATGCCGAATCTGCAGGAAATCGCGGACAGTTTGCCGAAAAATGCCTGGCGGAAGATGTTGCGGCCGCCGCGCTATGAAGTCAAGACCGAGTCCCGGCAGAAGCCCGCCAACGTCAAGCAGCGGATCGTCCGCGAGCGCGAGTACGAGGTGCTGCGGCTGAAGGGCGAGGACTACGCCGAGTTCGAATATCAACCTGCCGGATGCCAGCAGCCGTATCGCATGGTCGTACTCCGCAAGGTTATCGCCCACGAGAAGGGTCAGTCGCGGCTGTTCGACGAGGTCCGCTACTTTTTCTACATCACCAACGACTGGGCGTCCGACGCGGAAGACGTGGTGTTCGAGGCCAACGACCGCTGCGACCAGGAAAACCTGATCGCCCAGTTGGCCGGCGGAGTTCGGGCGTTGTCGGCCCCGGTCGATAATCTGCACAGCAATTGGGCCTACATGGTGATGACTGCCCTGGCCTGGAACCTTAAGGCCTGGTGGGCACTCTGGCTGCCGGAGACAGGCCGCTGGCGTGAAAAGCATCAAGCCGAGAAACATCGCGTCCTGCGGATGGAGTTCCGCACGTTCCTCAACGCCTTCATCAAGGTTCCCTGCCAGATCGTGCGTAGCGGCGGCAAGCTGATCTACCGAGTGCTCAGTTACAATCCGCACTTGCCCGTATTCTTCCGCCTCTCGACCGTATTGCGATGTTGACGGAGCCGAAAACGAAGCCGGAGTCCGGATGCTCCGGTGCAGCCGCCACCCTTAACTGCACGTGCTTGCAGAAGAACAAGACCATCACCGAACCGACAACCCGAAACACCATCCCGGCTTCACCCGAAGCCGCCCGAAGATACTACGTCTCCACACAACATCACGAACCAAGCAACAACCACAACTCGGCTTCGCTTGTTTAAGGCCTAGTGGTCTGTCCAGATTGAGTTTACGAGTAGCTGAACTTGCAAAAGTTCAGATCGCTGCCCGGCAAACTGAATTCTGGCGAATCCATCCCGAATCCCCCGGACCACGCTCTGCTCCTCAAACGAACCGTCGGCTGCCGCCGACGGCTATTCGTTCACTCGTGAATCGATCTTGACGGTGCTCTCGATCGAGCCATCGGCCCGGCGACGCTCAACGAGTATCTTGCCCGTCGTTGATAGACC
>CBDAFL010000243.1:0-1134 GCA_965195225.1 uncultured Thermoguttaceae bacterium
CACGCGAGGGCGCCGTCTTCGGCGCGCAGGCAATAGACGCATCCGTCGGCACAGCCGAACAGCACCGTGCTCTCGTGCACCGTGGGGGAGGAGTCGATCTTGCCTCCCGCCACGTACTGCCACAACACCTTGCCCGATCCCGCATACAGGGCATAGAGCGTCTGCCGGTTAACCGAGGAGACAAAGACCTTGCCGTTTGCCACAACCGGCTGGGTGAGTTTGCCGCCAATCGCAACGCTCCAGCGCTTCTTCAGGCCGGCCGCAATGGACGACGGCGAGGATCCGCTCCTTGCCGCATCCCGCCGGTACATGGGCCAGTCCGATTTCGCCGCCGGCGTCTTGCCGCCTGCGATCTTGTTGTAGGCGGGGCCTTTCTCCAGCCGGTCTTCCTCCGCCGTCTTCTTCACGAGCGCCGATGCGGGCGAGAGCGCGCAGAAATGCTCAAGTTTAGACTGGTAGTAGCAGGCGCAGGAGTCCGGCGGCTTGTAGAGCAGCCCGTTGCAGGGCATGACGCCATAGACGCAACTTCCGCGTACGTAGTTGAAGATATCGAGCCGGTCGGACCCCACTTTGTAGAACTCGGCGCCCATGCCGTTGGTGATGAGGTAGCGGGTCGTTGCCCGGCTGGGATAGCAGCGTGGGTGCATCGGGAACGCCGGGAGGTTCTTGGCCTTGAAATCCTTCTTCGCCTCGCCCGTATGCAGGTCCAGTGCCTTCAGATGGGTGCCGTTCCTTTGGGGCGTCCCTGTGTTGGCCGACCAGACGAGCCCGTCGATGACGAACAGATCATTCGGGCAATGGTGGCTTGAATGCAGAAGCGAGCCCTTCCACAACTCCTTACCGTCTTTGGCCGACAGCCCGGTGACCTTGGTGCCGACGGCCACCAGGAGCACGCCGTCGGCATACACGGCCCGCGTGGAACCGCCCGTGGGGAAGCGCTTGACGGCGGGTCCGTCGCTGGTCCACAGGGGTCGGCCCGTCCGGCGATCCAGGGCCACCACGCCGCTGCCGTTGGAGAAGAAGACCTTATCCTCGCTCAGCGTCAGCGAGATCGGAAGAGCACACGTCTGAACTCCAGTCACATGTCAGAATCTCGTATGCCGTCTTCTGCTTGAAAAAAAAAAAAAAACACAA
>CBDAFL010000244.1:0-3588 GCA_965195225.1 uncultured Thermoguttaceae bacterium
CCACGTGCCGCGCTGGTCGCCGGTATACAGTCCGGCCCGAATTTCCCCGAGCAGGATGGTGTTGCTCGTCCCGTCGCGGATTTCGGGCATCCGCAGGGCGGTGTTGGCGCCCATCACGCCCCGCAGCCGATCGCTCTTCCAACCGTAGGACGTGGCGTAGGCACCGCAATTCAGTACGCCGTTGCCGTAATTGATGCAGAAGGTGTCGTTCATCTGCGCCAGCGAGGCGTTGGCGGCGTAGTTGCCCCTGGCCCAGCCGTCGCCCAATTGGCTGGTCCCGCCGTTGGCCGAGCCGTTAAAGGGCGTACGATTGTTCGGATCGCTCGGGCAAAGCATTACCGAGAGGACTGTTCCGCGAGGGGCGGTGTTGGCCGGATCGGTGATGTAGCGGGGTAGCCTAAAGGCATCGTAAACGGCCTGTTGCTCCAAATGCGGCAGTACGAGGACGACCCAATTCGGACCGAGCCGGTTATTGTTGCCCTGTTGGATGTCCACGCCCGCGGCCCTGTCCCACGTCGAGCTTGGCGGGAGAACGCCGTGGGTCTCCTCGTAGTTCAGCACGGCCAGACCGACCTGTTTGAGGTTGTTCATGCACTGCAACTTTCGCGCTGCCTCGCGGGCCGCCTGCACCGCCGGAAGCAACAGCGCGATCAAAATCCCGATGATCGTGATCACCACCAAAAGCTCCACGAGCGTAAACGCCGTGGATTTCTGGTTTCTGATTTCTGATTGATGATTGCTTCGGCACATCGTTCGCCTCCTGGCTGAACAGAAAAGATGTCTGAAATAAACTCCTGGAATATCGGGCAAACTTTGAGTTTCCATTATTGACTCCAGGGCCGTTCACGGCCCTTCCCGCGTAAGCGGTATTAGGCCCGGCGTTTACGCCGGGTTGGCGGAACCGTCGTCCTCCACTGTTGTTCCTATTTTTTCGCGTTGTCACGCCCGTTTACGGGCGTCCTCCCTGTTGCCCGGAAACGTCGAGGAGGCCCGTCAACGGGCCTGACAACCACAATAGTCCGCGTCCCTACTAACCCGGCGTGAACGCCGGGCCTAATACCGCCTGCGGCGGAAAGGGGCGTAAACGCCCCTCACGAATCAACTTCCGTTAAACTTTGCGCCTCAGCGCCTTTGCGTGAGTTCCTGTGCTTCCGAAAATGGCCGGCGCTCCGAGCGTCGTCACGAAAGCCATTCGTGACGACGCCGGAAAAGCGCCAGTCAAATCAGAAATCATACTCTTGTTGGGGTGGCAGTTGAACTGCCACCCCAACGACATGCGTTATTTCCGCTTCCTCCATGCGTAGCAAAGCAGGCCGATCAGGCCGGCGGCGAGCATGATGCCGGCGGCCGGTTCCGGCACAAGCTGCACGCCGTTGCCGGCACCGTCGAGCACCAATGCGCTGTGGTCGTATACCGTACCTGCCGCCTCCGTGAGTCCGGTGGCATACACCCAAGTCTCGCCGTCGCTGGTTTGGCCGCTTGCGCCGGTGCCGGTGGCAAAGATGTCGAACAGCGTATCGGCGTCTTCGGTCCCGTAGTTCAGCACCGAGTCCATGGCTAAGTTGTAGCACGCCGACGCCTCGGTGGCGGTGAGCCGGTTGCTCCAAACGCCGAGATCGTCCAAGGAACCGGAAAAGAAACTGCCCAGCGTATCCCGTGTGCCGGCACCGATCCGCACTGGATGCTGCCAGGCAGAAACTGTGTCGTCCTGAGACATGCCGCGATCGACGTAACCGCCGGAGGCAGCAACGCCATCCACGTATGCAGTCACCAAACCTGTAGTGGATGTGAGCACGTCCCAGGTGAGTACGACTTGATGCCAGTTGCCGTCAGCGTTGTTTGTGTTGACGTAGATATCCTCGCGTTTACCACCATCGGCACGCACGTAGATTCCCATTTGGCTTGAACTCTTTTGGGAAACTTTAAAGCCAGCATTCGAATCGTCGTTGAAAGCAGCTAAAATGTATCCATCCGTAGTCGAAGTTGTCTTGATCCAAGACGAAAAGCTTCCGCTTTTTATTTGGTCGCCGTTCGGAATGCCGCTGGTGCCAAGGTTCACGTAGTCGTCGATTCCGTCGAGCGAAATCGCGTTGCCGACCATGCCGGCGACGTAACCCGCACCGCCGGCGACCGTGCCGTTCGGCGCGCCGCTGACCGAGTTGTCGGCGGTGTTGTCGAACGTGTACAGGCTGAGCAGACCGGCGTCGGCCGCGGAACCAAGCCCGATTACCAACGCCAAAACAGACAAAAACATGTGGAACGGTCTCATTGCAATTCTCCATATTGGGACAACAATTGAAATACGAGGCGTCAGGACGGTTGTCCCATGACGTGCCTGGGCCTCAAATAAACGAGCAGCACTTTTCCCGTACAGTTCGGTTGTGAAATCGTAACGGGGTTGACACTGGCGTCTCGCCGGTGCTTCATTCGGACGCCGGCAAAATGCCAGCGCCGCCCGACGCTTGGACACCGGCAAGATGCCAGTGCCACCGGGCCGTCGTGCCGACGGCCGCTAAGCACATTACAACTATTTACGGACCATTCATGGCTTCACCTCCTTTCCACCGGGTGGCGCTGGCGTCTCGCCAGTGTCACGTGTCAATTTATCCGATTCGGGCGGATTGCCCGCGGCAAACATCTCTTCAATCTCCTTGCCGGGAAGTGCGCGGGAAAAAATCGCCACCTCGTCGATCAGACCGTCCCAAGTGCGGTCGGGATACGTGCTGTTGTTTCCCAGCCACACGGGATCATCGTTGTGGTTGAGCGGCAGCGGCGATTGGCCTTCCACGTCCAAGCGGCCGTCGAGATACAAACGCTTGCTTGCCTTGCCGTCGATCGGCGCCCAGACCGCCACGGCCAAGTGCCATTGCCGGTTGGCGACCTCGCCCGAACCCTTGATTTCATGCTTTGTTCTGTTCTCGGAATTCGTGGAAAAACCAAGATTTTCGAGGTCGGAGAACCGTTGCATGCGCCACGCCTTGTCTCCTTTGGCAATCAACGCTTGATGCTTCGCCGTGAATCGCTCGATCTGGAACCACACGGCGACCGTGAACGCACCGGTGAAATTGAACCGCTCCGGCTCGGGCAACTCAACGCGGTCGCGCCAGTTGGGACCGGTGAACCGCAATGCGAACTTGCCGCGAAAACGCCCCTCGGCCCAGCGCGGACCGTCGATCCGGCCATCGAGCGCCTCACCCGTCAAAGCCACGTTCGGCAAAATCGCCCCCGCATTGGTCGCCTCGCGGCCGCGCGTCTCAAACGTGTAGTACGCCACCAACGACGGATCCCGGCTGAGTTTCTGACTGTACGCCTGCCAGCGGCGGAAGGGGGCCTCCCGCTGCTCTTGAACATACTCGGCCAATTTTCCAGGGTGAATCGGGAAGGCCGCGGCATTCGCCTTGCCGAGCGAGACCGTCGCCGCTTGACCGTCTTTCCCTTTCGCCAGCAGCACCGACTCGCCCACGCTGACCAGAATGGTCTGGTTCTCGCGTTGTCCGTCACCGAGCACCTTAAACTCGACCTTGCCCTCCAGAACGTGCGTCGCCACGTCGCCGTTTTCGTCCACCTTGACGCCGAACTCGGTGCCCA
>CBDAFL010000245.1:0-1517 GCA_965195225.1 uncultured Thermoguttaceae bacterium
ACCACGCCCTTCGCTGCGCTCAGGGACGTGCCACCCAAATTCGACAATTATTTTCTTCAGGCTCTTACCTGAGGATAGCAGGCGATTGGCCCGTGGGCAAGCCGGCGACAAACGCCGGGCACCACCCGAATTAAGGGGGTACTACCCCCTCAAAATACTTTTTGATTTCGTACCGTTAGGGTATTGACATTGGGGTAGGGGTGGGTAAATTAGAGGCAATAGGCCATGCTGCGTCGGCAAGGCCGCAAAGCATCTCTTTAATCGTTCACCGGAGGTGAAGCATCATGGTGCGTTTACTACTGATTGGATTGGTTGGCGCGGCGTTGCTGGTTTGCTCGAGCGCTCCCGCTCAGGCAGAACTAGTCGTCGCGGACGATTTTGCTTATACCGACGGCCCCTTGGCCGGCAAAACCGGCGGCGCCTCCGGGTCCGGCAGTTCCTGGTCCGGCGCGTGGGCGTCGGACTTTGGCGACGGGTGGAACGTTGGCGGTGGGCAGGCCATCGGCAACAATAGCGGCGATCAACGATACTTCAGCACTGATTTCGTCGGCTCGCCCACCGCATCGTTGTACTTCTCCGCCCGCTTCAAAATGCCCGCAAGCAGCGACGGGGACGGTGTACTGCTGTACTTGGCGGAAGGCAATTCATGGAATGGTTTAGGCGTCGGGCTAAAATGGGGCGCAGATGTGTCAGGCACACTGTATCCCTATGTGGAAGCCTGGGGATCTGATTGGGAGTCCACAACGGCAACGGCTGGCTCGTACGCTGCGGACACAGAGGCGCTGATTGTCGGCAAGCTGGAGTTCAACGTGGTGGACAACGTCAAGGAGCGGCTCCAGATCTGGGTCAATCCGACAAACGTCGAGACGTCGGCCCAATGCTCCACGCCGATTACCGTAGACATCGAGGAGACCACCCTGAACCTTGTCTATATCGACGACGACTACAGTTCGGTTGGCTTCCCGTACATGGACGACGTGCGCATTGGCACCACCTGGGCCGACGTGGGGCCGGTTCCCGAGCCTTCCACGCTGTTGTTGCTGGCCACGGGCCTGATCGGCCTGCTCTGCTACGCATGGCGCAGGCGGAAGTAACGGAAGAATGTTCCTGGTTCCCACGCTCTGCGTGGGAACCCCCGTTTTCCAACGCTCTGCGTAGGTGAGTCGGGTCGCCCGTTCCCACGCGGAGCGTGGGAACGAGAGGTAACAACTCCCCTCTCCCTTTGGGAGAGGGGCCGGGGGTGAGGGTGGTTGGGGCGGCGTGGATGAACGCGACGAACACCGCCCTCACCCTAACGGCCCGTGGGAGGTTGATTCTTTCCCGCGTAAGCGTTCACGGGTTGGCTGGGGACTGGTCCATTTTTCGGCCGAAAAACGCATTTCGCGGGCAAACGGTTGGCCGAAAACATGGACCTTGTATGTTTCCAAATAGTCTTTGGGGCATGTTATCAAAAGTTGCTTTGGAGGGTAAATTGGGATTCGCAGGGGACCCCCGCGGGGGTCCCCTGCGGCCGGCCG
>CBDAFL010000246.1:0-1278 GCA_965195225.1 uncultured Thermoguttaceae bacterium
CCAGCGGCCCGGCGCTACCGTCCAGTTGGGCACGATCGAAGACTTGGACTCGTTGCCTTTGCCCGATTGGTCGCTGTTCGAGCCACAACGTTTTCGCGTTTGCCACGACTTTTGGCATTTTCCGACGGCGTATGTACAGCAGAGCCGCGGCTGCTCGATGCAATGTAACTATTGTCCCTACCTGATCCTCGACGGTGGTGTTCGCCTGCGCGACCCCGAAGCGGTCGTCGACGAAATTCGCAACGGCATGAAACGGTGGCATTTTCGTTCGTTCAAGTTTCGCGATCCCATGTTCGGATTGAGCCGGCAGCACGTGTTCCGGTTGGCCGAACTTCTCGGACGGCTGCCGAAGAAGATTCAGTTTTCGATCGAAACTCACATCGACCTGATGAGACCGGATATCTTGCGATTGCTCAAACGGGTCGGTTTGACCAGCGTCACCGTTGGCATCAAAACACCGGACGATGAGACGCTGCAACAATATGGGCGAACGCCGATCGAGACCGATCGGCAACGGGCTTTCGTCGAACAATGCCGCCGTCTTGGAATTCGCACGGTCGGCAACTTCTTGATCGGGTTTCCAGACGACACGGAACAATCGATTCGCTGGGTGCTCGACTACGCGAAATCACTGGGACCGACTTTCGCAAATTTCAACGTCGTCACGCCTTACCCGGGCACTGCGTTCTTCGACGAGATCAAGGATCGGATCGTCGACTTCAACTTCAGCCACTACGACATCCACACGCCCGTCTTGAAATATAGCCGCCTGTCGATCGCGCGGGTCGAGGCGTTGCACGGCAAGTGTTTTCGGCATTACCATTTTCGCTGGCCCTATCTGGCCCAAAACGCCCACCTATTGTTTCCATTGCTGCAACGTTTCACGTTGGGTCGCGGGAAGCGGGCGATCGAAGGGGCCCAGCCGGCTCATCCGTCGCCACCGCGTCCCAAGAGCGGCCTGGAAAAACTTCAGAAGAGACGAACCCTTCGCGCCGACGGTCCGCACAAGCGACCTTCCGCCGGCGATCGGACGGGACCGAAGGCGACCGACTGACGCAATCGTCGCCGATCGGCCTTCGCGCCGGCTATCCATGTTTCGCGAAGCCAACCATGTTGACTTTCGGCGTCATGCGGCGGCAAACGTGTTGTGCTTCGACCGTCTCCAGCCCCCCTTCTCCAGGCACGGATCGTTTATCCGCCTCGTCGGCCGCGCTTGCCGGCGACCGTGGTTTGCTCATCGACCGGAACTAACCTAGACTTACCTGTGGGCTTAGGCGC
>CBDAFL010000247.1:0-26254 GCA_965195225.1 uncultured Thermoguttaceae bacterium
TCGACCGTGGTGCGGCCTTCCGCCGCCAGACCGGCCAGCAGCAGCGCGGCCCCGGCGCGGAGGTCGTGGGCCGTTACCCGCGCGCCGCTGAGACGCCGGACGCCGCCGACCTTCGCCGCTCCGCCCACGCAAGTGATGTTGGCCCCCAAGCGGTTCAGTTCGGCGACGTGCATGAATCGGCTGGGAAACACGCGATCCTCGACGCGGCTTGTCCCTTCCGACACGGCGGCCAGCGCTGCCCATTGGGCCTGAAGGTCGGTGGGAAAGTCCGGATAAGGTCCGGCGACGACATCGACGGCACGTAGCCGCCGACGGGGGACTGGTACATTTTTCGGCGGGGGACTGGTACATTTTTCGGCGGGAAGACGTTTTTCGCCGATAAACTCCTGGCCGAAAACATGTACCTGTCCCCTTTTGTGTTCGCCAATCGACACCCAATCCTCGCCCACCTCGATCGCCGCCCCCGTCTGGCGGAGTTTTCCCAACACCGCGTCGAGATGCTCCGGCACTACGCCCGTGATGGTGGCCGAGCCGCCGGTGACTGCCGCCGCGATGAGCAACGTGGCCGCCTCGATCCGATCGGGAATCAGCCGATGCGTCGCGCCGCCGAGTTGGTCCACGCCCTCGATCCGCAGTGTCGAAGTCCCCACGCCCTCGATCTTCGCCCCCAAGGCCGCGAGAAATCTTTCCAGATCGACGATCTCCGGCTCGACGGCCGCGTTGCGGATGATCGTCGTTCCTCGGGCAAGCACAGCGGCGCTCAGCACGTTGGCCGTGCCGGTCACGGTCGGGCCATTGGGGCCACGGAGGTCGATCGTCGTCCCGGTCAGCCGCCGTGCGGTGGCGACGACGTAGCCGTGCTGCAACCGCAAGTCGGCCCCCAACGCCGCAAGTCCTTTCAGATGCAGATCGACTGGCCTGTGTCCGATGTTGCAACCGCCGGGCAACGGGACCACGGCCTTGCCCCGCCGGGCCAGCAGAGGGCCAAGCACGCAGAACCCCGCCCTCATCCGACGCACCAACCGCTGCGGCGCCCGGACCGGCGTGGGATCGACCGTCTCGAAAATCATCCCCTCATCGACTTGCGAAACGTTTACCCCCAGATGTTTCAGCAGTCGGGTTTGCGTTCGCACGTCGGCCAACCGCGGCGTCCCCAGCAGCCGGACCGGCTCTGAGGCGAGTATCGAAGCGGCCATGATCGGCAGCGCCGCGTTCTTCGACCCGCTACAGCGGACCTCCCCACGAAGCGGAACGCCGCCGGTAATCTGGAAGTGGGACATAAACGTAGGCCGGGTTGCAACCCGGCGGTCAATCATGCCGGGTCACGACCCGGCCTACCTTGCTTCAGCGAAACTTGTATCCGACAAATAGCGAAAACCCTCCCAGCCCGACGGCAAAGACCAGGATTATCCACGGCGGCGTAATTGGCCCAACGACGTGCTCATGCGGACGATCCGGTTTGTAATGGATAGGCACTCGATCGAGAACGCTTCCCGTGTCATTGCCCTGGGCAGTGTATGTCTTGCTGCCGACAACGTAAACGTACAGCGGTCTGTATGCGTAGGTAAGTTCATGCGGTTTGCGGATGGGGAGACCATCGCTGCCGAGATTCGATAGATGTTTCACACCGACGTACCTGTCGTCGATCCATTGGCCGCTGGTCGTCGCCGAATACCCGGAGAGGATAAGCCAGTTCTGGCACGCCCAATAAATACCAAGTAGAATGAAAAACATCCCGATGATGTAAAAAACCTCACTGAGAAAACGGAATTTCACGTCAGATGGCAAGGGGCCTTCTTCTGGCTCTGCGGTCTCCTCCCATTCTGGCTGCGTGTCGCTTTGGGGCCACTCGGTCGGGTTTGTTTCCTGGTCGTTGAGCCAGCGGTCGATGGCCTCTTGGGCGCGGGCCGCGTCTGATTCGCGGACCCAGACGCGCGGCGCTATCGTCTCTCCCAACGGCAGCCCGCCGGCCGCGTTTCCGAGCACGTCGCCCACGACCCGGGCCTGAATTCCCGCCCGCTCCAACATGGCGCACAAGCCATGCGCTTCCACGACATCGACGGTGGAGCAAAGTTCGACGATCCGCACGTTTGCAGCGTCCAAGTCCGCGGCGATCTCGTTCGGTTCGTCGGGGTCCGGTCCCGGATCGGGCACGACCGGATCGTTCGGTTCCGCCTGGAAATCGGCGGCCAAGGCCCCGTCCCGCCCCGTCCCACAGTTCCAGCAGACGTTACATTCAGGGTCGATCTGTTCGCCGCATTTAGGACAATGCCACATGGGGTTCACCAAAGTGATGTAGGCCGGGTTGCAACCCGGCGGTCAATCATGCCGGGTCACGACCCGGCCTATCATGCTACGGGAATTAGAACTTGGTTTCGTCTATCGGTTTGTCGCGGTTCGGGTCGGCCAGGGCACGGAGGGTTTCCGGGTCGATGTTTTCGAGGATAAATTGTTGGTGTCCGTCGCAAAATGACACGTTGAACCCGCCCGAATGCGCCGCCATTTTGTGGTCCTTAAGTCGCTCGATGATCTGGTCGATAGTCAGGTCGCGGGGTTCCATCCAATGAATGCCCGAGTTGGGCACTTCGATTACCATTAGGGTGGTGGCCGACCCGGAATGTGAGCAAATGAAGTCCATGCCCCGGTATTTGTCATCCAAACCGCCAACTGTTTTCGGACCGACGATCATCACGTAGCTGGTCTGTTGGCTCTTGGCCTTGGAATCGGACGGACAGCGGTAGATCTTCGGTATCTTGTCGGCAATCGCCCGGTTCTTCGGGCTGTCCCAAGGTTCCTTGGGATCGTATAGCTCGTAAAGGTCGCGCCTGTCCAGATAAGGCAGAATCGTCACCCGCCAACTCTGCGATGGTTGGCCGTCTTTGCCAGTCTCGCCAACCGCCGGAAAACAATGATGCTTGTTCTCGTAATTGAGCAGTGCTAGGGCAATGTTTTTCAGATTGTTTATGCACCGGGCGCGTCTGCCCGGCCCCTTCGGCTGGAAAATGCACCCCACGACTATGACCAGCACGAACACGCTAGCAGTGGTCAGAACGGCACTGCATACACGGCCGCCAGAATTGGATTGTTTCATAACCACCTCCACGGAAAGTCAAGAAGCTAATGTCAAAATAGCCGGGGGCTAACAGCCCCCGGAGGGAAACTCTTGCAGTTTGCGCACATTCCGGGGGCTGTTAGCCCCCGGCTATTGTTCGCAACAATATTTATCTGACACTCAATTGACGCTGATCGGTCAACGTTTCTTCGCTTGTACCACGCGCGGCAGCCGAGCGAGGTCTTTTATCGTCTGCCCAAGCTCGAATCGCCCGTCGGCGCCGATCAATTCGCAGACGGCGTCGTGGATCGCCGGGCCGATCTCCATCAGCAAATGACCGCCGTCGCGCAAACGCTCGGCCGCTTGAGGGATCAATCGTTCGATCACTTCCGTGCCGCGCGGTCCGGCCACCAGCGCCCCGCGCGGCTCGAAGTCGCGGACGTCCCGCGCCAGAGTGGCCCACTCGCCCTGGGCAACATACGGCGGATTGCTTACCACGAAATCGAATTGCCGGCCGTCGGGCAACGCCGCCAGCAGGTCGCTTTCGACGAACTCGATCCGCTCGGCCAGACCATGATGCCGGGCGTTTTCCTCGGCCACCGCCAAGGCGGCCGGGCTGGTGTCGATGGCCGTCACCCGGCAGCCCGGCAGATGCTTGGCCAGCGAGACGGCGATGCAGCCGCTGCCGGTCCCCACGTCGGCGATGGATATTTGTTGATTTGGAATTTGGGATTTGGGATTTGATGAACCCGACCACTGACCACTGGCCACTGGCCCCTCTCCCAAAGGGCGAGGGGAGTAGGTCTTCGCCAGATCGATCGCCGCGACCACCAGCAACTCGGTCTCGGGGCGGGGGATCAAAACATCCGGCGTGACGCGGAAACTGAGCGAGTAGAACTCGCGGCGGCCGACCAGATAGGCCACCGGCGCCCCGTCGGCCCGACGCCGGACAAGCGCGCGGAACGCGGCCCGGGACTCGTCGCCCGGCGATTCGTCGAATCGCGTGTACAACTCGATCCGTTGGCATCCCAAAGCATGTGCCAGCAACACCTCGGCGTCCAGCCGCGGGCTGTCCGCTCCTTGCTCCTTCAGATAGTCCGTCGTCCACTTCAACAGCCGGCCGACGGTCCAAGGTTCGGCGGAGGACATGGGAGGGGGATTAGGAGTTAGGGATTAGGGATTAGAGCCACAAATCAATCAATCGTCCCGAATGAGTCGCGCTGCTCCTGCCGCTGGTATTCCATCAGACCGTCGATCACCGGCGTGAGATTTCCGGCGATGATACTGTCGAGTTTGTAAAGCGTCAGGTTGATGCGGTGGTCGGTCAGCCGGTTTTGCGGGAAGTTGTAGGTGCGGATGCGCTGACTGCGGTCGCCGGAGCCGATCTTGCTCTTCCGTTCGTCCGAGCGTTTTTTGTGTTCCGCCTCGCGTTTGGCCTCGTAGAGCCGGGTCTTCAGCACGCGGAGCGACTTGGCGAAGTTTTTGTGCTGGCTCTTTTCGTCCTGGCAGGAGACGACGATGCCGGTCTCGTAGTGGGTCAGGCGGATGGCCGAGGCGGTCTTGTTCACGTGCTGGCCGCCGGGTCCGCTGGCGTGAAAAATGTCCTTGCGGTAGTCGTCCGGCTTCAGGTCGATTTCCACGTCCTCCGGCTCGGCCATTACGGCCACTGTGGCGGCGCTGGTGTGGACGCGGCCCTGGGCCTCGGTCTCCGGTACCCGTTGTACGCGATGTCCGCCGCTCTCGAATTGCAGCTTGCGGAAGGCGTCTTCGCCTTCCACGCCGAGGACGATTTCCTTGAATCCGCCCAACTCGGTCGGCGAGTGGTCGAGCACCTCGACCTTCCAACGGTTGTCCTCGGCAAAGTGCTTGTACATTTCGTAGAGGTCGCGGGCGAACAGCGCCGCCTCCTCGCCGCCGATACCGGCGCGGATTTCGAGGATACATCTCGTGCGAGTGGAATCATCGCCGCCGATGGTCATATCCAGCAGGTCGTTCCAGAGGATTTCGCGCTCGGCCTTAAGCCCCGGCAACTCGGCCTCGGCCAGTTCACGCATATCCGCGTCGTCCCCTTCGACCATCTCCAGGGCGTCGCGGACCTGGACGTTCAGATCCTTGAAGCGGCGGTACTTCGTGGCCAGCTTGGCCAACGAGCCGTGCTCGCGGGCAACGGCCGTCAGACGGGCCGGATCGGCCAGAACCTCGGGATCGACGAGCCGACGCTCCAACTCCTCGAACCGGGCGAGTTTTTCGTCGAGCGGATTGGACATAACGGCCACCTTCTCCCCTCTCTCTTTGGGAGAGGGGCCGGGGGTGAGGGCGGCATAGATTGCACCGTAATTATTCGGCTTTTCTTACCGAACAACTCTCACCCTAACCCTCTCCCGAAAGAAGAGGGGACTTGCTTCGGCAACTTGCAGATACGCTCCGACGCTAAGTGTGCCCGCTACTGCTCCGCCGTCTCGGCGGTTTCGGCCTTTGCGGCTTTCTTCTTGCCGAGGTTCAGGCTGGCGTAGCCGCTGGCGGCAAACTTCTTCTGGAACTTCTCGATCCGGCCGGCCGTATCAACGTACTTCAGCTTGCCCGTGTAAAACGGATGGCACGCGTTGCAAATGTCCACTTTCAACTCGGGCCGAGTGCTGCGGGTGGCAAACGAGTTGCCGCAGCCGCAAGTGACTTGCGTGACAATGTACTTCGGGTGGATTTTTTCCTTCATGGCTTTGGTCTCTTGGCTCTCAAAAAGCACCAACCCGCAGTAACGGGGGGGATGTGTCGCGAAGCATGGATCAAACTCGTCAGTCTACCAGCCGAGGGCATCCTTCACAAGGGGCAAAGGGATTCACACTTTAAAGGGTGTTTTGGTATTGGGATATCCGTATTTAGCCCCGGGTGAATACACCCGAGGCAAGCGGTTTTTTGCGGTTGGGGGTGGCACGTCCCTGAGCGCAGCGAAAGGCGTGAATCTCTCAGCAACCACGCCCTTCGCTGCGCTCAGGGACGTGCCACCCGGAACACCCCCCCCATCCTGCCAGCTTTTCCAGCCTGAACTCCTCGAACCGGTCGGCCTCGATCGCCCGACGGGCGTCGGACAGCAGCCGCTGATAGTAGGTCAGATTATGGATCGACAGCAGGATCGGCCCGAGCATCTCGCTGGCCATGAACAGATGGCGGATATACCCTCGGCTGCGGCGACAGGCCGCGCACGGACACCCGTCTTCAAGCGGACGCTCGTCCCGCTCGAACTTTGCGTTCCGCAGCCGCAGCGAGCCGGAATCGGTAAACGCCATCGAGTTGCGTCCGTTTCGGGTGGGCATCACGCAATCGAACAGATCGACGCCGCGACGGATCGCCTCGATCAGGTCTTCCGGCCGGCCAACGCCCATCAGATATCGAGGCCGGTCGGAGGGCAATTCGGGCACGGTCGCCTCGATCATCCGCAACATGTCGGCCTGGGCCTCGCCGACGCTCAGTCCGCCGATGGCGTAGCCGGCGAAATCCATCTCACGCAACCGCCGCGCACAATCGGCACGGAGTTCCCCGTCCAGCCCGCCTTGGACGATGGCGAACAGCGCCTGGTCTGATCGAGTGGCGGCCTCCCGGCAGCGCCGCGCCCAGCGGACGGTCCGCTCAACGGCGTCGCGGACGACTTCCACTTTGTTGGGAAGTTCCACAACGTGGTCGAGCACCATTGCCACGTCGCTGCCGAGCGCTTCCTGGATGGCGACGGAACGCTCGGGCGATAGGGCCACCTGACTACCGTCGATATGCGAGCGGAATACCGCCTCTTGCTCGGTAACTTTCACGCGATGGGCCAGGCTGAACAGTTGGAATCCGCCGCTATCGGTCAGGATCGGTCCGTCCCATCCCATGAATCGATGCAGACCGCCGAGCGCGGCGACGGTTTCCTCGCCCGGCCGCAGCGCGAGATGATAGGTGTTGCCCAGTACCATTTCCGCGCCGGTGGCGCGAAGTTGTTCAATTTCCAGTCCCTTGACGGTTGCTTGCGTACCGACGGGCATAAAGGCCGGCATCCGCACGTCGCCGTGGGGCGTGGAAAACACGCTCGCCCGCGCCGAACAATGGGCGTCAACGTGGAGGAGGCGGAAAGAGAAGGAAGTGGGAGTCTTGTTCGTAGGGAGTGCCATTGCACCTCAAGTCGCGACGGATTTCTCGAAGGCCGGCGAGTTGGCCTCGATGGCCCGCATGGCCTCGGGATCGTAGACTTGCTCTTTGCAGTCGGGACATTCGTGGAATTCGAGATTTTCGACGGTGTAGCTTTGGCCCCTGTACTCCCCCGACCACTTCCGCCGCACCCGCTTGATCTTCACACTACCGCAGGATGGACATTTTATGATCTTGTTCATGATGATGGCCGCCTACAAAGCTTTTTTCGAGGATATCAGAAAGTAGTAGGTGTCTTGGCCGGCGTCGGAGACGAGCTTTCCCTTGCTGTAGATGGCCAAACCGTTCAAGTTCGTGCTTTGGATGATGTGTAACATCTCTCGGCGATGACCTCGATGGGGACTGACCGATCGGACGGTCTTGTAAATCGCCACGGCATTGAGGATTGATTCAGCTACGTCCAACTCCGTAATCTGGTCGGCCTCCATCTCGATCCGGGCTTTTTCGCTAAAAGCGTAATCACCCGTCAGAATTGCTCGTTTGATCCGTTTCAGAATATCGGTCATCAACCACTCCCCCATATATAGTATAGCAAAGTTCGATGCGGTGGGGAAGTCGGTATCATCGCGACTGGTGGCAATCGCTAGGCACAGTCTGACTTGTTTTTGGGATGATTCATGGCGGAATGCGAAGAAATCGTTCACGAGCAGCCGTTATCGTGGCAATGTTACGAATGCGCTCGGCGAAACCACAATAATGCCGCGAAATGGGTGAAGCACGAGGAGGTCCGCATCTCCAGTGACGATATGCGTGGCCCGGCCCGAGACGGCCAACTCCAAAAACTTGTTGTCCCGTGGATCTCGACAGACGGTCACCGTTTCCGCGACATTTACCAATTCTGCTTCATGTACGAGTGTTGTCAAGAACTCGATGCGTTCTTCTTCGGAGAGGTATTTGTCGAATTTCGGAAGGTGAATTACCTCGTCCAGTTCAGTTGTCGTGGCGGCGGAAATCAACAGGCGGCCTTCTCGCATGGCACGATCGAGCGCCCGACGGGGAACCGAAAGCGGCAAGAGCATTGCACTGATGACGACATTGGTGTCAAACACCACTCGCATGTCAGGCGTCATTCAGCAGCGACTCCAATTCGGCCGGCGTAAGCCCGCGCGCGGCGGCGTTTTTGCCGATCTCGTCCATGAGGGCCTGAAGAGACTTTCGCGGAAGAGGCGAAATGGTCAGGTCTCGCAAGCGAAGATCGAGCAGCAACTGGATTTTACGTTGATCTTCCGGCGAGACCCGCGCAAAAGCCCTTGCCGATTCTTCGCTAACCTGAATGGTGAGAGAGGCGGTGGCCATGAAAATGCGTCCGTTTCCATAAAACTAACTCTGTGTATAAATTTACCCCACCAATCTACTTTCGTCAACCCACAGTAAAACACGCGAGTACCCGGCAGGTTAGTGCGGTATATTCCGTTTTTTTCTCTCCATCGTTTTCCTCTCCTATCATGACAACTTGGCGCTGGCCAATCGATTGAGACTAACACCCGATTCCGCAGCTTCGACAGCAAGTTGCCGATGAACTTCCGGGGGCACACGAACCATGAACTTCCCGCTGAAGCGACGCGAAGCAAGAGCCTCGGGAATCGCTTCCTCATTGGCTTGCAAGTCTTCAACAACCTCGGCGACGATTGTTCGGATTCCGCGCAAAGCCGCCTCGGGCGAAACGGCCAGCCAACTCAAGCTCGGGAACTCGGCGCATAGTCCGACGTGCTCTTGGTCTTCTTCCGACCACGTTACGCGATAGGTATAGCGGTCACTTTTTTTTGTTTTCACGTTTCAGCCTCTCGATTGCCTTGAGGACTTGAATGATACCATTATTGATACTACCGTCAAGGGGCGTCGGCGGAACAGGCGGCTGGTGGCTAGAGGGGGCCTGTTGACGGAGGGCGGTGCGGCCGGGTACGCTGGCTGCTGTCGATCGTAGCGGCAATTGGTGACGGCGCGGAAGCTCGGTCTCGAATCTACCTTCCGTCCCCGCGGGAGACACAATATCTGGACTTATCCCCTTTTTGTGTACAGTGGGATATTCGTGTTTTGGAAGAGCAAAGCATGAGTAAGAAGAAGTGGAAGCAGGATGTGGAAGGACTGCAACGACGATTACTCATACTACTGCAACTCAATGAAGAACGTAGCTTCTCACAGCCGGATATCAAACAGGATTTTTTCAAGGTGTTCCGGGATGCCTATAAGGGCGGATACTGCTGTCCACTTCGCTATTATTGTTACCTCGATAGCGGTGGCAGAAGCGAATGGATATGGCCAAAAGGCAAACCCATGATTTGCGGAGACGCGATCTGGGAATATGCCAGCAAGCAGCATTGGGTGCATCCTGAAATGTCTGGAGGAGAAAACCGCTATGACGATATTCACAGGATGATGAGTTGGTGGGACGCATGGACATTCGCGTGGGAACAACTTGGGTATCGGATGCGTTGTTATCGGAACATTGAGCATGATCCACCAGTGTCCTGAGTTAGAAAATGGAATCGGTTGTCTTCTTTCTTGCCGTATTGTGGGGACTGAGCGGTGCAGCCGCCGCATTTGCTTCTGGCAAACCTGGTTTGTGGCGAATCACACTTTGGCTTGGACCTCTCACATTCTTCCTCTTTCCAGGAGACCGAAACTAATGGGTTGGTTTGGAAACCGACTGATGCGTGGTGCGGCAAATCGCGCCTTGCAACGGTTAGCTGCTGAATACGGGCCCGGCCCCGGTCCGGGAACGCTCGCGATCGCACTCGGACATGCTTGTTACCCAACTGCTACGTATGGGGACAACAGCGACCTGGATGATATGGTCACGCAATTGAAACAGTTCGCAACACGCCCCTGCAATGCTCAGTCGGCGTGCAAATATGTCGAACAATGGTTGGATTTTGGAACACTGACTACAAGCGACGTGTTTCAACGTGTCTGGAGCCTCGATCCAGATACTTTTTTGGTGCAATTCTTCGATAGCATGGAATGACATCCCGCTCAAAAATGTAGTGCCGTGGCGGGCCGGAGCGGGAAGTCCGGCGGCCGGTCAGGTTTGCCTTCCGTTGCAAGGGCAGGAAGCTATGCACAGTGCGCTTGACAACAGAGAGCTTGGCGGTCGTGAGCATGAAATTCAAGGACAGGGAACACTAATTCCCGCTAATTAACGCTGACACAAACAATCAGCGTAGATTAGTGGTGATTAGCGTTCCTGAACTCTTCGGAGCACAACGGCCATGTCGGAACAACGCCCCAGCAAAAAGATACCCTTGACCATCCATCTGTCCGCGGACGTGGCCGCGCGGCTGCAACTGGCCGCGGATACTCAGAAGCGGTCGCCGGTCGATCTGGCGGCCGACTTGCTCGACCGGCACCTACCCCGGCCGCAGACCGGCGGCCCCAAGAGCGGCAGCATCCCGTACTCCTGAGACGTCGCCTTCAGCGCTCTCCCCCTATTCGCCGCGTAGCTTCAGTCCCAACACGGTGAGTTTCTCGCGGACCTCGTTGAGGCTCGTCACCCCGAAGTTTTTGCACTCCAACAGATCGTCGCCGGTCCGACGGGTCAGGTCGGAAAGGGTGTTGATCGCCAGACGTGTCATGCACTTCCGCGCGCGGACCGAAAGGTTCAGCTCGGAGATGGGACGGCCCAGCATCGCTTGCTCGTCGGGCGAGAGCGATTCCGGTTCGACAAACTCACCCGCCGGCCGGTCATGGGCAAACTGGCCGAGCCGCAGCCCCTTGGTGGTCAACATCTCCTTGATCTCCACCAGACTGGTCTCGCCGAAGTTTTTGCTGGTCAGCAGTTCCGATTCGGTGCATCGGCAGAGATCGCCGAGTGTCATGATGCCGATCTTTTGCAAGCAGTTCCGGCTGCGGACGGACAACTCGAAATCGGTCACCGGGACGTTCATTACCTGTCCCATTCGGTCGCGCTTCTTCTGGGCGTCCTCGTCGTAATACTGTCCGTGCGAGGCCTCGGTATCCTTGAAGAAAAGCTGTGCCCGCTGATGGTCCGGGTAAACGTCCAACACGCGGCGGTAACACTGCGCGGCCTTGTCGTACTGCTCGCGGTCTTCGTGGAGCAAGCCGAGATTGACCAGCGAACCGACGTGGGCCGGAAAGCGGTTGACGGCACGGTTGTAAAGCTCCATCGCCGTGTCGTCGTTGCCGTAGCGGTCGTTTTCCAAGGCCAGGCCGAACAGTGCGCCGGGATGATTGCGGTCGGCCTCGACCGCCCTTTCGTACAGCGCCACGACTTCCTTGGTGTTGCCGCCCAGGGCCGAGACGGTGGCCGCGCGTTGCGAGAGGTATTCGGCGGTCTGTTCGACGGCGCCCGAAAGCGCGTCCAGCGTATTCAACGCGGCCGTCGCGTCGCCGCCGCAACGGATCGCATCGGCCCGGCCCAAAGCGCACTCGTCCGAGTTGTAACCGGCCTTTTCGGCGGCGGTGTAGTGTTCCACGGTTTCGGCGTATTCCTGCCGGGCGAAATGGCATCTGGCCTGATAATAGCGGGCCATCGCCCCGCCGTCGGCTTCGCTAAGCACCTCGATTGCCCGGTAGTAACGCCCCAACAAATACAAACAAACGCCAAGCCGCACTTGACTGGCCGGCGTTTGCTCCTCCAGGCCTTGAAGTTCTCCGACCGCGTCGCGGAGCACGGCATATTGAGAGAAATCCCGCGCGATCGCCTCTTGCATCTGACGCACTTCCCGCGGGCCGAAGGCGTCGTTCATCAGGACGGTTTGTTTCAGATCGAACTCGGCGGTTTGCACCATCGTGGGTTGCTCCTAAACCATAGAACCGCGTTATGTCGGTTGGGTGGCACTGGCATTTTGCCAGTGTCCTAACGAAGCACTGGCGAAACGCCAGTGCCACCCAGTCGCAGCCGCGGTTTCATGAATCCCTGCTTTTCATGCGTTCACACTATAGAGCCAGCGAAGGGAGTCGAACCCTTAACCCCCGCATTACGAATGCGGTGCTCTGCCAATTGAAGCTACGCTGGCAAGTCTTTGTGACATAAAGAGTTGCGGCTGTTTTTCAATTCTATCCCCCCACCCCTTTACGGCAGATTGTACTACAAGGGTAACGTATATTCAGGCTTGGCCCCCGCCGATTGGGCCAACGGAGGCCGGACGCCACCCGACTAACATCGGAGGTGACGAACGCCTAAGTTTACCGTAGCAAGCAGCAAGCGTAAAGGGGATAAGCCCGTCAGGCCCCGCTCCGACTTCCCCCTCTACCCACACACGGTTGGGAGGTGGGCGAAGACCATTCGGGGTAAAACGCACTACTTCGGCGTACGGGACGATCTCAAAGGGGCCTTGTCGGACTACCAGGACCAAAAGGACTACCTGTACGCTGGCCGGACGCCCGATGCAAAAGGCGGGCTAGAACTTCTTCCCGTCGATTGTCAGGCCGTCTTCGCGGTTGCCTAGCCGGCACCGATCCTGTGCTGCTCACTGAAACCGCAGCGAGTACAAGTCTGCGTCTTTGAGGACGAAGCGTAGCCGGACCGGCTTGCCCGCAAGTACGCTTAGGTCCGGCCCCTGCTTCCAGCTTACCGTCCGCTCGATCTGGTCGCCGATTATTTCCGGGCAATCTTCCAGAGCGAAGCCGGGGATCGGTCGTCCGTCGGGCGATTGAATCTCCACCCGCACGCCGCCGGCGGCCGAGGTGGCGAAGTTGATCGCCAGCCGGTCCCCGGAAAAGACGAGCGGCTTTGTCGTCATCTCCCCGCCAGCAAACGGCGCATTCACCGAGGCGAAGCCGTCCAGCCGCAGCGTGTAGCGGCGAACGTGGGCCGTGGGATAGCCGGCGTGGTGCAGCACGTAGAGCGAAAGCTCCTCGGGGCCGGTTTGCAGAATGCCGTGGGCGGCGTAGCTGGCACGCGAGGTCCAATTGTATGGGTCCGGGCCGGGCCGGAGATAAGCCTCTAAAAATGTCCGCTTCAGCTCGTCGCCGCCGCGGGTGGAGATCAGCGTGATGTCGGTGCAGTCCTTGACGTATTGTTTCGGCGTTCCCAACGCGGCGATCTGTTCGTCGCTGAGTGCCCGGCGACCCTGCATGAACCGCGTCGGCAGCCCCAGGTAAACGTGCGGTGCCCGCACGTACGGGACGAGTTGGTTCGTGTAAAGTTGCTGCCGCGGCTTGCCGTCCAGGGTCAGCACAACGGGCCGGGTCCAGTTCACGAAATCCTTCGACGTGGTCCGGGCAATCCACCGCACGCGGTTGCCATCCTCCCACAAGCGGAAGTAGCACACGTAGCAACCTTCCCGCTCGGACCAGAACGAAACGTTTTGCGAATCGAAAACGTACCGCTTGTCGGATTTGTCTCGGGTAATGACCGGCTCCTTGCGCAACTGCTTCCAGTGAATCCCGTCGGGCGAGACAAAGGCGATCAGTCCTCCGTCGCTCGGATCCCTGAACGACGCCTGTCCGCCGAGGGCCTTGTAACGCTGGTCGGCCGGGGCGTCGGGGTTTGTGTCCAGAAAGGGGGCGAAGTTGTGGCAGGCCGGATGTCGGGCCAGCACCACGTTGTTCTGCTTCGTGCCGCGGACCTCGAACAGCCCCAGATTTGGCTTCGTCCAATGGATGCCGTCGTCGCTTTCGGCGCAGCAGGTCACTTCCGTGTCCAACGCATGTTTGGCTTCGGGCAGTCCCCGGTAGTACATCCGATAGCGGTCGCCGTCCTTCAGCACGGTGAAATAGCCGCAGTATATGCCTTCCCAGGGCCGATCGAACTTCAGGACGATCTCTCGCGGGGTGGGTGGATGAAGACGTAGCGTCGCCCCGTCCAGCCGCTCGATTAGATAGTTGTCCACGATCGGTTCGAGCCGCGCGCCGACGTCGATCGGCTCGGCAGCCCGCGCCGCCATGGTTGCCAACAACAGAAACAAGAAACAACTTCGTCGGTAGACTGTCACCGCAGATCCCCTGAAATGCCGTTTATCGCCGGCTGGACAACTCGATATCAAAGACATTATCGCCGGAAGTCACCTCGAACTCCAGCCCGGAGGAGGCGCTGTTGCCGTAGCGATCGGGAATCAGGGATGGGCCGCCGAGTAGGGGTACTCCTGGAGCGTCTGGCTCCTCGTCTTCGAGCGTCTTCCTCGCGGTGACGGAGACGCGATGACGGCCCAACACCGCGCCGTCCTCCGCCTCGTATGTGCCCAATGTGAATTGACCGTCCTCAATTATTCCCTTGGCGATCCGGCCGCTGAGTGGCTGGAACACGACTTGACCACATGGAAGCGGCTTGCCGTCCAGCGTGACGGTTCCACGGACGGGCGCCGTTTCAATGCGGGCTGCTCCACGGCTGCAGCCGTGGCTCAACAACGCCAGAGCCAGGAGCCAGCACACGTTTTTGGTCGCACCGGACAAACCGCTGCTTGCTTGAAAACGGTGGCACGCAGGGCGAATGGGAGTTGATCGCGTATTCATTTTCCTGAACGTCGATTTCGACGACTAAGGGACTTTAACCACCTCGCCGCCGTCGCGGGAGGCTAGGGCCTGGAGAATCTTGAGTTGGGTGTTTTCCGACAGGAAATGCGCCGAGCCGTCACCCAATAGAAAATGGCAGCCGCCGGGATGATTGCTGCCAAAGCTTGTGTCATTGCTCCAAGAGCCCCCGAAAGCATTGATGGCGTAACGCAGATTACGGCAGCAGTACGATCCCCCCCAGCCACTGCTGCCGTTAGTCGTGGAGCGGGGCCAGTAAGCCCAAAGGGTTCCGTCGTCCCAGGACATTTCGCCGATCAAAAACGTGTTGGAGGAGCCGTCGCAGATGTCCGCCATGCGCAACACCCTGTTTCCGCTTGTCCGTTCCGTGCAGGAGGAATTCCATAGGAGCATTGGCATCGCGCCGCCGGTGGCGTATCCTCCCATCTGTGCATTCGAGGGCGAAGGGGCGAACTCGACCGGATATTCGCCGCCGTTCCACTGGTCCGGGCCGCTGGGGCCCAGCACCGGGTTGTAATGCTGAATGTAGATCGTCTCCGGCGCCATATAGGTGGAGTTGCCTTTATATGCTTGGCTAGGACAAAGGAGAACCGACACGCGTATGTTCTCCGAGGGCATTATGTCGCCGTGGTGGATCTCCTCCCCATGCACCAGCTCGTCGAGGGCGGCCTGTTCCAGGTAGGGCAGTATTGTCCCGTACACATTCACGCCGTTTGGATAGGACATATACCACACCCCGTTGGAATATCCGGCCGGCGGCAGATAGCCGAGCAGGTTCTCATAGTTGAGGATGGCCAAGCCGATCTGCTTGAGATTGTTGCTGCACTGCACGCGTCGCGCGGCCTCGCGGGCTGCCTGCACCGCCGGAAGCAACAGGGCGATCAGGATGCCGATGATCGTGATCACCACCAAAAGCTCCACAAGCGTGAAGGCACGAGGGGAGAGGGGGGAGGGGGGAGGGGAGAGAGGAGAGAAACGCCCCCGGACTGCGATCCGGGGGGCGACGTTCATCCGGCAATCTCGTACGCCGCGCGGCAATCTCGGATTTCGGATGGTGGATGGTGGATTTGGTTCCATGATATTGCTCCAATTATACTGCTCCAAGTGTGCCGTTTAGCCGGCGTGTTTGTACGCTGCGGTAATGGCGTCAACGCCCGCCATCGCGCGGCGGACTTTTTCCGCTGGCTAAACCAAGCAGCCGCCACCGTCGAAACGCCAACAGACACGCGCCGCTGCAGAGGAGGAGCGCGATAGCTGAAGGCTCCGGTACGGACTCAAAACGAAAGCTGTAGATCGCGGCGTCGTCCATCGTGAACCGCAGCACGACCGTCTGGCCCGCAAAGGCGTCCAAGCTGTCGATGCCGTTCCACTGGGAGACGGCGTGGAGGTAATCGCCCGAGGTTATGGGTACGCAGTCGGATGCCGCGTACCCCGCAAATGGCAGCATCGTCAAAGGATCGAGCACTTCCACGCCCACCGAGCCGCGGACGATCGCATTAACGACCAATTGCCCGGGATCGTTGGACAGCGTGATGTTCGAGGTCGTCCATGTGCCGACGTTGTCTTCCGTTGACTCGATGCCCACGAAGCGGTCTTCGCGCATCTTGGCCAAGTGCATCTGGCCCGAAATGGTGGGCTCGCCATGTTTGCTTGGGAGGAACGAGTAATAGATGTGAAGCCAGCCGTCCTTGTCGATCAACGAGGTTGCAGGAAACGCCATGCCTGCGTACAGCCCGTTCTCCTCGTGGGGATTCAAGTCGATGATCGACTGACTCGAAGCGGGGAAAGACCAGTCCGCGCCGTCGCGGCTGTACATGAAGGTCGGGGACATATTGCCCGTATTATCATTATAGATCGCCGGCAACCCGACGTATTGCCCGAAGTACGGCACTACGCCGGGAGTATAGATGTCCAAGGCCGTGCTGTCGAACACGTCGCGGGGGTCGATCGTGTTCTGTGGGGCGGCCGTCCACTCTCCGTCCCAGGTATCATTGAGCTTCATCATAACTCCGCGATCCATCACGTTTCGATAATTGTAGCGCATCTGCGCCATGTATTTCTGCGTCTTGGGATCCCAAAACGCGGCGTTTTGCGAGTCGAGGGCCTTAAGTCCATCATTCCAATCGGCGACCTGGATGGTCCCGACCTGATGCCAGTTCAAACCGTCGGCCGACGAGTAAGTGTTCAGCGTAACGATGCCGTTATTGGGGGCATTGTACACGTTGGCCGACATGCGATACCGCTGATCGGCGGCGGCGTTGGGATCGATGGACACACTCGGACCGACGATCCATTGCGACGAAGTGTTGTTGACGAAGTTGTTGCGATGGTCGGTCGTGTATTTATCGCCGGTGATGTTCAAGGCCGGCTTCGTCCAGTTGACGCCGTCGTCGCTGGTGGCCATCGCGACGAACCGCTCGGTTTCCGACTTCATCAATTCGTAGTACATCCGCCACTGGCCGGTGGCGGGGTCGCTCACCACGCTGCCCGGATAAACTATTTTGAAGGGGGTTTCCCACGATTGGTCCAACTCAAGCACTTTGCCCACGTAGGTCGCCTTGCCCATCGTGACGTTGACGTTTTGGGTTTGAGCCCTCAGCGAAGGGTCGGCGGCCAGGTAGTGGAAGCCGGCGTCCGCGGCAAATGCCGAGGCGGCCGAAACGCACAACATGGCCAGTACGATGAAATTGATGCTTAGTTTTTTCATGATCGTGGTTGCTTTTCCTCTCGCGGCGGCGCCCATGGTGTAGATACTTTCGTGTCACGAGTAATGGCTGGCTATGCATGCACGTCGTTTCGGCTGGGACGGCTTTCACCGCCCCAGCCGATGTGCCATCTTCCACACCCCTCCCCCGAAGAGGAGAAGGGATGTGGTTGCCTCTGGTTCCCACGTAGAGCGTGGGAACCAGGAAACGACATGTTGGGGTGGCAGTTAAACTGCCACCCCAACGAGGAACTCTAGGATTACTTCCGTTTCCTCCATGCGTAGCACAGCAGCCCGATCAGGCCGGCGCACAATAGCACGAACGTCGACGGCTCGGGTACAACCACGCCGTCGATATAGAAGAGAGTGTTCTCAGCAGAGGTCAGGGTGTTAGAAAAGCTCAGCCCCCTTAAGTTATTACCCCTCCCCAACTCCCACGCTATCAAATTCGAGGTGACGGCGCCATCGATGGTGATCGTGTAGCCGGGGCTGATTTCGCCGACCAAGGCGGCGTCAATCCGCACGGTGTGCCATGCGTCGGCCGTCATGGACATGTTGGTGGTTCCGCTTTGGATGTTGCTGTAGGAACCGCTATACTGCGCCAGAACCACGTCGTTAACGCCTACTCCGTCCGCGTTGATCCCCGACAAGTTATCCACCGAGCGCGCAAATATGAAAGCGGGCCAGTTTTGGCGGTAAGCAAAGACGCTTTGGCTGTTGGTTTTACCGGGCTCAGCAGTGCTTACGAAGGGGGTAAGGAACGCACCGTAGCTTGTGTTCCCGATTGAATCGGCGTAGATGCTGAACTCGGCGGAGACGGTGCCGGAAGTGTACGCCTGGTCAAAGATCGTCGAGATACTTGGTTGCCTGTTGAAATTAGGCTCAAGGAGGTTGTAACCGGTAGTGTTGGCATATCGTAACAGTTGGGTGCCGTTTCCGGGCGCGGCGGCCGGTACTCCGCCCGAGCCTGCCGTCCTCACTTGAAACGCATCACTGATCTGGTCTTCTTGGGCGACTTCGGTCCATTCAAATCCATCGTCGTGGTACCACGAGCCGGTCGTAGCGACGCTCGGCCAGGTGCCCACGGTGTCGTCCTCAAGGCTGTTGCTCTGGAAGATGACAGTGCCGCCTGCGGTGAATCCGGGCGATGGAACGATATCGGCCTGAATGACCGTAGACATTCCGAACAGGGCAACGGCAACTAGCACAAATTGAATAGCGCGTGACATGGTACTTTCCTTTTTTGATAGGCGACTCAAACGGTGACGTCAAAGTCGCTACCACGCTTTTCCGCTGGCGGGCCGACGGCGACATGCCGCCAAAGTTAATCCCGCGTTGCGGTTCTCACTCGAAGCAAACATGTAGGGTGGGACAAGCGCAGCACAGTCCCACCACTCGTATCGAAGGGCCTAAAATGGTGGGACTGCGCTGCGCTTGTCCCACCCTACCCAACTCCACATCATCCCAACCTTCGGCAGACAAGAATGTCTGCCCTACCTGGGGAAAATGTCACCTCCTTTCTCGGTTGTTCTTACGGCCGCAAGCTTTCACCGGCCGGCTTCTTCTCGGAGTCCGGCAAAGTCGGGACCAGCGCGCCCACTTTCACGTAATCGACGATCTGCGTCCCGTTCATGTCAACGCTGAGATCGCCACACCTCAAAACGCCGGGGTTTTGCGAAGCAATCAGGGGCCTGACGGCAATCAAGCGGTCGTCCAGGTAAATGTCCACGTTGCCGTCCGGCTTGCGATGTATCTTGACGATGTAGAACCACCCTTTTCTGAGGTTCGACACCAGCCACTCGGGTGATCGCTCGTTGTCCCCGTTGTCCCAGCCCCACCAGCCCAGGATAAATATGGGGCTGTTTTCCGCGCCCTGCTGCATCACGCGCAGGTCGAAACCCCGCATTTCCCAGGAGGCGGGAGGAACAGTCATCCCGCCGAGCACAGTCCAGTGGCGCAGTTTCCAGGAATTAGTCGTCAGGGACTCGCCCATTTTGAATCGAACCTCCACCCACCAATCGTCGGGAGAACCGCTAAAATCCAGCGGGGCGGCGCCCGTCAAGTACGCGATGCCGTCGTCGGCGGGGGTGTGGAGAGTCATCGCACCGTCCGCGACGGAAAGCGCGCCGCCGCTCGAGGCGGCGACAACCCATTTGTCGGCATCCACCGCGTCGCCGTCGAAATCGTCGTGGAAGATACTGCCGTCTACGATACCCAACGAGCCGAGCACCTTCGGCGGCTTGGATAAATGCCGGACGAACTTCGTCGGAGCACCGACCTCCTTACCCAACACCAATCGTGCGCTGCCGGCTTCTTCGCCCTTCTCCACCCGCGCCGATTCGTTGGCTCGCAGCACCACGCCATCTTGCCGACCGTCGCCAACTACTTGAACCTTCACCAAGCCGCGGAAGACATGCGAAGTGGTGTTTCCCTCATCGCTTACCTTGACGCCGAACTCGGTACCCAGGTCGGTCACGATGGCGGTGGGAGTACGGACGGAGAATAGTGGATAGTGGATAGTGGATAGTGATCTGACCTCTGACCTCTGACCGCTGACCTCTCCTTCTCTACCTTTGCCGTCAGTTTGCCCAGCGCGAGATAGCCGCCGGCGGTGGATTCGACCTCGTAGGTGCAAGGCCCCTGGAGGATGACCTTCGCGCCGGAGTCGTAGGTGATCTGCAACAACCCGGAGTCAAGCTTGTATTTGCGGCCCAGGGGAACGTAAGCGAAGTCCGGCGGCGGCAGATAGCGGGGATCGTCGGACCATTTCACATCGACCATGCCGGTGATCCGGCCGACGAACACCATCTCCGGCCTGGCGTCCGACGGAACCGACTGCGACGGCGCCTCGGCGATATGTTGGTGATGGGTGATTTTTATGGCCCAGAACACCAGCAGCATCACGCCCATGATCACCGTGGCGACCATGCAGGAGAACGCCCAACTGCCGACGAAAGGAGTGGTGGGTAGTGGATAGTGGGTAGTGGATAGTGAGGGGAAGGGTGGATTTGGGATCTGAGGTTCGAGATCGAGCTGATGCGGCAGTTCAACTGCCGCACCAACAGCGAAATTGTCCGCATCAACGGAAACATCAATGGCCGGTGAACCGGCCATCCCTCGCCCCTCGTCCCTCTGTTCGGCGGTCGCCTCGGCCTTCTGCCATTGGCGAAGGTGCAGGTGCATGTCGAGATAGTCGAAGTATATGCGTCGGGCCGCCGGGTCATCCGCCAGAAGCTTCTGGAGCCGCTCGTGCTCGGGCGGGGCGATCGCGCCGCCCAACAGCGAGTCGAACAGATCGAGCAATTCATTCTGGCTCTTCGATGCGTTCACTGCTTGGTTCCCTGTTGACGCACGGCGTCTTCCACGCACTCGAACAGTTCGCGGCGGATGAGGTTCAGGCGGTTATAGATGGTCTGCGGCGAGCGGTGCAACTGCTCGGCCAACTGGCGAATCGTCGTCTCGCCCTCATAAGCGTGCCGGATCAGGTCGCGCTGTTTTTCGGAGAGTTTGGCGATGCAATCCATAAGGAAGTCGCGGCGGCGGCCTCCGCGTTGCGGGCTGACGTCGCGTTCCTCGGCCAACTGCTCGACCAGATCGTTGTCGAACATCAGCCGGTCGCGGCCGGCGGTGCGGCGGAAGTTTTGCACCTCGAAAAACGCCACCCGGCAGGCCCAGGCGAGGAAGCCACTACCAGGCGTCGCTGCCAGCTGAAAACTGCCGAACTTCCGCCACAGCACCAGACTGGTCTGCTGAAAAACGTCCTCGGCGTCCGACCAGTGCGGCAGGAGCGAGAAGATGTAGGCGAACAGGTTGTCGTGAACCTGCGCAAAGAGGCTCACAAACCGCTCGTACTGCCGCGGATCGGCAACGCGATCCTGCTCTGTGTCAAAATTGTTTTCCACCCCGCACCTCCAAAAGATGAGACACGGCCGAAATCGCCGTCGGAGGCTCTCCCTCCTATTATAAACGTACAGGAGGGCGCGGGTTTACCGATTTGCGTCGGCTACCGCCTGCGATAGGGGTGGGGTGAGTCCGTTTGGTGGGGTCACCACTCGACGGTGATGGCCGCGGTGGTCAGGCCGGCGCCGACCGAGCAGAGGACCAGTTTATCGCCCGACTGAAGGCCCTCTTCCATCTCGATGATCGCCAGCGGGATGCTGGCGCTGGAGGTGTTGCCTACGTGGTCGACGTTCAGATAGAACCGGTCGAAGCCGACGTGGCTGCGTTTAGCGGCGGCCTTCAATATCCGGCCGTTGGCCTGATGGGGGATGATCCAACGGGTATCTTCCGGCTTCCAGCCGCTACGGCTCATCGCCCGGCTGATTATGTTGGCGAAGTTCTCGGTGGCCGAACGGAACAGTGCCTGCCCGTCGATCCGGATCCAGGGGTCCGTGTCGCATTGGCCGTTTTGGACGGTGTAGCCCGGCTCCGAACGTCGGGCCAGATGCAGGCCGCGGGTATCGGCGCCGAGGACCACGTTGTGGATACGGTGGCCGCCCGACCCCGGAGACATGGCGGAAACGACCGTCGCCCCGGCCCCGTCGCCGAAGAGGAAATAGGCGCTGCGATCCGAGCGGTCCAACAACCGCGACTGCATGTCGACGCCCACGGTCAGTACGTTCCGCGCCGTGCCGGAGAGGATCATTCCCTGGGCCATCGAGATGGCGTAGAGCCAGCCGGAGCAAGCCGCGTTCAGGTCGAACGCGGGAATGGTTTTCAGGTTCAGGCGGTCTTGGAGGATCGCGGCGGTCGAAGGCATCGCCACGTCGGGAGTGGTGGTGGCGACGATCACGGCGTCGATGTCATTCGCGTCCACCGACGAGCTGCGGATCGCCTCCATCGCCGCCCTGTAGGCCATGTCGGAGGGCTTTTCGTCCTCGGCGGCCCAGCGCCGCTTGCGGATGCCGGTGACCTGATAGACGTATTCGGCGTCGATTTCGGGAAACCCCTCGAGCAATTCGTCGTTGGTAACCAATCGCTTTGGCAGGTAGCCCCCGAAGCCGAGCAGCGCGATCGGCTCTCCCCGGTAGGTCGGCGCCGGAGCAGCCGGGGACGTTTCCGCCAGCGGCGCCGAAAGCTCGCCGGCAGCGGCCGGAGGAATCCAATCGCGCATCGCCGGATCGGCCGTCTCGATCTCCATGATCGGCTCGGTCAGCGGCAATGTTTCGCCATCAAGGTGGAAGCGCCGGATCAGCAGGCCGTCGCATGGGGCCTCGAAATCGTACACCGACTTCGCGCTGTCCACCTGCACCAACGCCTCGCCTTTGCGAAAACGGGCTCCTTCGGCCACGCGCCACTCGACGATCGTGGCATCGATCTCCGAGGCGCCCTGCGCCGGTAGGTACAATGGCATCTTGAACGACACGGCGTCCATTTGGCTCGACTTCGATTCGCTCACGAGTCCTCCCTGACCATTCTTTCGATTGCTGCTTCAATGCGTTGGCCGTTGGGCCGATGATTCGATTCCAGTTCGGGCGCGAAGGGGATCGGCAGGTTGGGGGCGGCCACCAGCCGCGGTGGGCATTTCAACGCGCTGAGCGCCTCGCGACAGACCAGCGAGATTACCCGGTCGCCCAATCCCTGCACTTCCCCGCACTCCTGCACCACCAGCAACCGACCCGTCTTGGCCACCGATTCCAGTATCGGGCCAATGTCCATCGGTTGCAAGACGAAGGGGTTCCAGACTTCGATCGAGCGCGGGCTGCGGGCGGCAACCGCCAGACACTCGTGGACCATCGCCCCGAACGCCACCACGGTCAGATCGGTCCCTTCGGTGTAACGTCTCGGCCGCCAGACAGCGGAGAGGTTGCCGTCGAAGTCGATCTCGCCGCTACGGCTCCAGTATAGTTGTTTGTGCTCGAAGACCAGACACGGGTTGGGGTCGTGGAAGCCGGCAACCAGGGCCTCGAACGTCTCCTGGGCGGTGGCCGGATAGAGCAGTTTCAGCCCCGGAAACCGCGACCAAAGCCCCTCGAACTCGCCCGAGTGAAACGCCCCCATCGTCAACCCGCCGCCGCAAGGCAGCCGGAACAACATGGGCGCCGGCCGGCCGGTGCGAAAGTACCAAGTGCTCGAATTCATCCCCAACTGCGTGGCAACCTCGGTCGAAAAATCGGCGAATTGGAACTCCAAGATCGGCCGCGCATCGATCTGCGACGCCCCCAACATGAAGCCCACCTGGGCCGACTCGCAGACCGGCATGTCGAGCACCCGTTGCGGACCGTGCCGCTCGAAAAGCCCCTTGCAGGTCTTGAATGCCGAGCCGTAGACGCCCACGTCGAGTCCCATCAGGAAAGCGTTCGGGTTGTGTTCGAGCAGATAGTCCAATGCCCGGCCCACCGCTTCGCCGTTTTTCACCGCGGGAGAGTGATATGGTTTCACCTTAGGCGACGTGGCTTCGGCAAACACGGACATGCGATTCCGCCGCGGGTCGGGACGCCCGACCGACATCGCGCGAGCCATGGCCGAACGGATTTCCTCCTCGACCGCCTCCTCCATGTCCGCCACGTCCGACTCCGACATACCGCAGGTCTCGATCAGCTTCCGTCGCGCGGCCGGCACCGGATCCCGGGCGAGCCAACTTTTCTTCGTCTCGTCCGGTACGTAATCGCCCTTGTCGTAGGCGGCGTGACCGTTGAGCCGCAACGTCATGCACTCGAGGATCACCGGCAACGAGGTGGCCTGCATCGTCTCCAGAGCGTCGCAAACCGACGTATACACTTCCCAAGCATCCAGCCCGTTGATCGTATACCCCGAAATCCCGTAGCCGTGCGCCCGATCGGCAAGGTGTCGGCAGTGGTACTGGAAACTCGTGGGCGTGGAGAACGAGTAATGGTTGTTCTGAACGAGAAACAGGACGGGCACTTTCTGGACCGAAGCGAGGTTCAGCGATTCGTGGATCTCGCCGGTGCTGCTGGCGCCGTCGCCGAGCACCGCCAGTCCGAAGACGTCCTCGCCGTCGCGTCGCGCGGCCCAAGTCCCACCCACCACCAGGCTTGTCATCTTGCCCAAGTGGCTCATCATGGGGAACCGCCGTCGGGCGGCGTCGCCGTGGTGGCAGTTTCCCTCGCGGGCGTGCGTGAGGCTCTCGGCGTTGGCCATGTATTGGCAAAACAGTTGGTGCGGCGTAGCCCCCAACAGCAAATGACCGGCCAGATCGCGGTGCCAGATGGAAACCACGTCCCGCCCGGCGCGCAAGGGCATCGTCATGCCCACCGCGGTGGCCTCGTTGCCCCAACTGTCGGTGACCGTCCCTTTGACGTAGCCCTTCTTGAACAAGTCCAGAAGTTGTTCTTCCATGCGGCGGGACAGTAGCATCAGCGGGTAGGCGGCCGCGTAATACTCCGCCTGCGAAAGCCGTTGCGGAAACCGGATCACCTCGGGTAGGTGCCGACCGACGAAATCGCTCCTCGCTTGGACGCCGCCGGCAAGCAGGGAATCCTTGCTTGCAACGCGTCCCGCATCGGTCGGCAGCGGGCGCCGACCGGTCGAGGGCGTACCGGATCGCTTAATGTCCGTATGCGAATCCAAGGGTGCGTCCTTTCAGTCAACGATGGTATGGAAAGTGCGATCTCCGGCGGCAAATAGCGGGGGGTATCCGATGATGGATTTCCCGATACGCAGCCGATAGGCCCACCCGTTGGAAAAAGACGAATGACCTGTGGGAAGTAGCGTCCCACCCATAAACTGGCTCTCTACAAGCGAGATTGTAACGGTGGGAGTGTGGGATGTCACGCCCAGTTACCGAAGATTTACCGATAATACCCAGGGTTTTACATAGGCCAAACATGACCCAGCATGCCTGTTTCGCCCTTGTTTTGCCGTTTTCCGGGCTAACCCGCACTTCTCACCACGCGGGGACATTGGCCAACAGTGGCACACCGTGGCGTACCCGCGCCGGTTCGGGTCACGCCAGCCGGGACATGATGTCGTCGATCGCGCCGGTGGGTGCATTCCGCACTTTGTAATGTATGCCTCGTCGATTTGACGGAGTGATGAAATGTTCTCATGCCCGTTTGCGGGCATTTCCGCCGTAGGCGGTATTAGGCCCGGCGTTCACGCCGGGTTAGAGAGGGCAAGAGATTTGAGGCTGTCAGGCCCGTTTACGGGTCTCCTTGTCGTCGAACGCAACGGGAAGGACGCCCGTCGAACGGGCGTGACAACGAAAACAAACGAGACGCCGCCTCGCCAACCCGACGTAAACGTCGGGCCTAATACCGCCTACGGCGGACAAGAGCCGTGAACGGCCCTACAAAGTGCGGAATGCACCCACCCGAGCGCCCGATCCGGGCCAGGGATCAAGGGCGGACTAACCTCCGCCCTCCCTTTTGATCCTTGGCTCCAAAGCGATAAATCCCAGGGGGTTTGGGGGACAGAGTCCCCCAATTTGCCTCGCACATAGTGTAACCCATGTCTCTTCATCATGTGTTACCTATGTCCCTTCACCGCACAACAAGCCAGCAGTGGCACCCACACGGTTCTCCAGCACGCGGTTACCCGGGCGGATTTTTGCGCGAACTTTCCAGAAAAGCGTCCAAACCGATTTTTGCGCGCTTAATTGGTTTTTCGGGGCCAATTTAACCTGGCGCATCCAGGTTGATTAACCCGGTATACCAGGTTGATCAACCTGAGGTTAAACTGGGGTTACGTCAAAAGCGCGGTCGCCAAAGCGAAATGAATAGCCCGTGTTTTAAGCGGTTTGAACGCATCGGAGGCCCTCGGCGAATCGACGTAAGAATTAGTTGGCGATTTCAGAAATTTTTTCCAGTTAATTCAGGCCGGAAAATCGACCTTAACTTGAATAACAACATCGGGTTGTGGCGACGATGCCCCAAACTTTTTCGCAGTCTCCCCTCCTGCGAGGTATGCGCAGCGAGGTCATTCTACCA
>CBDAFL010000248.1:0-102946 GCA_965195225.1 uncultured Thermoguttaceae bacterium
GGAAGGGGGGAGGCTGGAGGCTGGAGGCTGGAGGCCGTGGATTCGGGGATCGGGGTTCGGGGATGGGGGATCGGAAAAGCCGGCCGCTTGCGGTTCCACACTGACCACTGACCCGGCGTCGGCCGCAAGCTGCGCGATCCGCGTGGCCAGCGATTCCATTTCGCGCCGCCGTCGGATAAGCTCTTCGCGTCGCTCGTTCAGGCGGCGTTGCATGTCGGCGATCCGACCGCCGTGGCGGGTCAGACGCCGCAACTGTTTTGGCGAGATGTCCTCCGGCATTCCGGTCGCGGCGAGCGCCGCTCGCCAGCGACGTCGGGCGGACTTGACCGCCTCCCGCGCCTCGACCGCGCGACGCGAAGCCGTCCCGGCCTCTTGCCGGGCAACGCCGCGGCGCAAGTCCAACGGACTCAACTCCTCGAGCGCCGCCAATTCCCGCTGGGCCGATTGCAGCCGGCCCGAGACCGAACCTTCGCCGGGCATCCGGGTATCCAGCAAGTCCCGTTCCTCGTTGGCCTGTTGAATCTGCTCGCGGACCAGCTCGAGTTGTTTCCGGCAGGCGTCGAGTTGATGGACGTTGGACCGTTCGATCATCACCTTTGCAAAAGCGCCGGCGCCGCTGCCGGCCAGTCCGAGGATGGCCAAGGTCCAGCCCGCCGTCCCGACGACCGATTCCGGCATGAACAATCCGGTCAACAGCAACACCACGCCCACGACGAACACCGCGCCGAGACCGATCAATACCCAGGCCGGCAACAGTTGGCGGTCGACCAGCCGCCGGCTCCGATCCTCCAACTCGGCTTGGTATCGAATCTGTTGCTCGATTCGCTCGTCGATTTGTACCCGACGGCGCGATTGCGAGACGGCGCCTTCCGCTCGTTCCAGTGCCGCGGTCAGATCGTGCTCGCCGAGCGCGGTCAGCGAGGATTGAATCTGGTGGCCGAGCGACTCGATGGCCGACCGAGCCGACTCGGCTTCCTGCTTTACCTCGTTAAGCCGCCCTAGGGACTCGCGCAACGCCCTGGCCGGCGCCCGAAGCGACTTAAGTTCGCCGGACGACGGCGACGGCAGCGCGACGTGTACGTTTGGCAATCCCAACCGCGCGGCCTCGGCGGTCAATTCCGACTCCAGCTTGCCGGTTTCCGCCTCCAACTCGCCGATTTCCGACTGCAATCGGGCAATCCACGGCTCCTGCTCGACTACGGCCTCGATTCGCGCGGTCTGACGCTGGAGCGCTTCGTTGATCGCCAACGAGGCAAACTCGCTACGCAGCTCTTTGCGTTGCCGGGCGATGCGGTCGATGCGCTGCCGGCGTTCGTCAATCCGCGCGTTCAGGGCGTCGAGCCGCTCGATCGCCCTTGACGGCATGTCCCTCGGCGGCCCGAGCGCGGCGAGTTGCTCGTCCAATTCGGCCCGCCGCTGCCAGCGGTCGCGGACCGCCGCGGCCAGGTCCATCACCTCGGCGAGGCGTTCCGCCCGATTCGCGTCCTCATCGAACCGCGTTATTTCCGCGTTGATCCCTCCAAGCTCGGTGGCGAGTCGGGCGTAGCGCTGGTTGATCGAAGATAGTTCCTCGATCTCCGCCAGCAACTTTTGCCGCTCGGCCGACAGTTGCAACACGAGGCACGGCCGGCCCTCGACGTCGAGAAGACGGTTCCGCGAGGTTTCCAACTCCCGCAGCACGTCGACCAGCGACACGCGGTCTAGTCCGACGGTGAGGTTATAGAGCAATTCGGCGGCGTCGGTGTCGCCAAGCGTGGAAAGCTCTTGTATCTCTCGCAGGCCGATGGCGAAGACGTTGTTGAATACCGCCTCGTCCACGTTCGACAGCAGCACCTTGAGGAAATGCTCGCCTTGGCGGGTGCCGTCCGGCGCGGTCAGCGTAAGTTGCTCGCCCGGGGCGCCGTCGGCGTCGGTGTCGATATAGCAACGTTCGATCTGGAAGCGGCCGTTTGGGCCGGCCACCTCGATCGCTCCGCCGGGCCGACCGCCGTGCAAGGGCGGGAAATACCGCCGCCGCCGCGGCGAAAACCCATAGAGCATCGAGCGAATGAACTGCAACAAGGTCGTCTTGCCGGCCTCGTTCGGGCCGTAGAATACGTTCAGCGAGTCGGTAAGCCGTTCGACCCGCAAACCGCTCCAAACGCCGTAGCCTTCAATGTCGAAATTGGCGATTTTCATGCGTTGGGTTCCTCACCGGTCAACAGGTCGACGCCCAGGGCCGCCGTCTCGCGGAGCACTCTTTCGCGGGCGACCGCGTTGGGAAAGGCGACGGCCGTGGCCAATTCGTCGGCACGGTCCGCATCGGCCAGATACTCCTCCAGCCCCAGCGGCTCGTCCGCGTTCATCTGAAACAGACGCACGGCGCGTAGAAAGTCGCCGCGGATCGTTTCCTGCTCGTACCATTCCGGCGGCATGGTTTCCGATGCCTCGACTTCCAGGGACACGCTCCACGCGGTTGGCGAGCGATAGCCGAAATCGCCGCGGAGCCGCTCGATCAGATCGGCGGCCTGCTTTCCCCGCCGCAGCCGATCGAGCAACGGCCCCTGGCCGGCAATCGTCCACGAAACGAGCAGCGTGGCGGCAGGCATCGTCTCCAGCAGCGCTTGCAGCCGCTCCCGAAGCCTGGTCTCCAATTCCTCGTGTGTGGTCGTCTGCTCCACCAGCAGCCTCTCGCCGATCCAACGCACCGAGTCGGTCGGGATCAGACTGGTCCGCGTTTGACCTTGTTGATCCACTTGTACCAGCGTGCAGCCGTGGACGCCGGTTTCCTCGGGGCATCGGCCCTGAGTGGTGCCGCAGTAGTGGACCACCGACGGACCGCCGAGCGGCGTGCTTCGATCGTGGCGTCCGCCGAGTGCCCAGTAGTTTATTCCCCGGGCCTGCAGCGCCGCGGGGTCTGCTTCGCCATGAGCGACGGCGACGGTGTACAGTCCGGCCGAGTCGGGCGCGAAATCGTCCGGCCGCCAGTGACGTTGTGTGTCGCAACTGGCGCCCACCACTCGCGCCAGCGGCCCGGCTTCGCCCTGGACGAGCAGCCCCTCGACCCGGCCGCGAGGGAAAAAGTGGACGTTTTGCGGAAGTTCCCCGGCCGCCGGCCACGACTCCGGCGGGTCGATCGTCGAACCGGCCCAAAATACTCCGATCCCACGTTCGGCCAGCCGAACGAATTGTTCGGCCAGGAATATCGGCCCGCGCGGACCGATCTCGGACGTGTTCAAGATTCCGCCCGAAAGGACAACGAAGTCGGCGTCTTCGGCCAACGCGGCGTCGAAGACCGCTTTTGCGGCCGAAAACGGCGATTCGAGGAACAAGTCCGTCAGATGGTCGGGCACCTCCGCCACGCCCATCAGCGGCCGTTCCAGATGAAAGTCGCCGGCATGGATGAACCGAAATGGGCGAATCGACATGGGCGCCTCCGTGCGCGGGAATGTGTAGTCAAAAACGGGTAAGCCCGCCCGCTACACCATTGTGGAAAACGCTCTAAATGATGAACTCAGTGCATTCCCACGCAGAGCATGGGAACGAGCTTTTCGGCCACCTCAACCTCCAACGGAAATAGGAGATAGACACATCCGCGAAGTTTACCCGCGATCATAAAATAGTGCTACGGCGATTTGTACGACTGGCAGGCTGGATAGGGGGCATGGGGGGTGTAGGGGGATCGCCCGAGACATTGACGCGACACCATGGTGACCCGTATACTATGGAGCTTTGGGGAGCAATCAACGTACAATTTTTCACGCACTAGCGGAAAGATATCCCAACCATGAAAAGCGAACGACGGCACGAACTTCAGCACAACGCCCTGGCCGACTGGGTGGCAAGGACGGGCGAGGCACTCAAGCCATACCAAAACTTCATCCTGTCGGTAGTCTTGATCGGACTGGTGACGTTTACCGCATATACGTGGTGGTCTCGGACTTCGGCCTCGCAGGCCGCCAAGGCTTGGGGGGAATTTAACGACGGCATGGAGACCCGTGACCTGACCGAGTTGAATCAAGTGATCGAGAATTATCCCGACACCAAAGTCGCCCACATGGCTACCGTACTATTGGGAGATTACCGCTTGAACAACGGTTGCTATCAGCTTTTTGAAAACAAGGTGATCGGAGAACAGCAGTTGAGCAAGGCGATCATTTTGTACGAATCCGACCTGAGGCAGAGCAAGAGTCCGATGTTGCTCGAGCGGGCCACGTTCGGTCTGGCCCGGGCAAAGGAGGCCAAGGGCAATTTAGAGGAGGCCGAACGCTACTATTGCGAGGTCGTGGCGAATTGGTCCGATGGGGCTTATGCCGTAGCGGCCAACCAGAGATTGGATGAACTGAAGCGGCCTGAAATCAAGCAATTGTACGATGATTTCCGCAATTTCGATCCAAAGCCGGCCTTCTCCAACGAGTTCGACGTGCCGGGCCAGCAACTGAAATTCGACAAGACAAACATTCCCAAAGAGAAGCCGACCGAGTTTCCCGATCTCGACAAAGAGGAAAACGGGAAACAGAAGAAATAGAAAGCTCTACCGGTGGGTCTGCGCTTCGTTTGACCCACCCTACAAAGATGTCGCTTTCCTTGCAGCCGGTTGAACTGACCGTAAGCGCGGCGGAGGCCGGCCTTCGGCTGGATGCCTTTCTGGCGAGCCATTTTGCCGACTACAGCCGCGTCCACCTGCGGCGGATAATATCGGCCGGCGGCGTGAAGATCGACGGCCGCGGTGGCAAGCCGGCCTATCGACTCAAGCCGGGCCAGCGGGTGTCGTTCGTACTGCCGGAGATTCCACGCGAGTCGCCAAGCCCGGAAAACATCCCGCTAGAGGTGCTCTACGAGGACGAACATCTGGCGGTGGTCAACAAACCGCCGGGAATGGTCGTGCATCCGGCCAGGGGGCACTGGTCCGGCACCTTGGCCTCCGCCTTGCAGTTTCGCTTTGGAACGACGCTCAGCGCCACCGGCGGGGCAAACCGGCCGGGGATCGTCCATCGACTCGACCGCGACACCAGCGGCGCGATTCTGGTTGCCCGAAACGATCGGACGCACACCGCCTTGTCGCGTCAATTCGCCGACCGGCAAATCGAAAAGGAGTATTTTGCGTTGGTTTCGGGCCGGCCGCCGCGCGACCGCGACTTGATCGACTTTCCGATCGGATTTCATCCGCGGGTGCGTGAAAAGATGGCCATCCGCCGGGACGATTCGGCGAGCCGTCCCGCCCAGACCTTCTATGAAGTGCTGGAGCGGTTCGATGGATTCGCATCGGTAAAGGCGCTGCCGAAAACCGGCCGGACGCACCAGATCCGCGTCCATCTGAACCACATTGGCCTTCCGGTCCTATGCGATCGTCAGTACGGCGGCCGGCGGCGGATAACCCGGGGCGAGATTCGCCGCGAACCGGCCGACGAGTTGGTGCTGCTGGAGCGGCAGGCGTTGCACGCCCGGCGTTTGCGGTTCACGCATCCGGCCACCGGGCAGGTGATGGAGATCGAGGCCCCATTGCCGTCCGACGTCGTGGCGGTGCTGGAAGAGTTGCGGGCGTACCGCGCCGGTTAGGGGCAGAGAAAGAAAGTAGGGTGGGACAAGCGAAGCGCGGTCCCACCAGGATTAGTTCTCGCTGCTGGTGGGACCGCGCTTCGTTTGTCCCACCCTACGTAGCTCGCGGAGTCGGATGTTGCGCACCGCGCCCTTGGTACACCAGGTGCAAATGCCCAGGGGGCGGCAGAGATCGACCTCGTCGCGGATGCCGAACGTGTGTCCCTTGCGCGGCTGATTGACCACGCGGTTATCGTCGATCCAGGCCTCGATCGCCGCGTCGGTAACGCGGATCCGTATGCGATACCACTTCTTATCGTCGAAATCGTAGGTCGTTGACGTCTGGTTCTCGGAGGCGTCTAACCGATCGACGTTCGACAGACCTACGAGGATGCCGCCCCAGCCGCCGACGACCAACGAGCAATGCTCGTCGCCGACCGGAAAGGTAGTGGTGCAGAAGAAATCGTTTCCGTCCAGCCGGATGCCTTCCAGAGCCAGCTCGTAGTTGTTCCGCGGCGGCTTGTCGGTCCAAGTGACGCCGGTCATCATGCTGCCCATTTCCATGACGATCGCGCCGTCGCGGACTTGGACATTTCCCTCGCCGCCGAATTGCGCCGTTTTCCACCCTTTCAGCGTCTTGCCGTCGAAGAGTTTTTTCCAAGCCGTGGGGGGAGGTTCTTTTTTTCGCGATTCGGCGCGCTCGGTTTCTCGGTCCTTTGGGGCGTCTTCGGCGACTTGCCCGGCGTAAAAGTTGCCTTGCTGCCACAACAATACAGCGCCGACGACCATCATCGCCAGGCCGCAAAACATCCACGGGCGGGAGTAATTCATGGCAATGCTATTCCGGCAACGGTTTCCCCTTGGTTTCGGGGCCGAACCAAATAACGACCATACCGACGAAGTAGACCAAAATAATGATGGAGCAAGCTTTTGCGTAGTCTCCGCCGTAGGCAATCAGTAGATGGCCGGTCACAATGGAGCCGACGGCGGTCAGAATTCGACCAAAGTTGAAGGAAATCCCCTGCCCGGTAGCGCGCACCCGAGTAGGAAATAACTCGGGCAGATAGAGCGGCGCCCAGCCGTAGAAGGCGGCCGAGACGACTCCCACCAAACCCACGATGGCTAAGAATTGTAGGCTGAAGGCCCCCGACCCTTGGTACAAGAAGGCGCATAAACCAAACGAGAACACACACAGCAAGAAATAGGCCGGGCGGCGGCCCAGGCGATGGCCGAGGCTGGAGCCGAACAGGCATCCGATGATGGCGCCGATTGAGAGCATGATCTGCACCCAAGCCTTTGCCGGCGCCGCTTCATTCGCTACGTCCTTGCACTGCTCGGCGGTGAGAAAGCCCGGAACCGCCTCTTTCTCCTCATTGGTACATCCGAAAATCAATTCGACGCGCTCGTCGACAGTCGTCGCGGCTTGTGCTTGTTGCTGCTGTTCTGTCGTCAAGTGCGGCTGGGCAAGTTCCATCTGCCGGGTCTGCTCTATCCAGAGGGGCGTCCAACCGGAGACGGCTCCCCAGGTGGCGATCAAGGGCACGGAAGAGAAGGCAATACCCAGCAGGGTTTTGCGCAGCAACGGCGGGCGAAATACCTCCCGTAGCGGCGAGGTGCGGCGGTGATCGACCGCCGCCTTCCACCGCTGTGATTCGGGAACGAACATGATGATCAGCAGGGCCAATACACCGGGAACGGCTCCGGCCAGCATCATTATCCGCCAGGTCTCGGAGGTTACGGGAAAGTACCACGCCACGACAGCAATCAACAGGAAGCCGAAGTTGGCCGCCCCTCCGATGACACCGGCCAATAGCGGTCTGAATTTATTGGGCCAACATTCCATGACCAGCGCCACGGCCAGTGCCCATTGGCCACCCATACCCAGCGCGGCAATGAAGCGGAGGACGAGAAGTTGCTCGGAAGACGTTACAAAATAGCACAAGCCGGTGAATATGGAGTAGACTAATATGCTCAAAGCCATCCCACGAACCCGGCCGATCTTGTCGCCAATCCACCCGAAGACCAATCCGCCACTGGCGGCGCCGAGCATGAAAGCGGCAATCAAATACCCGTTCCATTCACCGACTCGCGCGTCTCCGGTAACGCCCAATAATTCCTGCAATGCGGGCCGGGCAATGAGTGGGAACAACCCCATCTCGACCCCGTCGAACATCCATCCGAGAAACGCCGCCACCAGCACGAGCCATTGTCCGGTTGTCAAGGTTTTTTCTTCGCTCATGCTTCGTCCCTTCGGGTGGAATTATGGGTCCCTGGCTAATAGGCGGGACGGACTCGCTCGTCCGCCCTGGGGTAGGCCAGAACGCCCACCCCGCCGAAAGGCTATTCGCCATGTTCGCAGAGCAGCATCGCTAGCCAAGCATCTCACTAATGTACAGATGGAACCGGACAGTATAGGCAACGCGGAAGCAGGTGGCAACCGGTACGACATAGCGAGAGCACGGGCGGGAAGGTGTCTGCTCAAAGTGTCTGTGCGGGCCCAGAGATATTAATCATCTGCCAGGCATACCCCCATATCGCCCAGGCTCGCCAAACATCCACCGCCGGGACGCCCCGGTGCGTTCTGCCGCGAACCGCTCTTGACCCCGTGGAAAGGCATTGGTATTGAACCGGTTCTCTCATCAACTCACTTTTCGTGTAGTGCCTCCTCTCCACAGCTACAAAGGGGAACAGAGGTGAAAACCGCAAAAATTTTATGCGTCCTGATCGCAATGTCTTGGATTTGGGCACTGTCGCCCACCTTGGCTCAACGAGTGCAATTTGCCACGCCGGTCCAGAACACAGCGTCACCACCCTCACCGGGAACATGGGGTGCAAGTCCTTCTCCAGCAACTACTCCTCCCCCCGCGTCGACGTATAACACGCCACCGCCTGCGCCGTATTCTCCGTCGCCGCCGGCGCTGCTTTCGTCTCCTCCTTCGCCGACGTATGCCCAACCTGGCGGGACGGCCTCGCCCTATTCGCCTCAGCCTTATTCAACACCGCAGCCTGCGATCAACATGCCTCCGCCGGGCGTACCGGGCGGAACGATCCAACCGCCGCCGACCAACTGGGATCCTTACGCCGCTCCCGGCGGCACACCCAGTGCGCTGTTGCAGAATGACCCCTACTTCCAGTCGTCGCCGAACGTCAGCATGGCGAACATGCAGAAGTTCATCCAGCACGTGGACCTCGACTATCACTGGTTCGCCGGCCACGGCAGCCAAGAGCTGGGCATCAACGACATGGGGCTGAGCGTTACTTTCGCCTTCCCGATGTTCTACAACTCGCAGACACCGCTGCTGGTCACGCCGGGCTTTTTCCTGCATTGCTGGGAAGGTCCGGTGTCGATTCCGCAAACGGTGCCGAGCGATCCGTGGCCGGCCGATCTGCCGCCGCGGACCTACGACGCCTATCTCGATGCCGCCTGGAACCCGCAAGTCACCCCCTGGTTCGGCGCTGAATTGAATTTCCGGATCGGCATATACAGCGATTTCACCCGCGTGACCAGCGACAGCCTCCGCTACATGGGCAAGGGGATGGCGGTGTTAAGATTTTCGCCCCGCATAAGTATCAAGGCGGGCGTGTGGTATCTCGACCGCAATCAGATAAAAATCCTCCCCGCCGGCGGAATCTGCTGGACGCCGAACGCCGACATCTACTTCAATATCCTCTTTCCCAACCCGGAAATCAGCAAGCGGCTGACCACTTGGGGAAACACCGAGTGGTGGATGTACGCCGCCGGCGACTACGGCGGCGGCACCTGGATGATCAAACGCAACAGCGGACTAGGCATTGCCACAGACGACACCTACGACAGCTTCGACTACAACGACATCCGTATCGCGTTGGGACTGAGGTTCGAGACGCTCCGCCATTTGAACGGATATTTCGAGGTCGGGTTCGCATGTTCTCGCGAACTGATCTACCGGAGCGGTCTCCCACCCGCGCTCTATCCCAACAACACCGTCTATCTCGGCGCCGGGTTGTCGTATTGATATCCGCTGAATGTTGAATGATAAACGCTAAATCTGTAGGGTGCGTGAAACGCACCATGCGTTACCGGTTGTGGTGCGTTTCACGCACCCTACAAAAATTCACACCTTTTGAGAACTGCTGAATGTTGGATGATGAACGTTAAGTATAGGCTGCTGTTGTCATTCATCATTCTTCATTCATCATTCATCATTGCGCATGCCCAGGTCGTCCGTCTTCCGACAGTAGTGCCCGCGGAGGCAGGCTCGCCGGGCCGGCTGGTTTCGCACCCCGACTCGTCGGCCAATATACTCCAGATGCCGGGCGAGTTGGGCGTTGCGCCCGCCACTGCTCCGCAAAGCGAGCCGCAACTTCCGCCCGGTGTGCGCAACGGCGTATTTCAGAAACTGCTCTTCGACGCCACGTGGCTTGCGCCCGGAGGCCGTGACGGCATGGGGATGAACGACTTGCAGTTGCAGTCGATTTTCGCGTTACCCTGTCCGACCATCGACTCGCCGCTGCTGATAACGCCCGGTTTCGCGGTGCATTATTTGCAGGGACCGAGCCGCGTCGATCTGCCGCCGCGGCTGCACGAGGGCTACGTCCAATTCCGGTGGCTTTCGCAGTTGACCCCGAAGTTTGGGCTCGATCTGGCGATAACCCCGGGCGTTTACAGCGATTTCCAACAGGAAGGCTCCGACTCGTTCCGGCTGACCGGCCACGGCGCGGCCGCCTGGAACTGGACGGATAAAGCCAAGGTGGTACTCGGGGCGGCGTATCTCGACCGGCCCGACGCCGAAGTAATTCCCATCGGAGGGGTGGTCTGGACGCCGCACGAGGACGTGAAGTTCGATCTGGTTTTCCCACACCCGAGAATCTCGCGACGCATCTACTGGGCTTGGAACAACTGCGAAGAGAAACAGGATTGGATTTATGTGGCCGGCGAGTTCGCCGGCGACGCCTGGGCGATCCGCCGAGCCGACGGAAGCGACGATCAAGTCGTGTTGAGCGACTATCGAGTCATTCTTGGGCTGGAACGCAAGGTATCCGGCGGGCTGAGTTCCCGCTTCGAGGTCGGTTATGTCTTCAGCCGCCGTATCCGCTACACCAGCGGCACGCCCGAATACTGGCCCACCGACACCGTAATGCTCCGCGGCGGTTTGACCTATTGACCCCGCTCGCGTAGATTATGCTTTCGCGGGGCGTTTCTTTTATGTCGCATTGGATTTCTGTAAATCATGTCCGATTTCATATTCGTTACGTGCCAGATCGGCGCCGAGGATGTACTTAAGAAGGAGCTTGCCCGACGTTGGCCGGCGTTCCGGCTGGCTTTCTCGCGGCCGGGGTTCCTGACATTCAAGCTGCCGCCGGATCACGGCTTGGCGGAGGATTTCGATTTGGAATCGGTCTTCGCCCAAGCTTATGGGTTCTCGCTCGGAAAAGTAACAAAGAGCGATAGGGTTGGCCGCTCCAGTGGCCAGTATGATGAGCAAACATTGGGGGAAATGACCGCCGACGTCTGGAAGGCGGTCGAAGGACGGGCGGTCCAGAGAATCCACGTTTGGCAGAAAGACGCCAGAGCGCCGGGAGACCACGGACTCGAGCCTTCGCTGTCCGAGGAAGCCTCGAACGTACATCGGCTGTTGGTCGAGGCTTGTCCGCATCCCGAACACCTGACCCGAGGCGCCCGGTATCCACATACACCGGCCAGAGCGGGCGAGTCGATTTTGGATTGCGTCCTGTTGGCGCCAGATCAATGGTGGATCGGCTATCACCGGGCAAACTCGATTTCGTCGCTTTATCCGGGTGGGATGATACTGCTCAAGCTGCCGCCGGAGGCAGTCTCGCGGGCGTGGCTGAAAATGGAAGAGGCCTTGCGATGGTCGCAATTGCCGATCCCGCGCGGCGCACGGGTAGCCGAGATCGGCAGCGCGCCGGGCGGGGCCAGTCAGGCACTGCTTGCCCGCGGGCTGTGGGTCACCGGAATCGACCCCGCCGAGATGGATCCGGTCGTGTTGAATCATCCCCGCTTCACTCACATCCGACGCCGCAGCACGCAGGTGCGCAAGCGCGAGTTCCAGAAAATCCGCTGGTTGACGGCCGACATGACCGTTACCCCGCAATACACGCTGGACGCAATCGAGGCGATTGTCGCGCATCCGCGGGTCAGCATCCGAGGGCTGCTGTTGACGCTAAAACTCACCTGCTGGGACTTGGCCGAGCAGTTGCCCGATCATCTTGACCGCATCCGAAGCTGGGGCTTCAACGTAGTCCTGGCGAGGCAGCTCCTTCACAACCGTCGGGAAGTGTGCGTGGCCGCCCTGCAGCATCCGTTTCATCGAAAACCCTTTCTCGGTCAGCGACGGTAAGAGACATAGAACCACTCCGCTTTGCCGATTTGTCAAAGTAGTAGGGGAGCTTGCGAGTAATTCAAGCTGTGACGGATGTTGCGCCGATTCACGTCATACCGTGGTCCGTGCCATCCCCGATTGACCGGCCCGCAAATCCTCTCTAAAATACCTCGCTTTAACGCTGCTTCCTGGTTGTCACCGCTGGAGATCACTTGATGTCATCCTGTTTACCTCGTCGTCGCGTGGGATATTGGATTCTGGTTCTCACAGTGGTTTCTTCCCTGCTTGTTGTTGGCGAACCCGTCTTTGCCGCGAGCGACGAGCCTGCCGAGGTGCAAGGCCCAGCCTTGACGATGGAGCCTAAAAAAACGCCCCAATCCGACAAAGTTGTGCAGACGGAATACTTCAAACATGAGGACAACGCGGCCCGGCCCGACGCGAACGCTGCGTCCGAGGATGCCGCCGCCGGGACGGAAAAAGTGCCGGACGGGAAGACGGTGAACAAGAAGGCCGCCGATACGGTCGGCGAGCCGCTGGCCCCTGGAATGATGAAATTGTTGCAAAACGAGATCGTCGCAGGCATTAAACGTCGCGGAGCGACCGACCGGTTCGCCCGTTTTCAGCGCTACGCGATCGGAAAAGTGAATGCCTCGGCCGGCAAGTACACCGGATCCGAGTTGGCGGGCAACTGCCGGCTGCAATGGTACGACCACCTGATGCGCAACGTGTTGACCGCCCCGGCCGAGGCAGAGCGTTTTACCAACGCACTACACGTCGCGGCGCGCGACGACCGCCAGGGGCTTGCCAAGTTGCTCGGCATGGCGGCAGCCAAGCTGGACTTGGGCAAGCGGAAGCCCCGCCGGCCGATCGCGGCCGAATCTCCGCGGCAGGTGCTGGATGCGATCCAGCAGGCCCTGGGCGAGGCCCAGAGTTCGTATTGCGCCGCTTTGGCCCCGTTGAGCAAATCGGAAATCCGCGAGCTGTTGGACAACGCAGTCCGCGTGCTTTCGACGCAGAACCGCTTGGGTCACACGCTCGGCAACCGCGGCACCGGGCGGCGGATGTGCGATCTTATGGAAAAGATGGACCGCGGTGCATTGGCCGACGCCGCCGAGGCCCTGGCCCCGATCGCCGACGTGCGACTGCTCGAACAACTCAAATCACTAAACATAAAGCCGCGACCGTCGGTCGTGCCCGGCGTGACGGGTTCCGTTGCCGCGCGGATCGACACGCCCGCCGGCGCGATTGTCGTTGGCGGCAAGGGACAAAACACCTACGATCTGGACAAGATGCTCGACGTGGCCGCGGTGATCGATTTGGGTGGGAACGACGTTTACAACGAGGGAACGGTCGGTCCGCGGCGGCCGGTGCTGCTGCTGATCGACCTGGCGGGCAATGACGCCTATCGCGGCGCCAAGCCCGGCATTCAGGGCGGCGCCGTCCTCGGCGTTTCCATGCTGCTCGACCTGGACGGCGACGACACCTATCAGGCTCAAGAAGTCGCCCAAGGATCGGTGTTGGCGGGTGTCGGAATGTTGGTCGATTACGCCGGCAACGACCGCTATTACGGAGTTCGACGAATGCAGGGGCAGGCCCTGGGTGGGATCGGACTCTTGGTGGACCGCGCCGGAAACGACGACTACCGTGCGGCGCTTTGGGGGCAAGGCATGGGCGCGCCGTTGGGGTTCGGACTGCTGGAAGACCTGGACGGCGACGACCACTACTACTGCGGCGGAATGTGGAAAGACTCATACGAGGAAACGCCGGGACTGGAGGGTTGGGGGCAGGGCGTCGGCGCGGGACTGCGCCAGGTGGCCAACGGCGGAATCGGAGTGATATTAGACGGCGGCGGAGACGACATTTACGAGTTCGACTATCTGGCACACGGCGGCGGATACTGGTGCGGCGTTGGCTTTGCACGAGATTTCGGCGGAAACGACCAACGACTGGTTACTCGAAAGTCTTTCAAGGGCGGACCGCGGACCGAATCGCATTTTCAGCGGTTCGGCACCGGCTGGGGTTGCCACTACGCAATGGGATTCTTGTTCGACGACGCCGGCGACGACGTATACGACGGCAAGATAATGAGCACGGGCATGGCTTGGGATTGCTCGATGGGCGTACTCTGCGACTTCGCCGGAAACGACGTGTACAAAACAACCGGCGGACTGACGCAAGGAACCGGCGCACAGATGGGTTTTGCAATCCTCTTCGATTACAACGGCGACGACGTTTACCACGGACGCAACCAGGGATATGCCCCCTCGAGCATCTCGTACCACGACTTGCCCGGCTGCGGCGGCAACTTCAGCTTCGTCGTCGATTACGGCGGCAAGGACGCATACGGATGCGGCGCGCGAAACAGCAGCTATATTCAGCGAGGAAGCGCGGGCGGATTCGTCATCGACCGGCCGCGACAGGACAAGTCGGATTCAACGGCGAACCACTCGCCGTCGGAAAACACCGCCGGCTCATAATCCCACACACAAAGCCGCGACCGTCGGTCGCGCAGAACAATAACGCAGATGGCGCGACCACCGGTCGCGGCTTTATACAACGGAATGTTTATGACCATTCGCATATTAGCTTTATGTATTCTTTTGTCGTTTGGAACCGCTATCCGGGCCGACGACGCGCCGTCGAAAGCCGACGCCAAGCCGGAGCAAACCGCGACGGAGCCGAAGCCGACGCTTAGTTCGGAAATGGCGGCGCTGAGAGACCGCGTCCGAAGTGTCCTGGCGGCGCACTCGCGGCAAACCTTCAACACCCGCGACAACTCCGCCACGGAAATCCTCGGCCGTTGCCTGGCCTTCGGGTGCGAGGCCGAGGTCTCGCTGAAATCGCCCCGTGGGCAGCGCATCAACGGCATCACCTGCCTCTGCTGGAACTATCCCTGCGCCGGCTACAACATGCTCGGTTACAGCCGGGAGCATATCGCCGCGCGGATCGGCTACGGATACCAAGAGCATCCGGGCGAGTTCCTGGCAATGCTGGCGATGTCGCGAGTCCCGGCCGATTATCCGGTCCGCGTCGGCAAGGACGTGCGGAAGGTGTCCGATCTGGTCGAGGCGGAAAAACTCGGCTGCCGCGAAGGGAGCGATAAGTCGCTCGCCTTGATCGGATTGAGCTATTACCTCGACGAACCCGTATGGCAAAACGATTTGGGCCAACAGTGGTCGATCGAGCGGATCATCAAGGAAGAGCTTGCCCAGCCGGTACTGACCGCGCCGGAGGGTGGATTGAATCGGCTGATGGGGATTAGCTACGCGGTCGAGCGACGCGAAAAAAAGGACCGGCCGATCGAAGGTCAATTCAAGCGGGCGAAGAAGTACATCGACGAGTATCAGGATTACGCCCTGAAGTTGCAAAACTCCGACGGCGGTTGGGGGCCGCATTTTCTCGCGGCAAAAAGCACCGCCGGCGACCCGGCCGCCAAGTTGCGGGCGACCGGCCGCGTACTCGAATGGTTGGCCCTCTCATTGCCCGACCAGCGGCTGCAAGACCCCCATGTGGTCAATTCCGTGAACTATCTGACCCGATTGTTGGGAAGTCAGCGCTACCGACGGAATACCCCTTCGCTTAACACGCAAGAAATCGTTTCCCTCTGTCACGCGCTACACGCCCTGGCGATCTACAACCAGCGAGTATTCAAGCCGTTCGACGTCGGGGAGAAGCCCGAGCCGGCAAGTGCGTAGTTGGGACTGATTGTTAATCTTCTTTTGCCCCGGGTGAATGCACCCTGGGCACGGCCCGATGAGTCCATTCACCTCTCATCGCCGTATTCACGGCTGGCAAGATTGACCGCTACACCATATCATGCCAACTAATGAGCCGTGGGAGCACCCGCCTCCCAATCCTCGATAAGTAGGTTCGATACTCTCTTGAACTCTCCCGTGTTGTGAGTCACCAAGATTAAACCATTGGCGATGGCGATTGAGGCAATAAGCAGATCGTGGGCACCGATCATGGCGCCGGTTCGCTCAAGTTCCGCGCGAATGGGACCATAGATTCGAGCGGCCGCGTCATCGAATGTAAGTGAACGAAAGCGGCTCCAAAATTCATCGAGGGCCGGCATCGTTTTCCCAGGCGACCGGCTCTTGGCAACACCAAACAGCAATTCCGCCCGGACTATCGAACAGACGGCGATTTGGTCGTCGCCGGTTGAATCCATCCGTCCGCGCAGCGCGGTGGAACGCCCATTGAGGTATACGATGCAAGGATTTGTGTCCAGCAAGAACATCATGCCGACCAATCGCGCTGCTGAAGAGGCAAATCCGGCGGTTCCTCCAACCCCAACCCGGCGCATGAACCGTAAGTTTGCTGGATGAAGTCGTGCCAATCCGAACGATTGGCGACGCCTTGCGTCTTGGGTTCCGGCAGCGGCTGAATCGTCACCATGACTCGCGCTTTAGCGTCGTTGGTTCCGAGCGGAACTCGCAACTCAAGAACGCCATCGCTTCCCACCTCGGACTCTAATTGGATGGATTTCATAGCAGCCCTCCCTAGGAAACGCTCGCACTATGAATTGTATCATCAACCCACACGAGTGGGAAGCGGTTACCATTTCTCGTCGTACTTGGTCCAAAGCAGGTCGCCCAGGTTCCAGTAGGCCTCGGTCGCCTTGCGGCAGGCGGCGTGGGTCGTTTCGGTCAAAAAGGCGCGTGCCTTGGCAGGCGACTCATTCAACAACTTGCTTGCCCGCTCGGCGACGGCTTTCTGATCGGCGAGGAGTTGCTTCTGGATCGGATCGCGGACCTTTGCCACGTCGACGCGCATGTCTCCCCATCGATGGGCCGCCAGGGTCGCCGTCCGGTTGAACGCCCACCACGCCGAGCGTCGGCTGAAACCGGTCGTCCGTCCGTCGATTTTGTAATCCTCGGGCATGTCGGTCACGCCCGCGTATATCGGAACGTAGGTGGTCATGGCCGGATTGCCGTAACCGAACCAGACGATGCCCCCGACCGCGTCGGGAAGCCAGCCGCGCGATTGGGTGACGGTGACGTACATGCAATACCAACGGGCCATCGGACGCTCGCCGCGCCAACTCCAGCCGCCGTTGATCTTCAGCATCTTGTTCATCTCGTAGGGCATAAACGGGTTGGCCAGCGGGCTTTTAACCGTCTTGCCGGTTTCTTCGTCGGTGACCGTGAGATTCTTCGTCATGTCGAAGTCGGTTTCCTCGAAGGTGTCGCGGAAGATTTCCATGATCTGTTCCGGCGAGACCGGCTTCTCCGGCTTAACCGAGAACGGAAAGTGGTTGCTGCCCGGATCCAGTTTCAGCGAGGGCGCCAATATATCGAAGGCCCGCCACTCGCGCCGCGTGGAGGCCACTTTCACCCGGCTTTCTGGGCTATAGGCGTCGTAAAAGCGGAACGGTTGCCCGCTCTTCGGATCCCAGTATCCCAGCTTCTCGGCGATCGAGAAAACGCTTTTCGAGGCCACGCAATAGTTGGGGTCGGAAAGGTCGATCTCGCCGATCCGCGCCCCGTTGGCCACCACCGAGACGTGATCGTCTGGTACTCGCCGCGCGACCCAAGCCGCGCCGACCGCGTCCTTGCCCGGCCCGACGATTTCCATCAGCCACACTTCTTTGGTGTCGGCAATGGTCAGTGCCTCGCCCAAATCGCACCAGCCGTATTTATCAATCAGCGCTCCACCGATGCGGATGGCCTCGCGGGCGGTTTTCGCCCGCTCGAGCATCAAGCGGGTCAACGTCTCGCAGTCGATCAACCCCTTGTCGCTCTGCAACTCCTTGCGCCCCTCGAAGGTCGATTCGCCGATGGCCAGTTGATGCTCGTTCATAATCCCATAAACGGCGGTGATGTAGCCGTAAGTTTCGGTCACTTGAGGAATCTTGCCGGTGGGTTCGCGGCCGTAACGCTCCATGACGCCGTTGTCGTCTTCCACTCGCTTAGTCAGCAGAATCTCTTTGCCGGGGGCGTGCATCATCGGCGGAACAACGAAGATCGTCGAGGCGTCGCGATGGCTGTCGCAGGTGTGCGAGGTCATTACCGATCCGTCGATCGAGGCCTTGCGGCCGACCATGATCGAGGTGCAAGCCCGCGCCTCCACGATCGAAAAAACGGCGACGATCGCCAGCGTCAAGGCAAGAGTCCGAAGTCGTTGAAGTCGCATGATGTTGCTCCCTGGAGTGTCGAGGAAGAATGTGTGCGAAGAAACCCTTTGCTTAAGTATAGGGGATTGTATTGATTGGCGAAAGTAGGCTTTTTGGCTTGGGGAAAATAAGTTGTCGGATTTGGGTGGCACGTCCCTGAGCGCAGCGAAGGGCGTGGTACACGACCAAACCACGCCCTTCGCTGCGCTCAGGGGCGTGCCACCCTGCGTTGCGGACGCACCCTGCGGTGTTTTATGGTTACCCGTGCGACCGTTCGATGCCGAAGGGGAGTTGCAGTTGCGGGTCTCGCTCGCAGTCGGGGTTCAACTCCTTGAACAACAGACTTGGCTGGATGTCGGTGTTGTTCTGGTACTTGTCGCTGCGGTACTCGGTGAAGTCGCCGCGGATGTCGTGATAGAAAATCTGGCAGATGGCCACGCCCGCGTATATCCGAACCGGTTGGACGGCGAACATTTCGAGCGTCCAATATCCGCAAAACCCGACGTCGCCGAATCCGGCCGTCACGTGTACGAACAGCCCCAGCCGGCCGATCGACGAGCGCCCCTCGATCATCGGCACGAGATTGTGCGTCTCGGTGCGTTCGACCGTCCGGCCAAGATAGAGTTGGTGGGGTTGCAGTACGAGTCCCTCGGGCGGAATACCGATCCGACGCACCCGATTGGCCCTCCGCATGTCGAGCACGACTTCCTCGTAGACCATCAATTCGTCGTGCAACGTGAGGTTGTAGCTGTTGGGATTAAGTTTCGACTCGTCGAACGGGTCGATGACGACGTTCGTACCCAACTGTCGTTTGATTTCGTGGCCGGAGAGGATCATGGGAATAATGTTGAATGTTGAATGATGAATGTTGAATGTGGCACAGCCGCATTACAATTAGAGCATTTTCATATTCCGTGTAGCAGCCATTGAAAACTGACTATACTCCAATTCGTGGACAAAGCGATTCCAAGGGACACTCCTCGCACGCGGGTTTCCGCGCCATGCAACTGTGGCGGCCGTGCTGGATCAGCCGGTGGCTTAGCGCGATCCACTCTTTCTCGGCGAACAGCGCGATCAAGTCCCGCTCGATCTTCTCTGGGTTTTTTTCGGCGGTCAGTCCAAGCCGGCGGGCGATCCGGGCGACGTGCGTATCGACGACCACGCCGGAGGCGATTCCGTAGGCCGTGCCTAAAACCACGTTGGCGGTCTTTCGGCCGATGCCCGGCAGACGAACAAGTTGCTCGATGTCCTTCGGCACTCGGCCGTCGTGCTGCTCCAAGAGATCGCGGCAGCAGTTTTTGATGCTTTTGGCTTTGTTGCGGAAAAAGCCGGAGCTTTTTATTTCCCGCTGCAACTGGGGTAAGCCGGCCCGGGCGTAATGGGCGATGGTCGGATACTTGCGGAAGAGCGTTTTCGTCACCTGGTTTACCCGCTCGTCGGTGCATTGGGCCGAAAGGATCGTGGCCACGAGCAACTCCAGCGGCGATTGGAAATCGAGTGAGCATCTGGCGTCGGGATAATGCTTGGCCAACAGTCGAGCAATTCGGGCGGCGTATCGTTTTTCGGCGGTGTTGGGCATCAGCGCATCTCGGTGGAGAAGCCCGATTTTGCAATGGTTACCCCCTTACTGTCAAGTACGGCACACTGAATGGGCCCTCTTATACGGCGGCGGGGCGGCTTGACTGCTCGGTGGTCCGCTCTTATGATGAAGTGTTTAATTCGTTGTACAGTAAGGTGTAAAAACGTGGCGTTTGTATCCGAGCTTAGCGAAAGGGTCGTCGGCAGCCTGGATGCCGAAGAGGAGCAAGAGTTGGGGCTGATCGAACATCCGGTCGATCAGCCGCGCATCGAACATGCGGTACGGGAGATATTGTCGGCCATCGGCGAGAACCCTGACCGCGAGGGGCTGCGCGAGACCCCCGCGAGGGTTGCCCGAATGTACGTCGAACTGTTCGGGGGTCTGCATCAGGATCCCCGCCGCCACCTCAGCAAGTCCTTCAGCGAAACCTGCGACGAGGTGGTGCTGGTGCGGAACATCAGTTTCAACAGCATGTGCGAACACCACCTGCTCCCCTTCATGGGCTCGGCGCACGTCGCGTATCTGCCGGGCGATCGAGTGGTTGGACTTAGCAAACTTGCCCGCGTGGTGGACGAAGTAGCCCGACGGCCGCAAGTCCAGGAGCGCATGACCGAGGAAATCGCCAACCTGCTGGTCGAGGAACTTCATGCCAAGGGGGTAGCGGTGGTGATCGAGGCGGTTCATACTTGCATGACCATCCGCGGAGTCCGGAAACCCGGTTCGCTCTGTGTTACTTCCGCCATGAAAGGCTGCTTCCGCACCAAGGCCTCCACTCGCGCGGAATTGATGACGCTGATTTACGGGGACCGACGATAGGTACAGGCCGTTGGAGCCTGGGAAAAAAAGATTGGGTGGCACGTCCCTGAGCGCAGCGAAGGGCGTGGTTTGGTCGTGTACCACGCCCTTCGCTGCGCTCAGGGACGTGCCACCCTCCGTGGGGCGTTTTGTCTTTTTTCATATTGGCAATTTGAGCATTATTAGCCGCCGTACCGGCTGCGGATAAACACGGCATGAGCCTACTCGACCAGCAGCGAGAACGCATCCAAGACGATCTCCGCGGGCTGATTGCCGGCGAAGTGCGTTGCGACGACGTGTTTCTGCAACTCTTCGCCGGCGACGCTGGGATTTACGAGATCAAACCGCTGGGCGTTGTCCGGCCGCGCTCGGCGGCCGATCTGTCTGCCTGCGTCGGTTACGCGGCCGAGAAGCACATTCCGTTGCATGCCCGCGGCGCCGGCAGCGGCGTGGCGGGCGAATCCCTGGGACCGGGGCTGGTGGTCGATTTCTCCGCCCATCTCCGCCGCGTGATCCGCGTCGACAAGGACCGGGTCCGCGTGCAGCCGGGCGTGGTGCATGAGCGGCTCAACGAGCAACTGCGCAAACAAGGCCGCGTGTTCGGCCCCGACTCGGCCGCCAGCGCGGTGGCCACCATCGGCGGCATGATCGCCATCGACGCCGCCGGCAGCCGATGGTTGAAATACGGCCCGACGCGACGGCACGTGCTGAGTCTCCAGGTTGTCTTGGCCGACGGAGAAATGCTCGAGTTTGGCCGCGAACCGCTCGCCGACGGCCGGAGCACAAGCACCATCCCGCGAAAACGGGAACTCGTCGACCGATTGGCTTCCCTGCTGCGGGAGAACGCCGAGCTGATTCGCCAAAACCGGTCGAACAGCCCGGAAAACCGCTGTGGATACAATCTCGCGGAGGTTCTGGGCGACGGCTATATTGACGTTGCGCGGCTGTTGGTCGGTTCCGAGGGGACGTTGGCCCTGACGACCGAAGCGGTGCTGAGCACCGATCGCCTGCCGTCGTCTCGGGGTGTTGCCCTGCTGCTTTTCGACAGCATGGAGAAGGCCGCCCGCGCCGTGCCGGACATCCTTGCTCACGCTCCGGCGGCCTGCGATCTAATGGACCGCCGCCATTTGAGTCTTGCCCGGGAGGCAGAGCGCCGCTTCGAGCAACTGATCCCCGCCGAGACCGAGGCTTTGCTCCTGGTCGAGCAAGACGGCGACGACCCGCACGAAGTGCGCGAGCGGTTGCACCGGCTGGTGGGCGAATTGTGGCAGCGGAAGCGTTTGGCGTTCGGAGCGAGGCAGGCGTTCGAGAACGACGAGACGGAGTTGTATTGGCATCTGTTGGACAAGGTGCAGTTGGCGTTGTACCGAATGGCGGGGCCGAGCCGTCCGCTACCGATAGTGGAAGACATGGCGGTCGCGCCCGAGACGCTACCCGACTTTCTGGTACGGGTGCAAAACGTGCTGAAACGCAACCAGGTAACCGCGTCGCTCTACTGCCACGCCGGCCAGGGACAGCTCCACGTCCAGCCGTTCCTCGATCTCGCCAAACCCGACGACGTTCAGCGCATGCGGCGGCTGGCCGAGGAACTCTACGAGGAAGTGCTGGCCGTAAAAGGGAGCATCGGCGGGGAACACGCCTTCGGGCTGAGCCGCACGCCGTTCGTTCGCAGTCAGGCCGGCCCGTTGTGGGACGTACTCCTCGAAGTAAAAAAGATATTCGACCCCAAAAACATCCTCAACCCCGGCAAGATCGTCGGCGACGATCCCGACATGATGACCCGCTATCTGCGGACCCCGATGCGGGCGTATGGCACGGCCGCCGAGGCACAGCCGGAGGCGGCCGCGCCAGAGGAAATGCGGAACCTGGTCGAATTGCAGTTGGATTGGGAGCCTGCCAGAGTCGCCGACGCCGTGGCGGCGTGCAATCGTTGCGGAGAGTGCCGCACACAAGAGGCGCGGCTCCGCATGTGCCCCATCTTCCGGTTCTTGCCCACCGAAGAGGCCTCGCCGCGGGCAAAAGCCAATCTCCTCCGCGGCGTTCTTACCGGCGCGTTGGACCTCGGACTCTTGACCGGCGACGAGTTCAAGGCGGTGGCCGACCTGTGCGTCCATTGTCACTGCTGCCGGCTGGAATGTCCGGCGGGCGTGGATGTGCCGCGGATGATGCGCGAGAGCAAGGGCGCTTATGTGGCCGCGAACGGACTGTCCATCGCCGAACGGGTAATCACGCGGCTCGATCTGCTTGCCACCCTGGGCGGACTGATCGCGCCGACCACCAACTGGGCGCTAACCAACCGACAGATGCGATGGTTGCTGGAAAAAACGCTGGGAATAGCCCAGGGTCGAAAGCTGCCGCGGGTGACCTCGCGGAGTTTCCTGCGCCGCGCCGCCCGCCGACGGCTGACGCGCCCCTCGCGCCGCGGCGGACAAAAAGTCCTCTACTTCGTCGACGTCTATGCCAATTATTTCGACCCGCAACTGGCCGAGGCCCTGGTCGCCGTGTTGGAACACAACGGAATCAGCGTGTACGTCCATCCCGGCCAAAAGCAGGCGGGGATGCCCTCGATCGCCTGCGGCGCGCTCGATCGCGCGCGGCGGCTGGCCGAACACAACATCTCGCTGCTGGCCGAATCGATCCGCCAAGGGTATCACGTCGTCGCCACCGAGCCGGCCGCGGCTCTCTGCCTCCAACACGAATATCCCCAACTGATCGACGACGATGACGCCCGGCTGGTAGCCGAAAACAGCAGCGAAGCCGGCAGCTTCCTCTGGAACATGCATACACTCGGAAATCTACAACTCGACCTGAACCCGCTTAACCTGACCCTGGGGTATCACGCCCCCTGCCACCTGCGGGCATTGCGGGTGGGCACGCCGGGCAAAAACTTGTTGGGATTGATTCCCGGTCTGCGTGTGAATAGCATCGAAAGCGGGTGTTCCGGCATGGCAGGCGCCTTTGGACTATCGAAGAAAAATTATCGGAGCAGTCTGCGGGCGGGACTGAAGCTCATCTCGCGGCTCCGAGATCCGGACATCCAAGCGGGGGTTACCGAGTGCAGCGCCTGTAAAACCCAAATGGAGCAGGGCACCGAAAAACCAACCCTCCATCCAATCGCACTCTTGGCCCTCTCCTACGGACTGATCGAAAAACCAAAAGGGGTCGGTTTGTAATTCGTGTGTCCTTCCAACGGATTGACCGCGAAACCTTCCCGCCCTCCGCCTTCCCCCTTCCGCCAACAACTGGCCGCCAAAGCGGCCAGCCCTCGCCCTCCACCCTTCTTCACTATCCACTACCCACTACTCTCCACCCCCTCTTCTGGCTGAAATTTCTGCCGCTTTTGCCCCTCTATAGAGCCGATTTCCGGAATTCTAGGGGAAATAGGCGGAAAAACGGTTGACGGGTAGTTGCCACAACCCGCAGAATGGCATCACTTTGACGGGGGTTGCATCTGTGATGATTAAGCCGAATGTTGCGGGGACTGGCTCCGAGCGGAGTTCCGTTCGGTTGGCTGGGGAAAAAGATCGCAGCGAGGCGCCTGTCCCCGTTTTGTTCGTCTCTGTTCCGTTTCTGCTCCGTTCTCGTTCATAACCCATTCCGGTTGGGAGAAGTCTCCTCATGTTCAAGTCCGCTGTGAAATCACGTAGCCGCCGCAACCATCGCGGCCTGTCGAACTCGCGCAACCACCTCGCTCGGCGCGACGTCTATAACCGCCGACTGCGTATGGAACCACTGGAAGACCGCTGCTTGCTCTCGGTCGCACCGCTGAGCGTTGCCCTCATAAGCGATGCGGTTGCGGAAGCACAGCAGGTCCGCGCTGCCGCCGCGATGGACACGATCGCTATCGTCTATCACGCCGACACCATGACTACGACCGGGTTGGTCGATCTTCTTGCTTCGGTGTCCGCGGCACACAACGGCGCTCCGATTGGGCACCTGGGGATCGTGACTCACGGCGGTTCGGGAGAACTCGACCTTGGCAACGCCGACGACCTCAGCTTGGCTACGCTGCCGAGCCAAGCGGCTGCGTTGGAACGATTACGGTCCGTGCTCACCAGCGACGCCCGCATGGACTTATATTCGTGCTCTGTGGCTGCTGGAGCGGACGGTAAGACCTTTGTTGACGAGCTTTCCGCCGTAACGGGCGCGGCTGTATTTGCCAGCGATAACCCAGTTGGCACCGTACCCGGGTCGGATTTTGTTTGGGAGTACCACACGGGCCAAGCGGCTGAAAGCAACGATCTGTTCTCGGTCCAGGAGATTGGGACGATTCCAAGACTATGCCTGGCGGTGGAAGACTACTACTACTACCAGCGCGACCCAAGGTGGTGCGGCGACCCACTGGGAACATCAACAGAAACCATAGGAAGCGCAGGCTGTGCCATCACATGCGTTGCAATGTTGCTCAAATGGGAGTCTGGCAGTTCAAGAGATCCCGATCCTGGCCAATTCAACGCATGGCTTACGGACTACGAAGGATACTCCAACGAGAATTGGATCGACTGGTCCGTCGCAGCTAATTACGATGGGGAGATGGGGTTGACATTGATTGAAAAAACAACTGGAATAGACCAGTGGAGCCAGATCGACGCAGAACTCGCGGCAGGGCGAAAGCCGATCGTGACGGTTGATGGGTATCCCGATACGCCCACGCTTGAAACCCACTATGTCGTCGTCTACGAGAGGGTCGGCACGTCTGGCATACCTTCGTCCTACAAAATCCTCGATCCCGATCCGAGGGTCGCCGGTTTCGATCCAAATTGGACCCTCGAAGCGTACAGGGACCCGTCAAGTGGCCTCACGACATGGGGGTATAAGAAGTACGGTGGAACCTTCCCAGACTCGTCCGTGAATCATCCGCCAATTGCACCAACCAACGTAGAGCCGGCAAACGGAGCCACAGGTGTTTCACTGACGCCGACATTGCGCGGTTCGGCGTTCAGCGACCCAGACCCCGGCGATTATCATTGGAAAACTTGGTGGGATATTAGACGGGTTAGTGATAACGTAGTAGTATGGGAAAGTGACTGGCGGACTTTTGATCTCACAAGTACCGTTGTACCCGCTGGAAAGCTTGACTTCAACACTAGCTACAAATGGCGCGTGCGGTACATGGATGACAAAGGAGATTGGTCGGAACCTTTGCCTGTTGCAACAACGTTCACGACGCAGGCGGCGGCCCAGCCGAACGTTGACTCGTTCGATCCCGATCCTAAGTCGCTGTTTTATCCAAACCCTGTCACGATTAGTTACACTGTTTCGGACATAGGTGGTCCGGGTTTGCAGCAGGTGGAGTTATGGCGTGCGCCCGATTCTGGTGGGGAGCCTGGGGATTGGGGAGATGAAGCGATCTTGGTAAATCCAGCTTCCGGCACCGCGCCGGTCTTGGATAGGTTCATTGACGTTCCGCCACCGGGCGTATGGTGGTACGGAATCCATGTGCGCGACACTAATCTCGTGTCCCGTACCGAGGAAGAGTGTGGCCTGAGTCCGATCTCTGTGGTGGTGGCCCTAGACGTGATGCCGCCCACCGCGGACCTGTACGATCCGGCCAACGGCGGCTCGATTGTGCTCTCGACGTTCAACGGGCGTGCGTATATTGATGTCACGTTTTCCGACGCGGGAAGCGGGCTGAACACGTCCACCATCACCGATAGCGGCCAGGAATTCACGCTGAGCGGGGCGGCCGCCAGCGGAGTGAGCGTCAACGGCTCGCCGACGTTGCTGAGTGGGACAACGTACCGCTACAGCTTCACGGGGAGTTTTGGCACGGGGGCGGTGAGTGTGAACTTTACGGCCGGGTCGTTTGCCGACAACGCCGTCAATACGAACGCCTCGGCAACCGAGAGCTTCACGGTGAACGACATCAACCACTCGCCCACGGACATCGCCTTGTCGAACAGCATCGTGGCGGAGAACCAGTCGGCAGGGACAGTTGTGAGCGTAGTGTCGGGGACGGACCCTGACGCCGGTCAGAGCGCGACGTTGACATTCAGCCTTGTCAGCGGCTATGGCGACAACGCGTGGTTTACTATTGACCCGGCCACCAAGCAGTTAAAGACGGCCGCAGTGTTCGACTACGAAACGAAGGACGCCTACAGCATTAAAATACAGGCCACCGACACCGGCAGTCCGGTGTTGACCTACGACGAACTGTTCACGATCACGGTGACGAACGCAAACGAGCAGCCGACGGACATCGCGTCGTCCAACAGCAGTGTAGCAGAGAACCAGCCGGCGGGAACCACGGTGGGCACGCTCAGTACGACGGACCCGGACAGCAGCAATACGTTCACTTACAGTCTTGTGACCGGAACGGGCAGTACGGACAATGCCTCGTTCACGATTAGTAGCGGCACGCTTCAGACCGCCGCCAGCTTCGACTACGAAAGCAAGAATTCCTATAGCATCCGCATCCACTCGATGGACCAAGGCGGCCTGTGGACGGAGAAGGTGTTTGCAATCAGCGTGACTGATGTTGCCGAACAGCCCCAAGGCATCGTTTTATCGACAAACAGCATTGTCGTTCCAGAGGGCGGCACGGCACAGTTTACGGTGAAGTTGGCCGCCCCGCCAGTTTCCAACGTGACAGTTGCCATCGCCAAACAGGCAGGCGGAGACGTAGACCTGAGTACCAACATCGCGAGCTTGACCTTCACGCCGAGCGATTGGAACACTCCGAAGCCGGTGACCCTCAGCGCGGCCCAGGACGCGGATGCCAGCAATGGCACGGCTGGTTTCCTGGTGTCCTCGACGGGCCTTACGACCCAGACGGTAACGGCGACTGAGCAGGACGACGACCACGCCGGAATCACGGTGACGCCGACCTCGGGTCTGGTGACGACGGAGTTGGGCGTGACGGCGACCTTCACGGTCCAACTCAATACGCCGCCTACGGCGGACGTTACGATTGGCCTCTCATCCAACGCCCCCACAGAAGGAATGGTTCTGCCGACTAGCTTGACCTTCACCTCCAGCGAATGGAGCACGCCGCAGACGGTGACGGTGACGGGGGTGGACGACCAGATCGTGGACGGGAACGTGGCCTACACGATCGTGACCGCCGCCGCCGCGAGCACCGACGCCAGCTACAACGGTCTAAACGCGGCGGACGTATCGGTCACGAACAACGACAACGACGTGCCAGGCCTGACGGTAACTGTCATTCCAGCCACGTTTGCGGAGAACGCCGGGAGCAGCGCGGCAACGGGGACGGTGACTCGGCAGGGATCGACAGCCTCGGCGTTGACGGTGAACCTCGGCAGCAGCGACCCGACGGAGGCCACGGTCCAGGCGACAGTGACGATCCTGGCCGGGCAGAGTTCGGCGACCTTTCCGGTGAACGCCGTGGACGATGACGTGGATGACGATGCGCAGAGCGTGACGATTACGGTGTCCGCGACCGGGCACACCTCGGGCAATGCGCAACTGGAAGTGACCGACGACGACACCGCAGGGATTACCGTCAACCCGACGTCGGAGCCAGTCACCACGGAAGAGGGCGGGACGGCAACGTTCACAGTGGTTCTGAATTCAAAGCCCACTGAAAATGTCACGATCGATCTGTCCTCAAGCGATACGACGGAAGGGACGGTTTCGCCGACGGAATTGATTTTTGAACCCGAGGAATGGGACAAGCCGAAAGAGGTAACGGTGACGGGTGTGGACGACCAGATCGTGGACGGGAACGTGGCCTACACGATCGTAACGGTCGCCGCTACGAGTACCGACGCGAACTACAGCGGTCTGAACGCGGCAGACGTATCGGTCACGAATAACGACAATGATGTAGTCCTGCCAGCGCTTTCGATTAGCAATGTGAGTTTGATCGAGGGGGACAACGGGACAAAGACATTCACCTTCACGGTGAGCATGTCGGGGGCGAACACACAGGGTACGAGCGTGAGCTACGCCACAGCCAATGGGACGGCCACGGCCGGCAGTGACTATGTGGCTGCCAGCGGGACGTTGACCTGGGCCGCCGGCGACACCTCGGCCAAGACGATCAGCGTTACGGCCAACGGCGACACGACGGTCGAGGCAGACGAGACGTTCTACGTGAACCTGAGCGGGGCTAGTGGGGCGACAATTTTCGACAGCCAAGGCATCGGGACCATTCAGAACGACGATGCCCCCGACACGACGGCACCTGGCAACGTGACTAGCTTCACGGCAACTCCGGGGAACGGACAGGTCAGTTTGAGCTGGTCGAACCCGTCGGACTCGGATTTTGAAGGGGTCAAGATTCTGCGAAAGACGGGGAGCTACCCCACAAGCCACACAGATGGTACCACTGTCTACAACAACGACGGCACAAGTTACACAGACACCGGGCGCACCAACGGAACGACGTACTACTACAAGGCGTTCACCTACGACGAGGTGCCCAACTACTCCAGCGGAAGCTCGGCCAGTGCAACACCGCAAAGTGCCTCCGTAGGTTTCTATGAGGGTTTTGAAGGCGAATGGTGGAGAGATTGGCTGGCTGGCGGGTCTTCAGTCGGTTGGGGCGATAATAGTGCAAAGGTATACGCCGGGGCCAAGAGTGTCTTTTGTGCATACGATGGAGATGCTTCTCGCAGCACCTATTCAAACAACATTGACACCAGGTTGCAGCAAAATGTTTCATTGGCTGGTCTTAGCAGTGCGACGCTTTCATTCCAGTATTGGATGAATACGGAGGCGGGGTATGATTTTTTCCGAGTGTTTGTCTGGATCCCATCAACTGGCCAGAGCGACAAACTATTGGAAATCAGTGGCAACGAAAGCGCTGCAGGCTGGCAGACGAGAACACTCGACATGACGCCATATGCTGGCATGGCGAGCGTGACCATTCAATTCGATTTCAATAGCGACGCCAGCGTAGTCCCGAACAGCCCGTCCGGCGTTTGGTTAGACGAGGTTGCACTTACAGAAGGTTCTGTATTCGGCAACGCGATCGGCGTATTCCAGAACGGCTCCTGGTTGCGAGATGTGAACCGCGACGGGACTTGGGACAGCGGTGACGGCAACGCGCAGGTCTTCGGCTGGAATGGTGCCACGCCCGTGACGGGCGATTGGAATGGTGACGGGACCGATGAAATCGGCGTATACGCAGGTGGCGCATGGTATCTTGATGTCAATGGCAATGGAACTTGGGATGGCAGCGGCGGAGGCGATACCTTCCTCTATTACGGCTGGGACGGAGCGTTGCCAGTAGTGGGCGACTGGAATGGCGACGGCACAGATGATGTCGGTGTTTATAACCTGGGCGTTTGGTTCCGCGACGTCAACGGCAACCGGCTTTGGGATGCACCGGATTCCTCGTCGTTGGTCTACCTCGGTTGGAGTGGGGCCACGCCTGTGCCCGGCGACTGGAACAGCGACGGCACCGACGACGTCGGCGTGTACGCCCTCGGTGCGTGGTTCCGAGATGTCAACGGGAACAACCAGTGGGACGCCACGGATAGCGCCGCCATCATGTATTACGGCTGGAACGGCCCGTTGCCGGTAGTGGGCGATTGGAACGGCGATGGCACGGACGACGTGGGGGTATACAATCTCGGGGCATGGTTCCGCGACCTTAACGGCAACAACCAATGGGACAGCCCGGATGTGGCAGGCATTGCGTACTTCGGCTGGTCGGGGGCGTTGCCTGTGGTAGGCAACTGGAGTAGTTCGGGCAGCCCGTTGATGGCGGCCGACGGGCAATCGCTGGTTTCGTCGGCCTTGCCAACGTTGACCCAAGCTGATCTTCAACCGATCGTGCTGGAAGCTGTGGCTCAGTGGGCCGCCGTCGGCCTGGAAACCTCCATCCTCGACAGACTCAGTCGGGTCGAGTTTGTCATTGCCGATCTGTCGGGCTGCTATTTGGGAAAGGCCGAGGCGGACCGTATCTATATCGATTCGGACGCAGCGGGCTACGGATGGTTCGTCGATCCGACGCCCGACGACGACGAAGAGTTCATCCTCGACGACCTCGGCTCGCTGCTCGCCCGTAAGAATACCGCCGCGGACGGGCGGGCCGATTTGTTGACGGCCGTGATGCATGAATTAGGGCACGTCCTCGGCTACGATCATGCGGACGAGGGACTGATGGACGACTTGCTCCCCTTGGGAACGCGACGGACGGCCACGGATGAAATCTTCGGCGGGTACGGGGAATAGTTGAGGTTCCCCGGACAATGCCGCGCGGGGTGGTGAGCGAGGCAAATTATTGCGTCCTACATTGCCAATAAACCGAGGCCGACCAACGGGAGGCCGGAAAATAAGCCTGAAATCCCTGCCCAACCGATCATTGTCAATGTAGACATCATTAAAGGCTGCCCGGAGGGTATTCCCGTTCCCTTTGGGATTGTCGCATCATCGAGAGTTGGGCAAATCGGCGCTCCCTCGTGGCCGAAAAATGGCAAATCATTGTCGTGCCCGACTATCCGACGGCCTTCTCTGAGCAAGCGCCCCTTGAACAGTGCCCGAGTTGTGTGTTACCATTAGGAAATTTTAGACACCGCCTTCCCCCTATCAAGCGGGGGGTGGTGCTCGGATACACAAGGCTGCATCAAGGAAGCTACTGCCGTGCCGCGTCGAGAAGACATCAAAAAAATCCTGCTTATCGGTTCCGGGCCGATCATCATCGGACAGGCCTGCGAGTTCGACTATTCCGGCGTTCAAGCGTGCAAGGCGCTCAAAGAGGAAGGTTATGAGGTCGTGTTGGTCAACTCCAACCCGGCCACGATCATGACCGACCCGGAAATGGCCGACCGGACCTACATCGAGCCGCTCACCTGGGAGATCGTCGAAAAGGTGATCGAGGCCGAGCGGCCGGACGCCTTGCTGCCGACCCTCGGCGGTCAAACCGGCTTGAATCTGGCGATGGAACTCCATCAACACGGAGTGTTCGAGAAGTACGGCGTTGAGATGATCGGCGCCGACGCCGCGGTGATCGCCAAGGCCGAATCGCGCGACCAGTTCAAGGCGGCAATGGAACGGATCGGTCTGGAGGTGCCGCTCGGCCGGACGGTCGGCAGTCTGGAGGAGGCTCGCCGCGCGGTTGGCGAAGTCGGTTTGCCCTGCGTGGTCCGTCCGAGCTTTACACTCGGCGGAACCGGCTCGAGCATCGCCTACAACCGCGAGAAGTTCGACGAGCTGGTGCAATACGGCCTCGATCTCTCGCCGGTGGGTCAGGTGCTGCTCGAAGAGTCGGTGATCGGTTGGAAAGAGTTCGAGATGGAGGTGATGCGCGACAAGGACGACAATTGCGTGATCATCTGTTCTATCGAGAACTTTGACCCGATGGGCGTCCACACCGGCGACTCGATCACCGTAGCCCCGGCGCAGACGCTCAGCGACAAGGAATATCAGCGGATGCGCGACGCCTCAATCGCCGTGATGCGTGAGATCGGCGTCGAGACGGGGGGGTCTAACATCCAGTTTGCCGTCAATCCTCGCGACGGCCGGATGGTGGTGATCGAGATGAATCCGCGCGTAAGCCGCTCCAGCGCGCTGGCCTCGAAGGCGACCGGCTTCCCGATAGCCAAGATCGCCGCCAAGCTGGCCGTGGGTTACAGGCTGCACGAGTTACCCAACGACATCACGCGCGAGACCCGAGCCTGCTTCGAGCCGACGATCGACTATGTGGTCACCAAGGCCCCGCGGTTCGCCTTCGAGAAATTCCCCGAGGCCGACCCCACCCTGACCACGCAAATGAAGAGCGTCGGCGAGACGATGGCCATCGGCCGGACGTTCAAGGAGTCGTTTCAGAAGGCGTTGCGGGGATTGGAAGTCGGCAGCTTCGGGTTCGGCCGCGACAACAAGGATCTCTGGGACACGCCCGAGCGGCCGACGATCGACGAGGTCCGCTCGAAACTGGTCACCCCCGGCGACCAGCGGGTGTGGCACCTCCGATACGCCATTAAGTACGGCATGTCGCTGGAGGAAATCTACGAGTTGACCGGCATCGACCCGTGGTTCCTGGATAATCTCGTGCAGATCGTCGAGATGGAAAATCACCTGGACGGCCTGGGCGGTATCGACCGTTGCGACGACGCCACGCTGCGCCGCGCCAAGCAATACGGCTTCTCCGACCGGCAATTGGCCGTTATCTGGAAGACCATGGAGATGGATGTCCGCCGCGAGCGGAAGCGGCGGGGGATTGTGGCCACCTTCAAATCTGTCGATACCTGCGCGGCCGAGTTCGAGGCATACACGCCCTACTATTATTCGACATACGAGGATGAGGACGAAACACCGCCGAAAAAGCCGGACAAGAAACGAATCATGATCCTCGGCGGCGGACCAAACCGCATCGGCCAGGGGATCGAGTTCGATTACTGCTGCTGCCACGCCAGCTTCGCCCTGCGCGAGTTGGGTATCGAGTCGATCATGGTCAACAGCAACCCGGAGACCGTCTCGACCGACTACGACACCTCGGACCTGCTGTTCTTCGAGCCGCTGACGACCGAGGACGTGCTGAACGTCTGCGATCGGATCGAGCCGGACGGAGTGATCGTGCAATTCGGCGGGCAGACGCCGCTGAACTTGGCCCGGGCGCTGAGCAACGCCGGCGTGCCGATCATCGGCACCAGCGTCGATACGATCGAGGACGCCGAGGACCGAGAAAAGTTCAAAAACATCCTGCACCGTCTGAAGTTGAAGCAGCCGTCCAGCGCCATTGCCCGAAACATGGCCCAAGCCCGGAACCAAGTGGCCGAGGTCGGGTTCCCCGCGTTGGTCCGGCCGAGTTTCGTGCTCGGCGGCCGGGCAATGGAAATCTGCTACGACATGACCCAATTCGAGCAATTCGTCGCCGTGGCGTTCGTTGTGGCACAAGGGCAGCCGGTGCTGATCGACCGCTTCCTGGAGGACGCCATCGAGGTCGACGTCGACGCAATCGCCGACGAAGAGCAGGTGATCGTGGCCGGTGTGATGGAGCACATCGAGGAAGCGGGTGTTCATTCGGGCGACTCGGCCTGTGTGATTCCGCCGCATAGTCTATCCACGGAGATGATTGACGAAATACGCCTGGCCACTCATGCCTTGGCCCGACGGCTGCAAGTCCGCGGACTGATGAACATCCAGTTCGCGGTGAAGCACGAGGAGGGCCAGCCGAACCTGTACGTGTTGGAGGTGAACCCGCGGGCAAGCCGCACGGTCCCCTTTGTTTCCAAAGCCACGGGTATGCCGGTGGCCAAGGTGGCGGCCAAAGTGATGGCGGGCAAATCGCTGGCCGAACAGGGTATTTTCGAGGAACCGGTCCCGCGGCAATTTTCGATCAAGGAGGCCGTGTTTCCCTTCGCCAAGTTTGCCGGCATCGACGTCGTGTTGGGGCCGGAGATGAAATCGACCGGCGAAGTAATGGGCATCAGCGAGAGTTTTTTCATTGCCTTCGCAAAGAGTCAGGTGGCCGCCGGCACGGTCTTGCCCACCGGCGGCAAGGTATTTATCAGCGTAGCCCAACGTACCAAGCAGCACGTGGTGGAACTGGCCCGGCGGCTGGAGCAGATGGGCTTCGAGCTTCTGGCCACCCGCGGCACCGCGCAGCGGTTGGAACAGGCGGGAATACCCGTGCTATCCCTGATGAAAATTCAACAGGGGCATCCCAACGCGGTTGATTTCATGATCGACGGCAACCTGCAACTGGTAATCAACACACCCAGCGGCAAGGGCGCGCGGACCGACGAGGGTCGGATTCGCGCGGCGGCCGTTTCGCACGGCGTTCCCTGCATAACCACCTTCGAGGGCGCGACGGCCGCCGTCGGCGCGATGGAAGCCCTCCGCCGTGAGGAAATGACCGTCCAGGCCGTGCAGGATCGCTTTCCTACCCAAACCTGAGCAACGGCTTCACTTAGGTAGACCTGCCTGCACGGACGTTTCGTTCCTGCTTTAGCTGTAATATCGAAACGACACTACCCCGCCGCAGATTTACCTGCCCCCCCGCCTTATTGGTGGCGTTAGGCGTTTCATAGCGAGATAAGATGCAAAAAATCGCTATCGGCTTGACTTTGCTGCAACCGCGCGCCACGACCAGCCGACACAACCTTATAGAGGGGCAATATGTTGTAGCTAAAGTACATTAGCCTTTGGCGGGGGGCTCCGGCGGATACCGACTTATCAGTGCCAAGGGAGGCAATCCGTCTCGCGCGTTCATGGGGGGTAGCGGACCATGATTCGTGTCTGGTGTGTAATCTCGGGAAGACGGCATATCGCGCCTTTCCTTGCCGTCGTCTGGTTCATAGCATTGGCAGCCACCTCATTTGCCCAACAGGGGGACGCGACAAAGCCGGCCGTCCCCTCGGCAGAGAGGCAAGTCCAGGATACGGAAGGAATTCTCAACCTCGATATCGACCAGCTTTCCAATGTGCCCGTCCGCGTCAGGTTCGAGCCGACAAACCTGACGGCGCCCTCCAGTCAGTTAAACGCCGCCACGGCCGACATGGGCGAGGCCACCACGACTGCTGGTTTGATGAGGCAAGCGCCCAGTGTAAGCGCCCGCCGGGTCTCGGCCATTACGCTCGACCCGCGAATCCGCGGCTATCACGGCAGTCAGCTCAACGCGACTGCCAATGGGATGAATCAACTAAAATCCCGGGTGGACATCGATTCACTTTTCAGCCAGATCGACCCGGGCATTGTACAGAACATCACAATTATCGACGGTCCTTATACGTCTCTTTACGGGCCGGGGTTTGCCTTCATGGTGGCCGACCTCTTGCCGACCCCGCGGTTCGCTGGGGCGCCGGAGACCCACTTCTCGACCAACTTCGTCTTCGGCAGCAACGCCCAAACGCTGTATACCCGCGACAACGTGATCAGCGGCGGTAAGAACTGGGGCGCGTGCGTCAGTTACGGCCTGCGGACCGGAAACGACTACTTCACCGGCGGCGAGCATCCCTTTTCGATCCCGTCCCGTTACCATAAATGGGATGGCTTTATGTCTGTCAGCCTCGATCTTGACGCGGTGTCGCGGATCGAATTCAATCTGCTCCGCACGGAGATGAACGACGTGGAATTGCCGGGCGTCGCATACGACATCCAAAGTTCAAAGAACGACCAGTACAATCTCCGCTACGTGATCCAAGAGGACCGCAAAGGTCCCAAGCAACTCGTGCTACAGTCATGGTATACCCAAACGGCCTACCACGGCGACGCCTCCCGGCAGTCGAAACAAGATTCCTTCTACCAGGCCTTCGTCAGCGATGCCGACTATTACGACGATCTCGTGAACACGGTAGGGAAGGGATTGTTGGACTCAATGGGGGTCCGCTGCTTGAGAACTTTTGGCGACGCAGATTCGGCGCAGTTGACCCTCGGCGTCGACTGGAGGCGCTATCGGCAGTGGTACGACGAGCGGGAACTCAATTCGGCGGGTGAGATCGGGACGATCGTGTTTCAAGGCAATGTTTTTGGGATTCCTCGCTCACAAATCGACGACTATGGGGCGCTGGTGGACTTGAAGATGCCGCTATCGGACGATCTTTCGGTGACAGTTGGAGGACGGGTGGACCAATGCACGGCGTCGATGGACGCTACCGACCCGGTAGTCACGCAGATTAACCCGGGCGGCTTCTGGTTTTATTCGCCAGGATTTGCCGAGCCTTCGCATACATTGGGGATGGTTTACATCACGGGGAAAAGAAAGTTAACGGAGGCATCCAGCCTCAAGGCCGGCACGGCCTTTGCCATGCGAAACCCAAATCTCACGGAATTCTATGGCGATTATCCTTTTGTCCCTCAGGTCCGTTTTGGCAACAGCACCGTTGGAGGTCTCTCGGATATTCGACCGGAGAAGAATTTTCAGTTAGACCTTGGACTTGGCTACGAGACCAAGAAGGTCAACTACGGAGTGCGGGGCTTCTGCTCCTTCATCCGCGACTACATCATGCCCGTGCCGTCCTTTACCAACCCTTCCCCGCCGAACATCATTGACGCACCGAAGGTGCTGGGCCGAGATTTCCGCTATTTTCCCTCAAAATGGCGCTGGGATCTCGGCACAAAAAACGAGAACGCGGATACCGTCATGGCCGGCTACCAGTACGTGAACATCGACGAGGCGGTCCTCCTCGGCGGCGACCTCTTCGGAGACGTGGCGGTGTCCGACGGGTTCTCGGTGTTCGGCAGCATGTCTTACGTCTACGGAGTCAACAATTCGCCGGTCCAATTCATCGAGCCGAACGAGTGGGTGGCGTCCGACGGGCAGATCGTCCCCTTGGGAGGGTCGGATGGCTTGCCCGGAATCTATCCGCTCAGCGGCACCGTGGGCATACGTGTTTTCGAGCCGACCGAGGACCGTTGGTGTGTTGAGTTCTCCGCACGAATGGTCCGGGGGCAAGATCACGTGGCCGTTACCCTGTCGGAGATTCCCAACCCCGGCTTCACCACCTTCGCCCTGCGCGGATACTATCGCGTGCGGAAGAATGTGCGGGTGAGCTTGGACCTCGAAAATCTATTCAACCGGTATTTCAGCGAGCCGGACTCGCTGGCCATCATCGGACCGTCGGGTTTGCCTACCTTCATCCCGGAGCCAGGGTTCTCGGCGTTGTTGGGCGTCGACGCCCGGTTCTAAATGACCTTGCCATACCAAAATCATGAAACCCATATGGTTTTGCGTAGTGGGAATTGACCGTGGCACGTGCAGGCACACTCCGTGTGACGTCGTCGCCTGAAAAGCGTTCCTTCCCACGGGTTTGCTGGTCTGAGCGTTCGGACCGCATAGCAAGCGGTCTTGTTTGCCTCATCGTTAAAGTTGATGCTGTTTCGGCACGGAAACAAGGCACTGCCATGCCCAAAAGTCACTATCGGCTTGACTTTGCTGCAACCGCGCGCTACGACCAGCCGACACAGACTGTTAGGGGCAACACCTATAGCACATAGACTCAAGGGCACCCCTCTCTGGCAGGGGGGGCGGCTGCCGATTTGCCATTGCGGGGGGCGGATATGCCGTCTCGCGAATGCAGGGAGGTAGTAGACGCCCATGATACGAGTCCAACAAGCTACCTCGGGAAGACGCCTTGCCGGAGTCTTCCTCGCCATCGTGCTGCTTGCGGCGACAGAGGCCACTTCCGCGGCCCAACAGGGGAGCGAGGCAAACCAAGTCACCCCACCAGCAAAACAACAAGCCAACGACCCGGAAGGCATCCTCAACCTCGACATCGAGCAACTGGCCCGGACCCCGGTAGTTGTTCCGTCGATGGACATTCCGGTCACCTCGGTCACTAGGGCGGAGAGTACAGTGGGGCAATCGCCGGCGGCCGTTTTCGTGATTACCAACGAGATGATCCGCCGCAGCGGCGCCACCTGCATCCCGGAGGCCCTACGGATGTCGCCGGGCTTGGAAGTGGCTCGCATCGACGCCAGCAAATGGGCCATTACCGCCCGCGGCTTCAATAGCCGCTATGCCAACAAGCTGCTGGTTCTGATCGACGGCAGGACAGTCTACAACCCCGTCTATTCCGGCGTCGATTGGGACATGCAAGACGTGCTCTTGGAAGACATCGAGCGGATCGAAGTGGTCCGCGGCCCCGGCGGGACGCTGTGGGGCGCCAACGCCGTCAACGGCGTGATAAGTATTATCACCAAGAAAGCAAAGGACACTCAGGGAACATACCTCACCGCCGGCGGGGGTACCAAGGAGAAGCTGAACGACGCTTTTCGCTATGGCGGCCGGGTCGGCGAGGATATCCATTATCGCGTCTACGGCAAGCACTTCGAGCGCGGCGCGGGGTTCAATCCCACCGGCCAGGACTTTGACGCCTGGTCTCAGGGCCGCGCCGGGTTCCGCATGGATTGGGATGTGGACCGCGACAAGTCGAACAGCCTGACGGTGCAGGGGGATTGCTTCACGGGCGAAGAGGGGAGCACTTCAGTCAACACGTTCACCGTGCCGCCCTATTCACTTCGCCTCTTCGGTAAAGGGCACGTCTCGGGGGAAAACCTGTTGGCTCGTTGGCGGCACGTCCACGATGAGGATTCCGACTGGGCGCTACAACTGTACTACGACCACTACTGCCGAAAACTTCTCACCCTGACGGAAGATGTACGCACCTTCGACGTCGACTTCCAATATCGGTTTCCCCTCGGCGATCGCCACAGCATCACCTGCGGCGCCGGCTGCCGCAGCGTTCACGACCGATTGCCGAGCAATAATCCCTTCACCGTCCAGTTCATTCCGCCCGAGCAAACCGTCAATACGGCCAGCCAATTCATCCAGGACGAAATCACCCTCGTCGAGGATCGGCTGGCGCTGACGATGGGGGTGAAGCTGGAGGAAAACGCCTACACCGGTTTGGAGTACCAGCCCAGCGCGCGGTTGTTGTGGACCCCTGATCGACGACACTCCTTCTGGGGGGCGATTTCCCGCGCCGTGCGCACGCCGTCGCGATTAGACAGGGATTTTTTCGCCACCTCCGCGCCCTCCAGGGGTGTGTTTCCCCGCATTCTCGGAAGCCATGACGTGATATCCGAAACATTGATAGCCTACGAGATCGGATATCGGGCGCAGGCCACCGAGCAGTTCTCCTGGGACATCGCCGCGTTTTACAACCGCTATGAACACTTGGTGACCGTGCAGCCCGGCATGCCCGTTATGGAATTTGTGCCGCCGCCGCCGCACATGATTTTCCCGCTCGTGTTCACGAACGGGCCGGTGGCCGACACCTATGGCGTCGAACTGGCCGTCAACTGGACGATTTCCGAGCGTTGGCGTCTCTACAGCCAGTACACCTTCTTTGAGATGTCCATGCTCAACAACCCGGGCGTCGATCCTCGTAACCAGGTCTACTTGAGTTCCTCCTGGGATCTGGGACGCGATCTGGAATTTGACTTAATCGCCCGTTACGTCGATAGCCTTTCGGGGATTAGTGTTCCCAGCTATATTTCCATGGATCTGCGGTTGGGGTGGCGGCCGCGCAAGCACCTGGAATTGGCGTTCGTGGGCCAGAATCTCCTGCAGACTCACCACCTAGAGTTCGGCCGGACCGTAGATGATGTTCGCACACTGACAACCGAGGTTTGCCGCGGCGTCTATGGAACGGTTACCTGGCGGCGGTGATTTTCCCGAGTGAGGGGCTAGCTCAATGCAAAGCTGGAACCGGCAGTTTTTTGCCGCGAAAACTTGCTTATTTCTTCTTGCCGCATGGAACGTTGGCATAACGTCGCCTATGGCCCAGGAGTACGATCCGACGGCGGCCAGCCGGGAATACCGCATCAAGGCCGCCTACCTGTACCAGTTCGGCCGGTACATTGAGTGGCCCGCCAAAGCCTTTCCCAATTCCAAATCGCCCTTTGTGATCGGCGTACTGGATGGGAACCCGCTCGTCGCGGACCTGGAAAAAATCGCCAAAATCAAAAAGATTCAGGACCGGCCGATTCGAGTGCAACGGTTTGCCTCGCCCGACGAGGTGCGGGCGTGTCACATCCTGTTCCTATCCGCATCACTGCCGCCGGAGACGCAGGCGGAAACCATCCGTCGGGCGGCTCGCCGAGGTGCGCTATTGGTAGGGGAGACAAATGGATTCCTCAAATGGGGGGGCACAATCCGATTTGTCGTTGAAGAGAACAAAGTCCGCGTATACATCGCCCGAAAAGCGGCCAAACGCGAGGGTTTAACCATCAGCGCCAAGTTGCTCCAAGTCGCCCATGTCGTAGATTAGTCTAGCAGCCTTTCAGAGAAGCGCGTACCCGCAGGGTATGCCCGCCGGTTGCACCGGTAGGGATTTGACGGTCACGACAGGCTTTTTTGAGGATGCGCTCGAACCGTCGTTCGCGGGCAGGCTTGGGGGTTAGATGAGATTCCGCAACACGATCAACACTAAGCTCACTTCGTTGGCTACCGTGGCGGCCGGCGTGGCATTGGCGCTCTCCTGCGTCGCCTTCTTCATCAACAACGTGTGGATGATCCGCGCTTCGAAGGTGCGGGAGCTTTCGACCCTGGCCACGATCCTCGGCTCCAACACCACGGCGGCGGTCGAGTTCAACGACGCGAAGACGGCCACCGAACTGTTGGCTTCGCTGCGCAGGCAGCCGACGATCCAATTCGCCTGCCTCTACGATAGCCACGGCAAGCTGTTTGCCAAATATCCGGCGGTGACCCCGCCCGGTTTCATCGTTCCCACCGTCCCGCCCGACGGCGGCGTTATTTTCCACGGCTCCGATTACCTGGACATCGCGCAGGAAATCGCCTCCGGCGACGACAAGGTCAGCACGATCTATCTGCGGGCGAGCCTGCACGAACTGCACGAGCAGACTTTGGACTACTTGTGGATCACGCTGATCGTGCTGGGGATCTCCCTGATTGTGTCGATACTTTTAGCCCGCTGGCTGCAGCGCATCTTCACCAAGCCGATTTTCCGGTTGGTCGACGCCATGCGGCGAGTCACCAGCGAGGACGACTACTCAATCCGCGTGGAGCGCGTCAGCGACGACGAGTTGGGGGTACTTAACGACGGCTTCAACGTCATGCTCGATCAGATCGAACAGGGGCGGACCGCCTTGCGCCAGGCCCACGACGAATTGGAGGTCCGCGTGGTGGAGCGGACCGACGAATTGCGATTGGCCAAAGATGCCGCCGAGGCGGCCAACCACTCCAAGAGCGAATTTCTGGCAAACATGAGTCACGAAATCCGCACTCCCATGACCGCCATTCTCGGCTACTCCGACCTCTTGCAGCAGCACGACCTCAGCAACAACGAACGCGAGGAATTTCTGGAAACCATACAGAAAAACGGCAAACACCTGCTGGGAATCATCAACGACATTCTCGACATCTCCAAGATCGAGGCCGGCAAGATGACCATCGAACGGATCGGCTGCTCGCCCGGTCGCCTGGTGGGCGAAGTGGTCTCCTTGATGCGGGCCCGCGCAGTGGCCAGAAAGCTCTCGCTAAACGTCGAGTTCTCCGGCCCGATACCCGAGATGATCCACACCGACCCGACCCGCCTGCGGCAAATCCTCTTGAACCTGATGGGCAACGCCATTAAGTTCACCGAAAGCGGCGGCGTCCGGCTTGTGGTGAGCATGAAAACGCCCCCCGACGCACCCAAGCCCCGCATCGGTTTCGAGGTGACGGACACCGGAATGGGAATGACGGCGGAGCAACTGGCCTCGATCTTTCGTCCCTTCTCGCAGGCCGACACCTCCACCACGCGGCTGTTCGGCGGCACGGGCCTCGGACTGACCATCAGCAAGCGGCTGGCTGATATGCTCGGCGGCGACATCACCGGCCAAAGCACTCCGGGTAAAGGCAGCTCGTTTTTGATTACCGTCGAAACCGGCCCGCTGCAAGGCGTCCGCATGTTGGACAGTGTCAACGAGGTCATTCACACGGCGGATAAAGAGCCGAAGGAAACAACGATGGATTCGGACACCCCGCTTTCCGGCCGAGTGCTGCTGGCCGAGGACGGCCTAGACAACCAGCGGTTGATCGCCTTCCTGTTGAGGCGGCGCGGGGCCACCGTCGAAGTGGCGGAAAACGGCCAGATCGCCGTCGAGAAGGTTCTTCAGGCCACGGAAGCCGGCGAGCAGTTCGACTGCATACTAATGGACATGCAGATGCCGGTCCTCGACGGCTACGGGGCCACTCAAAAACTTCGCCAGATCGGTTGCCGCACGCCGATCGTCGCGCTGACGGCCCACGCCATGCGCGGCGACCGGGAGCGGTGCCTCCGGGCCGGCTGCACCGAATACCTGACCAAACCCATCGACCGCGGACAGTTGCTCCAGGTTGTTTCGGCTTACATGGAGGCTTCGCGCAAGGACTCCGATGGCCAGCCGGCGGTCGCCGCCGAGATTGCCGGAAACGCGGAAACGCATGGAATCACTGAAAATCAACAGTGACATTCTGATGCTCAATAGCCGGTGTGCTTGCACGCCGCGAAATCGCCGAAAAATCCTCAATCCACACGGCAGACAAGTCCGCCGCGAGGAAATGACCGTCCAGGCCATGCATGACCGTTTTCCCAGTCCTTCTCTGGCAACGGCCACGCTTCGGTAGCGCGGAGCAGGTTGGACTTTTTCTCCCTGCCTCCCAGCTTCCCTAGATTGCACGCAACCGTCCGGCGTCAGTTGGCCATTGATCTTGCCTCGGTTAGCTTCTTTCAGTACAAGCGGGCTGCTAATACGGGTTCCAATTCAAAACCGCGCGTCCATTTTGATAAAAACATGCGGTGACACGCAAGTTTGAATTGAAATTGGTAGAAAAGCATCCCCTTCCTACCTTTCCTCGTCGAACGAGGTGTGTCGATGAACCGAGTATGTTTGTTGCTCGTTGTGGCGTTGGTGCTGTTGTCCTCGGCCCGAATCTGCGTGGCGGACACCGTATCGCTTGACGTCGAGAAGATGAAGGTCGCCTTGCACACGGCCACGCCGCAAGAAAAAGGCTTTATCGAATACGTCGTCGCCAGGGTACAGGCCGGAACACTTCCCTTGGATCTGGTCGAGAGTACGTTTCTTTGGGCCAGGAAGAAGCCGAGCAGGAAGTTCTATTATTTCAAGTTTGGCCTGATCGAACGGGCGGCGAAGCAGGGTATCACGCTGTGACAATCGCAACAATATCCAAACGCCCCGCGACCGCGCAACATTGACATTCGGATTTTTCTCTATCCGAACAGCAAGCCCGCGTAGCCGACGACCCGGTCTGTCGGTCCGCCGGCCTCGGCGCTGGTGGCGTAGCCGACCGATTCGCAGCGGTTCAGGCAGTTCAACCACCGCAACGCCTCCATCGCCACCACGCAAGGGGCCATGCCGCACATGCTGATCCGGTTCCGCCGCACCGTCTCGTAGACCCCTTCCGGATCGAGGGCTTCAATGGCGTCGATGGCGAGTCGATCCAGGCGGCGCGTCTGTTTGTCGTCGGCAAAGTGGTTCATGTCGCTGGAAACGATCAGCAGCGGTCGCCGAGGCATGTCGCGCAACACCACCGACATCGCCACGCCGAAGCCGAGCAATTCCGGCAGCGAAGCGTCGCCGACCGCGATACCCACCACGCGGACTTGCGGGGCCAGTCTGGCCAATAGCGGCAACTGCACTTCGATGGCGTGCTCGTCGCGGTGTGCCGCCGAGTCGAGTTCCAGACCCGGCACTCCCTCGGCCAGTCGCGCGGCCAGTTCGGGGTCGGAGTCCACACAGCCGTCGGGCAACAGCCAACGTCGGTGCGGCGCCACCGCCCAGCGGGTGCCTTGCGGCCGGTGTTTCGGGCAAAGGATTATCACTTGCTTGGGTATTTCCACGCGGCTGAAAACGGCCGCCGCCAATCGGCCTGAGTAGACCCAGCCGGCGTGTGGCGCCAACACGCCCGAGAAGGGTTGCGGCCCGGGCGCGGGCGAAACTGAAGCGAACATCTCATCGAGTTGCCGATTCATTTCGCGGGGATCGGCGGGAAAGAAGCTGCCGGCCGTCGCCGCCGGACGGTCCGCTTCCACTTCCAACTCCATCGGGCCGTGGATCGCGCGCCCCTCGAAGACCATCAACGTCGCGTCGTCGTCCTTCCAGGCGTCCTGTGGAAGGCCGGCCTTGATGCAGACCTGTTCGAGGAAAGTCAGGGCGTCGAACCCATGTTCCACGGCCACGCCCGGCAGCAGCAGGCCGCGCGCGTGGCCTCGGGCGATCTGCAGGCCGTGCCGGCCGATAACTACCGTTTCGGCGCGCTTTTCACCAGATGTCGTCACCGGCTCCGGTCCCCAAAGAATCCACGCGTCGATGTCGAGCTGATTGAGTTCGCCCGTCGTGATGGGCGGGAACCGTGGGTCGTCGGTCGCCGCCCGGTCGGCCGCGTGGTCCAACGCCTCGCACAGCGCCACGGTCTGGCCGATGTATCCGCAGCAGGAGCGGAGCTGGCCCTCGCGGCGAAGGGTTACGAACGCACCATAGACGGGCGTTTCAGCCGTTTCGCCCAGGCTCTGGCGGCTCGATTCGGCCTGCTCGCGTCGCACGGCCGCCGCCACCCGACGGCACGCCGCGCTGAAGATCAACGCCTCCTGCTGTTCGGTCAATTCCGGCCGCGCGGTCGCTCCGGGCGTTTTCGGCGGTTCAGGGGAAGAACAATCCATAAGTTTCATTCCCGTTTTGATTCGTTCACCATAGCCGATGGATGCCATAGAGATCAAAAACGGTATCGGCACTTATCAGAACAACTCCTTCTGTCCGCACCTGCGCCACAAGCAAGCGGTCAAACGGGTCACGGTGATGGTTCGGTAGCACGATCTGTGTACCGGCGTTTTCCACGGTTATCGGCAACACGCTCAATCCCAAATCGGCAATGGCCTGCGTCATCCATTGCCGGAAGGGTTGCGATAGGGTCAATTTCTTCAAACCGACCTTGATCGCGATTTCCCAAATGGTTCCCGTGCTCAAGAGCAAACTGTTCTCGGAAGATTCAAGAGCATGGTGCGCCCGGGAACCCAGCTTTGATGGATCATCCACCGCCCAGATCAGCGTATGCGCGTCGAGCAACAGATTCACTCGGAATACTCCCGGAAATCGTCGAGCGGCGCATCAAAATCATCGGCCATGAAGGCCACCGTTCCTCGCATGGTGCCCAGCTTTCGCGGCAGCGGGGAAACCGCCGGAGTCAAACGAGCCACGGGCAAGTCGCCCTCGGTGATGATCAACTGCTCGCCCGGCGCAAGGGCGTGAATCAACTCCGGCAGTTTCGACTGAACTTCGTCAAGCGGCATGGCGGGCATGATAAGCGGCTCCTCAACAGTCCTCGACTTCATTATGACACATGAGAATGGTTAGTCAATAGTATGCCGAGGAAAGCAGCACGATCCCGTCGCAACCGTTCACGGGTCGGCTGGGGACTGGTACATTTTTCGGCGGGAAAGCGCGTTTTGCGAGAGCAACGTCGGCCGAAAACGGTTCCTGACGCCTTTTTCTCCCGGTCAATTCCGGCCGCGCGGTCGCTCCGGGCGATTTCGGCGGTTCAGGGGAAGAACAATCCATGACAAACTCCCTGTGGCTCCGTGCGGTTTCAACGTTTCGATGCACCGAGAAAATTCCGAAGAAAAAGGAGACACTTTATACTAAACCTGCGAACCCCATCTCGCACCGTTAGACCCACTAGCGTGGCAATAGTGATCCAGATGGCAATATCTATCGTTAGATCCTTGAGATAATAGTATTCTCCGTGGGCAAAACCACCTCGCGCAAAGAAAGAAAAGGGCCATCCAATTTGTTCGCATCCATCGGTCTTCCATGCCTGGTAGGTTTGCCAATATGTAAACAGGCTCATTACAGGAGCCAGGGCAAGAACGGCAAAAAAAGGGAGCCAAAACCGTCGCATTCGCAACAGTTGTCTTTTGCTGAGAGGTGCTTCGGACAAATTGGAGCCACAGCAAGGCCGCTTCTTGCGAGTAGTGCCCGTCATCTCGCCAATGATCTGTATAACGAAGCCGCTGCCGAAGCCGTAGATCGCCCCACAGCCCACCCATGCAATGAGCATACCGCTTATGCGACCTGATGGCCACCACATAAGCGAAATGGTATCCGTGAGCAACACGGGTGTAACCATCAGAAGCCCGAGAAAGGCTCCGACGAACAAACCATAGATTGCGCTCAGCAAACGGATCATGATATCACCGCGATTATGCATGGTGGCACTGCGCTACAAAAAGTCCCACACTACGTTCTCAATAATTCTCAATTTTCAATTCTAATCGGCATCCGCCGGTTGCCCCAGGCGCCGGCGGCGTCGTCGAACCGGCCGGCGATGGGCGACCGGCAATGGATGCAGCAACCGTCGTGAATGTCGAAGCCCTCGACCGTGTACCCCATGCGGCGGATCACCGCGCGGCCGCAACCGGGACAATAGGTCTGCTGACGCTCCGGGTCGTGAACGTTGCCGATGTAGACGTAATGCAATCCGGCCTCTCGGGCGATGTCGTATGCGGCTCGCAACGTGGCCGGCGGCGTCGCGTCGCGGTCCGTAAGCTCGAAGGTCGGATGGAACGCCGAGAAGTGCAGCGGCACGTCCGGCCGAAGCTCCGCGGCGATCCAGCGGCACATCTCCCGCAACTCGTCCGGTGAATCGTTGGCCCCGGGGATTATCAGGTTGGTTATCTCGACCCACGTCTCCGTCTCGCGAACCAGCCAGCGGAGCGTATCGAGCACCGGCTGCAATCGCCCGGCGCAGTAATCCCGATAAAACCGATCGGTGAACCCCTTCAGATCGACGTTGGCGGCGTCGATCAACTCGAAGAAGTCGGCCCGGGCGTCGGCCGTAATGTAGCCGGAAGTTACCGCCACGGTTTTGATCCCGACGGCGTGGCACGCCTTGGCGGTGTCGATGGCGTATTCCGCCCAAATGATCGGATCGTTGTAGGTGAAGGCCACGCTGCGGCAATCGAGCCGGCGGGCCGCGGCGGCGATCGCCTCCGGCGCGGCCTGCTCGCAGGCGGCCTCCACGTCACGCGAACGCGACGTGGTCCAGTTCTGGCAGAATGTGCAGCCCAGGTTGCAGCCGGCGGTGCCGAACGAAAGGACCGGCGTACCGGGATAAAACTGATGGAGCGGCTTCTTCTCGATCGGATCGATGCAGAAACCGGTGCTGCGGCCGTAGGTGGTCGAGACGATGCGACCGTCGCGGTTTTCGCGGACGAAACAGAACCCCCTCTCGCCCGGGCGGAGCGCGCAGTGCCGCGGGCAGAGATCGCATATCAACCGTTCGCCATTGGCCGACTCGTGCCACCACATGCCCGTATCATACCAGCAGCACAACGCCGGTCACAAGTGACCGGGCTAAACGAATTATTCGGCCTCGGCCGTCAAGTATTTTACGGCCGCCTGCAATTGGCGGTCCACGAACGTCGGCTTTTCGACTTCCGCTGTGGGCGGATGCAAAATGTCGCGATTGCGGCGGTCGCGGACCAATTCGAGCATCTCGCGGTCGTCGAGCGTGATCCGATAACTTTCGTCCGGCGTCACTCCCCACTCGTCGCGCTGCTTGGCGTTGGGGAAACGGTGGATGTTCTTTCCGTTGGGGCGGCGATAGCCGGCGGTGGTCAGTTTCAGGGCACCGCGGCCGTCGGCCAGTTCGATCAGGTTCTGCACGCTCCCCTTGCCCCAGGTCCGCTCGCCGACCACGACCGCCCGCCGGTGGTCTTGCAGACAGGCGGCGACGATCTCGCTGGAGCTGGCGCTGTATCGGTTGACCAGCACAACCATCGGAATGTTCTCGAAGGCGCCTTCTTCGTGGGCGTTCCAGATGCGTTTGGGGCTGTTGCGGCCCTCGGCCGAGACGATCCGTCCCTTGGAGATAAACAGATCGCTCGTTTCGATTGCCGCGGCGAGCAGCCCGCCGGGATTAAATCGCAGGTCGAGGATCAGCCCCCGCATTTTTTCTTTTTTCAGTTGCGTCAATACCCGCCGCAGCTCGTCGGCCGTGTCGCGGCTGAAGGCGACCAGCCGCACGTAACCGATATGTTCCCGCGGCTTGAACGTGTAGTCCCAGGAGCCGTCCGGTTTGCGGCCGTCGCCCAACACGGTGTCGAGGTGGATTTTTTCTCGGGTGAGGGTGACTTTCCGCGTGGCGTCCTCGCCCGGATGCACGATAACGAGCGTTACGTTGGTTCCCTCTTTGCCCTTGAGCAGTTTGACGGCCTTGTCTATGGGGAATCCGTCGGTGCTTTTTCCGTCGATTTGCAGGATGCGGTCGCCCGCGACGAGGTTCGCGCGATAGGCGGGCGTGCCGTGGATCGGGCTTAATATTTTCAGTTGCCCGGCGTCCACGTCGATCTGAACCCCGATGCCGCCGAACTCGCTCTTGATGCCGTCGCGGAACTGTTGCAATTCTTCCGGGCCGATGTAGGTGGAATAGGGATCGAGGCTGCTCAATACGCCGCGGATGGCCGATTCGATCAACTCGCGGCGGTCCATCTCGACGATATAGTTCCGCTGGACTTGATCAATGCTGTCGATCAGCAGTTTGTAGAGGTCGTAATCGCTCGGCTTAGGCTTCGACGCCTTTTCGGCCGGTGCGGCGATTGCCGACGCCGACGTTAAAGTCAGCAGCGCGAAAACGATGAACCAGTGCAAACCTCGAATCATGGAAGTCTCGCTCCTTTTCTTCCGATTGCAGGGGCCGTTGTCATATTCAGTGTTGCTCACCGGATGGTCCGCTCTCTTTGTCGAGGATCATTCCGATATATCGTTCCATTTCGGTCTCCAGGCCGGGCCGATAGCCCACCCACACGGCGCGGATCACGCCGCCACGATCCAGCAGCAAGGTAGCGGGGAAATCTCGGGAGTTGATCAAACCGCCCAAATAGTTTTGTGTAGTGGAATGAGGATCGTAATAAGTGGGCAGGTCGAGGTCCAATTGTTCCAGTAACCCGGCGGTCTCTTCGCGCAGCGATTCCACGTCGTCTCCCCGGCCGGTCGGAGGACAGGAGACGGCCAGCAGCAGAAAGGCTTTTTGGCCGGCGTACCGCTTCTGAAGCTCGGCCATCTGCGGCAGTTCGTGGCGGCAGGGCAGGCACCACGTGCCCCAGAGGTTCAGCAACACGACGCGGCCTTTGAGGTCATCGAGCGAAACGGGCCGCGAGTCGCCGGTCAAAGGGAGCAGCCTGAGGTACTCCAAAGACTTTCCCACCCCCGTATGAAGCGTGGGGTTGAGGCGAGGCTCGCGGAGGCGGGTCAACAGCCAGTACCCCACCAGCAGCCCCAGGGCGATTGCCGCAAAAATCAACAGCGGGGCAAGATGCATTCTCAGCACCTGCGAGCGTTTCAATGGTTCGGGCTGCTTGGATCGTGACATGCCGCGGTCTCCTCTGCTAATGTCTTTGTGGTGGGCGACTCCCGTCGCCGCCGACAGTAGTATATGGTAATTTGTACCGAGTGTTTAGAGCGAATTGCATATTCCAAGCGGGAGAACGCCATGAGATATGAAGTCGAGATGAAGTTTCCCGTAGCCGACCTGTCGGCGTTGGAGGCCCGGCTGACGGGGCTGGGAACGACCATCGCGGCCGCCCAGCCGGAGGTGGACGTTTATTTCGCCCATCCGGCCCGCGATTATTCCCGAACCGACGAGGCCCTGCGTCTGCGTCGGAAAGGGACGGCCTATTCGATCACGTACAAAGGCCCCAAGATCGACGCGGCCACGAAAACCCGCCGCGAGATCGACCTGCCTCTGGCCACGGACGAAGAGGGCTTCAAGGCGTGGTTCGACATGTTGGAGGCGTTGGGGTTCAGCATCGCGGGCGAGGTCCGCAAGTCGCGTCGAAAGGCCCAGGTGCTTTGGCAGGAGCGGAGCGTCGAGGTCTCGCTTGACGAGGTCGAACGACTGGGCGAGTTCGTCGAGCTGGAGTTGGTCGTCGACGATGGATCGGCAACTGAATCGCCCGATTCCCCTTCCATCGAGACCGCCAAAACGTGCATCGCCTCGCTGGCCGCCGCGCTTGGGCTTGAGTCGAGCGAACGGCGGAGTTATCTCGAATTGCTTTTGGAGCGTGTCCTGAAATAGTTCATTTAGCCCGCCGTGAATACACGGCGGGCCGGGTTGAATGTGGAAAACCGCTTGCCCCGTGTGTATTCACCCGGAGCTAAATAGTTTCTATTGCGGAAGGTCCATTTCCGTCACCCTGAGCGAAGCGAAGGGTCTCGAAGTGCGGGGATTCTTCGCTTCGCTCAGAATGACAAGGGGGAAACTGCACTTTCCCTAGCCCTCCCAATTTGCGATACTCCGCATTGGTTAATGCAACTTGGACGGAACCTATATGCCTCGATCCAGACCACCGACGATCTTCTTTTCGGCCGGCGAGCCGAGCGGCGACCTGCACGGCGCGAACCTGATCCGCCAGTTGCGGGAGCGTTGCCCAGAAATCCAAACCGTCGGCTACGGCGGGCCGAAGATGGCCAGTGCGGGCTGCCGGCTGCACGCCGACCTGACCGCGCTGGCCGTGATGTGGTTTGCCCGCGTGCTGGTCAACTTGCACAAGTTCCTGAATCTGGCGAGTCGGGCCGACCGATATTTCCGCCACCACAAGCCGGACGCCGTGGTGCTGATCGACTATCCGGGCTTCAATTGGTGGATCGCCCGCCGGGCGAAGGCCCACGGGATTCCCGTGTTCTATTACACCCCGCCGCAAATTTGGGCCTGGGCGCGGTGGCGGGTGGGTAAGATGCGGCGGTTGGTGAACCACGCGCTGTGCAGCCTACCCTTCGAGGAAGAGTGGCTACGGCGACACGGCTGCAATGCGACATTCGTAGGCCATCCCTTCTTTGACGAAGTACGCCGCCACCGGTACGACGAGCGGTTCATCGAAGAGCATTGCAACCGCCCCGGACCATTGGTGGCGATTCTACCCGGCTCGCGGACCCAGGAGGTCACCCACAACCTCCGCTGGTTCCTCAAGGCGGCGGCGATTGTCCGCCAAAAAGTGCCCGACGCGCGGTTCGCATTGGCTTGTTTCAGGCCTCATCATGCCGATTTGGCCCGACGGGCCGTCGAGCAAAGCGGAGTGCCGGTCGAAATCCACGTGGACAAGACGCCCGAGTTGATGCGGCTGGCCGATTGCGCGATGTCGGTCTCCGGCTCGGTATCGCTGGAACTGCTCTATCACACCACGCCGACGGTGATCCTCTACTGGATCAGCCGCTCCGCGTATTTTGTGCAGGGGTTTTTCCGCAAGGTAAAGTACATTACCCTGGTCAACCTGTTGGCGACCGACGGTCTGGAGTCGGAGGATCTTACGCCTTTCGACCCGTCGCAGCCGGACGCCGATCGGGTTCTTTTTCCGGAGTACCTGACCTACGAAGACAAATCGGCCCAGATTGCCGGTCACGTCATCGAGTGGTTGACCGATCCGGCCGCTCGGGCGAAGCGTGTTGAGGCGTTGGCCGCGTTGAAGGCCCAGGTGGCCCACGGCGGAGCATCCAGCCGGGCCGCCGAGTACGTATTGGAGGCAGTGGATAGTGGGTAGTGAATAGTGGATAGTGAAGAAACGCCCCAGGACTGCGGTCCTGGGGGTGAAAAAAGACTTGTTTTCTCCAGGAGTCCCCCGTGCTACTCGGCGAACCCCCACGAACCCAGGCCGATCTGAACTTCTCGCTGCTGGGCATTCCAGTCCGCGTCCACCCGCTGTTTTGGGTGATAGCCCTGTTTTTAGGCTATCGCATCATGAGCGACGCCGCCTCCGTGCTAATATGGTTCAGCGCCGTGTTCGTGGGGGTTCTCGTCCACGAGATGGGACATGCCCTGACGATGAGGGCATACGGGTATTATCCGTGGATCACGCTCTACAGCTTCGGCGGTCTGGCTTCCTACGACCACCGCAACGCCTCACGCTCGACGGGTTCAGGACCGCTGGGACAAGTCCTCATTTCCCTGGCAGGGCCTGCGGCGGGGTTTTTGCTGGCCGCCCTGCTGATATTAGGAATCCTAGCGGCAGGGTACGGAAAGGGATTGATTTTCAACGCGGGAGGGATGCCAATACCAAGGTTTTACCTGCCGGACTCGCGCCTGGATGACTTGCTCGACCAACTCCTTTTCGTCTGCATCGCCTGGGGCGTGCTCAATCTATTGCCGATTTATCCCCTAGACGGTGGACAAGTCGCCCGAGAGGTTCTGCTTCAAATGGACTCCCGCGATGGCATCCGCCGATCAATGCAACTGTCGATTTTTACTGCCGCCGCGGTGGCGGTATTCTGGCTCTTACAGTGGGGCGGTCTCTTTGTCCCCTTGATGTTCGGCTATCTCGCCTACTCCAACTTCATCGCGCTGCAGGCCTACAGATTTCGCGGCCCATGGTAGCGTTGTGTTGGGGCGGCAGTTATACCGTCGCCCCGTGTCGCCGTCCATCAAGTTTGCGAAAAAGACCTTGCAAAAATTCACGAAACCGATAGAATATTTCTTGAACGGGTAAGCAGCCGAACATCCGATGGTTGGATTCATCGGACGGACGCCCGCCATAACCTCTTGACGGAGGAGTGACCGTGGCCAAGAAGAAGGTTGTTGCTAAGAAGGTCGTTGCTAAGAAGAAACCGACGACCAAGAAGAAGGCCGTAAAGAAGGGTTGCTGCTGCAAGTAGTTGCCGGCGGCACGCGGCCGGCCAAGGCCGCGACGAATCGCACCGACTACGACGAGAAAGGGCCGCCGGGAGACAGCATCTCGACGGCCCTAGGTGTTTGTCGGCGAGGTATTATGGTCATCTCGTGCCTCTCCCTGCCGCCGCGTCCGGCTTATTGCGGGATACGACGGGGGAGTTTGACCGGCGGCGATGCGACTTGCCCTCGACGGATGTTCCTGTATGCTTTATCCTTTTGGCAAATGCCGACTTTGCGCCCGTAGCTCAACTGGATAGAGCATCGGTCTTCGGAACCGAGGGTTGGGGGTTCGAATCCCTCCGGGCGTACTCAGCACTCCTCAAGCACTCTCCACGATCTTACCGGCAGCAACCCGGCAGGCCGTAGCCGCATTCGACGGCCAACAGCCCTTGGGCTTGCTCGAGTTTGACTTGGGCAATCTTCCAGGCGATCACGCGGTGGACCAACTCGCTCTCGGCACGGTGCAGTTCCAAGCGCGCGGCGGCGAGGTCAAAGGCCGTCACGCCGTTGGATTCGCGCTTTTCCTCGAGCGCCGCGCCGCGCTGCCGCCAGACTTCTTGCCGCTCCCCGGCCACGGCGATCTCACGCAACCGGGTCTCAATGTTCCAGACGGCCTCGCGTATTTCCCAAGTGACGTTTAGCTCGGCGTCTACTTGGGCTTGGGCCAATTGCGATTGCCGCGACCGTGCTTCTCCGTAGTCTGCCGAGCGGTCGCCCAGCAACCGCTTGGCGGCGATCGACGCGCCCAAACCGGGACTGAACGCCTGCATCCCACTCCGCACCGCGGGCAACGTGTCGGCATCCAGCGATCCGGCGAGCATCTGAAGCGCGCCCAGATCGGCACGGTTCGCCAAGCCTTCGAGCACGGCCGCTTCCGCATCGACCGGCGTTACGATCACCGTCAGATCGGCCTCGGGCCAGATCGGCGTGGTCTGGTCCATCTCGAATCCGCAGAGTTGCTGCAATTGCCACTGAATTTTGCGGATGGCGGAACTCAGTTGAATTTGCCGGTCGAGCCAATCGAGCTTCTGGCGTCTGAAGGCCGACTGGTCGTCGGGCACCTTCAGCCCGCTCCGTTTGAGTTCCTCCAGATTGGCCGCGGCGCGATCGATCTGCTCGACGCTTCGTTGCAGGATGTCGCGGTTTGCTTCGGCCTCGGCCAGCGAGTAGAACAGTTCGAGCGCGGCGGCGGCGGCCTTGTTTCGCTCGTCTACGGCGCGGTAAGCCATCAGCCTGCTTAGCGCGACGGCCGCTCGTTGTCCGCGGCGGTTCGAGTTTGCCAACACCGCCTCGCTCTCCGCGTCATAGAGCTTTGCGATCGGTGCGTTGGCGGCGGCCAGACACTGGACCTCCACGGCCCGTAGTACGCGATATCCGGCGGGCGACGGCGGCGAGCCAAGCGCCCGATCCACCTCCTCGTAGCTCACCAGCGCCGTGGTGTCCGTCTCGATGCTACCCCGTTCCGCCCGCGTTTCGGTGGGCATCGGCGCCACGGCGGCGCTGCTCGTTCCGCCGCCGTTTACACAAGCGCAGCGTCGGGCGCAGCCGGCCAGCGCAAAGGCAAGAATCAGTCCCCACGAGATGGCGGAAAGGAGTCTCGGCATAGCAACCCGACGGCGAGATACGGAAAAAAACACCTTGTTCTTTCATCGAGTTCCATTTTTGCCGACTGCAACTATTCTTTCGATGTGGAAGGGCGGGCGATATGAGTCGAGTTTACGGGGGGAAAGCCGCTCTTTTCCGCCGCTCCGGTAGCATCCCGGCTGAGGTAGTTGCCAACATGCCCACGAATGGGATTCTTCTGAGCAATTTCGCTTACGAACGAATTCCCGTCCAGATATCTGTATATAGGAACATCTTGACGGCACCGACTCGTAAATGTATACTAACGTTCACTTCAACAAGAACGTCCGTGGAGGTGAGTTTTTTCTTGTCGCGATAAATCAGCAACACCGATCTTGCGAGGAATCCCCAGGACCGTTATCCTTCCCGCCTTATTTACCAAGGAGGAAAGAACCATGGCGCAAGCCTCTTCGATTGAATGGACCGAGTCCACCTGGAATCCCGTTACCGGTTGCACGAAGATCAGTACCGGCTGTGCGCATTGCTATGCCGAGCGAATGGCAAAACGGCTCCAAGCCATGGGCCAAGATCGTTACCGCAACGGATTCAAGGTCACGTTGCAGCCGAACGTAGTAGATGCTCCGCTTCACTGGAAACGTCCTCGAATGATATTTGTCAATTCAATGAGCGACCTGTTTCACAAGGACGTTCCGACCGAGTTCATAAAAAGGTGTTTTTCAGTTATGCAGCGGGCCTCACAGCACACATTTCAAGTTTTGACGAAGCGCCCAGAGCGGGCGGCCAAACTAGCTTCCTCTCTGCCGTGGCCCGGCAACGTGTGGATGGGCGCTACAGTCGAAAATGCGGACTACGTTCCCCGCATTCGCTCTCTGGTGCAAATTCCCGCCGTTGTTCGATTCCTTTCCCTGGAACCGCTTCTTGGCCCGATACCACGATTGCCGCTAAAAGGCATCCACTGGGTTATCGTCGGCGGCGAATCGGGGCCAAAAGCAAGGGCAATGCAAGCCGATTGGGTTCGGCGGATTCGAGACCGTTGCCTTACGCAACAAGTCCCATTTTTTTTCAAGCAATGGGGAGGCGTACAGAAGACCCTTGCAGGACGCAAGCTGGACGGAAGGTTTTGGGACGAAATGCCTCTGGTGACGGAGAGCCGTGATGGAACGAGCGAAAGACTTGTGGCGTGACCTTTGTGAGGTATACAAAGAGCCGGACGGCCTTCCCACCTGGGAAGAGGGTGGGCAGTGGACCAAGGATAAACTGTATTTTTGGAAGCGATACATCGACACGACGACAAAGGCCATGTCTGGCGCAAGCGGTCGCCGAGCCTTTCCAGGTGGATTGGTTTATGTGGACCTGTTCGGTGGTCCAGGAGTGTGTACTCCGAAGGGACGTCCCAGTAGTCGATTCCCGGGTTCAGCTATCATCGCGGCACACGCGCCGATGCCTTTTACGAAGATAATCGTATGCGAAATGGATCCGTCCATGGCGGATGCGTGCCGCACTCGACTTGATAAAACTCCGGCTGCGGGAAGATGTAGCGTTCTGGTGGGTGACTGTAACGAGTTAATCGAGGATGTCGTCCGTCTGATTCCACCACGAACCTTGACCTTGGCCTTTGTTGATCCCAAGGGGCTTGATGCCCGATTTAGCACTGTCACGACACTGTCGCAGAATGCAAGGGTCGATTTTGTTGTGCTATTCGCCGATGCCATCGACGTTAATCGTAACATGGATCACGTTTATCGTCAGAACCCTGATTCCAAACTCGATAAATTCTTGGGACCAGATTTAGACTGGCGTGAAGAACTTCCTGAATCGACACCTGCAAACTCTATCGAGCGTCGAAAGATATTTGCGGATATTTACAAAAGGCAATTGCAAAGACTTCTCGGATACCAATACTTCCACGAAAAGGTTATGAAAAGCGGCGACAAGCCGTTTTACCGACTCGTATATGCCTCAAAGAGCGAACTCGGCTTGAAGTTCTGGAGGGATGCCCTCAAGGAAGATTCATGCGGCCAACGTGATCTTTTCTATTAGCCAGGAACGTTTTCTATATTCCTGGCACTGCACATCATTTGATACGAGTGCCCGCGGGTCAAGCACGACGTGCTTGATGCGATTCCGGCTGCGAAGCCGCAAGCGGCTTATTGTGCTAACGATGATGAGAGACATTACTCCCTCCTCTCTCTTCCCTCCTCCCTCTTCTCTTCCTCTCCTCCCCTCCCTCCCTCACCCCACGTCGCCCAAATCGAGCGCCTTGCCGTAGCGCGCCACCATCATCCGCCGCAGTTTCGCGTGCTCTTCCCGAGCCAAGTCGGGGTCGGCCGTGGTCAAAGCGTGGGCGTCGCGGCGGGCTTCCGTGAGAATCGATTGGTCGCGCAGCAGATCGGCGATCCGTAGCGGCGGCATGCCGTGCTGTTTCGTCCCGAAAATGTTGCCGGGGCCACGCAGCTTGAAATCGGTCTCGGCCAGCTCGAAGCCGTCGGTCGATGAGACAAACGCGTTGAGCCGCTCGCGCGATTCCTCGGTCTGCGGGTCGCCGAAGACGCAGCAGAAGCCGGGATACTTGCCGCGGCTGATCCGCCCACGGAGCTGGTGCAACTGCGCCAGGCCAAAATGGTGTCCGTCCTCGATGGTCATCAGCGTGGCGTTTGGCACGTCCACGCCGACCTCGACTACCGAGGTGCAGACCAACACCTGAATCTCGCCGCTACGGAAGCGGTCCATCGCGGCGTCCTTTTCGGCCGGCGACATCCGCCCGTGGATCAGGCCGATCCGAAAGGCCTCCAATTCGCCGTTGGCCAGCGTTTCGTAGGTCTCGTCGAGGCTTGCGGCGCGGGTCGCCTCCGACTGCTCGACCAGCGGCGTGACGACGTATCCCTGCCTTCCCTCACGGAGTTTGCGTCGGAAGAAGTCCCACCACTTCGCCCGCTGACCTTCGTTGGCCAGGTAGGTGTTTACCTTCTGCCTACCCGGCGGGCTGTCGTCGATGGTCGAAACGTCGAGGTCGCCGAAGAGGGTCATGGTCACGGTGCGCGGGATAGGCGTGGCGGTCATCACGAGGTAGTGCGGGTCGAGTCCGGCGTGTTTGAGCACCGCTCGCTGAAGGACGCCGAACTTGTGCTGCTCGTCGATTACCACCAGCCCGAGTTTGGCGAAGGAGACGTCCTCCTGGATAATCGCCTGGGTTCCGACAATCACGTCGATCTCACCGGCGGCGATCAGCTCGAGCAGGGCGGTCCGCCGGCCGGGCGTCAATCCGCCGATCAGTTGCGCGCGGCGGACGCGGCTGGCGCCGAGCAATCGGTCCAGCGTCAATGCGTGCTGCCGGGCCAGAACCTCCGTGGGGGCCATCAGCACCGCCTGGCAGCCGTGGGCCACCGCCAGCAGCATGGCATAGACGGCCACCACCGTCTTGCCGCTACCCACGTCGCCCTGCAGCAGCCGGTTCATCGGTATCGGGCCGGACATGTCGGCGGCGATCTCGGCAATGGCCCGCTCTTGGCCGGCGGTCGGCTCGAAGGGGAACAACCGTCGAATTCTCGCGTCGATCTTGGCCGTGGCCTCCAGCGGCGGGGCCTTCCGCTGGTCGTGCTGCTGCCGACGCTTCATGGCCAACGCCAATTGCAGAATGAACAATTCCTGATAGACCAACCGTCGCCGGGCGTGGTCGAGACTCTCCTGATCGTCGGGAAAATGCACCTGCGGCAACGCGCGGCGCAGCGGCCAGAGGTCGTGCGCTTGCAGATATTCCTCGGGAAAGACCTCGTCGAGCACCTCCACGTACGCATCGAGCGTGCCGCGGACAATCTTTCGCATCTGCCATTGCAACATGCCCTCGGTCAGCGGATAGACGGGCAAAACTTTGGTGACCGGCTCCTCCTCTTCCGCGTCGAGCGTCTCGACCCTCGGGTGTGTCATTTGCCAGACCAGCCCCTCGTATTTCGGCTTGCCGGAGAGCATCACCCGCTGTCCGAATTGGAAGCGGTCTCGCATGGAGGGCTGGTTGAACCAGATGGCCCTCAGTTGTCCCGTTCGGCAGCGGAGCGAGACACCCAGCACGCAACCGCCCGAACTGGTGCTTCGCAGGTCGATGTCCTCGACCACGCCGCGGACGCTTTGCAGCATGCCCTCTTCGAGTTGTTCGACGTCGCGTTCGTCGCCGAAGTCCTGGTAGCCGCGCGGGAAGAAGAAGAGCACGTCGCGGGCGGCGTGCAATCCGAGCCGTTCGAGCAATTCGGCCCGCGCCGGTCCGACCCCTTTCAGAAACTGGACGGGCGTGGCGAGCTGTTCGGCGGCGGAGCGTTCGGCGGCCATGTCGGTATTGTATCGGGATCGGCGGCACTGGCAAAGCCTGGCACGCGTGATTGACGCGTGGCGGCCGTTTTGTTAAGCTGCGAAAGTATTTTGGATGTAAACGGGAAGAATCTCTTTTTCAGCGAGGAGTTATGGTTCGCCATCCGGCGCCTTCGCGCCTTCAGTCACCAGTTGTCGTCGAAGAAGTCGAACTTCGCGGTCACATCATCGACAGCCTGATTTTGCCCAAGGTTCTCGACGCCATTCTGAACAACGGCGGCAACTTCCAACTCAAGCGGGTTGAGGTCGGCCAATCCAACGATGATCCCAGCCACGCCCTGATTGCGGTCCAGGCGGCCGACCGGGAAACGTTGGACCACATCCTTTCGCAGATCGCCGATCACGGTGCGATGCCCACCACGGACCAGGATTGCACGTCGGCCGCGGCCGACATGGACGGCGTTTTTCCCGAGAATTTTTACAGCACCACCAATCAACGGACCGAGGTCCGGTTGGACGGCGGTTGGATGCCGGTGGCCGACCAGGAAATGGACTGCGGCATATTGGTCGACACGGGCGCCGGCACGGCGCGATGTGTACCGATGAGCGCGGTTCGGGCGGGCGAACTGGTCGTCGTCGGCCACGCCGGCGTCCGCGTCTTTCCGCAAGAGCGCTCGCGCGAGTTGCACGGCTTCGCCTTCATGGACAGCAACGTCTCGACCGAGAAGCCCAAGGGTATCGCCATCCACGAGATTGCCCGAACGTTGATTGAAAACCGCGCCGGCGGCAAGACCCTGCTGGTCGGCGGGCCGGCGATCGTGCATACCGGCAGCGGCAAGTGGGTCCAGCAGTTGATCCGCCGCGGCTACATCGACCTGCTCTTTGCCGGCAACGCCCTGGCCACCCACGACATCGAGCAGGCCATGTTCGGCACCAGTCTCGGCGTCTATCTCGACGAAGGCCGTCAGGCCGAAGCCGGACACGAACACCACCTGAGGGCGATCAACCGCATCCGACGCGCCGGCGGCATCCGGCAGGCCGTCGAAAGCGGCTTGTTGAAGTCCGGCATAATGTACGAATGCGATCGCAACAAAGTCGATTTTCTGCTGGCCGGCAGCATCCGCGACGACGGCCCGTTGCCCGACGTGATTACCGACTCCATGGTAGCCCAGCAGCGGATGCGGGAGAAAATCCGCGACGTGACGTTCTGTCTGATGGTCGCCACCACGTTGCACTCGGTCGCGGTGGGCAATCTCCTGCCCGCCTCGGTCAAGGTCGTCTGCGTGGACATCAATCCCTCGGCGGTCATCAAGCTCTCTGACCGCGGCTCGTTCCAAACTTCCGGTCTGGTGACCGACGTGGAACCGTTCCTACGGGTTTTGGTCGAGGAACTGACCGCAATGGAAGCATAAGTTGGGTGCGCAGGGTGGCACGTCCCTGAGCGAAGCGAAGGGCGTGGCTGGGCGCTGGACCACGCCCTTCGCTTCGCTCAGGGACGTGCCACCCTTCCGCATCGCTCAATGTCGGCCAATTGGAAAGGAGTGCAATCGTGGAAAAATTATCGACCGCCGCGGGGTTGATTGTACATCAACAGAAAGAGTGGGGCGAGATTCTCACCGGTTTCGAGACCAAAAACAAATACGCCGTATCGGATGTCTCCGGCGCAAGGCTCTATCTGGCGGCCGAGGAGGGCGGCTCGACTCTGCTACGCTTGTTCCTCAAGGCCCTGCGCCCGTTCGTCATTACCGTCATGTCGGAAGACGGCCGGGCGGTATTGCGGGTCAGCAGGCCGTTCCGCTTCTACTTTCATCGCGCCGAGGTCTACGATTCTCAAGGGCAATCGTTGGGGGCGATAGAGCGGCGGTTTTCATTGCTCCGACGCGTCTATTCCGTATTCGACGCCTCCGGGCAAGAGGCGTTTCAGCTTTTCGGACCCATTCTGCATCCCTGGACGTTCCAGATCAGACACAACGACGTCGAGATCGGAAAGATAACAAAAAAGTGGAGCGGACTGATGAAGGAAGGTTTCACGGACGCGGACAATTTCGGCATCGAGTTCCCCGCGGAATGGGACGTTAAATTGAAGGCTCTATTTCTCGGCGCGGTGTTTTTGATCGACTTTGTCCACTTTGAAAACAAGGGGGACAACTGAGGGAAAGGGGGGAGAGCGGTTTTCGACGGGCAATTCTTCCAAGAAATTGTTCTGACAGCTTTTCACCCCCTTATCAACTCAATGGGCAGGGAGAAGGCTGTACTATGAAGATTCAAAAAAACAGGAAAGTCGAGCGTGAGGCAGTCAATGCTGCCAGAGAGTTTTTCGAGTCGAACAACTGCTTTTTTCAAGAAGTCAATCTCCAGAACGACTACGGAAAAGATGCATATATAGATCTTGTCGAAGGCGAGGACTTAACCGGGCTCTGCATTGCAGTTCAGATTAAAGGTGGTGTTTCTTATCGGCGCTCAGGTGGCTATGGTATTCCGCTGGACAAAGACCATGCCCGTGTTTGGCGGCAGTCTAGCATCCCCGTTGCTGGCCTTGTTTATGACCCAGATGACCAGAAGTTGCGATGGTGTAATATTACCAGTTTCCTAGAGCATGTCGACCGGTCCCTCCCGTCTTACATCCCGGTCGATTCAAAGGATGTACTTTGCCTCGAGAGTCTTCGTGGCAAGTTTAGGTCGTGCTTTCATTCTTGTCACGCTCAAAGAGTAATTGGTCCCGCTTTGCTTAGATTAACCGCAGACAACGAATCAGAAAGGTGTACAGCCCTACTTGATTGCTTCGCTCTCGGGCGATCGGATCTGCGGGTTTTGATTCTGATCCGCCATTTGTTGGGAGTTTTCAAAGGAGAGGATTTGAGGGTAGCTATATACGTTCTAGCACATGCAACTGCGCATCCCGACATCTTTTGGACGAAGGACAATTGGATTCCGGAGACAGTCTGTACAAATGTTCGACCATATCTTCAATGGTCGGAAGCAGAAATAGCCAGATTGATGAAGTCGGCTTCCTGGGAAGAATGGCAGCGGGGATGTCCGGGGCAGGATATCTACTCCCTTCTATCTCAAGATCCACAGATTGCAACGAAAATGGGCGAAGTTGCGATCCGTGCTCTGAAAGATGGAGATGACGACCTAGCATGGTCAGCAATGTACCTTGTGATCTACTGGGCTCGTCGTGAGGGGGTTGAGATGTACAAGGGGTTCCTAAGTATCGACCGACGATTCCGCAGTCTTCCGCTTTCAGGTGAGCTAGAGTGGTTACTGGGGCAATACGGATACGTGCCGTTGTTCGGGTGAGCAGATTTTTTTAACTGGGAACGTGAAGGGGACTGGCACCGGGTGCCGCTGTCGTTTTTTCCAGTAGTGCCCCTTTCTACACGATAGGAATGGCGGGGGGGCACACTGCCGTGTTTCTCCCAGGCCCTCACTCTAGCCCTCTCCCAGAGGGAGAGGGGACGATGGGGGATTCGTCCCGGGGAAAAAAGACCTCGGCCAACATGCAACGGGCGCTGCCGCCGCCGATCGATTCGATCGTCTCCAGATCGACGCTGACAATCTTGCCGTAAGCGGACAATCGCTCGCGCTGCTCGGGTGTAAAACCCTTCTCGGCGCGGGCGGACATTACGATCACAAACCCGCCGTCGCGGGTGCGGAGCTGGAGGATGTTGCCGCAATAGTGCCGCTCCATCTGTTCGAGGGAGATTTCCAACACGTCGAACGAACGACCGAGCGATTGGATTACCCGAGCACGCCCGGCGACGTCGCGGATCGACTCGGCGCAGATCACGGCGTATCGGCCGCCGAGATTCATCATCACGTTGGTGTGATAGACCGGTTTGCCCGAGGAACTTAGGGCGTCGAAAAGTATGCCCTCCTTGTACTTGCGGAAGCGGATGAACTGGTCGAACAGTTCCGTGTCGCAGCGTTGCGATTGTGCGGCGTATATCACCCGGTTCGCGCGGTCGATGACCAGTGCCCCGGTCCCTTCGAGGGATTTTTCAGGTTGTTTTTCGCCTTCGCCGAAGCGGATGAGGTTTTTGACCGTCCGGCCGTGTTGCCGCAGCAGCCGCTTGAGATCGTCGGGTCGCACTTCCGCCCGACGGCAGGGCGCCATCATCGGGTAGGTAATGAGTGTGCCGTCGCGATGCGTGGAGAACCAATTGTTGGGAAACACGGCGTCGGGGACATTGATTTGGCCCTGGTCGTCCGGTTCCAGGACCATAACGTCGATCCCTTCGGCCCGGAGCCGATCGACCATGTTTTGGAACTCGACGTTTGCCCGACGGTTGATCTCGGAGTCGGCCGCCTGGGGTCTGGTCTGAAACTCGTTGTCCAGCGCGGTCTCTTCGTTGAAACCGAAATCGCGCGGCCGTACCATAACCACGCCGTCCGCAATCCGGGCGATGTGTACCACAAATCCTCCCTGGTAAAAAACTGCTTAGCGATGATTTGGGTTTGGGTGGCACTGGCGTCTCGCCAGTGCTGGCCGTAGCACGGGCAAGATGCCCGTGCCACCCCAGCGCGACCACCGGTCGCGGCTTTGTGTTCAATCAAATAACCGTTGTTGGATCGCTTTTTCCAGCAGCCCGAGACTCCCTTGCCGCGGCTTCAGGTCGTATCTGACTCTGACCACCGGCTTGTTGACGGAGATGATCCTCGTCAGATCGATCGGCGTTCCGCTGAGGATGACATCTGCGTCGATGGCGTTGATCGTGGTTTGCAGGTCTTTCTTTTGCTGGTCCGAGTATCCCATTGCCGGCAGGATTCCTTCGCCGATATTGGGATATTTCAGATAAGTCTCGGCGATTTGTCCGACGGCGTGATGTCGCGGTTCGACGACTTCCGCCGCGTCGAAGCGTTCGGCGGCGACCATTGCGGCCCCGAACCGCATCTCGCCGTGTGTCAAGGTCGGACCGTCCTCGATGACCAATACCCGCTTACCCTTGATCTCGCCGTCGAGGGTGAGTTCGGAATCGGCCTCGACAACCTCGGCGTCCGGGGCGATTTTGTGGATATTGTCCCGCAGAATCTTCAATTGCCGCTGGTTGGCGGAGTCCATTTTGTTGATGACCACGACGTCGGCCATCCTCAGATTCGCCTCGCCGGGATAGTATGCGACCTCATGCCCTGCCCGCAGCGGATCGACCACCACGATCTTCAAGTCGGCGCAATAAAAGGGCGTGTCGTTGTTGCCGCCGTCGAAGAGGATCACGTCTGGATTGTCCCGCTCCTCGGCCGCGCGGACGATCGCCTCGTAATCCACCCCGGAGTAGATCACGTTTCCGGCGACGATGTGCGGCTCATACTCTTCCATCTCCTCGATTGTGCATCGGTGGTCGTCGAGATCCTTGATCGTGGCGAAACGTTGGACCTTCTGGGCCTCGAGGTCTCCGTAGGGCATCGGGTGCCGGATGGCGACGACTCGTTTGTCGAGTTTTTTGAAAATGTCGTAGATGTATCGCGTCGTTTGGGATTTTCCGCAACCTGTCCTGACGGCGCAGATTGAAATTACCGGCTTGGTCGATTTGAGCATGGTCGTTTTGCATCCCATGAGGACGAAGTTCGCCCCCATTGCGTTGACCATCGCGGAGATCGACATCACATGAGAGTACGGCACGTCGCTGTATGCGAACACGACTTCGTTGACGTCGTGCTTTTTGATCAGCTCGGCGAGCCGCGATTCTTCGAAGATGGGTATTCCATCGGGGTACAGTTCGCCCGCCAAAGAGGGCGGATATTTCCGTCCATCGATGTCGGGAATCTGGGTTGCCGTGAAGGCCACCACTTCATACTCATTGTTGTCGCGGAAACAAGTGTTGAAGTTGTGGAAATCCCTTCCCGCCGCGCCGACAAGAATCACTTTCTTTCGGACCACGATAAAACCTCCGTCAAAGGGACCAAGAGGCCATCGGGAAAGTCTCCCCTTTCCACGAGGGAAAGGGGCGAGGGGGTGCGGGCCTGTGGGAACTGCGTAAATGGGCCGGATCGCTTGTCCGCTTAGGCACCCCCGCCAACCCTCTCCCAGAGAGAGAGGGGACAATTTCGATCATTATCAAGACAGCATCCAGCCACATTCTATGTATATCGGGTTTTTCGGGGTTCGTCAACAACGCCGCCATTCGCGGGCAGTTTCTGTTGCGGAAAACGTCGCCGCTCCATTGTCATTCTGAGCGAAGCGAAGAATCTCCGCACCCCGAGACCCTTCGCTTCGCTTAGGGTGACGAAAGTCGACTTTCCGTAACAGAAACTGGGTAAGAGGCGGCGATTCGTGGCGGGCCCCGTCCAATAGCCTCTTGACTATGTACAATAGTATATTGTAATATAACACTCAAAGTGGGCCGCTATTGAAATCCAACCCGCACTTCAGAGGGGACATAATGGGACTTTTTGACAATCTTACGCCGCGTCAGCGGGATGTGTACAAGTTCATCCGTGAGAAGATACGCGGCCGGGGTTATGGCCCTACCGTCCGCGAGATCGCCACGCGGTTCGACATCAACTCGCCCAACGGAGTGGTCTGCCACTTGAAGGCCCTGGTCAAAAAGGGACTGATCACTCGTGAGCCGAACATGGCTCGGGCGATCCGGTTGGCCGCCGAGCCGGTCGAGGAGCGGGGACTGCCGCTGAACGGGACCATTGCCGCCGGAGTGCTGCACGAGGCCATCGAGCAAAACGAGCGGGTTGATTTCCAGGAGATGCTCACCCCCAGCACGAAGAACCGCTTCGCCTTGCGGGTGGAGGGCGACTCGATGATCGAGGACCAGATCGCCGACGGCGACTACGTGGTGGTACAGAAGCAGCGAACCGCGCGGAAGGGACAAATCGTCGTGGCCCTGACCGAAGAGGGCGAAGCCACGCTGAAACGCTGGTTCCCCGAGAAGAACCGCATTCGGCTCGAACCGTCCAACTCCTCGATGAAGCCGATCTACGTCAAAAACGCCCGCGTGTTGGGCGTGATCGTCGGCGTGGTGCGGAAGGTGGGATAGAAGTGCGCAGATGTTTGGCGGTTGCCATGAGGCAAATATTCACAGCGTATATCGAGTATGACCCGGAAACGGCAATGTACGTCGGAACGATTCCGGGGCTTTCCGGAGCACAAAGCCAGGGTGCCACGCTTGACGAACTTAGAGCAAATCTCCAGGAAGTGATCGAGCTAGTTTTGGAGGAAAAACTCAGCCGGGGTGAATCGGTTGAAGTTGAGCCGTTCGTGGGCATTCAACAGATCGCGGTGGAAGTATGACCCGTTTGCCGATTGTTGACGCCCGAACGCCTCTACAGTGCCTGGAAGAATGTTTTCACCAACGAATCTTCGGAGATATCAGATGCATAAAATAACTCGCGTTGATGTGCTGGACGACTATCGGCTCACTCTTTCCTTTGATGATGGAGTGCGCGGAACGGTCGATTTACACGATCTGGCGGGCAGTGGCGTGTTTGCCCTCTGGAACGACTACGACGCCTTTCGGAACGTCAAGATCGGGGACTCTGGCGAGCTTGTCTGGTCCGATCAGGTCGATCTCTGTCCCGATTCCCTTTACTTACAGGTTACGGGAAAGAGTGTGGAGGATGTCTTTCCCGGCTTGAAAAACGAGTTGGCAAATGCCTGAAATAAGTAGTTAAGTAGGGTGCGTCCTCGACGCACCACAAATATTTTTTCGGTGCGTCAAGGACGCACCCTACAGTGGAAAAGTGACCTACCACGGCATTGAAATACCGAGCAAGCGAATCGCTGAGTTCTGCCGGCGCAACCGTATCCGCCGGCTGGCGCTGTTCGGCTCGATTCTGCGCGATGATTTCGACGCGGCAAGCGACATCGACGTACTCGTTGAGTTTATCCCCGACGCAAAGGTCGGGCTGCGGTTTTTCGCCATCCAGCGGGAATTGTCCCATATTCTGGATCGGAAGGTAGACTTAAACACGCCCGGCTTTTTGGACCGATACTATCGAGAAGAAGTGCTGCGCGAAGCGGAGGTGCTCTATGACGATGCGTGACGATCAGACGCGGCTGCTGCATATTCGGGACCACGTGGCCGAGGCCGTCGCCCTGGCCGAAGGCAAGACCCGCTCAGAGCTGGAGGCCGACCGGCTGCTGAATCTCTCGCTGGTCCGGCTGCTGGAAATCGTCGCTCAATCGGCGGCCCGGGTATCGGAAGAAACGCAACGGCAATATCCGCAAATCCCGTGGCAAGACATTGCCGGACTACGGGATCGTTTGCTGCACGGATACGACACGGTCGATCTGGACATTCTATGGCACATCGTCCACGACGACCTTCCCCCGCTGGTCGAGCGGCTTCGAGCGATCTAGCAGGCGTTGGGTGGCACCCTTGCGTCAGCGGCAATCCACCCCCCGCCACCGGGGCCCCGGGAACTTTTCCCGGCGCGCACTCGTCATAAACGTAGAATTGTTGGTGTCCCGCGCCGCCGACCAGCGGCCGGGACCGCTACGTACCCCCTTTTTCCAGGAGACTGAAGCCATGTATCGCCGTTCGGTTTGCCTTGCCGTGTTGTTTGCCGTTGCGATGCCCCTTGCCGCCCGCGCGGACGGGCCGCAAAAAACAAATCTGCCGCTGAAACGGGTCGTCCTGTTCAGCTCGGGGGTCGGCTTCTTTGAACATTCCGGCCTAGTCAAAGACGACGCCAAGACGGAGATGAAGTTCAAGGTCGAAGACATCAACGATCTGCTAAAGAGCATGGTCGTACAGGACCTCGACGGCGGACAGGTCTCCACGGTCACTTACGGCTCGAAAGACCCGATCACCAAGACGCTCAAAAGTTTTTCGATCGACCTGACGACCAACCCCACGCTGGCCCAGCTTCTCGGGCAGGTCCGCGGCGAGCGGGTGGTGCTCGATGCTCCCAATGAATTGAGCGGAATTATCCTCGGCGTCGAGACCCGCAAGAAAAGGATCAACAAAGACGAAATCATCGAGATCGACGTGCTCAACCTGCTGACCGATCAAGGTCTGCGGGCGGTGCCGCTCGATTCGGTCGGACGCATCAAGCTGGCCAACGAAAAGCTCGACGCCGAGCTGCGCAAGGCCCTGGCGGTGTTGGCCTCGGCCCACGCCGCGGACAAAAAATCGGTCGAGTTGAGTTTTTTGGGCAAGGGAACCCGCCGCGTGCGAGTCGGATACATCCAAGAGACGCCCGTCTGGAAGACCACCTATCGCCTGGTGCTGGCCGACGACCAGAAACCGTTGCTGCAAGGTTGGGCGATCGTCGAAAACACCTCCGAAGAGGACTGGAGCAATGTGCAGTTGAGGTTGGTCAGCGGCCGGCCGATTTCGTTCACGATGGACCTCTACCAGCCGCTGTACGTTCCGCGGCCGGAGGTGCAGTTGGAACTATACGCTTCATTACGTCCCCAGACCTACGGGCAAGACCTCGCACGGAAGGGAATGGAGTTTGCCAAGAAGGCCGCCTTCAACGAGGGTAAGAAGTTGGCCAAGAGACGGCGCGCGGGGAGGGCTAACATGGTTATGGGCGCCGCCGCACCGGAAGCACCGATGATGGATGCAGAGGCGGGGGAATCCGGGTGGGATCTCCGCCAAGGTGTGCAATCCGCCGCCACGGCCGGCAACGTGGGCAACTTGTTCCAATACGCCATCGCCATGCCCGTCACGCTGCCGCGCCAGCAGTCGGCCATGCTGCCGATCGTCAGCGCGGACGTCAAGGGTGAGAAGGTGTCGATCTACAATTCCCGCGTCCAGGCCAAGCACCCGCTCTACGGCCTGAAGTTCACCAACACGACCGACCTGTACCTGATGCAGGGTCCGATCACGGTGTTCGACGCCGGCGTGTACGCCGGCGACGCCAAGATCGAGGATCTCCCGCCCGGCAGCCAACGGCTGATCAGCTATGGGTTGGACCTCGACACGGAAGTTGCCCCGCGAAGCACGGGCCGGCCGGAGGAGTTGCTCAGCGTGCGGCTGCTCAAGGGCACGATGATCGCCACTCGCAAGTACGCCCGGTCGGTGGAATACACCGTCAGGAACTCGGGCAAAAAGGCGAAAACGGTGCTCGTCGAGTACCCGATCGACTCGAATTGGACGCTGATAAAGCCCAAGACACCGACGGAGAAGACCCGCAACCTGTATCGCTTTGCCGTCGAGGCCAAGCCGGGCGTGTCGGCCAAGCTGGTCATCGACGAAGAGCGAACCATACGCCAGCAGGTGGCCCTGACGAACCTCAATCAGGGCGCGATCCGGTTCTACCTCAGCGCCAAGGTCGTTAGCGCCAAGATCAAGGCCGCTTTGGCCGAGGTGGTCAAGCGGAAGCACGAGTTGCAACAGATCACCGTCGAGCGGAAACAATGCCAGCAGCGCATCGCCGCCATCGAGAAGGACCAATCCCGCATCCGGCAGAACATGATCCAGCTCAACCGCAACAGCGACGTCTACAAGCGCTACGTCAAAAAGTTCAGCGATCAGGAGACGGAGATCGAGAATCTCCGCAACCGGATCGTCGAATTGTCCAAAAAGGAAGCCGGCCTGCAAAAATCACTCGACGAGTACATGATGGGACTCGACCTGGAGTAGGACGGTTTGCCAACCTGTCCCACGGAAACGCTCGTTGGGGCGGCAGTTGAACTGCCGCCCCTTCTCTTTTTCCAAACCGCGTTCTCGCTTATACTTGGGGGATGATGATTCGCCGTCGAACAGATTGGCTGCTTTGCGCCGGCTTGGCGCTGGCGGTTGCCGGGGCAACGCCGGCCGAGGGGCAATCGGCTGCCAGGCGATTCGAGCTGGCCGACGCCGTCCAACTCGACCGGGTGGCGGGTGCCGTCCGCGCCCGGTTGGAACGGGTCGAGGCCCTGTTGGCCGACCGTCAATGGGACGAAGCCGTCGATATCCTCCGCAAACTCGCCGAAAAACCGGACGACGGGCTGATGGCCGTGTCCGAGCGGCGTTTCGTCGGCCTGCGCGACTGGTGTCAGATGCGGCTGGCCGCGCTGCCGCCCGAGGCGCTGAAAATCTATCGCGGCCGAATTGATTCCGTCGCCCGGCAATGGTACGAGCAGGGCGTCGCCAAACGAAACCACCGGCTGCTGCAACAGGTCGTCGATCGGGCGTTTGCCGGCGCTTATGGCGACGACGCCCTGATGGCCCTCGGTGAGATCAACCTGGAATTGGGCGACTTCGCCGCCGCCCGATGGTGTTGGCGGCGGATCGTATCTCCCGCTGGGGCGGCAGTTGAACTGCCGCCCCAACAGATAGCCTCGCCGGATACATTGTCGCCATTTTACCCCGACACCGATCTCGATCCGGCCGCCGTTCGCGCCCGGCTTGTGTTGACGTCGATTCTCGAAGGGAGGAAGGATCGTGCCCGGGCCGAGTTGGCCCAATTCGCCCGGCTGCACCCCGACGCACAAGGTCGATTGGGCAAGCGGCGGGGAAAATTCGTCGATTTGCTCGAATCTCTATTCGTCGAAAGCGCTACTTGGCCGGCCGCTCCGTCCGGTCCCGACTGGCTCACCTTTGCCGGCAATCCGCGACGAAACAGAGTGGCCGCGCCGCTATCGAACGTAGGGTCCGTCGCATGGCGGATCCCGTTGGGCGAGGGGCCGGGGGTGAGGGCATCTCGCGTCTCCCCTCTCCCGCTGGGAGAGGGGCCGGGGGTGAGGGCGTTGTGCTTTCATCCCTTATTGTCAGACAATCTTGTGCTGGCAAACAATCAACGGCAAATCCTTGCCGTGCGGCTCGACGACGGCACGCCGGCATGGGGCCGCTCGCCGGCAATCTACCGTAGCGAACAGCCTGGAGCAACGAGTCGGACGACGAGTCCCGCGAATGGTCTCGGATCACAATATACGATGACCGTGTTCCGCAACCGGCTTTTCGCCCGGATGGGATCGCCCGTCCTTTCATCGGACGAGCCGGGATACCTGGTCTGTCTCGATCTGGCGGCGGAAGGGCGGCTGCTGTGGAAGATTACGCCGGAGGAAGGCTGGGCGTTTGAAGGCTCTCCGTTGGCCGACGCTTTGGGCGTCTACGTGGCGATGCGCCGGCTCGGCGTCCGTCCGCGGGCGCTGGTGGCCTGCCTCGACGCCGACACCGGCCGAATTCGCTGGCGACGGTTCGTATGCGGCGCGGAGACCCCCGCCCAAGGCGCTCTATCGGAGTGTTCGCACAATCTGCTCACCCTGGCCGAGGGCACTATCTATTTCAACACAAACCTCGGCGCGGTGGCGGCATTGCGGGCGGACGACGGCCGCATATTGTGGCTGAGCCTCTATCCACGGGCTGTTGGCGGCAAACTCGCCCCCCACTGGCGACGCGATCTGACCCCGTGCCTTTTCGACGGCGAGACGCTGCTGGTCGCTCCGGCCGACAGTCCCCGCATCTTCGCCTTCGACGCCGCCCGTGGCCGATTGCTCTGGCAAACCGGCCCCGAGGTCGAGGACGCCGTCGGGCTGCTCGGCGCGACGGACGATCATCTAATCGCCGCCGGCGGGAAAATCTACTGGATTGGCCTGAATGGTGGAGACCGGGGCCGGGTGAAACACGTTTGGCCTTCAGGGGACGAACGCCCCGGATACGGTCGCGGTCTGTTGGCCGGACGCAACGTCCTCTGGCCTACACGCGACAAATTGTATATCTTCGACCAACAGACCGCGAAACCGCTGAGGGCGATCGATCTGGCTATGCGCGGCGCGGCCGGCGGCAATCTGCTGACGGCCGACGGGAAACTGCTGATCGCCACGAACACGGAATTGATTGCGATTGGACATAAAAGAGAAAACGACACTGTAGGGTGCGTCCGCGACGCACCAAAAACGAGAACATCGGTGCGTCGCGGACGCACCCTACTTCCTATCGCCTGTTCCCACGCAGAGCACAGGAACGAGAGGTGAAGCCATGCCTGAACAAGACGACCTACAAGCCGTAAACGAACTCAGCGAGGCGTATCGGGCGATCACCGAGCAGCTCGGACAGGTGATCGTCGGCCAGCAGCAGGTAATCGAAGAGCTGTTGGTGGCGATGTTCGCCCGCGGACACTGCCTGCTGGTGGGTGTGCCGGGGCTTGCCAAAACGCTCCTGATCCGCACGCTGGCCGATACCCTGTCGCTGGAGTTCCGCCGCATCCAGTTCACGCCCGACCTGATGCCTTCGGACATCACCGGCACCGAGGTGATCGAGGAAGACCGTCGCTCGGGGGCGCGCGAGTTTCGCTTCCTCAAGGGGCCGATCTTCGGCAACGTGATCCTGGCCGACGAGATCAATCGCACGCCGCCCAAGACCCAGGCGGCGCTGTTGGAGGCGATGCAGGAAGGTCAGATCACCGCCGGCGGACAGCGGCACGAGCTTGCCCAACCGTTCTTCGTCCTGGCCACGCAGAACCCGATCGAACACGAGGGGACGTATCCACTGCCCGAGGCGCAGCTCGACCGTTTCATGTTCAACACCTACGTCGATTACCCGGACGAGGACGAAGAGTGCGACATCGTGCGCCGCACCACGGCCGACGTGACGGCCTCGGTCGCGCCGACGCTTTCGGGCGAAAAGATACTGGCATTGCAACGGATCGTCCGCCGCGTTCCGGCCGCCGAGCACGTCGTGCGATTCGCCGCGCGGCTGGCGCGGCTGACGCGGCCCGAAAAGAGGGGAGAGGGGAGAGGGGAGAGGAAACGAAAAAGGACGTGCCGCCGCTGGTCCGCGACTATGTTAGTTGGGGCGCCGGCCCGAGGGCGAGCCAATACATGATCCTCGGCGCGAAGGCCCGGGCGGTGTTGCACGGCCGGTTCCACGCCACCGAAGACGACGTCCGCGAGGTGGCCTTGCCGGTGCTTCGCCACCGTATAGTGACCAACTTCAACGCCGAGGCCGAGGGCGTCAAGCCGGACGACATTATCCGCCGGTTGATGGAAGAACACATGGTTTCCTGAGTGCCAGTTAATATATCGCAAAACACCGCGAACCGACCGTGGAAAACGCCCAGCAACTACTCGACCCGGCGATGCTTGCCCGATTGCGGGGGCTGCCGCTAAGGGCGCGGCGAACCGTCGAAGGTTACGTCTCGGGCAGACATCGCAGCCCCCTGCACGGATTCTCGGTCGAGTTCGCCGAACACCGCGACTACTCGCCCGGCGACGACCTCCGCTACCTCGACTGGAAAGCCTTCGGCCGGACCGACAAGTATTATCTGAAACGGTTTGAGGAAGAGACCAATCTGGTCTGCCACCTGCTGCTGGACGTGAGCGAGAGTATGCGCTACCAAAGCGACGCGGCGCCCCTCTCAAAGCTCGATTACGCACGGCGCGCGGCCGCGGCGATGGCCTATCTGGTGCTCCACCGTCAGGACAGCGTGGGACTGGTTGCCTTTGACAGCGAGGTCCGCGCCCTGGTCCGCGCCGCCGGCAACCCCTCGCACCTGAACGCTATTCTCGGCGCGATGGAGGACGCGGCCGCCGAGCGGAAATCCGCGATCGGACCGATCTTTCACGACCTGGCCGAGCGGCTCAATAGGCGGGGAATCGTCGTCGTGCTGAGCGATCTGTTCGACGATGTCGAGTCGATCGCCGCCGGGCTGAAACACCTTCGCCACCGCCGCCACGAAGTCGTACTGATGCACGTGCTCGATCCGGCGGAGGTCGATTTCCCGTTCGACGAAATGACGCTGTTTCGCGGTTTGGAAAATTCCGCTGACGTGTTGGCCGATCCGCCCGCGATCGGCGGCGCGTATCGGGCCGAGTTCGGCCGCTATCTCCGCCGGCTCCAGTCGGTTTGTCGCGCCGCGGAGATCGACTATGTGCCGATGCGGACCGATCGGTCGTTGGAAGTGACGTTGTCGAATTATTTAGCATCAAGGATATCCGTGTAGCGGGCGGGCTTGCCCGCCGTTCATGACGGAACACACGGCGGGCAAGCCCGCCCGCTACACATTGACGGTAAACCCATTAACCACTATGTCATCACTTTCACCACTGCTTGCCTTAGGATGGGTAAACCTGCCGATGCTCGGCTGGTTGGCGGTGGCGGCTGCGCCGATTCTGATCCAACTCCTAAGTCGGCGGAAATACCGTGAAACCACTTGGGCGGCAATGGAATTCCTGCGGGCGGCCGTCCGACGTCGGTCGCGGCGTATACGGTTCGAGCAGTGGCTCTTATTGACCGTTCGCACGCTGTTGATCGTGTTGGTGGTGTCGGCCGTGGCCGAGCCGTACGTCGATTCGTCGGGCATGGCCCTCTCGCCCGGCCAAGGCGTCCACCGCGTCATGGTCTTCGACGGCTCGTTCTCGATGGCCTACAAGCCGAACGACAAAACGCGATTCGACCGCGCGAAAGAGCTTGCCCGGCGGATCGTCGAGGAGAGTTCCCAGAGCGATGCTTTTTCGCTGATGTTGATGTCCCGTCGTCCACGGGTAATAGTAAATGCCGCTTTGGACCGCGCCGCGATTCTCCGCGAGATCGACGATCTGCGGCTCCCGCACGAGAGGGCCGAACTGCCGCCGGCCGTTGCCCAACTCCGGCGAATGATCGACGAAACTCGCGAAAAGAATCCTCGGCTCGACCGCCACGAAGTCTACTTCCTCACCGATCTGCAACGGACGACCTGGGCGCCGAAACTGTCCGAAACTGCCCGGGCGGAGTTCCTGCGGCAAACGAGCGAGTTGGCCAATTCGGCGGCATTGATAGTACACGACGTGGGCCAGCCGCACGCCGACAATCTGGCCGTTGTCGATCTTCGCCCCGCCGATCCACCGGTTCTGGCCGGCCGCGCCGCGTCGTTGCGGGTTTCGCTGAAGGATTTCGGCCGACGGGACAGACCACAACAGAACGTCGATCTGCTGGTCGATGGCCGGCGAATCGCACGGAAGGAAGTTGATGTTTCTCCGGGTGGATCGGCCGAGGTCGAGTTCTCGTATTTGTTCGACGCGCCGGGCGATCATTCGATCGAAGTCGTCGCGCCGGGCGACGCCTTGGATATCGACAACCATCGTTTTCTGGCCCTGCCGGTGCGGCGCGAGATTCGGGTGCTTTGCATCGACGGCCGGCCGTCCGGCGAGCGGTTTCAGGGGGCGGCGGATTATCTGGCCGTGGCTCTTGCGCCGCGAGAACAACTTTCGGGCAATGCCAGGTTCCGTGTGGAAACGGCCGCCGAGAGCGCGCTTCTGGAACGCAACTTGGCCGATTACGATTGCCTGTTTCTCTGCAACGTCGCCCGGTTTTCCGCCGGCGAGGCCCACGCGCTGGGCGCCTATCTGCAAGGCGGCGGTGGCGTGGTCTTCTTCCTCGGCGATCGGGTGCGGGCCGAAAGCTACAACCGCGAGCTTGGCGTGGCGGGGCAGGGCAGGGCAGGGGGGGCGGAGATTCTGCCCGCCCAATTGGGCAAGGTGGTCTATCGGCCGCAGTTCCGACTAGATCCGCTCGGCTTTCGGCACCCGATCCTGCAAGCCTTCCGCGGCCGCGGCCAAAGCGGCCTGCTCACCACGCCGGTTTTCAATTATTTCAAACTCTCGCCGCCGAACGATTCATCGACCACGACGGTGCTGGCCACCGCCGACGGCGTTCCGCTGATCGTCGAACGGCGAGTGGGGCAGGGCCGTGTGGTGCTGGTGGCCACGTCCGCCGAGCCGGGGTGGTCGGCGTTGCCGTTGTGGCCGAGCTTCGTGCCGCTGGTCCAGGAGATTGCGGCCTTCTGCGCGGCCGATCGGCTTCAACAGTGCAACGTCATGGTCGGCGATCGCGCCGCGCTGAGTTTCGCCGACACCGCACAAAGCGGCATCCATGTCGTGCGGCTCGATCCACCGCTGGACGGCGACCGGACGTTCGCCGTCAACGTCGATCCGCTCGAAAGCAACCTTGCGCGGATCGAGCCGAAGGAGTTGCGTACCAAAGTGTGGCCGGAGGTTCCATTCCAACATCAAACGGTTTGGCAAGACCTCGACACCGCGGCGGTCGGCGGTACCGACCGCTCGGAAAGCGGATTGCACGTTGTTTTGCTGTATTGCGTGCTGGGATTGCTGTTGGCGGATACTTTTTTTAGTTGGAAGTTTGGACATGCGTAGTTGCGAAACCGCAAGCGGGATACAACATCTTGTAGCCAACATAACCTTTTGCCAATTATGTCGCAAACTCTGACCTTTGACCTCGAAAGCGCCTGGCCTTGGCCCCCCTGGGCGACTTTGCTGTTCGCCGTGGCGGCAGTGGTTTTCGTCGTCGTGCTATATCTGCGCCAGGGCCGACGCGTTTCCCGAACATACCGGCTGACGCTGGCGGCCATCCGTTTGGGGCTTATCGCTTTGGCGATGTTGATGATTGCCCAGGTTACACTGACGCTGAAGCGGACCGAATTGCCCGACGCTGTCGTGTTGATCGACGATTCGCTGAGCATGACCGTCGTCGATCGGATGAAGCGCGCGGACGCGGCCGACGCCGAATCGAGCCGCTGGAACCTGTTGCGGACGCTGTTGACCGAGCGCGACGGCGACTGGTTGCAAAAAGTGGCCGAAAACCACAATCTGCGGGTCAAGTTCCTTACCGACGATCGTTCCAGCCGGCAACGCGATGTGTCGGGCATCGTCGAGGAAATCCGCTCTTCCGCGCCCAGCGGAGAAAACACGCGGCTGGGTGAGGCGATTATCGCCGTACTCGACGACCCGCGCGGAACCTCGCCGGCGGCGATCATCGCGTTGACCGACGGCATCAACACCGACGGCCCCTCGCCGGCCGAAGCGGCCGGAAAAGCCCGACGCCGCGGGGTGCCGCTCTGGTTCGTGGGCATCGGCAGCGACCGGCCAATCCGCGACCTGAAACTCACCGACCTGATGGTCGACGACGTGGTGTTCCTCGACGACGTAGTTAACTTCGAGTGCAAACTGACGGCCGTCGGCTTCGAGGGGCGAAAGGTGTCGATCGTCTTGCGCGAGAAGGACAAGCCGGAAGTGCTGGCCGAAGTCCAAACGACCGCCAACGCCGACGATCGACCCGTACTGGTCCGGCTCCCGTATCGTCCCGATCGGGTCGGACGGTTTGAGTACGTCGTCGAAGTAAAGCCGCAAGAAGGCGAATCGCAAACGGAAAACAACCGGCAAAGCCGCGCCGTCGAGGTCCGCAAGGAGAAAATCCGCGTCCTGCTGGCGTGGGCGTATCCCAGCTTCGAGTTCCGCTACTTGCGCAACATGCTCGAGCGCGACGAGACGATCTCCTTGCACACGGTCCTTCAAGACGCCGATCCGGAGTACGCCGAACAGGACGCCGCGGCGTTGCGCGGTTTTCCGTCCCGTCGCGAGGAACTTTTCGCTTATGACGTGGTGATTCTCGGCGATGCTGACCCCGCGCTGCTTGGCCCCGGGACGTTGCAAAATCTGGCCGAGTTCGTCGATCAACCGGCAAAGGGAGGCGGGCTGGTGTTGATCGCCGGAGGGAAGTTCATGCCGGTGGAATACCTTGACACACCTCTGGAACGGCTGATGCCCTTCGACGCTCGAAACGTCAGGCCCCCGAACCCCGACAAAGTTATCACGAAAGGCTTCGTCGCCCGGCCGACCGACCTGGGGCTGACCAGCCCGGGCATGCAGTTGGGCGACACTCTCGATGAAACGAAACGGATATGGGCCGGCCTGCCGCCGCTCTATTGGTTGCTGGAATTGCCCGGAACGAAACCGGGGGCGCGAGTTCTGCTCGAACATCCCACGCGGGTCGGACCCGACGGACGCCCGCTGCCGGTCGTCTTGCTCCAATACGTGGGGGCGGGCAAAGTCCTCTTTCACGCCACCGACGAGACGTGGCGCTGGCGCTATCGGGCCGGCGATTTGTATTTCGCCCGCTATTGGGTGCAGACCATCCGCTGGCTCTGCCGCTCGAAGCTGGCCAAGGCCGGTGGTCCGGCCACCCTGAGCACCGACCGCCGCGAGTACGAGCAAGGCGAGCCTGTGCGGTTGCGGGTCCGCTTTGCCGACGAGCGTCTAGCCCCGGCCGAGGACGACGGCGTGACGGTGGTGGTCGAATCGCCGGGAGGCAAAACCAGACGCGTGGTTCTGCATCGCGCGGCGGCCGAGCGGGGCGTTTTTCAGGGCAAGCTCGATCTCACGGTCGCGGGAGATTATCGCGCTTGGATCGCGGCGCCGGAGATGAAAGACAGTCGGCCTTCGGTCGATTTTCTCGTCGCGCTTCCGGCGAACGAATTCGCCCGAACGCGAATGGACGTCGCCGAAATGCGCCGTGCGGCGGAGATTTCCGGCGGTCGATATTATTCATTCGAGACGGCCGGCCAACTGGCGCGAGAGTTGCCGCCCGGCCGCCGGACGCCCATCGAGTCGTTGCCGCCGGCGCCGCTGTGGAATAGTTGGCCCGTTTTGGCGTTGTTCCTCGGTTTGCTGATCGCGGAATGGGTATTACGAAAACGACGAGAAATGGTGTAAAATCTAAGTGAAGAATCCTAAATGATCGAATTTCATCCTAACCCCTAATCCCTAGCCCCCTTTCTTTCATGCTCCATCCTTTGCAGCGAAAGATCGTTGCGTTGCGACGCCGCGGGCGGATGGCCGACGCGGTGCGGGGTTTGTGTATCGTCGTCGCGGCAGTGTTGTTCGCTATCGTCGCGCTGGGGGCGATCGACTATCTTGTGCGAATTCAGGACCGGGGCGTACGGATCATATTCTCGCTCTCGGCGCTGGGCGTCCTGGGATGGACCTCGTATCGTTTCCTCGGAAAATGCTTGTTTGCCCGGCCGCGGGAGGTCGATTACGCCCGACTAATCGAGCGGACGTTTCCCGAGCTGCGCAACCGGCTGGTCAGCGCCGTGCAATTTCTGCGCGAGGCGGACGACGATCCGACGGCCGGATCGGCCGCGCTCCGCCGCGCGGTAATCGAGGGAGTCGAGACCGATGCCCGATCGTTGGATTTCACCACCGTCCTGGATCGGCGCCGACCGTTGCGGGCCGCTGCGCTGTTGGCCGTGGCGTGTTTGTTGGCGGGCGTGCCGATCGCACTTGCGCCGACGACCGCACAAACCGCCCTGGTGCGGATCGGAAATCCGCTCGGCCACCGGCAGTGGCCCCGGACCACGCATCTGGAAATTCGCCGTCCGGTGGAGCCGCCGGCGATCGAGTCGGTTTCCATCCGCCTGATTCCGCCGGCCTACACCGGCCTGCCGGCCGCAAACGCCGAGCGGCACATCCGCGCATTGCGGGGAACGCGAGTGCAAATCTCCGCCAAGGTCGATCGGCCGCTGGCCGCCGCGTCGCTCTGTCTTGAAAACGGAACAAAGATTCCCGCCGAGATCGACGATGACGGCCGCATCTTGAATATCGGCGACGACGGCGTCCCATTCATCGTCGAGAAGTCCGGCTCATACTGGTTCGAGTTGACCGACCGCGAGGGGTTGCGGAGCGGGGGCGACCGTTGGGAGATTCAAGCCGTCGCCGACGCGCCGCCGACGGTCGTTATCGAGCGGCCGACCGCCGATCTTTTCGTCACCCCGGAGGCGACGGCGCCGATCGGCGTCACGGCCAAGGACGATCTGGCCGTCGCCCGGATTGAATTGGTTTATCGTCTGGACGAATCTGAACCGGAACGGCGATTGACGCTCTCCGAGGGTGACAGCCGCGCCGTGGATTATCGCTGGAACCTCGCCCCGCTGGCGCTTCGGCCGGGAATGAAAGTGACATTTTACGCGACTGCCGACGACTATCTGCCCCAGTCGGGCAAGAGCGATCCGCGACGCCTGATCGTCGTTTCGGCCGACGAGTTGCTCGCCCGCCTTGCCGGACGCGTAAAACTCATCGCAGCCGAGCTGCGCCGCGCGCTCGATATGCAGCGCGGCTGCCGCGATCGGATCGAGACCCTGCGCTCCGGTCTTGCGGAGTCGCAACGTCCCCGGCGTACGGACTTGGACCGTCTGCAAGCCGCGGAACATGCCCAACGTGAAGTCAAAATGTTGCTGTCCGGCGGCGAAGGTTTGCCCATGCACGCGCGGACGCTGTTGAACGACCTGGAGAATAACCGCGTCGATAATCCGATTCTTCGCGGGCGGATGGCGTCCTTGCTCGACGAACTCGGCCGGCTCGAACGGCAACGCCTGACGGCGATCGGCCGCGAGCTTGCCGCCGCGGTGAAATCTGTCCGTATCGACCTGGAAGGGCAGGGGGGGCGCCCCCGTGTCGCCGATTCGTTGGCCGCCGCCGTCGAAAACCAAAACGCCGTGATCGTCGCGCTCGAACTATGGATCGACCGGCTTACCAGAGCGGACGAATCGGGCGGGTTTATTCTCCAACTCGGGATGCTGCTGCTCGATCAGCAGGACGTTGCGGAACGGACGGCGGCGATCGGCCGCCGCACGCTTGCTCGGCAGTTGCGCGACCTGTCGCCGCAAGACGCCGCCGAACTCGGCGCAGCCGCCTCCGCACAACTCGAACTCGCCCAACGCACGGACCGCTTGCTGCAAAAGAATGTAGGACAGGTTGACAACCTGTCCTACTTGGACGAGGCGCGTCGCCGGGCCGTCGCCGCCACGATGCTCGCCGTCGCCGATCGGATCAGGCTGAACCAGGTCGGGCAGGCGGCCGACGGACAGAAACGGATCGTCCGCGACTTGCGGGAAATTCTCGGACGCGCCGCCGACCGTGGCCGGACTGAAACTTCCCCAGGCGATGGTATCGGCGAGATCGAAGACGGCCGGCAGGGAACACCGACCGAATCTCACGCCGAAAACAGCCGGCCGGGCACCGAGCCGGGCAAAGCTACCGAGCGAAAATCACCGCACCGCAAGCCGGACATGGAGCGGACACGGGCCAGGATGGTGCGGCTCTGGGGTGAGTTGCCCCCGCACGTCCGCGAACAAATGCTACAATCGCCCGTCGAGGATTTCCCGCCGAAGTACGAGTTGATGATTGAGGAGTATTTCCGACGGCTGGCGGAGGGGGGCGAGGGGCGAGGGGCGAGGGGCGAGGGGCGAGAGAAGAGTGAGGAGAGAAGGGAGAGGAGAGGAGGGAAGGATGATTAAGAACAAACTTCTCAACCCCACGCAGCACATGGGAACGAGGAACCCTCGCCCCTCGCTTCTCGCTCTTCTCTCCTCGCTCTTCCTCCTCGCCGCAACAGCCCACGCGGCGACCGAGCCGATCACGCCCGCCGCCGAGCGGAGCATCGACCGCGGCCTGAAATGGCTGGCCGCCGGACAACACGACGACGGCAGCTTCGGCGACGGCCAGTATCGGGGCAACACGGCGGTCTGTGCGTTGGCGGGCATGGCGATGATTTCCAGCGGCAGCACGCCCGGCCGAGGCCCTTACGGCGATCGGCTGCAACATTGCGTCGATTATTTGCTCGGTTGCGTCCAGCCGAGCGGATTCATCTCGGGCGGCGATTCGGCCCGTGGCCCGATGTACGGACACGGCTTCGCCACCATGTTTCTGGCCGAATGTCACGGCATGTCGCCGCGCGACGATCTGCGCAAAAAACTGACCAAGGCAGTGAAGATCATCGTCGATAGCCAAAACGAGCAGGGGGGATGGCGCTACCAGCCGGTCCGCGCCGAGGCTGACGTCTCGGTCACCGCCTGCGAAGTGATGGCCCTGCGAGCGGCACGTAACGCCGGCCTGCTCGTCCCCAACAAAACTATCGACCGCTCGATCGAATTCCTCAAACGGAACCAGAACGCCGACGGCGGGTTCGCATACATGCTTCAAGGCCCTCGGGAAAGCGCGTTCCCGCGTTCGGCGGCCGCGGTGGTCGCCCTGTTCAGCGCAGGGGTTTACGAGGGGCCGGAAATCGATCGGGGGTTGGAATATCTCGTGCGGTTCACCCCCGGCAGCGAAGCCGCCCAACGCGAAACCTACTACTTCTACGGCCAATACTACGCCGCGCAGGCAATGTGGATCGCCGGCGGCCGGCGCTGGGACCGCTGGTACGGGGCGGTCCGCGACGAACTGATCGCCCGGCAACGCGCCGACGGCGCGTGGGTCTCGACCAACGGCAATCAATACGCCACGGCGATGGCCTGCATTGTGTTGCAAGTTCCGAACAACCAGTTGCCGATTTTTCAGAGGTGAGTGGATAGTGGGTAGTGGGTAGTGGATAGTGGGTAGTGGATAGTGGGTAGAACGAAGATGAAACGCCCCGCGACTGCGGTCGCGGGGGGATGGGGTGATACGAATGTTCAAGGTCCAAGGTCCAAGGTTCAATTTTCAATTTGCACTTTGCATTTTGCATTTCGCATTGATTACTACGATGTCGCTCGCCGCGCCGCCGGCCGTGCCGGTCGATGGCGAACCGTTCCGCGCCGAATTGATCGGCGCGGAGGCCGATTGGCGGCTCACCTTCCGTACCGATGGGCAACGACGCACGATGCCGGCGGCCGATCTGGTCCGCTGGGGACACTGCCCTGAACAGGGCAGGGCAGGGGGGCTACTGCTGGCCGACGGCGGATGGATCGCCGCGCATGTAGCGACCGCCGACCAGCAAAAACTGACCGCCGACAGCGATCTGTTCGGAACGTTCTCGCTACCGCTCGAATCGCTCACCGCCGTGGTCTTCGATTCTTCCTCCCCTCTCCCTTTGGGAGAGGGGCCGGGGGTGAGGGCGCTGCTGAAAAACGGCGACGTACTAACCGGGCAACTGCTGGGCATCGCCGATAACGTCGTCCGGCTCCAGACCGGCGTGGGAACGGTCGAAATCCCGACCAACCGCATAACAGCAATCATCCTCCCCACAAAGCCGCGCCCGTCGGTCGCGCCCGTTGGAAAACCACTCCGCACCTGGATCGGACTGAGCGACGGCAGCCGGCTGTTGGCCGCGCGGCTGGCGATCAAAGACGATTCGGCCACGATCGACGCCGCCGGCCGAACGTGGAAAACGTCGGCCGAAAACATCGTTTTCCTGCAACCGCTCGGCGGCCGGGCCGTCTATCTCTCCGACCTGAAACCGATCGAGTACCGCCAAACGCCCTATCTCGATCTCCCCTGGCCGTACCACGCCGACCGCAACGCGACCGGTGGGCGGCTTCGCTCCGGCGGACAGCTTTACTTGAAAGGGATCGGCGTTCACAGCGCCTCGCGACTCACCTTCTCCCTTCTCCCTTTGGGAGAGAAGCCGGCGGGTGACAAGAAAAACTCCCCTCTCCCACTGGGAGAGGGGCCGGGGGTGAGGGCGGCCGGTGCTCCAAAACGGTTCCAGGCCCTTTTGGGCATCGACGACTCGACCGATGGCCGGGGCAGCGTGCGGTTCCGCGTGCTGGTCGATGGCCGCGAAAGATACGTCAGCCCGATCCTTCGCGGCGGCGATCCGCCCGTGCCGGTCTCGGTCGAACTGACCGGCGCCAAGCGGCTGGAGCTGGTGGTCGATTACGCCGATCGGGCCGACGTGCTGGACCACGCCGATTGGCTCGACGCGCGGTTGGTGGAATGAAGAGGGGAGGGGGGAAGGGTGAAACATTTACAAGCATTACTTGAACAGGAGGAAACAGAGGAAACGGAGTTCCGAAGAGCCAAGATACCCTCTGTTGCCTCTGTTTCCTCCTGTTCATAAAATCACCTTTATCCGGCGAAAAAAGGAGATTGCCATGCTATCCGTTTTGTACACGTTGCTGTTGGTGATGGCCCTGCTTGGCTCTTGCCTGGTAATGTTCGGCCTGCCGGGATTATTCATCTTTGCTCTTGTTGGTCTCCTCGCCGTTTTTCTGAACTGGTTCAAGTCAATTTTTGAGGCACTACTGAGCTACGCATTGATTCTGTTATTAATAGCACTGCTGTTGCCCGCTATTTGTTTCATCAGCGAGGCCGCCCGATGCATTCAATGCAGAAACCACCTCAAACACCTCGGCTTGGCTCTGCAGAAATACAACGACTCCTATAAGTGTTTTCCTCCTGCTTACGTCGCCGACAAGAATGGCAAGCCGATTCATAGCTGGCGAGTGCTGATTCTGCCCTTTATTGAAGGCGATGACATTTCCAAACAGTACGACTTCAACGAGCCTTGGGACGGATCGAACAACAAGAAGCTGCTCGCCCAACGCCCTCGGGGTTTTGCTTGTGCGAGCGATAAAAAGAAATATTCGGATGACGAGACTTTAACCAGCTACTTCGCGGTGGTCGGCCCGGATACAATCTGGTCGGGCAAGAAATCGGCAGCCGGCCAATCCGTGATGCTGGTTGAGGTCTTAGGCGCGGGCATCCATTGGACGGAGCCGAGGGATTATGTCGTCCCATCCGCTCAAGCGACCGATCCACGGTCTTCGCCCCTGGTGATTTCCAGCAACCACAAAATCGACAACGGATACTTTTTCCACGACATGCCGGCAGCCCACGTGGCGTTTTCCGACGGCAGCGTTTGGCTGCTGCCGGTAGACGGATTGGCGGACGAGATTCTATTGCACGGCGTCGACAATTGGGACGATGATGCGGTGGATCGTTGGCTAAGCGAACATCGCCGCATTCACTGGCCGCATTGCATTGCGCTGACGATCTGGATCGTCTCGCTGGTTCTGTTGCTGCATTGGTCGGTGCGGTGCAGAAAGGATGTATCGAAACGCGCCACGGAGGACGCGGAGGGGTAAATTCGCTGATGATCGCATTGCGGAGAGTGGCGATTGACGCCGCAAATGTGCGGCGAACGAATTCGTCGGCTAAACGGTGCTCGTCGCAGCGCCATGTGGACGCGGCGGCTAAACGGACCTCACGCCCCGAACTTCGCCAAGCGCTCGGCGTGGGCTAGGGCCAGCGGCATTAGATACACGCCGGGGAAATGACCTAGACCGCCGCGAAGCGCTTCACGCTCGCCGAAGGCAGTCAGTCCGTCGGGACGACACGTCTCGGCAACCAGCAACGCCGGGACCGAATGCCAACTGTGACTGGCCAATCGGGCGGGTGTGCTGTGGTCGCCGGTCACGATCAACACCGTCGGCTCGAGGGCCATCACACGCGGCACGATCGAGTCGAACTGCTCGATCATCTTGACCTTCTCGTCAAAGTTGCCGTCCTCGCCGCGGCTGTCGGTGTACTTGAAGTGGACGAAGAAGAAATCGTGGTCCGCCCAGGCTTTCGCCAGCACGTCGATCTCCTCCTCCAACGTGCCTGGCTCGCCGACCACCTCCATGCCGACAAGCTGGGCCAAGCCCTTGTACATCGGATAGACGGCAATCGCGGCTGCCCGAAGCCCGTAGACCTCCTCGTAACTGTCGATCGACGGTGCGGCCGAAAAACCGCGCATGGTCAGCCCGTTGGCCTTAGGCTGATCGGCCAGCAGTTTTTTGGCCTCGGCGATGAACAGGGCCGCCACCTCGGCCGTTCGCTTGCTCGCGGCGTCGCGGGCAACCGGGGCCAGCGGCGGAGTGCCGGTCTGCTGCGGATCGGTGTCGGCCACGTTTCCGCCAAGCCCTTCACCGCGAAAGATGACCACGAATCGGTGCTCCTTGACCGGCTCGACAAAGACCTCGACGCCGGGGATTTTCACCGCGCGGAGTTTTATGGCCAGCGGGGCGCTCTCGTCGGTCGGTATGCGTCCGGCGCGGCGGTCGGAGATGTTGCCATCGGCGTCTAGGGTACAGAAGTTGCAGCGTATGGCCACGTCTTTCGGTCCCAGTTTGAAGCCCACTCCGGTCGCCTCCAAGGCCCCGCGGCCGATGAGGTGCTTTACCGGATCGTAGCCGAACAGCGACAAATGCCCTGGGCCGCTGCCGGGTGTGATGCCCGGCGCGATGGGGTACATGCTTCCCTGGACCCCCTGTTTTGCCAAAGCATCCAGATTCGGGGTCTTGGCGGCCTCGAGTTCCGTGGGTCCGCCGGGTGCGACGGGCAATCCCCCCAGGCCATCGGCGATCAGCATGACGATTTTCGATTTGTTCCGGATTTTCAGATCGCGGACCAGGGGTTGGATATCCACGGCAAGGCTCCTTTATTTTCCAGCTTGGATCGGTAGAATGTTTTACGGTAACAAAAGGCCACCCTGGGCGAAAGAGGGGAGAATAGCGAATGATGAATGATGAATGATCTCACACATTCATAATTCATCATTCCCCGAACCCCGAGTCCCGAATCCCAAACCCCGATTCCCCGCCATGAAACCGCTCGACCCGATCACTTACGACTATTCCGGCCTGATCGCTCCGAAGGACGCTCCGCGGTTCGTTCGCCAGACGGGCCTGGTCGAGGCCGACCTGAGGTGGCTCGCCCCGCGGCTGGCCGGCGCGCGTCAGGAAGTGCTCGACAACCTTGCAATGTACGAACGCGGCATTCAGCCGCCGGAAGAGAAACAACCGTTGGACGCCGCCTTCTTCGACCTGCCCGAGCGGCTGCTGGACGAGGACCGGCCGCTGATGGAACGGATCGTCGCCGCGGGCGACCGTCTGGCGAAAGAAGTGGATCGGGTGGTGGTGCTGGGTATCGGCGGATCATACATGGGCGCCAGGGCGCTGTTCGAGTCCTGCTGCCATCCATATCACAACGAACTCTCGCGCCAGCGGCGGGGCGGCCGGCCGAAAATCTACTTCGCGGGAAACAATGTCGATAACGACTCCACACAGGGACTGCTCGATCTGTCCGAGGGGACCGACGACTGGGGTATCATCGTCATCAGCAAGAGCGGCACGACGCTGGAGACGGCCGTCGCCTTTCGGCTGTTTCTCGACTCGCTGCGGAAGGCCTGCGGAGGCGACGACGAAAAACTCCGCGGCAGGGTCATCGCCATCACCGGCGAGACGGGCGGACTGCGCGAGCTGGCCGAGTCGATCGGCTGCCGGGACATCTTCCCCATCCCCGACGGCGTGGGCGGACGCTACTCGGTCTTCAGCGCCGTGGGGCTGCTGCCGGCGGTGGTGATGGGACTTGATGTAAGCCACCTGCTCGAAGGAGCGGCCTCGATCAACGAGCGGTTTCGCACCGCGCCGCCGCTGGAGAATCCCGCGCTGGACTACGCCGGGCTGTCGCGGCTGATGGAGACCCGACGCGGCGAGTCGATCCGCGTGCTTTCCGTCTGGGCCAACGGCCTGGAAGCGACTGGGTTGTGGTACGACCAGTTGCTGGCCGAAAGCCTGGGCAAAAACGGCTGGGGGCCGACGCCGCTGACGGTCCTTAACACCCGCGATCTGCATTCCCGCGGCCAGCAACACCAGGAAGGCCGCCGCGACAAGCTGATAACCAACATCGTTGTCGAGCAGACGCACCGCGATTGGCTGGCAATCGAGCCGTCGGATTTCGATCAGGACAATCTCAACGCGTTGTCTGGAAAAACGCTGCCGGACATTCTCCGCGCGGCTTACGCCGGCGTGAATCAGGCTTATGCCGAGGACTATCGGCGGACGGCCACGATCACCTTACCCCGGCTCGACGAAGGCTCGCTCGGCCAACTGTTTCAGATGCTCATGCTGGCCACGGTTGTCGAGGGCCGTTTGGTGGGCATAAACCCCTACGGCCAGCCCGGCGTCGAGGCGTACAAAAAACACATGAACGCGATCTTGCGGGAAAAATGAAGAAAGTTCCCTCTCCCTTTGGGAGAGGGTTAGGGTGAGGGCCGAATTGCAGGAGAACGCATCCATTTTCGGATCCCTTATCGCCCAAAAGCCCTCACCCCCGGCCCCTCTCCCAAAGGGAGAGGGGAGATATTTCAGGATACCATGAGCGATACATCAGGCACGCTTAAGGAGCATCGTCGCGTTTTGGCCATGATGGCCCATCCCGACGACACCGAATTCACTTGTGCCGGAACGCTGATTCGGCTGGCGCGGGCCGGCTGGGAGGTGCATATCGCCACGGCGGCCGCCGGCGACTGCGGCTCCGCGACCGAGTCGCCGGAGGTGATCTCCGCGCGGAGGGCCGAGGAGGCCCGGCAAGCCGCCGCCATGTTCCCGGCGACGTATCACTGCCTCGACGAACGGGACGGTTTCGTGGTCTACGACAAGCCGACGTTGCGGAAGTGCATGGACCTGTTCCGTCGAGTAGCGCCTCGGATGGTTTTCACCCACGCCGCCGACGACTACATGATGGACCACGTGATGACTTCGCTGCTCTCTCGGGCGGCCAGTTTCCTTTACTCCGCCCCAAATGCTTCGGCGTTGCCGTTGGCCCCCGGCTCGCGGGTGCCGCACCTGTACTATTGCGACCCGATGGAAGGAATCGATTCGCTTGGCAGGCCGGTCGAACCGACGACCTACGTGGACGTCTCGGCGGTGTTGGAGGAAAAGGCCGGGATGCTGGCCTGCCACGCCAGCCAGCGGGAGTGGCTGCGGGCACACCACGGCACTGACGAGTATCTCGACGCCATGCGACGGCACGCCCGGATGCGCGGCCACCAAGCCGCCGTGGAAGCGGCCGAAGCCTTTGTTCAGCACCGTGGCCACGCGTATCCCCGCGACGATCTGCTGGTCGAATTGTTCGATCTGGATGTAGAGGGAATTGTTGAATTTTAGCGTTGCGTCCCCGACCGCAGTCGCTGGGCGTTGTGACATAATATTGCCGAGACATACGAGCCAAGAGCATTTACCCGCAAGGAGTTGATTCGATGAGCCGCTCGATTAGCAAAGTCGCGCCGGACTGGTGGGACTACACGACACTGGATTCGGAAATTCTCACCGACGCCGCCCGACTGACGGCCGACGACCTGGCGAAGCTCGGCCGGCCGGGGTTTCGCGTTGTGATGTACGACACGCTCGAGGATTTCTATTTGGCCGAGGCGTTGGAGTATATCAACGCCTGGCGTCAATCCAGCGCCGACAATCCGGCGGGTATTTGCGGGCCGATCGGACCGACCGAACAGTTGCCGCTGGTGGCCCGGCTGGTAAACGAGCTGGACCTGAGCTTGCGCGAGGCACATTTCTGGGGCATGGACGAATGGGTGGACGACGCCGACCGGCCGGTGCCGCCGACGCACCCGCTGAGCTTCGCCCGAGCCGACAAGGAGTTGTGCTTCGACCGCATCCGGCCGGAGTTGCGGATGCCCGAGGAACATTTGCACTTTCCCGTCGGCGAGTTGGGTGTCTATAGCCGCAGCTTCGACGAGATTCGATGCATGGTGATGCAGGGTGGTCAGGGTGACGTGAAACACTGGGCGTTCAACGATCCGCCCAAGCGGGAGGGCCGCTGGCAAGACGCCCCGCCGCCGCCCGAGGAGTATCGCAAGCTGGCGGCTCGCGTGACCGACCTGCACCCGATGACAGTGATCCAGAACGCGCGGACCTCCGGCGGCGGACAGGTTTCGATGGTGCCGACCCGCGCGGCGACGGTCGGCCCGGTCGAGACGTGGAAGGCCGAGAAGGTGTCGATCTGGCAGGCCGGCGCCCACGACAACCCTTTCGGCATGAGGCTCACGGCGTGGATGATTGCCAAACAGATTCCCGACTCGTCGGTGCCGATGTCGCTTTTGGCCGACCATCCGAACGTGCAGTTCAACTATTATCGCGGAGGGATCGGCGTGGTGGCGACGGAGATGCACTAGAGGGGTGGCGTAATGGTGTGCTTGCCGGAGCGAATTGCGTCAACGAGACCGTGGATCGCGGACTCCAGGCGGTGGAAAGAACGCATTTCCCGGCTTTGAATGGCGTTCAAATCAACCAATCGAGTTAATTCAGCTTGGTCGCGTGTGGGTTTGTATCCCATTGTAATAGTTTTCCGAAACCACCCTTTTGCGTCTCTTGGAGCCTTTTCTGGATCGCTCGGAATCGGTTGAGAGAGCGTCCGTATCCCCGACCGTCCGTCAGTGAAGGGTTTATTCACAAGGGATTCAGCGCCGGCAATTAGCCAGGACTCGAACTCCATGCAGGCAAAGACAATTGCCGTCGAAAACAGACAGCCCGCTCCAGCCTCTTGGGCCTCGGCGGCGAGTTGCCGTGCCGCACTCATTGCACAGAAAGGCTGACCATCCGCATTGGCTTTGCTGTCGCCGTCGAGAAGCAAAATACAACCGCCAAAGTTTCGGCGTTTTGCGGCAGCTTTGAGGAACCGTTGCCACTCGCCAAAATTGTTCTTGATGATGTTAGAGTACCCGCCCACGCGGAAAGGATGCGGATCCAAAAAGACCGCGTCAAAAGCCGAACGCTCCTTAAGCAGCCGGTTGACGAGTACGGGAGCCGCCTCGACGTCGCCCTGGCCTTCGACGAGTAACACCAGCCGCTTCGGACCCATTACTCCGCCCTCCGCGCGGGATCAACAGTCAGCAGCTCGCCGGGGTGCAGGAGTTGTTCTTGTATTGCCTCCCTTTGTTCCTCGGCCAGTGGGCCGATCCGTGTTTCGAGATCGACGAGATCGACGACGCGAATTTGCTCCACCGAAAAGTGGTCGAGCAACGCCGGGCTGTGCGTCGTTAGCAGCACTTGCCCTCGGTCGGCGTCGGGGGCGGCTCTGAACTCATCCGCCAACAGTTCCAGCGCGCCGGGATAGATGCCGTTTTCCGGCTCCTCGAATACCAACGTCTGCTTGGGCGGCATTTGATATAACGCCAATAGATGCGCATAGAACCGGCGGAAACCGTCCGATTCCTGGCCAAGATCCAACGTCAACTTTTTATTGTCGCCAAATCGGTGCGCTACAATCGCTTTTTTGGGGGTTTGGTGAGAATCCAATTCCACGCTCACAATGGTTTCATTGATGCGCTTTAGCGTGGCGACAATGGCCTTTTTTACGGCAATACCTTTTTGTAGATCGCGGGTAATCGCCTTGAGCACTCCGAGATAGTTGTCCCCTTTGTCGGCAAACCCGAGGGCACCATCCTGCGAGGAAGGATTGGAACTCAGGACATCGTAGGGGAAAATATATACCCCGATTCCAGCGGTCAAGGCTGTGTGGGCAACAACTGCTTCCTCAAGCCCCGGAAGGCGTCCCAAAGCCAACGGCCCTGGATCGGGAACAGGCAACAGTCTGGGTTTAACTTCCCAGATCAGGGTGCTACCACTCGACAATCCCTGCTTGAAAATCGTCTGCTCTCCGTACTTCAGGAACTCCATTTGCACATTTTTATTATGTTTCCTGATCTGGAGTGCATATTCAAATCGCTCGGGTAATTCGGGAACACTGAAAACAACCTGGAATTCCAATATCTCAGAAGGCTTTGTAGCGCACATGCAATTCTGAAACTGCTGTGCGACCGAACTGGGACCGCCCCCAAGATAATCTCGCAGAAACCGGATCGCCGATGTGAAGTTTGTCTTTCCCGTTCCGCTCCTGCCGACGAAAACGGTTACGGGCGAGAGATCGACGGTCACGTCCCGCAAGCTCTTGAAGTTCTGAATGCGAATTTGATGGATCATCCGTCCGACTCCTTATGGTACGAACGCGTCGATAGCGCTTTAGCCGATTGTGACGACAAGCGAACAATCTGTCAAGATGTCTGCTGCCGGCCACAAGTGACCGGGCTAAACGTTTCTACCCACCATCCACTACCCACTGTTCCGCCGCCTGCTCTCGCTCGCGTTCCAGGTACGCGCGGCCTTGACGGATACCGATGTGATCCCAGGGCAGGGGGGCGTCGGCGGGGTAGGGGAGGTGCAGCGTTTTTTCCGCGTCGATGCCCGCCTCCGAGAGCGCCTGCCACCATAGCTCGGGGTCCAGTTTTTCCGCCCAGGCGTCGAACCGGGCGCCGCGCCGCCAGGCTAACTCGATCGCCTCGCCCATCCGCCGGTCGCCGCGGCAGAGCGCGCCTTCGAGCAAGCTGGCCTCGACGTCGTGGCATCGGAGCCGGACGCTTCGCAGACGCTTCCGCCGATGCAAGAATTCGTGTGCCCAACGGAAATACTCGCGCTGCTGCATGGCGTTCCACTGGTAGGGCGTTTGCGGCTTGGGGACGAAGTTCGAGACGCTGGCGACCACTTCGACCGGCCGGCCCCGGACCTCCTTGCCCAGCCGCGAGATCGTCTCGGCCATCTCGATGATCCCCTCCAGATCGCTCTCCCGCTCGCCGGGCAATCCGCACATAAAATAGAGTTTCACCCGCGAAAAACCGTTCTCGAACGCCCGGCGGCAGCCGGCATAGAGGTCTTCGTTGGTGATCGGTTTGCCCACCTGCCGGCGCATATCGTCGCGGGCAACCTCCGGGGCCAAGGTCAGGCTCGAATGGCGGTCGGTGTTCAATACCTCGCCGACGATGCGCAACTGCTCGTTGATCCGCAGGCTGGGCAGCGAGACGCTGACGTGCAGCGGTCGGAAAATCTCGTAAAGCCGGCGTATCAGTACGTCGAAGTCCGGGTAATCGCTGCTCGATAGCGACAGCAGCGAGATTTCGTTGTAGCCGGTGTTGCGGTATTGCTCGACGGCCGCTTGCACAATGCTCTCGATCGAGCGGAACCGCAACGGGCGCTTGATCGTCGTGCTCTGACAGAAGCGGCACCTGCCCGGACAGCCGCGCATGATCTCCACGGCGATGCGGTCCTGCACGCACTCGACGTACGGCACGATCGGAGACGTGGGCGGCGGATACGACTCCATGTTTTCAACCACCGCCGGAGCGATCGTCGCGGGCAGATCGGCTCGCGCCGGACGCAGCGCCGTCGGCCGGCCGTCGGCGCCGTATTCCGATCGGTAGAACCGGGGCACGTAGGCGTAAGGGAGCCGGGCGGCCATCTCGGCCAGCAACGATTCCCGATCGCGGCCGGAATGTTTCAACCGCGCCCACAACTCGCACACCTCTGGCAACGATTCCTCGCCGTCGCCGACGATGAACAGGTCGATGAATCGGGCCATCGGCTCGGGGTTGGCCGCGCACGGCCCGCCGCCGATCACCAGCGGATGCTCCATCGTCCGTCGGTCGGCCGCCAACGGGATACCGCCCAAGTCGAGCATCGTCAACACATTGGTGCAGCAGAGTTCGTATTGCAGCGTGAAGCCGAGCACGTCGAACTCTGCCAGCGGGGTGAAGGTTTCGAGGCTGTAGAGCGGCAGGCGATTTTCGCGGAGCAATTGCTCCATGTCGGCCAGCGGCGCGAAGGCCCGTTCGCAGGCCCAATCGTCGCGCCGGTTCATCGTGTCGTAGAGCACCTGGACGGCGTGGCAACTCATGCCGATCGAGTAGGCGTCGGGGAACGCCAGGCAGAGCTTGCCGCGTAGATTTCGATGGTCCTTGACGATGGCGTTCCACTCGCCGCCGACGTACTGCGCCGGCGTCTGCACCTGGGAGAGCAGGCGATCGACGACGAGGTTTTTAAGAGTTTGGTTTATCATGGCCGCTGTCTTGCTGGATTATCGAAGTCCGTAATAACTAGCTGCGTCATCGTTTCGGATCTCTCGTTTCGGATCTCTGCGTCCTCGTTTCGGATCTCTCGTTTCTGATTCGCGAGTTTCGACCCTTCAATTGACCCGCTAATCCAACAATGCTATCATACATAAGGGATCGGATGAATACACACAAGGACAAACATATTCGGGCGGTAGTGGATTATGCCCTGGCGAAGGGCTGGCGATTGAAGTTGGCCGGCGGACACGCACATGCCTGGGGCTATCTGCTCTGTCCGGAGAGGAGCCGCGACGGCCATCGTATTTCCGTTTTTTCGACCCCTCGTTGTCCTGAACACCATGCCGCAGCCATTCGGCGGACAATAGACTCTTGTACACATGGGAGGGTTGGCGAATGAACTATCACTTCACCGTGGTGCTTGCCGATTGCGACGTAATGACTCCCGATCTCACCGAAACACTGTTCAAGGCGGGATGCGATGACGGCACTCCTTGGTCCGGCAACGGCACGGCGGCCGTTACGTTTGACCGCGAGGCCCAATCTCTCGAATCTGCAATCCGCTCGGCGGTGGGCGACGTGCAAAAAGCCGGCTGCGCCGTGAAACACACAATCGTCGAGTCCCCGGAACCCGTTGTATAGCGCGCTTCCGAAACGCAACTGAATAATGATCGCCGAAAAGAGCCGTGTCCTCTTTTTCTTCAAGCAGTCCCACGGCGGGCCACAAGCAGCATCGCAGCCGTAGTCGCACGGCGGGGGATTGTCTGGCGTGCTGTGAATTTGTAAACTATCGGCAGTTCCAATGGGTTGATTCGTCCACGCCATTGTGTTTTAGGAGATTCCGTGAAGACGCCATCGCAAGACCCCCGAAGGCATGTTTTTCGGTGCGGCGAGCACATGCCCGACGTCGATGACGTTAGTATGATCGTCTTGAAGGGGCATCTGCTGGTAGAGGAGATGCTTTGGGAATTGGCGACGCTTGAGTTGGAGCATCCGAAGCACCTAGCGAAACTCAGTTTTTACCAACTTGCCTGTCTCGTACGCGCATTAGTGGCAGAAAAGCCTGACGACAAGTGCTGGGAGTTGATTTTCCAGATCAACTCCCTCCGTAACCGATTGGCTCACAAGCTGGAGCCGCCTGATCTCAATCAACGAATTAAGCGGATACTCGCCCTCGACAAGGAAACACAGCCATTTGAGAACTTGACCCTTAACAAGTCTGGAGAGGATTTCGAGCCAGCGGAGGGCCTAAGGCAGGCGATAGTAAGTTGTATGCAGTTCCTCAGGGAACTCATCTTACGGCGTGGTGCCACTGACGAAAAGGGCTGAGGTTGTGTGCCATCCTGCCCTCGGACCGCAAGCCGGAGGGGCAGGGGGCGTCAAGAGGCCGGTTCCGGCGGAAGTTGAAAGCGGCCGGCGACGACGCCGGGCACGGTGATGTCTTCGTCCAGGGTTTCCCAGCGAAGCGCTGGGCCGTGGGTTCATTCCGCACTTTGCGGTGATATTTGTGATGATATTCAATATAGCCCGAAGGGCTTGCAAAGTGCGGAATGCACCCGTGGCCGTTCAAATCGTTCCTTGACATGGTCATCTTAATTGACTATATTTATAAAAGGAGGTTTTAGTTCTATGAAGACCATGGCCATCAGTGAGTTCAAGGCGCACTGTCTGCAAGTATTCAGCAACATCGCACGGACCAAGGAACCGGTAATCGTGACTAAACGCGGAAAGCCGCTGGTCGAGGTAATTCCCTTCCGCAACAACGACCAGACGCCCGAACCGGGCAAACTGTCGCATACCCTCGTGTTTGAAGACGACATCGTTTCTCCACTGGGAGAATCAATCTGGAGCGCTTGTAAGTGAAGTATCTGCTCGACACTCACGTCTGGGCGTGGTGGAACATGCATCCCGAAAATCTTTCGGGAAAAGTTAAGCGGTTGATTACCGCATCAGAAAAGTACGAAGAAATTCTTCTCTCGGCGATCTCCGTGTGGGAATTATGCAAGTTGCTTGAAAAGGGAAGAATTAGAATATCATGTGATCCACGTGATTGGTTGGAGGCGGCTTTGGCCATGCCCAAACTTCGGCTTGTGCCGCTCACACCGGCAATCGCCTACCGCTCCACGACGTTGCCGCAGCTCGCGTCCACCGATCCCGCCGATCAGATCATCGTCGCCACGGCGCAAGAGGAAAATGCGGTTCTACTGACCAAGGACGCCTTAATCCGTAAAAGTAAACATGTACGTGCGATATGGTGAACAACAGACTTATTCGACATAGTGCGTTTTGTTTTATCGCGATTGTCTTTTCAGCAACGGCCGCCCAGGCCCAATCGCGCTCGGCGATGGAGACGGCCCGCAACAGAATGGTGGACGATGAGATCGTCGCGGCGGGGGTGAAAAACGAGCGGGTTATCCGGGCAATGCGCGAGACCCCACGGCACGAGTTCGTGCCCCGCCACCGGCGGAAGTTAGCCTACGTCGACATGGCGCTGCCGATCGGCGATGGTCAGACGATCTCGCCCCCGTTCATCGTGGCATACATGACCGAGGCCATCGATCCGCAGCCGGGCGACAAAGTGTTGGAGATCGGCACGGGCAGCGGCTATCAGGCGGCGGTGCTGGCCAAACTGGTTCGGGCCGTGTATTCGATCGAGATCGTCGAATCGCTCGGCCGCAAGGCGGCGAAAACCTTGGAGCGGTTGCGCTACGACAACGTGCGGGTGAAGGTGGGCGACGGCTACCTGGGCTGGCCGGAACATGCCCCGTTCGACAAGATCATCGTCACCTGTTCGCCCGAAGAAGTGCCGCCGGCGCTGGTCGCGCAGCTCAAGGAAGGGGGCCGGATGGTGATTCCCGTCGGCGAGCGCTACCGACAAACGCTTTGCTTGTTGAAGAAGACCGACGGCAAAATGGTTTCCGAGACGCTCCAGCCGACGCTGTTCGTGCCGATGACCGGCCGGGCCGAAGCGGGGCGAAAGGTGTTGCCCGACCCGGCCAATCCGACGATCAACAACGGCGGTTTCGAGCGGTTTGCCGGCGATCCGCCCGCGCCCGACGGCTGGCATTACCAACGTCAATTGGAGTTGGTCTCTGCCAAGGACGCACCGGAGGGTGACCATTACGTCGTCTTCACCAACGAGACGGCAGGTCGCGGCAGCCATGCCCTGCAAGGCTTCGCCGTCAACGTAAAAGAAGTCCCGCGGCTGGAACTTTCGGTGCTGGTCCGCGGCAAGAACATCCGCCCGGGCCAGAACGCGCGGCAATTGCCCGTCATCATCATCAGCTTCTACGACGAGAACCGGGCAACCATCAGCGAGGTCGGGCTGGGACCGTGGCGGGGTACCTTCGATTGGCAGTACGAAAGCAGGCGGTTCGTCGTCCCGCGCAAGGCACGCGAGGCCGTGCTGCGGATCGGCCTGCTCGGGGCCACCGGCGAAATCGCCTTCGACGATCTGAAATTGTCGCCAGCGGGGAAAAACTAGCTAACGATCTTGCTCCAAGGGCTTGCTCTTCTCGTCGGCGTTCCGATCCGTCTCCGTCGGCATAGACTGAGATGTAGGTTCGGTGTCGGGGAGGACGGGCAACTTGTATTTGTGAAGCGTCAGGTGTTCCCTGTCGAAGAACCATAACTGCTTCCCCTGAGCCGCGAAATAGGGGCCGTTCCAGTCATTACCGGTCGTACCCGCCGGCAAGCTGAACCGACCGAGACAGCGACCACCCGGTTCAAACACAAATACGTCGGTTTCGCCTAAGGGGCGGATGCAAATGAGCCTGCCGTTGTAGGCCAGTTCTATGGAAAACGAGAACGGAACAGAGAAAGTCGTCTGCGCGTCGCCCGCCGGGCTATAGGTGTTGACCGAAACACCTAAGGATTGACTGGATGCGATAACCGCGATTGATCCATCGGGGGCGACGCTCAAACGTTGCGGAAGCTCGAGCCAACAGCCGTCTTTGCGCCTTTTTATCGTGCGAACCACGTTCTTCAACTCCTTAACGAGGAATATGTCGTGGTATCCGACGATCCAACAGAGATCGCCGGAAGACGGAAAGTACCATTCCTCACTTACGGAGTCCAACCCTACCTCTGCCGTACCGAGCCGCTTCAAGTCCGCGCCGAAACGCACGCACGTATTATCATAGTACAACTGAACAAACACTTCACCTGTGGGGGAAACGGCAATATGGTGGACCGAGCTGATCTCGGAGAGGTCCTTGGCGTCCGGTACGCAAACGCCGAGCTTTTTTCCCGCAGCGTTGAACACGTGGACGGTCTTGGTTCTTCGGTCAGATACGTAAAGGCGATCGTTTGCGTCAACGGTTGAGCGGCCCGGCTGCGAGAGGATATCGAGTGCCGGTTTTTTGCCGAGGATCCGATCAACGACGCCGTCGGCGTCAAGACGCAGCAGCGATTCGCCGTCGCTGGTCCAAAGCCGTCCTTGCGGAGAGCGCTTGGCGCCGTCGCAGACCCGAAAACGGCGATCGTCGGCGAATCTGGGAACCAACTCGCTTTTGATCCGCCCCTTGGAGTCCATGCGGACCAAGGGCGTTTTGGCGTTGAAATCGTAAACGATGAATCCGCCGTCGGAATCTTCGGCGATGTCGGTGGGATAGTTCGGTTCCCGCCCCCAGGTCTTTTCGAGATCGATCATCCGAAGAAAACCGCCTCGAACATCGAAAAGTTGAACGGCTTTGCGGATATTGTCCAAGACCGCGATGGTGTCCGTGCCATATCGCGAGATGTCTTCCGGGCTTAAAAAATCATCAGGCTCTCCCGAGTATCCGTGATCCTCCTTCTTCCACAGACGTTTTCCGTGCGAATCGAAGAAGAACAGGCCGTGTATGGCCGAATACTTCACGCGGCGATTGGTCAGCGCGGCGAAGCGGCCGTCCTCGAAACCGACCAACGCCTCCACCGTGGGAGAGGCAAAATCGGTCAGTTTCTTCACGGAACCGGAGTCGAAGTCCGCCAAAAAACACTCCGCAACGCTACCGATGTCCCAAGTCGACATGGCGACGACGAACTTGCTCCCGCCGACGTTCGCGGGATTGGAAAACCGGGCGGTCTCCGGAATCTTCTCCACGGGCAGCCGAAGCTCGCGCAAGATTTTTCCCTCCTGCGACACCAGCACGAGGCGCGGGGCCTTGTAATCCAGCAAAGCACAGATACTGCCCTTGGAATCGAAATCGAAACTCATCACGTTGCGTATGCCGGCGTCTTTCGGCGAGTCTGCGACGTCGAGCTTGACAACCCCGATTGTCTCGACGTTCAAACGCGGATACTCGATCGGTTTTTCTTTTTTGACCGCCTCGGTCGGCTCAAGAACATAAGGCTTTCGGGAAGTCTCACGCACCTGCCAGGCGTCTGACTCCTTCTTCACGGAAAAGGTCGCTCGCTGTTGCTCCTTTACCATGCATATATCGAAGGCGGGCACCCCGTTTACCGACAGAATAGCCCCTTTTTCCCGGATTATCCGTTGGATGCGGTCTTCTTCGTCTTCATCGTTCGGTACGTCGTAGTCGTCATCCAAATCGAGTCTCCAGACGGCTTTTCCCTTCCGGTCGACCAGCGTGAAAACCGTCCCATCCCGGGGATACACAAATTTACTCCAGTGCGTCAATACGAGCGGAGTGCCCGGCAATGCCTTTGCATCGAGAACGTGAATTATCGCCTCACCTGGGGACATGAACTTTGCCGGTTCCAAAAGGCCAATCCGCTTGCCGCTGCCGAGATCGTAAACCCACCATTGTTCGATGTGACGATTGACGTCGGGATCACAGACGCGGATTATGAAACGCTTGCCAAACTCGTCAAGCACGGTCCCTGCGGCCAGCGGATTGGGAGGGAAATCGTGGAATCGGCTGTGCTCGCGGGCATGAGTTTCTTGGTTCAGAATCTTGCCCTCGGCGGAGAGCAAGGCCACGATGAAGTCCCCCATCCCAGCGTCGATTCCTTCTTCCGCAAACCCCCGCCACCCATGCGTGTAACCGTAACGGGCAACACTGCCGTTGTCGGCAACGGCGGCGTCCCACATGGTGAATGGAAGCCGTTTTTCCCAAAGAACCTTGCCATTTTTCGTAAATTGATAGTCGGCCGGACCGCGTCCGAGCAGGTCCGAAGGATTGACCAGAAGAGAATAGGCGCCGGACGGAGAGACGTACGTCTTCGGGTCCAGCACGGGAGGAGGTCCCTCCGACGCCGAGCAAAGCCCAGACGCGAGTGCGGAAAAGACCAAGCCCAATAATGCAGCCGCTGCTGTTTTCATCATGTTAAGGTCCTCTATCAATAAATTGGCCGGCTGTCGCCCCCCTTGAGTGTAGGTATTTTCCCGGGAAACGCAATCATCCTCTCCCCTAAGAGCATCGGCATACTGTTTATTCACCTGTGCGAGCCAGGTTGTTAATCGCGGGCCACCACGTACCGAAACGGCTCGTTGGTCACTTCGTAGCCGGGCCGGAGGCCGACGTTCAACAGCAGTCCCAGCGCGACGGCATGCGTCAGTAGCCCCGATCCGCCGTGACTGACCAGTGGGAGCGATAGGCCGGTGGTCGGCAACAGCCCGACGCACACGCCAGTGTGAACGAGCGCTTCGACGGCAAACAGCGCCGCAACGCCGACGGCCAGCAGCCGCCCGAACGGTTCGCGCGTCTCCGCGGCGATTGCCAGTCCGCGACAGACGATCCATCCGAACAGAGCCAAGGTCAAGACCATGCCGGGCAGTCCGAACCGCTCACCCAGGATGCAAAAGATGAAATCGCTCCGGGCCTCCGGCAAGTGGTACGCGGCCATCTCGTCGGTGGGCTGTCCGGTGAAGAAGCTACCCCAGACGCCGCCCATCGCCTGGACTTGTTTGCCCTGATAGAGTTGGTACGCATGTTTACCAGGTCTCTGTCCCGGCGCGGGCTGGTCCAACAGCGTTGCGACCCGCGACTTCTGATCGACGTTCATCTGCGTCCACAACAGGGGCATCGTCAACAGACCCACCGCGACCATGCAGATCAAATCGTTTCGTTTTGCGCCGGCCGCAAAGAGCATGATCAGAAACACCGGCAGAAAGACCAAGGCCGTTCCCAAGTCGGGTTCCATGAAGATCAACAGCACCGGCGCGAGCGTCAACATCAGCGGCACGGCCAAACCGCGCAGCCGTCGGAAATTCTCGCGGTACATCAAGTATCTGGCCAACGCCAGAATAAAGGCCAGTTTCGCCAACTCGGAAGGTTGAAAACCCAGCGGACCAATGCGGATCCAACGATGCGCGTTGTTGATGGCCGGGAAGCAGAACACTATTACCAGCAGCAGCAAAGCAAAGAAGTACAGCGGGTAACTGAATCGGCAGAGGATGCGATAGTTTGGCGTCGTTGCCAGCAACATCAGCAATAACGCGATTATGGAATACGCCATTTGCTGGCGAACGGTCCGCCCGGCGCCTCCGGTTAGCTCCTCGACCCGCGCGATCCCCAGCCACCCCAGCCCAATCAGCAGGACTGCGGCGATAAAGATCGACCAGGGGAATTTTCCGGCCCAAGCGGAGGCTTTCATGGAACGCCTAAGTTACTACAATTGTTGCGGTTATGTCAATTGTGCCGACCGCCGAATACGACCGATCGGCTTGAATCGGGGGGAGGTGTTCGGACTGGGGCGGATTTTCAGGGGGGAAGTGGCCAGCCAGTTCAATAAAAATCCGGCCTAAACTGTGTCTTTTTAACAACTTGCGACATAGCGCAACTTAGCCCAAGCTACTTGATTTTCGCCAAGGGCCTGCTATGTTTACTGAGAGTAGTAGCTTGGTTATAACCTCTGTCTTGTTGGAAGGGAGTCAAAACACATGATTCGAGCAAATTGGAAATGTCTGTTGATCGGCGCGGTCGTGGCGATAGCCATCTCTTCCGTGGCCCCTAAGGCCGAAGCTCAGTGGTGGGGCTGTTATAGTCCGGCGGCCACCTGGGGATGCGGCTATGCATCGTGCTACACGCCGTGCTACACGTCGTGCTACTCGCCGTGCTATTCGGTGAGTTGCTACGACCCATGCAGTTACGGCGGCACTTGGTATCGTGGCTGGCGACCTGGTCCGATCCGGCGGTTGCTGCTCGGCCGATACAGGTGGTACCGGGGATACGGTGGATACAGTTGTCCGACGTATGGCTGTTGCTACACCGACGTATCGACTTGCGGTTCGGTCGCACCGGCGCCCGCACAAGCGCCGACCCCGGCGCAGAAGCCGGTGGCTGATCCGAACGCGATGCCGGCCGAGCCTGCTACGGCGCCCGGCGATATGCCTGGTCCGGCCACCACGCCTCAGACCAACACGACCTCGGCCGACACCAGCGGCGTGCTGACCGTTTGGGTTCCCTACGATGCCACGGTGACGATCAACGGTCTGAAGACGACCAGCATCGGCAGCCGTCGGCAGTTCATCTCGCACGGTCTGAAGTCGGGCTTCAGCTACAAGTACGTAGTGAAGGCCGAGTTGATCCGCGACGGTCAACTGCTGGAAGACACCCGCACGGTCACGATGACTGCCGGCAAGATCACGGCGGTGGCCTTCGGCTTCAACGCCACTCCGGCCGAGCAAGTGGCGGCCCGGTAGCGTCGTTACATTCAATCGTTGGCAAACAACACAAGCCCACGGGTTGCGACCCGTGGGCTTTCTTTATGGCATGGTTTGTTAGCCGGTAGTGGGTAGTGAAGAAGTCAACCAGCCGCTTGCGGCTTTGCAAAACTCCCCTCTCCCTTTAGGGGAGGGGCCGGGGGTGAGGGCAGACGACATTCACTTCCATTTCATTGCATCACGGCTTCCACTCCATCGCCAATTCCCGATGGCTGACCGCGCAATCTCGAAGATACAGGTTGATGAGCTGATACGGCAGTCCGGTCTTCGCCGCCAGCCGCTTGGAGTAGGCCACGGTATCCCCGATCCAGACGGAGAGTGACCGGCTGCTTGAGCAACTTCACATATTCTTACGGGCCTTCATCTTGGAAAAGCCGTAGTGTTTTCTCATTTCCCCGACTCGGTCAAAGAGCCGGAAACGTATTTGTGGATGATGCTGGAGACGAGCGTCTGATAGGGGATGCCTTCCCGGGCGGCGATCGTCTGCACGTCGCGGAGGTCTTTCGAGGAGAGGCGGATGTTGATTCTGGCGTCCTTTTGCAACGTACGGCGTGCGGAGTCGCCGAGCGCCCGCCTCTCCCGCGCGACGTTCTTTGCCCTGCGCCACTCGCCGCGCTCGAACGCAGCCCGATCGCAACATGCATCAAACCGCTGGAACCCCAAACCATTCCCACCCGAATGTCGCCAAAAGACCGGTGTTCCCCCCCTCTCCAGTACCGATTCCCTGGAATATTACGGAAAGAGTATTGACGCTTACGGGGGGGAGGGTAGATTGGGTGAATCTACTGGGGAGTTTTTTGCCGCCGGCCGACAAGCCGCTTGCACCTTCACGCTTTCGCACCTTCATTCCCTTTATATCAACCGGAGACGGCGATGAGACGGCTTCACACCCTGCCTTATGTTCTCTTGGCGACTCTTTGTCTTGCAGTTCAACTTCCCACTGCTCGCGCCGGCATCTCCTACACCGGCGAAATCGACCCCGCCGACCCGGCTGATTGGGACAGTTCCACGAATGGTTTCGTTGGGAAGAATGCTGACGGCACCCTGATTGTCGATGCTGGCAGCGATCTGTTTTCCCGATACGTCAACATCGGCTACTCTTCTGGTTTGACGGGCGAGGTGACGGTCGATGGTGCAGGCTCATCGTGGACAAGCAGCAGAAACCTCTACGTCGGCCGTTTCGGTAGCGGGATGTTGAACATCACTGACAGTGGAACTGTTTCCGTCGAGCAAGCAACTTATTTGGCATATGAGGGCGGATCCACGGGGACAATCAATTTTGATGGCGGAACGTTGTCAACTAAATCACTCTGGGCATCGGTGAACCAATTATTGGGTACCGGAACGATCAATACCCGCGGTTTGGTTATCGACACAGATCTGCACTTTGACTCAACACATAGTCATAATCAGGTGTTGACGTTAAACAGTCATCCCGGACAAAACATCACTGTAAATCTTAATATCTGGACTTTTGCAAACTAGGCTAACCGTATTTTAGCGAACACATGGTCAAGATCCTTTTCGTGTTCCCGGACTTGTTGGACGACCCAGGTGAGGGTGGCGCGGAGCGTCTCGTTCAGCATCGCTCGGCAGGCTTCGCCGATGGTTTTCAGACGACAGAGGGCCCAGTCGCGCGAACGATCCTGCCGCAGTTGACGCATGAGCAAACTGTACGCCAGCATGACCAGGTACATATGCCGGGTCTGGCCCTGGCCGTCGCGAAGCTGACAGTCTCCCATGCCAAGCTGCTGCTTACCGTCCCGATGATAGGTCTCCGTGCCCGTCCAGCGATCTCGATACGTACGCACAATGCGACACACTTCCCACGTCGTCCGGTTGCTGACCAAAATCTTTCGCGGTTCGGCGTCGCGGCGATGATTCCAAATAACGACGATCCGAACCTTGTGATTCACCTTGGGGATATGCAGCGAACAGGTAAAACACCATTGCCGCTGATCCCCTCGCCGCAGTTCCTTGCGGTCTTCCGGCGGAATCGACGCCGCCAATTCGTCCACGCG
>CBDAFL010000249.1:0-2197 GCA_965195225.1 uncultured Thermoguttaceae bacterium
TGCTCTTCCGATCTTGCCAATCGCCGCAAAGCCTTACGTGAACACATTTTCCGAAACGAATTATCAACGATTACCGACGCATGGTCGTTACCACCAAAAATCATCCAACTGGTCAAAAGCCTCATGTCATTGGCCGCCTAACATGAATCAGTTTTCAGAAAGTGCAGTCAATACATAGGGACTTGTATAATATATCACTGACCGGCTAAACTTGACAATCGTCGTGAAATATGAATACAAGGTCCACCGTAACCGTTCACGCCCTGGGGCCATTTTTTCGATAAACTGATCTGGACACGAACGGGGTTTTTGGGGATGACATGCACCATGTCGTCCGTTAAGCCAAGTCCACACGGGATTCCACCGGAACTCGAAGCCGAGATGACTCCGGCCGTACGCGCCTTTGCGGAATCGCTGCTTGACCGGATCGCAAAGCTCGAAGCAAGATTGGGATTGAATCCGCAGAACTCCTCGTTGCCGCCCAGTACGCAGCATCCGCACGCCAAGCCAGCGCCGCCAAATCGCAAGTCGAAGAAGAAACGAGGCGGACAACCCGGCCACACGAAACATGAGCGGCCGCTGATTCCAACCGACCAGTGCAACGACGCGGAACCGCTGCGACCGACCGAATGTCGTCGCTGCGGCCAGAAACTCCCCGGCAGCGACCCTGAACCGCTGCGGCATCAAGTGTGGGAATTGCCTGAGATCAAACCGCACGTCACCGAATACCAGCGACATCGGCTGCGTTGCCCGCGTTGCGGCGAGACGACCTGCGCCGATCTGCCGGCGACCGTGCCTCGCGGGCAATCGGGGCCGCGGCTGATTGCCTTCGCCGCATTGTTGATGGCCCACTTTCGCCAGAGCAAGCGGCGAACGGCGTTGTTCATGAGCGCGCTGTTGAATCAGCCGTGCTGCCCGTCGCTGACCGTGAAGATGCAGACGCTGGCCACCGCCGCCGTGCGTCCGTCCTACGAGGAGTTGGTGGCGGAACTGCCCAAGCAAGACCGGCTCGGCGGCGACGAATCGCCCTCGAAGGAAGGCAAATCCAAGGCGTGGCTGTGGACCTTGGTGGCTCCGAAGTTCACCGTGTTCGCCATGCGTCGCACGCGCGAGGCGAAGGTGTTGGACGAGTTGCTCACCGATCAGTTTTCCGGCGTCGTCAACTGCGACCGGGCGAAGATGTACTGGCGGCTTGGCCGGCTGCAATGGTGCTGGGCGCACCTGATTCGGGATTTTCAGGCGTTGATCGACCGAGGCAACGCCCAGACGAAGCGGCTCGGCTACGACTTGCGTCGCGCGGCGAAGACGCTCTTTCGCCACTGGAGCGACTATCGCGGCGGCGCGATCAGTTGGGCGGCGTTGCAACGTCGGCTTGCTCCGATTCGCCGCGAAGTCGAACGGCTGTTGCATCGCGGCATGACCAGCGGCAACCGCCAGATGCAAGGCATGTGCCGTGAGTTGTACGAACATCGCCGGTGGCTTTGGACGTTCTCGCGATGTCGCGGTGTGGAGCCGACGAACAACGCCAGCGAGCGGGCGTTGCGTCACGCGGTGATTTGGCGGAAGTTGTCGTTTGGGGTGCAAAGCGTCGGCGGCAGCCGCTTTGTGGAGACGATGCTGACGGTGATTGAAACGTGTCGTCAACAAGGCCGCAATCTCCTCACGTTCGTCACCGCCGCAGTTCGCGCCCATCTCTCCGGTCACACCGCCCCCTCATTGCTCCCCGGGGTGTGAACGGTTACGGTGGGCAAAGAGGTTGGTGGGACTATTGGTCGATTCGGCGGCGGGGAGCTGGGCGGAGTGATCGGCGGGACCGGCGGGGGCATTTTTGGCGGCATGATCGAGCCACCCTGCTTCGCCGCGGGCACGCCGATTATGACGCCCGACGGCGCCAAACCGATTGAGGAGATCAAGGCGGGCGACCTAGTGATTTCCGCGCCGGAGGGCGACCGCGACTGCCCGGTCGAGGCACGGCTGGTGGAGGAAGCGTTCCAGCGCAGCAGTCCGCTGTTTGACGTGCACGTCGGCGGCCGGTTGATCCGCACGACGCCGGAACATCCGTTCTACGTGCAAGGCAAAGGCTGGACGCCGGCCAAGTCGCTCGTTGCAGGGGACCTCTTACGAAGTCACGAAGGCCAATGGCTGCCCGTGGAATCGGCCTGCAACAGTGGCGAAGTCGCCCCGGTTTACAACCTAC
>CBDAFL010000250.1:0-25787 GCA_965195225.1 uncultured Thermoguttaceae bacterium
CATGCCAGTTTAGCAATTTTCATAAAAACCTGGAATGATGATCATCACAACCGTTGACGTAAGTCCCTATTTTTCAACACCAATATGATAGCAGTGATAGCATTTGCATAATCCTGTAAATCGCTGGGCTATTGTCAAACGACCCTACTGGTCGGAATCTTCCCTGTCGTCCATGTGAAATGATCTGGATACCTGAATCATGGTGGGGCCGCGCTAAAGCTTGACCCACCCTACAAATTCAAGAGCTGCTGTGCCAGCGGATGCCGCCGGAGCGATTTCAACGCCCGATGTACGATCACCCGGACGTTCCCCTCGCTGGCGCCGGTCGTCTCGGCTATTTGCCGGTAACTAAAACCTTCGGACCAAAGCGCGACGGCCTCGCGCTGGGGCAGAGGGAGTTGGCCCACGAGCCGGTTGACGTATCCGTACAGGTCGGACCGTTCGGCCGCGTCGGCGGGAGTCGGGCATCGGTCGGCACAATCTGTCACGACTTCATTGCCGCCGCGCCGCCGCAGTTGATCGACCGCTTGGTTGCGACAGACGGCGAACAGCCATGGCCCGACCCGGCCGTCGAGCTGCTGGGGCGATTGGCCGCAGAGCCGCAGGAAGGCGTGTTGCACGGCGTCGCGGGCGGAGTCTTCGTCGTGGAGCAGCCGAGCGGCGAACCGCAACAGCCGCGACTCGTACTGCTCGAGCGCCTGCAACACCCAACGCCGTCGTTCGTCGGACCGCGTATCCATTCGGCAAACTCCCGTCTCGTGGTCTCTCTATCAGTAGAACGGAAGAGGGCCGGTTTTGTTACACCCCCCCACGTGGAACGTAGAAGACGGCCTATTATTTGGAAATCCAAGAAACCGACTCGGGCGACGAAACATATTATTAGGAGACAACGTGGGACAGGTTGACAACCTGTCCTACAAGCCGGCTTGTTGACTTTCCGCCGTGGATAGCCCATTATGAATAGCCTTCCTTTGTCCCCTTGTTCTGGGGGTTTGATATGACTGCTGTATTTATCGTCTGTGCCGCAATCGGCGGAACCGTGTTGGTCGCCCAGTTTGTGTTGGCCATGATCGGCCTGGGCGGCGATGCCTTCGATATCGACGTATCGGGCGACGTGGGGCACGACTTCAGCGGCGATTTCCACGGCGACGTGGATGGCGATTTTCAAGGCGAAACCCATCCGCTCGACCACCTCGACATACCCGATGGCGACCACGTCAGTTCGACCTGGCTGTTCGGCATCATCTCGCTCCGTACGGTTGTGGCCGCGTTGGCCTTTTTCGGATTGGCTGGCCTGTGGGCCGAATCGACCGGGGCCTCGGCCCCCAGCGTGCTGCTGGTGGCGGTGGCCGCCGGATTTGCGGCAATGATGGGGGTCTACTGGATGATGCGCGGCATGAGGAAATTGCAGGCCGACGGAAGTGTGCGGATTCAACGGGCGGTAGGCCGGCACGGCAACGTCTACCTCCGCATACCCGGCAACCGATCCGGCAGCGGAAAAATTCAGTTTAACCTGCAAAACCGGACCATGGAATATTCGGCCATAACTTCCGGTCCCGAACTCCCCACGGGAGCTAAAGTTGTAGTTGTAGGCGTAGTCAACCCAACCACGCTTGAGGTCCAGGCGGATAACCCATAAAGCCGCTTTGCGATGGTCGCGCCCGGCGTACCGACTTTCCACTTAACAAGAGAACCAACCATGACAAACTCACTTCTGTTCTCGGCGCGACCGACGGTCGCGGCTTTGTTCGCGCAGCAGTCCCTGAGCCGCGGCAATATGTGGCTGGCCGCGATTGTGGTGCTGGCCGTGTTGGTGGCGTTCGCCTTCATCATCCTGCTGGCGAAGTATTACAAGCGTTGCCCCAGCAACCGCGTACTGGTGATCTACGGCAAGTCGGGCAGCACGCACGAGGCGGCCACCTGCATCCACGGCGGGGCGAAGTTCGTCGTCCCCTTGATCCAGGACTACGCCTGGCTGAGCCTCGAGCCGATGCAGATCGAGATACCGCTGCGCGGCGCGCTGTCGGTGGAAAACATCCGCGTGAACGTTCCCAGCGTGTTCACCGTGGCCGTGGGTTCCACGCCCGAGTTGATGCAGAACGCGGCCATTCGTATTCTGGGACTCAGCAGCGGCGAGATTAAGAAACAGGCCGAGGACATCATCTTCGGCCAACTCCGCCAGGTGATCGCCTCGATGCAGATCGAGGACATCAACCGCGACCGCGACAAGTTCCTCGAGGCGGTGCAAAGCTCGCTTGATCCGGAACTGCGGAAGATCGGCCTGGTGCTGATCAACGTGAACATTACGGACATCACCGACGAATCGGGTTACATCGAGGCCATCGGCCAGAAGGCGGCCTCGCAGGCGATCCAAAAGGCCCGCGGCGACGTGGCCGACAACGAAAAAATGGGCGAAGTTCGCGTGGCCGAGGCCGATCGCGAAAAGGCCGTCAGTGTGGCCAACGCCCACAAGGTCCGCGAGATCGGCACACGCCAGGCTATGCGCGAGCAAGCGGTCCGGGTGGCCGAGTTGGACAAGGAGCAGAAGGTCGGCGAGCAAACGGCCTCTTTCCAGCGTGAATCGGAAGTGAAGGCCGCCGAGCGCGACATGCGGGTGAATATCGCCCAGGCCGACGCCCGGGTGGTCGAGGGCGAAAACCTATCGAAGGCGGACATTGCCGCCTCACAGGCCGGCCTGCAAGTGAAAAAGGCCGAGGCCTACGAGTTGGGCGAGACCCGCAAGGTTTGCGCCGAGGGCTCCGTGCTCGAGGCCGAGCACATTGCCCGAGCCAAGGCCGCGCTGGCCGAGGCGGGGCGAATCGAGGCCGAGCGGCGTGCCGAGGTAGAGGCTCCGGCCAAGGCGGAACGGGCGCGGATCGAAGTGGACGCGACGGCCGAGGCCAACAAACGACGCATCGAGGCCGAGGGCGAGGCCTCGGCTATCTTCGTCAAACTCGAGGCCGAAGCACGCGGTCAGTACGAAATCCTCGCTAAGAAGGGCGATGGTCTGCAACGGATCATCGACGCCTGCGGCGGCTCGGAACAGGCGTTCAAGATGCTCATGCTCGAGCACTTCGACAATCTGGTCGAGGCCTCGGCCCAGGCGATCTCGAACATCAAGTTCGACAAGATCGTGGTTTGGGAGGGCGGCGGTCAGAACGGCACCAGTTCGACGGCCAATTGGCTTCACAACATGGCCCACACCCTGCCGCCGATGATGCAGGTGATGAAGGACATCGGCGGGGTGGAGATACCCGAGACATTGGCCAACCTGGCCGGCGCGGAAAAGAAGCCGTCGGAGGACGGCCATCCGGAGCCGCAGCCGACGGAGGCGTGATCGCATGTCCGGGAATAATACCATTTGGCCCGCCGTGAATACACGGCGGGCAGCGGTGGTTGGACGCGCCGGACCGTGCCCCGGGTGTATTCACCCGGGGCTAAATAGTTTTTTCGGGCCAATTTTCGGACGCCCTCGTTTTTTATTATTGCGAATCGGCATCCTTCGCGGTTTGCTCGCTTGCCACGGCCAACTTGCGGCGGAAGGTGCGGACCTTTTCCCGAATCATCAGGGACACTTTCCGTTTTACCAGATTGACGCCGTCGAACCAACCGTAGTCCTCCTCGTAGGCCAGATGGCACTCGACGAACACCGCATCGGCGGGCTTCTTGAGCCGGGTGATTTTCGCGTAGCCGCCGGCATGTAAGAAGGGGTGGGCCGGGCCGGGTTTGATCTCCGCCCTAACGTCGCGCAACAACGCCCGCCATTGGTTGGGGTACTCCGGGTCTTTGTCGAAACGGCGGTCGATCCGCGCCGCCGCCAGCCAAGAGTCCTCGCCGCGGGTCAGACCAGCCAGCCGAGTGGCGCTCAACTCGACCCGCTCGAACAGCGAAAACGTCGTGTAGACGAAGCGTTCCTCATAGTCGTCTTTATTAGTCGCGGACAATTTCCGCTCGGTCATTTCCTCGTCGGTCAATGCACCCGACTTCGAGACGACGCGGTTTGGCCCCTCGTCCTTGGCGCCGGCAAACGATTCGAGGAATTCTTTCGAGGTCATCACGTCCCAGTCGCCGTGGGCGACGAACCAGAAACTGACGGTGCGGACCGCCGGACCCTCGTCTTCCGACGGCTTGACAGTGCGTACCCTGACGACCACCGGGGCGTAGAAGGATTTTTGTACGATCCTTTCGACGGGGTTGCGTCCGGTCGCCACCTTTTTCATCGCCGCCCATTGTCCCGCCGCGTCGAGCCGGTCGGGCATGATCGGCGGCGGCAGTTTGACCGCGCTGCCGTCGGACATCCGGACGCCGTCGCGTATCAGTTCCTTGAATATGGGATTATCGGCGGCGGGTTTCTCGACCGCCAAGATCGACAACGCGAGTACGATGAACGTGAGATTCATGGCTCTTGGAACGAGTAAAGGTGATCGGTGTGCAGGACAGGTTGGCAACCTGTCCTACAATTTTATTCCTTCCGGTCAAGCAATTCCAGCGAACGGGCCATCTCGCGGTTTTCCATGTACCACTCGACCGAGCGGCGCAGCCCTTCTTCGATCGAAATCTCCGGGCGCCAATCGAGCAACGCGGCGGCCTTCGACACGTCGGCCCAAGTCGTGGGAACGTCGGCCGGATGGACGGGGCGATATTCGATCCGCGGCCGGTTGCCGGTCAGTTGGGCTATCTGGTCGATGATCGCGCTGAGCAACACCGGCCGATCGCCGCCGAGGTTGATCACTTCGTAGCCCAGCGGCCGCAGCGCGGCGACCGTGCCCCGGGCAATGTCGTCGACAAAGGTGAAATCGCGGCTCTGCGAACCGTCGCCGAAGACCATGATTGGCTCATCTTCGGCAATACGGCGGACGAAGCGGAAGACGCACATGTCGGGTCGGCCCGCCGGTCCGTACACCGTGAAGTAACGTGGGATTGAAACGTCGATGCCGTGCAGATGGTGGTAGGAAAAGGCGATCGCTTCGGCCGCTTTCTTCGATGCCGCGTAGGGAGACAACGGCCGGTTGGTGTCGTCGTCTTCGTGGTAAGGAACCTGATTGTGGTTGCCGTAAAGACTTGAGGTGGACGCCAGCAGGAACTTTTTTACGCCAAACCGCCGGCACATTTCCAACAGATTGAGTGTGCCCGTGCAATTAGCCTCGTAGTAGACCCAGGGATTGGCGACCGAGGGGCGCACGCCGGCTCGGGCCGCCAGGTTGACCACGGCCGCATAGGGCGGCTCGTCGCCATTGGCCGCGAAGTGCGGCTCCAGCGCGGCGAGATCGGAGATGTCCGTCTGGTGGAAGGTGAAATCTTTGTGTTGCAACAATTGTTTCAGCCGCCACTGCTTCAGCCGCGGATCGTAGGCGTCGTTGAGGTTGTCGATGCCCACCACCGTGTGGCCGGCCTCCAGCAACAAATCGACTACTTTCGAGGCAATGAAGCCGGCACAACCGGTGACTAAGTATCGTTCCGTCATGATTGTTGATCCAAAGCGATAGGTACTCGGAGAAAGTTTTTCCCGCTGTTGGTGGGACCGCGCTTCGCTTGTCCCACCCCACACAGTGCCATACTACAAATCCAGAGGTTCCAGTGAAAAATCTTCGATTTCGACCGAGGCGCCTTGTTGGAGGAAATTTACGCTGACCAACAGCCGGGTTTCGCCGCGGCGTTTCACCACGGTCCCTTCCAATCCGGCGAAGGCCCCGTGACGGACCCTTACGCGCCGTCCCTTGTCCAGACGGCTCTCGATCGTCAGCGGCGCGCCCGCGGCGATCAGTTGGCGGAGTTGCCGTAGATCGAAAACAAGCTGCTCGGGATCCTCGACGGCTAGCACTCGGGAAACCCGATTGGTGGCGAGGCTTCGTATCCGCTCCGTTTCGGTGCCGAAGAGGAAAAGATAGCCGCCGAACAACGGCGTCAGCGAGATCCTTCGACGACCGCGGGAAACGTTGGTTTTTTTTACCAGCGGCAAGTAAAAAGGGACGCGGTGTTTATGCAACTCCCTGGCGAGCGATTTCTCCTGCCGGGCCTTGGTGTACAGTGCGTACCAACGGCGATCCGGCACGTCGCTCGGCAGTTCATCAAGCAATGTCTCGGGGAAGAGGCTCGGCTCTTCCTTAAGGATGGGCATGTTTACCTAAATTTGGTAGTATTGAAAGCGTAAGAGGGATGACATTATTCCCCGGCGTCGATTATAGTCCGGCCGTCACGGGGTACAATCCGACCTGACAAACTGGTCGTCAAACTGCTCTTAACCGATGATAATAGAGAAAACAGATAGGATTTAAGCTGTTTTCACGGAAAACAAGCACCAAACCCCGATATTAGTGGGGTATGGCCATGCGACAAAGCTGGGGTTTTCACGGGGCTTGGTAAATTGTATCGCGTACGTCTTCCTTGACAGATTTACATTCTATGTTCTAATAAGGGTTGTCTAGTCGCCTATTGTTGGCGGCGGTATCATCCTCGTCGGTTTTTTTTGGGAACCATAGGAGAGGGGTTATGTACTCAACAAGGCGTGGGAAAAAAGCGTTTACGTTGGTGGAGTTGCTTGTTGTCATCACCATCATCGGCATCCTCATCGCACTGCTGTTGCCGGCGGTGCAAGCGGCCCGCGAGGCGGCCCGCAGAATCCAGTGTACCAACAATCTTAAGCAGATTGGTCTGGCGCTTCACAACTATGCCCAGGCGAACACGCTCTTTCCGCCGGGAGCGATCAGCGACCCAGATGCTGACATTACCACTATTAACACCTATCCGTTCGGCGTTTGGGCCGAGGCGATAAACCCAGGCCCCGGTTATCACGGCACGAGCTTCTTGCTCCGCATCATGGCCTTCATCGAAGGGGACAACATTGCCAAAAACTGGGCTTCGGGAAAACCCGGATCGGGGACCATGGGGCCGGGTTACTGGAGTCCTGCTGCCAATGCAGGCGCGGATGCTAATAATCCCGGACCGGCGGCAATGGACGTCAATGGCTTCTACTGTCCGACCCGGCGCTACGAATTGCGCCCGGAAGACACCGTGATGATGCCGAATGTTCCATACGAATGGGCTGGCGGCGGAACCGACTACGGCGGGTGCGCCGGCCGGTATACACCCTTCTACCAAGCCATACGTTTGGCGGATGCGAATAATGTGTCTGCAGACGCTACGCATTATCCGACAACGTTTAATATAGACGCCACTAACGATACCCCAACAAAGCGGTGGGGTGTTTTCGGCAGAGTAAACGTTGGCACCTCGTTTGCCGAGATTCGCGATGGTACCTCCAATACGATTATAACCGGAGAAATGCAACGGATCACATCCCCTCCCCCGGGTGTATCAAGCTTTTCCCTCTCCAGAGACGGCTGGTCCGTCGCCGGTTGCTCCACGCTGTTTTCTACCTCTCTAATGTTCACTCTTGATCAAAATGGTCTTACTCCGATGACTGACGGTGGTATGCTGGTGAACAACTGGTATTACGGCTCTCCCGGCAGCGACCATGCCAGCGGGGCGCACTTTGGCCTGGGGGACGGCTCGGTTTGTTTCCTGAGCGACTCGATGGATGCGGATGTCTTTGTGCTGTTAGGCAGCATGGCCGACAAGACTCCCGCGCAGTTGCCCTAGTAGTATTTTGTAATTTGTGAATTCGACCCATTGGGGGTGGCAGTTTAACTGCCGCCCCTTTTTTTTTGCGCAAGAATTAAATTGGTCGGGGTTTTTCCCCCAGCGCACCGCATTTTTCCAAGTTCCGCGGCTTGAAGTATATCCCACCGTGCCGCTATACTGATTGGTTTGATCCGACCTGAAATCAGATTAGGAACTGCTAATGACTTCCCTCTTACCCCCACACGGCGGACTGACGGAGCCGGTTTGCCGGACCGTGGCCGCCGACGCGATCGACGATTTTCTCGCCAATGCAAAAACCCTACCGCAAGTGCCCGTCTCCGACGCCGACCTGTCGACCGTCTTTCGCCTCGGCGACGGCGCCCTAAGCCCGTTGACCGGCCCGATGGACTCGGCTGCCTACCATCGCGTGCTCGACGAATCGGTGATTGAGCATGACGGCAAACGATATGCTTGGACAATCCCCTTGGCCTTGCCGGTCACGGAAGAATTGGCCAAACGGCTCCGGCCGGGACAACAGGTGGCGCTGGTCGCCTCGTCGGGCCAGATCGTCGCCGTGCTGGACGTTACGGATGTTTACCCGTGGGACAAACAGAAATACCTGCAAAGCGTCTATCTGACCGAGCGGACGGACCATCCCGGCGGCGACATGGTGCTGAAGGCCGACGCCGAGAAAACGCACCTCTTGGGCGGCGAGATTCAAGTCATCCCACAACCAAAGGATCCGCGGTTTGGAAAATACGTCCTCACTCCGTGCGAGGTCCGCCGGTTGCTGGCCGAAAAGGGTTGGCAGCGGGTAGTCGCTTTCCAGACCCGGAATCCCTTGCACCGCGCCCATGAGTACGCGCTGGTCTACGGCCTGGAGACGCTTCTACGCGCGGGTCACGACGCCGGCGCGTGTCTGAACCCGTTGATCGGCGAGACCAAGGGGGACGACGTGGACGCCGAGGTCCGCATGCATACCTACGAAGTCCTGATCCAGAACCGCTCGTTGGGCGAGGGCGACAGCGATCCGGCGCTATGGGAACCGCGCGGCGAGTCGGTCCCCGATCGGGTCATCCTGCTGGGACTCGACATCAAGATGTTTTACGGCGGGCCGAAAGAGGCGGTGATGCATGCCATCTATCGGCAGAACTTCGGTTTCACCGACATCGTCATTGGCCGAAAACACGCCGACGCTCCGTATCACGACGGCACGGCTATCTGGGGCGATTTCGACGCCCAGGAGATTTTCGACAACTTGCACGGCGACCTGGAAATCCATCCCCTGCGGGTCGGATTCGCCGCCTTCTACGAATCGATCGGTCGGGTCGATCTGATGGAGAATCACAAGGACGAGAAGCCGGTATTCATTTCCGGCAAGGAGGTACGCCGGGCGCTGACCGAAGGTCGTCCGGTCGATCCGCGGATCATGCGTTCCAGCACCTCCGCAATCCTCGCCGGCGCGATGGCGAAGAAATAAGGTATTTAGCCCCGGGTGAATACACCCGGGGCACGGTGTGGTGCGAAAAACCACTTTTCCCCGCCGTGTATTCACGGCGGGCTAAATGGTATTTACGGCGAGCTAAATGGAATTATTTCCACTGCCGGATTTTCTTCCGCACCTTTTCGCGGTCGAATCCCGCCGGCTCAGGCTTGGCCTGGTTGAGCTTTAGTTCTTCGTAGGTCGGTGTATTCGAGGGGACGCCGTCGGGCGGAATTTCCAACTTCGCCACCCAGGCGATCCCGTTGAGCACCGCCTTGCGGAAATTGTCGTTGGCCCAGCTCCAATGCCAGTGGCCGCCGGTGAAGCCGAAACCGCGCCCGCCGTCGGGTCGCTGCCGTGCCCAGGCGACGTGCTCGGCCTTGCCCTTTTCCGACCGGACCGTAGGATTGCCGCTCGAAGGTCCGTCGGGGCCTTCACGGGTGCTGTCCGGCGGCACGGCCGTCAGAATCGGAGTGACGCCTTCCATGCCGTCGATGAACCGCATGTGGTAGTACCACTCGTCCTTGATGGAAAACGGCTTCAGCCCGTGGGCGACCGGATGGTCGGGAAACTCGGCGAACTCGGCCGTCCAGAACGGATTGACCGACCAGAAGGCCTCGTAATAGCCGCCGATCCAATCCTTCATCTGATCGCCCCCCTTTTCCTTGGGCACCGTGACGGCGTAGTGGATGCAGGCCAGACCGACGCCTCGCTTCATCAGTTTCTCGACCTGCCCGAGATGACGCAACATGGGGTGCGATTTGCTGCCGTCGGAAAAGATCACGATCGCGTCGGCGCCGTCGAGGGCCTTGCGGTCGCGAGGCCAGCCGTCGCGGTAAACGGCGGTCTCCACGTTCGGAAATGCTTTCTTCAAGCACTCGGCCAACAGCAGGCAGCCGGCGCGGTGTTCGTGTTCGGAGTAGCCGTGGCTGGGACGGCCGGCAATGAATACAATCCTTTTCTTTCCGAATTCGCTTTTCGCCGGCGGCCCGGCGTGGGGCTCGTCCGCGCCAGCGCCGCCTGCGATCAAGAGCAATGCTATTAGCAGGCACAATGATGAAATCGAGCGTTGCACGGCGGTCTCCTTGTCAAAGAGGAAAGGCGGGGGAAACATAAGGGATTTACAATGCGCCGGGCGTCACGGCCCATAACCCTTCGTTACGTCAAAGGCCAGGCGGGAACGCACTCGTCCACCTCCTGCATCAAGCGGATCGTCTCCCGCAGCGCGACGACGATCTTCTGATAGTGCTCGATCTCCTCGTGGCCGAGTTTTCGTCCCTTGCGGTCCTTGAGCCATTTGTGGCAGACTTGATAGCCGCCCACGTGGAACTCCCAACACTCCTTCGGCACACCCTGAAAGTATTGCGTCCGGTTGATCCAAACTCGGCTGTTGGCGTCGGTGTAGCGGACCTTGTCGACCACGTTATCCCCTTTTTGGGAGAACTCGGTGATTATGCCGTCCAGCTTGGGCGATTCCATCAGGTGCAGTGCGGCCAGTTCGGCTCCCTTGGCCGCCAACGCCCGAAACAGTTTCAGTTCGCCCGTAAGCGGCAGCCGGGGAAAATCTATTTTCAGGAACTCGGCGTAGCGCTTTCGATACGTCGGCGAATGGAAGACGGCGTAGACGTAGTGGAATATGTCCTCGGGGCCGAGGGTTTTGCGCAGGTTTCCACGTCCGTCGGGTATAAAGCCGAGTCCGAGGCGTTCGCACAACTCGTCGACGAACTTTGACGACAGATTCGGCCGACGCCCATTCTCGTGGTCGAAAAGCGTGGCCGGCATCTGGCCGTTGGGGTAGAGATAAAGCGGGCAATTCAGGCTGCTTCCGCGATAAAACAAGTTGTGGTCGAGAATATTCCGGGCGCAGAACACCAGATTCCATGATCCATGCGTAACGAGCCCCGCTCGTCCAATGCAGATCGCAATGTTAGGCTGTTCAAGATGACGCATTACATCCCATCGCAAACGATGAACAAACGATGTGGAGGCGAAAAGCCATTGTTGATCAAATGGTCGGTATAGATACTTCTGTAATTGGTTCTTCCATTCTCGATCCTTACGCAGTTCTTCGCGTGCAACGGCAAGTTTCCAAAAAACGTGATCTTTAACGGCCAGCTTTCTCTTAATATCAGCACCTTCGGTGTTAACGTTCCGAATCCATTCAAAACGTTGCACTAATTCCGCGTGATCCATTGAAACAACCAGTTTATCGCGCGATGTTTGTACGCCATTGGAGCCGACAGGGAAAATGTCCGTGATGCGCCAGCCGGTTTCGTATTCCTTGTGCGATCGGCGTTTGACGTGAACCAATTGGTGAAAAGGAGCGGCCGGCGAGAGCTTGCGCCACTTTGTCTCCCTGACGTCGCTTGCGTTCAACGCCTCGTATTTATCTTCTCGCTTGCCCCATAAATCGGCATGGAAAACGCCGCCCTCCCTCTTCTTGTCGTGCTTGACAAACAGCACGATTGCCGTGCCCTGAGTAATATCGAAAACATTTTCGTCCGGTCCACCGTCGGGCGCGGTTTCACGGCGTTTGGAATTGCCGTGTAGATTGAGAACGTAGATTTCATCGAACGTCTTCATTAAGTTCTGGCGCATGCCGCGAAACGTCGGACTGTCGAGATAACTGTGGTCGGTGATAAAGGCCAGAATACCGTGCCCTGTACGTTGAATTCGCCACTGACCGAAGCGAATAAACTTGATGTAGTCGTTTTTGAGCCAGACTTTTTTCTCTCCCAGAGGTTTACCGTCCACTTTCCGATAATCAGCGACGAGGTTTGTAATCCACTCGCCACGATTGGCCGAAACGCCCGAATAGGGCGGATTGCCAAGGACGACGAGAATTGGATCGTCGCGTTTGATCCTGGCGGCGGCGTTGGCCTCTTCGGCGACCCAGCCGGCGAAAAGGTGCTCGCTCTTCTTCGCGGCCTCTTCGAGCGTGTTGGTCAGATAAATGCCCAGCCTCTGGTCGGTGGCGAACTTGTAGCCGGTCTCCCGCAACTGCATTCCCAGCTTCAAATGGGCGACCGCGTACGGGGCCATCAACAACTCGAAGCCGAAGATGCGGTTCAACAGGCTCTTGGCGACGTAATCGTCCCACGCGCCGGCCTGCCGGGCGAACTTGCGATGGATTTCCTCGATCACGGAGTATAAGAACGTCCCGGTGCCGGCGGCCGGATCGAGGATCAGCGTGTTCTCGTCGGCCAGCCCCTTCGGACGGCCGAAGCGGGTCTTTAACAGGTGGTCGATCGAGCGGACGATGTAGCCGACGACCGGCTCGGGCGTATAATAGACGCCGCGCAGCTCGCGCATACGCGGGTCGTAGGCGGTTAGGAACGTCTCGTAGAAGTGGACCACTGGATCCTCTTTGCCCTTCCCTCGGCCGAAGTCCGTGAGAATTTCGGCCATGTCGGCGTGGCGGAGCAGATCGACCAGGTCGTCGACCGCCCAGGCGATCGACTCGGGCATGTCCACCCCGGCGATCTCGGAGAACAACTTGCGCAGGAAGGGGTTGGTCTTTGGCAGATTGAAAGCGGCCAGCCGGCGCGAGAATTTCTCGCCGGGCGGGGCGTGGACCCGCGCGGCGAACAGCCCATAGGCCAGCGTCTGCGCGAACATGTCGGCGAACCGCCGCTCGTCCAGGTCGGGGATGAGCGTCTCGCGGAAGGCACCAAGCCAGTTATGCAGCCAGCCCTGCTCCTTCTCGTGTTCAAACGTGCCGACGATCAGGTCGCGGATGAAGCGGGTCATGCGGGCCATCCGTCCGGCCAACTCCTTGGCTGTGCCCACGGTCGGCGTCTCTTGCTCGAAGAAGGCGGTCAGCATTTCCGCCAGTTTGGCCGCGCCGTCGGCGGTCGGCTTGATCTTGCCCCCCGTGTCCTGCTTGGCAATGGTGACCGAAAGCCGCGGCTTGCCACCGACGAACCAACGAAACCGTAAGTAGTCGGTCAGTATCCAGTTGGGCAGGGCGTCGTTGTAGCGGAGGAATTGCTCGCCGTGCGGACCTTTTCCGCGCTGCATTTCGCCAAGGTCCGTGCCGACGTCCTTGGTCTCGACGTGGCCCAAGGGCGTACCGCGGCGGGTGATGATGAAATCCGGCGCGCCGCAGGCGACCCGCTTCGGCTCGTTGGTCGCCACAACCCCCTCGGCAGCGGACTCGATCAACCTTTTCAGCGCCGAGCGATGGGTATGTTCGGTGGCGTTGCCCCGGGCGAGGTTCCGTTTGATCTCCGAGAGATATCCGGAAACGTGCGTTTCGACGCAATCGCCGATCGTGGGATTCATGTGCTCTTCTTGTACAGTCAGTGTTCCCAGGCGTCAATAAAAAACACTGGAGCGCCATTATACACCCGTCGATTCCGGAAGCAAGCCGCCGCGGGTTTCGATGAGATAGCGGATGGCCGCGGCGAAGAGAAAGAGCCACTGGATAAGCACGGCCGTGCCCACTTGCAACTGCCCGCCGGCGCCGGCGCCGTAGGCGTGCAAACCGCTGCCGAGGACGAAGTTCACGCCGTACCAGTTGAACAGTATCACGGTTGCGCCGAGCACGGCGGTGGCGCTCATGCCGAAATTGCCCGACCAGCCGATGTGCCGCGCGTGGAGAAATAAGAGATAGACCAGCAGCGAGATCAGCGCCCAGACCTCTTTCGGATCCCAGCCCCAGAAACGTCCCCAGGACTTGTCCGCCCACAGGGCGCCGAGAATTGTCCCGGCGGCCAGCAACAGCACCGTGATTTTAATGGCCGTGTAAATGAATCCGGCAAGTACCGAGCAGGTCGGCGGCGGCCGACAGCCGTCCCCGCTGCCGTCGCGGTATCGGCCGAACAAATAGTAACCCAAGGACACGTTGCCCAGCAGCAGGGCGATGGCGGCCGAGGCGTAACCGGCCATGATCGTCACGACGTGGACCACCAACCAGAAATTGTCGCGCAGGATCGGGGCCGCGGCGCCGATGTTCCGGTGCATCACGGTTGCCGGCGCGTAATACGCCAAAACCAGCGCCAACGTACCGACGATCGCCCCGGCCAGGGCGAAGACCCGTCGTTGCATGACCAGTTCGACGCGGGTTGAGGATCGCTGATTATGGTTTTCCTCGCAATTAAGTGGGCAATGAATTGCCCACCCATCGTTGAATCGCAATAGCGGCAGCAGCGCAAGCCACAGACCGAGAGCGTAGACGAACGCCGCCACGACGACCACCGACTCGAACATCCCGGTCAGTGGGACCAGACCGGTGATGTAAGTGCGCAGTCCCAATCCGGCGAGAGTGAATCCGAGCGAGATCGTCAACACCGCCGCGCCCGCCCAAAACGCCGGCCGGCGCAACCTGCCCACGGCCGACAGCAGGCACAGCGACGCCGCCAGACCCACGACCCACGACCAAAAAAACGGATCGAGCCGGTTGTAAAAAACCTCGGCGACGGTCGAGCCGGGCGGCGGATAGGCCGTTGCGTCCAACAGCGACTCGTCGCGGTGCAGCAGCGGAAGCCGGCGGCGCAGCGGTTCGTTCTTTTCGGCCAGCGCGCGGAGCGAGTGGGCGAAACGACGCATGGCGACGGCAAATTCCGCCGGCCTATCGGCCCCCTCGCGGTCACGATACGCGGACTGAACCTCGGCAAACATTTTGCGCGCCTCGTCCAGCTCCGGCCGTGGATACCCTCGAAGCAAATCGTCGGAACCATCAATCATCGCTTGGAATCCGAGCCAGGGCGAGGCGTCGTCGTCCGGCGAGCGGTTCTCCTCGAGCGCGCCCGGATTGAGCGCCGGAACCAGCCGCAGGATATCGCCGTTGTCGTAGAGGGCCAGATGCATTTCAATCGCCTCCCGGCGCAGCTCGGCGGCCAAGGCGGCCAGGGGCTTGTCCGCGTCGCAGGCGAGTCGCTCGGCCAGTTTTTCGCTCGCCTCGCGGAACGCCGCCGCCGCCGGCTCGATCTTCTTCCGCGAAAACCCGTCCTCGTGCAGCAGGGCGATCAATTTCTGCAACGATTGGCCGGTCTCGACCATCAGCTCACGCACCCGTTGGTCCTTGGCGATGCGACGTGCGGCTTGCCGGTCGGCAGCCAACATTCGCCAGGCGGCGCCCGACGATTCCACCCGCGCGTAGAACCGCCGCGGCGTGTCCTTCGGCTGCTCGGCGTAGAAGGTCAATCGCCTGTAGCGGCCGTAGGCGTTTACCAGCCGCTCGACTTTCCGGTCTTTTTCCGAGAGGCGCAACTCTTCTCCTTCCGATTCGGCGCGCTGCTGGAGTTTGGCCCAGTAGCGTCCCAGCCTGGGGTTGTTCTCCACCCGTGCCGGAGAGACGAACGACAACCGCCGCCCGTCGCCGCCGCGCAACGGCAATTCCAACACGTCGCGTCGCAACCACTCGTCTTTGGCCGGCAGAAACGGAACATGCTCCCATCTTTCCGTCTCGGCCAGCCAGGCGAACAGCAACTCCGCGGCGGTGAACTTCCGCCGCCGGCCGTCTTCCATCACGAACGTCGGATCGGTTCGTCCGCAGATGGCCTCGACCGATTTTCGAGCGAAGGTATCCAGCGGCTCGACGCGCCCCTCGTCGAACGCCGGCAGATGTTGCCACGCGCTCCAATCGAGCCGCTCCGCGTCGGCCGCTCGCGCGCCGCCGGCAAAAAAAAGAACCGAGATACATACAAAGCCGATTATCGAGCGTCTGGGCCGCACGTAATACACCAGCACGATGCCGACGACGATCAACAGGCTGCCGACGTACTTCCACAGACGGCCGGGGTCGTAGTTTACGCTCAGCACCGAGCGGTAAACGTGGTCGCGGTCGCGGTCGTCGCCCACGAAATGGCGGAAGGCGGGTTCGCCGGGCGTCCACGGGCCGTCGAAACTCGATTGAAACAGCCGATACGTCCGCCCGCTGCGAGGATCGGTGAAATCGACCGGCGCATTGAGCGTAATCAACACGTTTTCTCGCAGTATCTTCGACGGATCGTCGCGGTCGAGAAAGTCGACCAGACTCGAATAGTGCGACGCCATCGCGGCGCCGGGATCGAGTTTCCGCCGGAACTTGTGCAGGAAGACCTGGAAGCCGAGTTCGACGGGCGGGGCGTCGAGACGCGATTCTTCATGTACGAGATAGGCGGCGCGGCCCTCGACCACCGGCAACTGGGCCTTGCTTCCATAGCGCCAACTCAGCAGGCAACCGACCAGCAACACCACTACTCCCAGGTGGGTCACGACAAAGCCTGTCTGCCTCGGCCGCCAAGGAAAGCGGATCAACACGGCGGCGAGGATATTGGCGGCAATAACTACGTGGATCGCGACGAACCAGCCGGCGCCGTAAACCTCCGTCTGTGCCGCCGCCGTGCCGTGGAGTTTCTCGATCGCCGTCGCCCAAACCAGTACCGCCACGTAAACCGCGATCAACACGACGGCCAATTTCAGCGACGCAACGGCACGCAGCAGGGAAATGAGGGACGAGGGACGAGGGGCGAGGGGCGAGGGATCACTCGTTCCCATGCTCCGCGTGGGAACGCCGGGCGACGGAAATTCATGGCTCACGCTGCCACTCGGATCGTGGGAATCGGGCTTTTCATTCTGCATTGCTCATCCCGGAGTGTCCAATACCCGCGAAATACGGCCTTCACTGCAACTGGCGGGGCAGGCGACACCCCCCAGGAAACCGACAATTTTTCCGTAAGAAAAACCATCCAGCGCACAATACATAGTAGGAGAGGAACTCGTCAATGGGCGAACGGATTCGCTTCCCGAGTAAATTCATCCCGAGAGACTCCGACAAAGTACGTTGGGGCGGGCAAGGAGCGCAGTCGTGCCGCTAGACCACGATCCGTCGTTCGTCGCGTTGTTCGTGAAGAACCAGCGGCGGATTTACGGATACATACTGACCTTGGTGCCCGACTGCAACGAGGCCGACGACCTGTTCCAGCAGACGAGCATGGTTCTTTGGGAGAAGTCAGGCGAGTTTCGTCCCGGCGGAGGTCCGGAAAAGTTGGACCGCGAGGAAAACTTCGTCCGCTGGGGATGTGGCATCGCCCACAATCTCATCCGCAACTGGCGCGTTAAGAAGCGGCGCGACCGGCATTGTTTCAGCGACGAGATGATGTCCCGGATCGCCGCGGTCCGCTCCGAGAAGTCGGAGTGGCTGGACGGCGCGCTGGCGGCGTTGGGCGTATGCATGGACGACCTCAATCCTTCCGAGCGCGAGTTGCTGGCCCTCTGCTACGAGGGCGAGCGGTCCATTCGCCAGATCAGCGAGGAGCTTGGCCGGACCGAAGGCGCCGTGTATCAGCATCTGCATCGGATCCGCGCGAAACTGTTGGAGTGCATCGAACGCAAGACCCGCGAGAAGGCGTCGCCATGAGTTGGGACAATCCGCAAGACCGATCGCTCGCCCTGCGCGAGTACACCGAACGGTACTGCGACGGCACTCTGTCCGCCGAGCAGACCGCGGAGCTGGAGCGAAATCTGCGCGACGACCCATCGGCCTTGGATGCCTTCGTGCTGTACATGGAAGTCCACTCGCGGATCGCCTGGAACGCCCGCGCCCACGCGGAAGACGAGCACGATCGGCCACCGGATGCGAACCAGCGACAAGGGATGGTCGGTTCACCGGCCATTGATGTCTCCGTTGACCTCGAACCTCAAACCCCCGAACCCCCATTCCCCACTCTATCCACCACCAGCTATCCACTACCCACCGCTCCTTTTGTCGGCAGTTGGGCGTTCTCCTACATGGTTGCCACGGTGATCATGGGCGTGGCGATACTGGGGTTTTGGGCGTACAAAATCACCCATCACCAACATATCGCCGAGGCGCCGTCGCAGTCGGCACCGTCGGATGCCAGACAGGAGATGGTGTTCGTCGGCCGGATCACCGGCATGGTCGATGTGAAATGGTCCGACGATCCCCGCTATCTGCCCCCGCCGGGGTTTGCCCACGTTTCCTTAGGCAGAAAATACATCCTCGATTCCGGGCTGTTGGAAATCACCTACGACTCCGGGGCGAAGGTCATTCTCGAAGGGCCTTGTACCTACGAGGTCGAATCCACCGCCGGCGGCTACCTCGCGTTGGGCAAACTGACCGCCAGAATAGAAGAGAGAAGAGAGAAGAGAGAAGAGGGAGCGCGGACAGCCGATTCCACGTCATCCCTCATCCCTCATCCTTCATCCTTATTCTCCGTCCGCACTCCCACGGCCGTGGTGACCGACCTGGGCACGGAGTTCGGCGTGGAAGTGGATAAGTCGGGGGGCAGCAAGACGCACGTTTTTCAGGGCAAGGTCGAGGTGCGGCTAAGCGGCGACAAGACAGATGCCCGCGCGATCCGATTGGGCGTGGGCGAATCGGCGCGGGTGGAGAGGGCCGAGGACACCGAACAGATGTCGATCATCCGCTACGCGGCCGGGAAGACGTCGTCGGGTTTCGTCCGGGCGATGCCGCGGCCCAAGCCCGCCGAAACCGTTCGGATCGTTGAGACATTTGACGGCGCTGAGCTTGGCGCCGCTTTCGATCAGATGCCGCCGGACCGGTACGCAATTCGGCACGGGGCGGCCGAGTACCCGCGCCAAGAGCCGCTCACGCCCCAGGGTCGGCAGTCGCGGGGCTACATCCGCACCGTGGCTACCGACTTCCTCTACCGCGATTTCGTATTTGAAGCGACGTTCCAGGTTCGCCTGGACGCCTTTGAGCAAACGATCCATCACCAAATCCTCTTCGGCATCGGCGATGGCGTACCCAACGCCAACTTCTATGACGTTGTGACCTGCGGACTGGTTTTGAGCTTCGTCGTCGACAACGGGCAGGCTTTGGTGCGACGCTACGACCCCGATTCGGATTCAAAGCGGGTGATTTTCCGCAATGCCGGCGGAACCGTGACGGAAGCAGTCCCGTTGGGTGGCCTTAGCCCGGGCCGGCACCGGTTCCGGTTGACCAAGACCGGCAGATGCGTCAAGTTCGCGGTGGACGCGAACTTCAAAGGGGAATTTCAACAGGATTTCATCAGCCGGCCAATCGACTTACCGACCGCCGCGCCGTTGTTGGATGCAACCAACAGCCGTTTGCTGGTCGGCACCGGCAACTGCAACACCATGACAGTACGATTCGAGGAGTTGTCGGTTACGTATTTGAAGACCCCGGAAAAAGGAATAGATGCGAACGAACCAAAGGACGAAGGAGGTGAAACCATGAATGATCCATAAAGCCATCGGGTGGCATTGCTGGCTTGTCCAGCAGTGTTTTCCTTGGTTGGCGGGCACTGCTGGACAAGCCAACAGTGGCACCCGCGCCGTTCCGCGTGGCGGGCGGCCAATTGTCAAAGCGGTGAACAGAGTTGCGAGGCTTGTTCGGTCCGCGGACAAAAGAGGCTGTAAACGAGTGTTTTGTGTGTTTTGTTTCAGTTGACCCTTTTTTCCAGTAGGAGTTTATCATGAGTTTTCGATTACTTGGATTACTGGCCGTCTTGGTTGCTGTCTTATGCGTCGGCTCAACGGCCGCCGCGGATACCGTCACCTTTCAGGACGGGTTGAATAACCCCCTCACCGGCTCTCCCTATGCGGGAACCGATGACAACTGGCTTTTTCGGATTACTAGCTCCTCAATCCATTCAAACTACAACTACGGGGCAGATGGCAAAATCATCGCGGGGGCCACCTATACATCAGGTGTGACCCGGCGCTACAGGAGCTTGCTCCGGTTCGATCTCACGTCGTTGGCGGAAGAGTACGCCAACATCGACTCCGTCAAGCTGAGGCTATACGTTAGTGCCAGTGACGTGAGCGTTGCAAACAACCTTCAACTGTTCCACTTCACGGCCAACAACGGAGACTGGGTCGAAGGCACGAAAAACGGCGCGACCGAGACTGGCTCCACATGCTGGAACTACCGTAAGTATAACACGACCTCCTGGGGCAGCGGCACGGCCGGAACCGCTGCATCGGATTATGACGGCGGAGCCATTGTCGAAACCGCCTACGACAGCAACCTCACCGGCTGGATGGAGTTTGTGTTCACCGATTTTACGTTCATCGACGACTGGGCCGCGGGCAACAACCCGGGCATGGTGCTTCGGAGCGAGAACGATTCGGCGTACAATTCAAAACTGACCTTTCACTCCTCGGAGGAGGCCGTAGTTGCTAATCGGCCGCAGTTGGTGATCGGCTACACGCCCATTCCTGAGCCTTCCACGTTGGCGCTGCTGGCTACCGGCTTGATCGGTCTGCTGTACTACGCGTGGAGGAAGCGGAAGTAGAGTTATGATTTAGGATGTATGATTTCTGATTTGACTGGCGAACTCCGGCGTCGTCACGAATGGTTTTTGCGACGACGCTCGGAGAGCCGGTCATTCTCGGAAGCACAAAAACTCACGCCAAGGCGCAAAGAGGCGGATTTCTCGTCGTCTTTGTGCTTTGGCGCGAGGTTTTCGAGTTGTATTTCAGATATTTGTTCCGTTCGGTCAGGAGGCCAGCGATGTTTCAAAATAATCATAAATCATCAATCATAAATCATAAATTCCGAGCGTTCACGCTCGTCGAGCTTTTGGTCGTGATCACGATCATCGGCATCCTGATCGCGCTGTTGCTGCCGGCGGTGCAGGCTGCCCGCGAGGCCGCGCGGAGATTGCAATGCCAAAACAACCTCAAACAACTGGGGCTGGCCCTGCACAACTACCACGAAACAGCGACTTCTTTTCCAGCCGCGTCCCAGGTCAACATTCCAGAGCACTGTGCCGGAAGCATCAATTGCCGCGGCACTTCCCTCTATGTGACGCTGCTGCCATTCATCGAGCAGTCGGGGCTGGAGGACAAGTATGACTACAACATGAGTTGGATTGAGTGGATAAACGCATACCCCGAGTTCTTCACCACGCGTCTGGCGGTTTACCAGTGTCCCAGCGACGACCGCTCGCAAGAGTATCCTGATTCGCGAGTCTATTTCGGCGTCTGCGGCGGCAAGCCGCCAAGGGCAGGGTATAATTGGCGCGGCGAAGTGTATATCGACGGCCTGTTCGTAATGAACCGCTGGCGACGGATCGCCGACATCCGCGACGGCACCGCCCAGACCTTCGCCATCGGCGAGAGCGTTCACCCGGCCAAGTGGGGACGGGGACCGGGCTACGGAGACCCGAACGTGGGCGGACCCGTCACATGGTGGCTCGGCGGCGAATGCAGCAAGCCCGACTGCCCCCCGTCGAGCATGTCGCACGGGCGATTAGTGCGAAGCACCAAGTACCCGATCAACTCGAGCCTCCTGCCGATGGCCGATAACGAAGACAACGAACCACCGTTCGGCAGCTTTCACAGCGGCGGCACGCACTTCGTCTTCGCCGACGGACACGTCGCTTTTGTCAACGATTCGATCGACCTGAACGTATACCAAGCGCTGGGGAGCATCGACGGTGAAGAGACGATTCCGGGCAACACGTACTAAAGAGCCGCGGGTGGACCCGCTAATGAAAATGAAAGCGAAACGGACAATGCGTGCAAAATCTTACGTTGTCGTCGGTCTGTTTCTTGTGGTTTGCTTGCCGGTTTTGTGTGGTTGCGGACCGAAACGTCCGGGCACCGCTCCCGTCGTCGGCCTGGTGACGTATCAAGGCCAACCTGTCGCAAGCGGACGAATTATGTTCCTGCCGGAGCACGGCCGGCCGGCCATGGGCGTGATCGGTTCCGACGGACGCTACACGCTGACCACTTTCGATTCGGGCGACGGCGCCGTGTTGGGGCGTCACCGCGTGACAATCAAGTCCACCCGGATTATCGGCGCTCCCGTGGAAAAGCCGAAAAGTATTCTGGACGAAGGCCGCGTCAGCGTCGGCGTTCCGCGAGTGGAATGGCTCGTGCCGGAAAAATTCTCCCGGCCGGAATCGTCATCCCTGACGGCCGAAGTGAAAGATGGTAAAAACACCATCGACTTCAACTTGTAGTGGGGGCGATATCAAAACCGGACCAGCCCCGTTTTCTCCGCCCAGATGATCAACTACTCGATCGACCCCGATATCCACCGCCGCCTGTGCAACCTGGTTTGTCCGAGGTCTTTCGGGGTGGAAATTTCGGACAATTTCAACCGCTCACGGTATGCGTTGCATTTCAAGCCGCTCACTGTTGCCGGTTCAGATCGGTTGAGGCACTGGTAGGCTCCCCCGCGATTGGGTATCATCAATCGCATGAGCAGAGCCGAATCTAAATCGCCGGCCCATCCGTTCGATCCGCCCGCCGAAGTCCTGATTGTCGATAACGATCAGCCGCACGCCGAGACGGTGGCCGAAAGCCTCCACCGGGTCGGTTTTCACTGCCGCGTGGCCGATTCGGGTGTGGCGGGGGCGCGGATGATCGAGGAATCGCCCTTCGACCTGATAATCACCGATCTGGTGATGAACGACATCGACGGCCTGGGTATCCTCAAACGGTCGAAGGCCGACCAGCCCGACGCCGAGGTGATCCTGATGACCGGCCACGGCACCGTCCCCTCGGCGGTCGAGGCGATGCGCCGCGGCGCGTTCAACTATTTGCTGAAGCCGCTGGACATAGCCCAGCTTCGGGCCAGCGCGGAAAAGGCCGTGGAAAGCGCCCGGCTGAAACAGACCAACCTCGAGTTGAATCGCCGTCTGGACGAGCGGTTCGGCTTCGAGGGGGTGATCGGCGACAGCCCTCGGATGCGCGAGGTGATCGAGCGGCTTAAGCGCATAGCCCCGACCAACGCCGGCGTATTGATCCAGGGCGAGACCGGGACCGGCAAGGAGCTGGTCGCCCAGGCGATCCACCAGAACAGCCCGCGGAAGAACAAACCGTTCGTGGCGCTGAACTGCGCCGCTTTGAGCGAGAACATTTTGGAGAGCGAGTTGTTCGGCCACGTGAAAGGAGCCTTCACCGACGCCTCGGCCGATCGGGTCGGCAAGTTCGAGTACGCCAACGGCGGGACGATGTTCCTCGACGAGGTTGGCGACATGCCACCGGCCACGCAGATCAAGCTGCTGCGAGTACTCGAAAACGGCGAGATCACCCGCGTCGGATCGAACACGCCGGTCAAGGTGAACGTCCGCATCCTTTCGGCCACCAACCGCGATCTGGAGGAGTCGATCACCGCGGGCACGTTTCGCACCGATCTCTACCACCGGCTGAAGGTGGTCACGATCCGCCTGCCCACGCTCTGCCAGCGGAGCCAGGACATCCCCATCCTGATCGACTATTTTCTGCGCCAGTTTTCCAGTCAACACGACAAACAAATACGCGGGATGTCGCTGGCCGCGCGGCGGAAGCTGTTGGGGTTCGACTGGCCGGGCAACGTCCGCCAGCTCCGCAACGTGATCGAGAGCATGGTGGTGGTCGATTACGACGGGCTGTTGGACCTGGACGATCTGCCCGAGGAGTTGGCCGGTCCGCCGGAGCCGCACGGCGCGCCATCGACCGCCTCGTTGACCGCGCTGGTCGGCAGGCCGCTGGCGGAGATCGAGCGGTTGTTCGTGGCCGAAACGCTCCGCCTGACCGGCGGCAACCGCGAGGAAGCGGCCAAAATGCTGGGAATCGGCGAGAGGACGCTGTATCGAAAGATCAAGGAGTACGGGCTGTAGGAGGTTGCCGAAAAACAGCTATTTAGCCCCGGGTGAATACACCCGGGGGACGGTTTGCCGCGTCCAACCACCGTGGCCCGCCGTGTATTCACGGTGGGGAATGTTGGTTTCATATTACACACAATGCCCCGGGTGTATTCACCCGGGGCTAAATAGCCGCCAACCACAAACCACCGCTATGCTTTCCGCCTCTCCTTCGCCGCAGCGACCGCTTTCCGTCTCGGAACTTACCGCGCAGATCAAGGATCTGCTGGAGGCGGCGTTCCCCGAGGTTTGGGTGGCCGGAGAAATCTCGAACTTCGTCCGGCCGCAGTCGGGCCACTGTTACCTGACGCTCAAGGACGACCGGTCGCAGCTTCGCGCGGTGATGTGGCGGGGCGTGGCCGCCCGGCTCCGGTTCGAGCCGCAAGACGGCATGGAAGTTGTCTGCCGGGGACACGTCGATCTGTACGCCGCCCGCGGCAGCTACCAGTTGGTCATCGCCGATATCGTGCCGCAAGGCGTCGGGGCGTTGGAACTGGCGCTGAGGCAACTGCGCGAGAAACTGACCCGAGAGGGACTGTTCGACTCGGCGCGCAAGCGGCCGCTGCCGCAGTTCGTACGTCGGATCGCGGTGGTCACAAGCCCGACCGGTGCGGCGATCCGCGATTTCCTTCAAGTGCTTGGCCGTCGTTGGCGTGGGGCGGACGTGCTGGTCGTGCCCGTCCGCGTGCAGGGCGAGGGTGCGGCCGCCGAAATCGTCGCCGCCATCCAGACGGTGAATCGACTCAACGAGCAGGCGGGGGTGCCCATCGATTGCCTGGTGGTTACCCGTGGCGGTGGGAGCATGGAAGACCTCTGGGCGTTCAACGAGGAGCCGGTGGTTCGGGCAATCGCCGCCTCGAAAATCCCGGTCGTCTCGGCGGTTGGACACGAAATCGACGTGACGCTTTCCGACCTGGCGGCCGACCTTCGGGCGCTTACGCCAAGCGAGGCGGCCGAGCTGGTCGCTCCGGCGGCCGAGGAGTTGGTAGCCGAACTGCGGCAGGTCGAGCGGCGGTTGGCCGCGGCGTTGCGGTCGCGGGCCGAGGCGGCAAGGTCGCGTCTCGACGGGATTGCCAGGAGTGCAGTCTTTCGCCGTCCCTTCCAGCGGGTATTCGAGTTGAGCCGGCGGTTGGACGATCTCGGCGGTCGAGCGGCCCGAGCGGTCCGTGGCCTGACCCGACTTGCCCGACAGCGGACCGACACCGTGGCCGGACGGCTCGAATCTCTCAGCCCCTTGGCGGTTTTGGGACGTGGATACAGTCTGACGCAGCGCGCGGCCGACGGTCGGCTGATCCGCTCTGCCGACGAGCTTTCGCCGGGCGAGGAAATAACTACCCGATTTGCCCACGGCCAAGCCGCCAGCCGCGTCGAGCGAGTCGAACCGTAATTAACCGGACATCGCGTTTGACGGATCGGCGAAACCTGGTATAATTAAGGTGGCGGTCCCCCCGAATGACGTGCATCGCTGGATGGATCATTTCGCTGGCTGGGAGTCCTTTTCATGGAAATTAAATGCCCCAGGGGTCACCGGTACGATCCTGAGCTAACGGGCGGCGGGTGCCCGAAGTGCGCCGTCGAGACGTGCGATGGCCCGCCGATCTCCGACGACGACGTACTGGCCATCATGTCTTCACCGCAGACGGGCGGAGGAGTCGTCTCCGAAAAAAATGACGTCGAGAAGCATTCTTCCGGATCCGCAATCATGCGGCGCAAGAAGATTTGCCCGGAGTGTTCTCACGAGGCGTCGTTCTCGTTCGTCTACTGTCCCCGTTGCGCCGCGCCGCTGGAGGTGGCGTCGGTGAAGTTGGAGTAGGGGGCGTAGGTCGGGTTGCAACCCGGCGATTTTGTCCCGGAGGGACAGACGGCAATAGCCCAGCAGTTCACTGCTGGGGCGTCGGGATATTCCGTTTCTTTCCAGAAGTCCCGTAGGGACGGCCGAAAATAGACTTCCACGGTTCAACCGTCCCTATGGGACGGAATCGGTTTCGGTACTCCCTCCTTCCCAGCGATAAACAGGATTATGCAAGTGCTAGCTTATGTTGTTCCTGTAAAAATAGCCATCGAGCACCGGCCACCAAGATTTTAGCTTGAATCCAATGACGCACTCGGCTGAAGCGACGGACCCAGGCGGGTAACGGACCCAGTCCGCCGCC
>CBDAFL010000251.1:0-1153 GCA_965195225.1 uncultured Thermoguttaceae bacterium
GCTAGTGGTCAAAATCTAACGATTGAATCCCTTGTGGGATTCCCTCCGGTGTTTGCGCGTGCGAGTCTGGCGCATGCGCGCCGGGATTTCCATCACCGTCTCGCCGGTTGAGCGCCGGCGCCTTCAAGCCCTCATCAGGGACCGCAACGCCGCGCAGAAGCACGTCTGGCGAGCCCAGATCGTGTTGCTGACGGCCGAGGGGCTCGGCACCAACGAGATCATGCGGCGGAGCGCCAAGTCGAAGACCTGCGTCTGGCGTTGGCAGCAACGCTTCATGGAGGGGGGCTTCGAGAGCCTGTTGCGCGACAAGACGCGACCATCGCGCATTCCGCCGCTCGGAACTGAGGTGGCCGAGCGTGTCGTCGCCCTGACGCTGAGAGATCCACCCGCCGAGGCGACCCACTGGACCGCTGCCATGATGGCGAAGGAGAACGGCATCAGTATCAGTTCGGTGCAGCGCATCTGGCGCGCCCACGGGCTTCAGCCGCATCGGGTGCGGCAGTTCAAGCTGTCCAACGACCCCGACTTCGTCACCAAGCTGCGTGATGTCGTCGGGCTCTATGTCGATCCGCCCGCGCACGCCATCGTGCTTTCGGTCGACGAGAAGAGCCAGATCCAGGCGCTCGACCGTACCCAGCCGGGCCTGCCCATGAAGAAGGGCCGTGCCGGAACCATGACCCACGACTACAAACGGAACGGCACGACCACCCTCTTCGCCGCACTGAACGTCCTCGACGGCACGGTCATCGGCCGCAATATGCAGCGCCATCGCCATCAGGAGTTCATCCGCTTCCTCAACGCCATCGAGGCGGAAGTCCCGGCTGGCAAGCTCGTCCACGTCATCCTCGACAACTACGCCGCCCACAAGCATCCGAAGGTGCGCCGGTGGCTCGACCGGCATGAGCGCTTCACCTTCCACTTCGTGCCAACCTCATGCTCCTGGCTTAACGCCGTCGAGGGCTTCTTCGCCAAGCTGTCGAAGCGACGATTAAAGCGCGGCATCTTCCGATCTGTCGTCGACCTTCAGGCCGCCATCAACCGCTTCGTCAAGGAAACAAACCAGATGCCAAAGCCCTTCACATGGACCGCCGATCCCGACAAGATCATCGCCGCCGTCAAGCGCGGGCATCAAGTGTTAGATTCGATCCACTAG
>CBDAFL010000252.1:0-1447 GCA_965195225.1 uncultured Thermoguttaceae bacterium
CCGAGATGATATCCGTTTTTCCGCGACTGTCAAGGGTTTCCGTGTGTGAAAGCGACCAATCGAAATAGCACGGTGCCCCGACTGAGGGGAAGGAACCAGACCCCTTTGTTCTGAAAACGCACGCCCCACCCGTCCGTCCGTTCGTCTGATTGACAGGCTTATTGAGGATGTTGGGAAACTCCTACGCGGCAACAAGTTGCGACGAAGTACGCAAGTGACCTTCCCCTTGGGAATGGACGACTCGCCCACTTCACGTTATGGACGGCATGTTGAGGGGGCCGGAGTACATCATAACCCGACTCCCGGGCCGGCCGACGGCAAGTGGCTCTACGGCCACAACTGGGTCGCCCTGGCTTGGCTGGCGAGGCATCCGTTATGGGGCGTCATCGCGCTGCCGTTGCGGTCGATGCTCTACGTTCGCGAGGTTGACGTGCCGAAGCTGGCGGAAAAATACGACTGGGAATTCCGCACCAAGCATCAGCTCGGCGTGGCGATGTCGACTTGGTTCATGCAGTCGATCCGCGCCTTGGGCATTCAGGCGAAGGTGTGGTTGGTCGCCGATGGTGCTTATGCGGTGCGGCCGTTTCTCCTTCCGGTGCTCGAAATGGGCATCCTTGTTGTCAGCCGCTTACGCAAGGACGCCTGTTTGTTCGACTTGCCTCCCGCGGGTTCTCGCGGCAACCGCATCTACGGCAAGAACAAAATCAGTTTGGCCAGGCGTGCGGCGCATCGGAAGGGCTGGCAAACGATCGCCTACGATTGCCGCGGCGAGGAGGCGACTCGGCAGTACAAGACGTTTCTGGCGACATCCCAATTGATCAGTGGCCAGATCCGCGTGGTGATTGTCCGCTTTGAGAACGGCGGTTGGGCACCTCACTTCTGCACGGACACATCGGCGACCGCGCGCGACATCTTGGAAACGGTTGCCGCACGCTGGGCGATCGAAGAACACTTCCACGACGTGAAGGAAGTTTGGGGCGCGGGACAGCAACAAGTTCGCAACGTGTGGTCGAACATTGGATGTTGGCACTTGAACCAATGGGCGTACACTTTGGTCGAGTTATGTTGCTGGGACGTGGAAAAGTCGCAATTGAGTGACCGCGGTGATCGTCCTTGGGACAACGAGGACCGTCGTCCCTCGCATGCGGACCGGCGGCGTTCTATTTCCCGAGAAATGCTGGGGAAAAAATTCCTGGCCGCTCTGCCTCGCAGCCCCGACCACCGCAAATTGTGGATGCTCTTCCAAGACCTGATTGCCCTCGCCATGTGATCCCCTAAAGTGCAGCTTCGTTACGATGCCGGAGGAAAAGGGCTTTGCCCGCATAGACCATCACGTCGTAGCCGAAGTTGGCGCCGGGCGGCACCAGAGCACACAGTTCCTCGGAGCGTTCAGTGTGGCCGCACGACTTGCAGGTCAGGAACACTTCCCGCGCCCGGAACCGGCCAA
>CBDAFL010000253.1:0-9243 GCA_965195225.1 uncultured Thermoguttaceae bacterium
GAAAACGCTGAACTTTTCGGACGAAATGGTCGGCAATTCGGGTCAATTCGGCATTCCGGGGAAACAATACTAAATTACTGGCGGTTTCGGGGGGGAATACCCCGGAATTCGCCCGCGCCAGGAACCATTTCTGATATCGAGACCGTCCATGCAGGGAATCCCATAATGACGGTTTCCGACAACTTTTCCCTCTCCTTTCCTCTCCCGTACCACCGCTCCGTGGCGGGGGGCCTGGAATACCCCCCGTCAAGCACGCGATTCTCTCGGAACGTGTTTGGAAGGCCGGTATTCGTGGTTCCCTTTCCCAAAGGGAGAGAAGACTTTCTGGTTACGCCCTCATTAAGATGCTTTCTTCTTGCTCCGAGCTTGGATAAACTAGAGGGATAGGAACAGTATCTTTTCAGACCCGCGACCGTCCTAGCCGCCGCGCTGGATGAATGTCGTAAGTAATCGGAATCCGCCGGCCTGGCCGGTGGGAGATGGGATTTTGTCGAATTCTACGCGCTCCATTGCGGCGGCGGTCGGCTGCCTTCTGGTCTGGTGTTCCGCGGCCTCGGCGCGGCCGATCGGCAACGCGACGATACCCACCTTATCCTGGCCGGCTCGGGCAGACACCGGCCGCTTGCCCGAAACGCGAGTCGAGGAGTCCCGCCCGTCGATTTACTACTTGCCCGACAAGCAAGGCAATCTTCAGCCGGTGCTGGATTTCAAGTACGAAGAGTTCGAGGAGCTTTATAAGCTGAAGCATCGGCTCGGCCGTCGGGTCGATCCACCCCGCTACGTTCTGAAACGGATGTCGGTCGCCGGAACGGCCACGGAAGGTCAGGCCGAGTTGACCGTTCGGTTTCAGGTATTGGTGCGCGACGGCGATTGGGTCCGCGTGCCGTTGCGGCTCGACCAGGGTTTGCTCCGCGGCGAGGTGCAATACAAAGGATCGGGGCGGCAGTTCGTCGATTGCGAACAGCAGGGCGCCGGATACGTCTGCTGGATCCGCGGGAAGCCAGACACGCTGCACGAGGTCGCCCTGACGATGCTCGTTCCGCTGGACGCGGTGGGCGATGAGACTCATTTGAAACTGTTCGCTCCGCGCGCGGGAACGTCCGAGTTGAAAATGACCGTTCCCGTCGCCGGCGCGATCGGCGCGGTCTCTGACGGCGCCGCGCTGCTGTCTTCCCACGCGGCCGAGGGCGGAACGACCGAGTTCCGCGTTGCCCGACTCACGGGCGATTTTCAGTTGGCCTGGAACAAACCCGCCGTGTTGGGCGAGGAAACCCCCGCCGTCCTGGAGGCGATCGGCACGGTGCTGGCGCGGCTCGACGGACGCGGCATCACCAGCGAAGCAACGCTTTCGGTGCGGAGCCTCGGCGCCGCGTTCGATCGCTTCTCCGTGCGCCTGCCGCCCGAGGCGGAGTTTGTGGTTCCGGCCGTCAAAGCCGCGGGCTACGCCGTCGCGCCGGCAAGCGCGGACGGCAAGGAGAAAGAGCCGCGGCGGACGGTCGAGGTGCGGTTGGCGAAGAAAACCACCGGGCCGGTCGATGTCCGTATCGCCTGCCGCCGCGATATCGAGCCGGTCGAGGGCGAACCGTGGCTCGAACTGGCCGGCTTCGAGGTCGTCGCCGCGGTGCGACAATGGGGCACGATCGCCGTGGCCGCCGACGGACGACGGCAGGTGCTTTGGGGATCCAACGATCGGACCCGTCAGGTCCATCCTTTGCCCGACGCCTTGCGGAAAGAGAACGTGACCGCCGGTTTCGAGTACTTCGGCCAACCGTTTTCGTTGACTGTCCGGCTGGCCCCGCGCGGAACGCGGATCGCCGTCGAGCCGGAATTCGTGCTGCTGGTCGAGCGGAACCAAGTCCAATTGGAAGGCAAACTCGCCTACACGGTCCGCGGCGAGGAAGTTTCGACTTTGAGAGTGGCGATTCCCGGTTGGGAATTGGATGAGGTCGGTCCCGAGCGGCTCGTGGCCGGCGACGGCGTGTTGGTCGAAGGAGGGACCGTTTCGATTCCGCTGGTGCGGCCCATGTCTGGAACGGTGGAGGTATGGTTGCGGGCGCATCGGGTCATCGGCGAGTCGGCCGCGTCATTGACGATCCCTCTACCCCGCCCGAAGGCAGACTCGATCGCTCCCGCCACGCTGGTGGTGACGGCCGCCGACAACGTGGAACTCACCCCGAACGACCAACGCATCGAGGGGCTTACCCGTCAGCCGGGCGCGCCGCCGGTGGTGCTCCCCGCGCGACAGCAAGGGCCGTTGTATTATCGCAGCTCGGGTGGCCCGGGCGTTTTCGCGGCCGACTTTCGTGTGCATCGGCGCCGCATCGCGGTGGACGTGGCCGGACAAGTAACGTTCGCCGACGGCGCCGCGACGGTGCAACAAAAGTTCTCGTACGTCGTCCTTCACGAACCGGTCGGCTACCTTATGCTGGACGCGCCCCGCGAATTGGCGACCCCGGGGCGTATACAAGTCATGTTGGACGGCAAACCGCTGTCGCTAATCCTCACGGGCGACGACCATCCGCCGGTGACGACCAAGGGTGGCACGTCCCTGAGCGCAGCGAAGGGCGTGGTTATTCGGGGAACCACGCCCTTCGCTGCGCTCAGGGACGTGCCACCCGAAACGCTGACCCCGGTCTCGCTGAGGGTGATGTTGCCCGAGGCGCGGATCGGCCAATGCGAATTGTCGCTAAACTACTCTGTCGCGGTGTCCGAGCCATCGCCCGAGCGGCCCGCGGCGGTCACTGTCCCTCTGTCGATGCCGGCCGACGGAGAGCTTGCGTCCAACGTTATTACCGTAATAGCGACGAAAAACATCCGCCCGCGGCTCCGCAACGACGGCTGGTCCGCGACAGACCGGAGCGAGACGGAGTATGGCGTCCGAAGGGGGTTGCGGTTGACGGCGCCCCAACGGCGCCATTCGCTCGACTTGGACCTGCTTTGGAAAAAGGACGACGCCGCAACGACGGTGGTCGATCGCGCGTTGATCCAGTCTTGGTTCACGTCCGTTTCGCGTCAGGATCGGGCGGTGTTCCAATTCACCACCGACCGGCAAGAGATCGAGGTGTTGCTGCCGGCCGGCGCCGCGGTCGGTCAGACGGTCGTGCTGGTCGACGGTCTCGGCGTCGTGCCTCGTCTGCTGGAGGAGAATCGCACGTCGGGTGCCACTGCTGGCTTGTCCAGCAGTGCGGGAAACACGGTTGGACAAGCCAACCGTGGCACACGTTATTTAGAGATTCCGCTCGGCGATCGGGGGGAAAGCCGCCGCGTGACGGTCGAGTTGCGGTATCATTTCCCCCACCCGCGTCCACCCCGCGGCGCGCTGAGTCTCGAAATCCCCCGCTTATACGGAGAACGGCCGGAAGTGCAACAAGCTTTTCCATCCGAGAAGAATGTTTCACCACTTCCCGTACAACGTAAAAAGTCCGAAGCGTGGATGCGACGGACGTACCGGCAACTCATCCTGCCGACCAACGAACACCTGATCGCCGTTCCCGCCGGATGGACCGGCGAATACGTTTGGGGTTGGAGCGGCGGCTTTTGGACGCGGCGGCAGTCGATCGATCAGTCCGAGTTGGAGTCGTGGGCGGGCGCGGCACCGATGAACCCGCCGATCAAACGGGCAAACCGCTATCTTTTCAGCTCGTTGGGTAAGCCGCCACGGGCAGAAGCACGGATAGTCGGACGTACGTGGATCGTCCTCTGGTCGTCGGGCGCCGCGCTGGTCGTCGGCCTGTTGTTGATCTACGTCCCCGCCGGCCGCCGGCCGGCGACGCTGTTCGTCGCGGGCGTCGCGCTGCTGGCGGCGGGACTGATCGCCCCCGAGCCAACGCTCCTGTTGGCCCAGGCCGCGGTCTTGGGACTGGTGCTCGCGCTGCTGGCGGGATTGCTCGAGCGGGGACTCATCGGACGACGTCGCGATCCGTCAGGCAAGGAACCGTCCAGCTCGCGGGTCGATCTGCGGGCCGTCAACATGGTTTCGTCGTCGGTGCGGACTGAAACTCCGCCTTCGACCGAGCCGATGCATTCGGTCGTTCCGCAACCCACGGGGAAATCCCAGCAATGATTGTCCCAGCGGTGTTGCTGCCGTCGATAGTCGGGATGTTGCTGGGGATTGCCCCAACGCGGCATGACCCCGCCGTCGGCGACATGTCGGGCGCCACTGCTGGCTTGTCCAGCAGTGCCGGAAACTCGGTTGGACAAGCCAATCGTGGCACCCACGTCGCCGGGGTGATCCGCTTCCGCCGCGTCCTGGCCCCCCATGACCGGATGAAGGACTGGCCGCTTGGCGGTGAGCGTTACCTGCCAATGGACGCGGCCGAGTTCGAGCGGTTGGTTGGGGCCATGAAGCCGCGGGACGCGAAACATCCCGCCGCGCCTTCGGTCGCCGTCGCCGCCGCGCAATACCATGCGCGGCTGACCGACGGGCGGTTGATCGGAAAGGCCGTTCTGGACGTGGTTCTCACCCGTGACGGACCGACCGTCTTGACGCTTGAACCCTGCAACGCGGCGATTGGCGAAGCCCGCTGGCGGTCGGAGGCCGGCGATTCAACCGCCGCCGTGCTGGGATTGACCGGCGAGGGCAAACTTGCGGTGCTGGTCGAAAAGTCGGGGCGGCTGGAGTTCGACTGGTCGCTGGCTGCGCAACGCGATTCGGGCAACGTTTCGTGCTTTGCCTTCGAGATGCCCCCGGCCGCGGCCAACAGGTTGTTCGTCGAGTTGCCCAATGAGTCCGCGCCGTCGGTCGATCGAGGTTTGATCGCCGGCAGCGAGCCGTCGGGCGAGCAGTCGCGTCGTTGGCGGATCGAGCTTGGCCGACTCGGCCGGTTCAATCTGCTCGTGGTTCCAGCCGGCGTGGAGGCGGGCCGGCCGCTGGCGCTGCTGCGGGAATCGCGAACCTACGACTGTTCGCTACGGGGGCTGGAGGTTTCCGCCCAATGGAAGTTACAGGTACACAACGAGCCGCTCGAACGAGTCACGGTGCTGTTGGACCCGGGGTTGCGGTTGGTCTCCGCCTGTTTGGGCGAAAGCATGATTCCCTGGTCGGCCGTTCCGGCGGCCGACGGAGATTCAACGCAAATCGAGCTACGGCTACCCGAGCCGATCCGCGACGCCGAGCGGGTGATCCGCCTCGGCGCGATCGGCCCGGTGGTGCTCGACCACAAGTGGCAACTGCCGCGAATCCGCTGCGAGGGCCTGCTCTGGCAAGAAGGAGATGTCACATTGTTGGCGCCCGAGCCGTTGGTGGCCGACCGCATCGAGCCGCTCGGTTGCGTGCAGACCGGCGCCGGCCCGCTTTCTGCGCCGCGGGTCGGACGCTCCGCGCAATTTCAATGCTTCGACCCGAACGCCACGGTCGAAGTGTTGATGGCCGTGCGTCCGGTTGACTGCAACGCATTGAAGTCGGCGGGTGCCGAACCGTCCACGGACCTGCCGTTCGAGCACGACGTCCGAGCGGAATCGCTTGATGTCTCGCCGGTTCCTCAAGCGGCGAGGTACTCCGGCACAATCCGCATGACGGCGGAAGTGGGGAATCGCGAGGTTCGTGAAACTTGCCTGCTGCGGTGCGTGCCGGAAGCAGGCCAGGTGGAGCGGGTGCTTGTCCGTTTTGCGCCCAGTCGGCCAACGCCTCCCGACTGGACCCTCGACGGCCGTGGCGACGGGCAGTTCAGGGCGCGGCGCTGGTCGGACCAAGAGCGAGCGGCGGCCGGCCTGGACCCGTCGATCGAGACCTGGGAGCTAACGCTTAGCCGCCCGCGCAACGTTCCCTTCGAGATCGCCGCCGTCAAAAAGCCGCGACCGCTGGTCGCGCCCCAAAACGCTCTGCTCAGGGACGTGCCACCCAATGTTACGCTTTCTCTGGCGTCGTTGCCCGAGGCAACCGATCAACAAGGGACCATCATCGTGCATGGGCTTGGGGCCGCGGTTCTGAACGTCGAGAACCGTCGCTTACAACCGATACTTCCCGAGCCGCCCCCGCCCGAACGGGTGCAAACCATCCGAGGCGCGTATCGTTACGATCCGACCGAGGACGTCGGCCGGTGGAAAGAAGCGGCAATCCGGATTTCCGAGGCAAACGATCCGGCCGTGTCGTCGGCTTGGGTGTGGAACCTGCGGCTGGAATCGTGGTATCAACACGGCGCGACGGCGCGGCACCTCGCCACATACGAAATGCAGAACGTCGGCCGCCGCCGGCTCGAGCTGACGCTGCCGCCCGGAATCGGCCACGAGAATATCCGCGGCGTTCGGGTCGGCGGCGACGCGGTTACGTGGCAAGTGGTCGAACGCGGCCGGCAACGGTTGGTGTCGGTCGAGCTTCCGGCCGAACGGAAGTATCCGCGCGTGGCCGTCGAATGGACGACCGTCGAGCCGCGATTGGGTATCGTCGGCACGTTGAGCGCCGCGCCGCCCGAACCCAATCTGCCGGTGCTGGCGCGGAATTGGACCGTTGGTCTTCCGCCGGGCTACGAAAACGCCGATCCGCGGGCCGGCGCGTCGACGGCGGCCGTGCCGCAAGGCTGGACAGCGTGGCGGATGGACGTTTCGGACTCGTCGCCGCCGACGTTGAAATACGTGCGCCGCGATTCGATGTGGTTGTTCGGCGTCGTCGCGTTTCTGCTGGTCGTCGCCGTTGGGTGCTGGAAGTCTGGCGGACTGTCGAAAAAGGGCGGGGTGTATTTGCCACTGGCGGCGTTGGGCCTGTTCGCCGCGGCGGCGATGGTTTTGCCCGACGCGTATGTCCCGTTGGCGTGGGGCGGTGCGCTGGGGGCGGTCTTCTGTCTGGCGTGGCGGTGGATTCGTCGTCCAGCGATGGAAATCCATCCGGTGCAACTTCAACATCGCCCCGATCATTCCGACAGCACGGTTTCGATGGCTTCGCCGCTGGGGCTGTTTTTTCTCGCCGCGCTGTTTGCGATTCTCGGATGCGGCATGGCGTTATGCGCCGACGGGCCGAAAGGGATCGAGGCGGGGTCGCTATACGGAGAACGGCTGGAAGTGCGACAATCTTTTCCATCCGAGAAGAATGTTCCACTACTTCCCGTGCGACGTATAAAACTTCCCCCGGCAGCCGCGCCGGCATACCGGGTCTTCGTACCCATCGACGCGCAGCGCAAGCCCGTCGGCGGGAAGGTGTACGTGCCAGAACGGTTCTATCAGGAGTTGCATCGGCACGCGGCGGCGGCCGGGAAACCACCGGCATGGATGATACTTGGGGCAACTTACCGGGGAGATCTGACCCGCGAGGGCGCCGCCGGGCGGATGGCGGCGGGGAATCTGCGAGCTCAATACGATCTGCGCGTGTTCGAGCCTGGCTCGCTGGTCCGCCTGCCGCTTCGCGCCGAGGGCGCGGCCTTTCTCTCCGGCAGCGCGCTGCTGGACGGCCGGTTGATCGAGCCGCACGGCGAGTCGGACGCCGCCGTCTTGGTGGTTGAGATACCCGAGCCGGGCCAATACCGCCTGGAGCTTTCCTTGCGGCCGACGATGTACAGCAACGGAATCTCGGGCGGCTTCGATCTGCCCATTCCCCGCGTCCCCGCGGCGCGGCTGGAGCTGACGCTACCCGACGGTGCGCCGTCGGTGGAAGTTCCCTCGGCCCGGGGCGGCGTTCTCCTCGGCGAAGGATCGCGGCTGTTGAAGGCCGAACTTGGTCCGACCGAGCGGTTGTCCGTCCGCTGGCAAGAGGATCTGGCGCCCGGCGGCGCCGGCCCAGCCGTCGAGGTCGAACAATTGGCGTGGCTGAAGGTCCAACCCGGTTCGGTGCTAATCACGGTCAAGTTCAAGTTTCACTCGGTTGAGGGGCGAATTCAGCAAGTTCGATTGGCCGTCGATCCCAGGCTGCGGCTGCTCCCGCTCTCGGGCGACGATCCGCCGGTCGCCCAGGTCGGAGCGGAGTCGGGAAACGTCCGGCCGATCACCTTCCGCTGGTCTCGTCCGATCCCGGACGAAGCGACCTTGGAAGCCACGCTGCTGCTCGGCGGGGCCTCGGGCGTGGGCAACGTACCCTTGCCGAAAATCGAACCGCTCGATTTCCAACCCGTCAGAAATTGGGCCGCCTTCAGCGTCGATCCGGCGCTGGATCACGACCAACAACCAGACAAACCGCTCGAACCGGTGGCCGTTGCCGACTTCCTCCAGGCTTGGGGCAAGGCCGACTCGACGCCCCAGGCCGCCTTCCGTCTGGCCGAGGGTCAGGCCGGCTGGACCCTCTCGACCCGCCCCCATCAACCGCGCGGCACGGTCGATCAGAACTTGTCGCTGAGCTTCGACGAGGACCACGTGGGCGTGCTGTTCGACGCCTCGCTCTCGGTAGCCTCGGGCTACGTTTTCCAACATCGGCTGACGGCGCCGAAGGAACTGGAAGTCGAAAGCGTCTCGGTGCTTGAAAACGACATCGAGCGAGTTCAGCGCTGGTCGCAAGACGACGAGGGAACGATCACGATTTTTCTCGGCGGCCCCGCCTCCGGGACGCAAAAATTGACGCTCCGCGGATGGCTGCCGATCGACACGGGTCGGCAATGGCCGTTGCCGGCGATGCGCGTCGGGCGGTGCGAACTTCTCTCGGCGACGATCCGGTTGTTCAGGCGGCCGGCCGTGTTGTTGGAAGTTCAAGGCGAAGAGGGGGAACAACTGATTCTGGACGACATTTCTCCTGTCGCCCCGGACGCGGCGGAAACGGCCAGCCCGCTCGATCTCGGACGCCTGGAGCGGACCATCCGCTGGGATGGCGAGGGCCGGCCGCCGGCCGCCGTTCTCTTGCACCCCAACCGCCCAAAGGTCGGTGCCGAACAGGTAGTGCGCATGCAAGACAACGGCCGCTGGTGGTCCGCCCGGGCCGAGTTCCGCCTGACGGTCGGCGACGGGCTGCTCGATGAGATTCGCATCCATGCGCCCGCGCCCTGGAACGGACCCTACGAGGCCGACAAGCCGGGGGAGTTGCAGGTCCGCGAAGTGCCGGGCCAGGGCCGGTGCATCGTCTTCCGGCCGCGCGAGGCGGTCTCCGCCGATTTCACGTTCGCCATTTCCGGGCCGCTGGAATTGGCCTCCGGCGACCGGCCCAACGTCCCCGACATTCGCCCGTTGGGAATCGACGAACTGAAAAGATGGATCGTCCTACCCAGCCAAAACGGAAACCGAACCTATCGTTGGTGGACCCGTGGACTGAAGTCCGTGGAGGGTGGCACGTCCCTGAGCTCAACGAAGGGCGTGGATTTTCAGCCCACCACGCCCTTCGCTGCGCTCAGGGAC
>CBDAFL010000254.1:0-35051 GCA_965195225.1 uncultured Thermoguttaceae bacterium
TCCGCCGGCCCCGCTATCACACGATGGCGGGGCTCCTTCTTCTTCCCATCCATTCTTTTTGTCCTCCCATTCCTTAGAAAACCTGACCTCCAATCCTTCAAAACCGCTCTCAATTCACCCATAAATTCTGGCGAAGAGCCACGAATATGAACAGTTCGTTGATAGTGTTCCATCACCCTAACTTACTGAAGTTGTCGCCTGAAGGCGAGGGATTTTATATCCCAAAGTGAGACATTAACGCTGCCGGAAAATTTGGCCGTACACGCATTGACTTTGCCGTTTTTTTTGCTTTAATTGAAGGTGTTGCTGAGGGGGGTCCCCGGCAAGTAATCGGCTCGCATGTTTTTCAGGACTTTTAAACGAAGGAACCCAATTTATGCGACATGCTCTGCATTACTTCGCCCGTAAGTCCGCAAACGTGCGTGCGAGCGTCCTCGTCGGTCTCTTGTTGTCGGCCGGCCATCTTATGGCGCTGCCGACGATCACCACGCCTGATCCCAATATCAGCGAAGTGTTCCGCGGGAACTGGGAGAACACGTTGAAGCCGTGCCAGATTCAAGACAGCGACTTTCACAAGAGGCCATGGAAGGTCGAACTCGGGGACATTTACGAAAACTGGTACACCGGGATCGACGTCAAGTACCAGACAAGGGCCTATCTGTTCTGCGAGAAGAACCTGCCGTTGGTCCTCACCGGATGGCGGCATACGATCTTGTACTGCCGCTTGTCCAACGGGGGTGTCTTGTCGTCGGCGCGGTTTGACAAGGGAGACCGCCTGACCTCAACCTCCTACGCTCACCTGTCCAAGGATGGAACCACCGTAACGTATCCCTTGCGAACATCGGGTTCGATCGATCTCCTGTTAACCGGAGACATGATTTTCCGTTTCTCGCAGGATCGGGTATGGTTGAAGGAGAACATTGGTTACATGCGGGATGCCGCCGGTTGGCTGGAGGGCTGGATCGATGATCAAGGAATGCTTTATAGCGATGATTACGACCACGACTCATTGATGAGGCGCGGCACCGACGGCACGGCACAGGCGTCCACCTACCTCGCCTTCAAGAAACTGGCCGCGTTGGAAGATGTGTTGGGCAACGGCACCGATCACGATCATTATGAGGACGTGGCGAACCGCCTAGCCAGCGGGGCAAGGCGACACCTCTGGGATCCAAACCAGGGCTATTTCTACGAGTTTGCGGAGATCAACGACATTGCCAGAAGCACCTGCTTTGGCTCCATTGGCGGGGCAAGCTCCAAGCAAGGGCAAGACAACGCCCCGTCAAAGGCCATCGATGGTATTCTGGGACTTGGGAAGTTGGATGCCGAGTACTTCGGCGCGAGGGTGGCGGGACAGAGTGAATGGGTGACCAAAGGTGAAACAATCGGTGCCTGGATACAAGTCAATCTCAAGGCGCCGACGGCGATCAACCGAGTGATCCTGTACAACCGGCAGGCCCTTGGAGTATTGCCATGCGAGACATTTGCCAGCGGGCATCTTGATTTCAGCGACGGCTCCACCGTCCGCGTTCGGTTCAACCCGGGTCTCCGCTCTCGCGCAGTGGTTGCGTTTGACTCGCGAACCGTCAGTTGGGTCAAATTCACCGGAGACACGATGCAGGGCGAGGGCAAGGGCAGCGCGGGACTGAACGAATTTCAAATCACTCCCACTGCAAAGCCCTATCTGAAATTCACCCACGGAATGTCAGACGTCAATTTTGCCCTCGTCGGATACGGCGTGGCCGACAAAACGCAAGCCGACAGCGTGTGGAGGTATTTCAAGGCCCACGAGAAGGCGTTTTATACCTACGACGGAATCAGTTGCCCCACTTGGACGACCGAACTGCCCGAACTCTATTCTCCCAAAGAACTGAACTCGATCAACCCCGACAAGGACCGGACGGCTTTTGGACGGATATGGCGGCACGACGTCTGGATGCGCCAGCGCATGGGCGACGGCGAGGGCATATACCGGACGATCCAATACGCGAACGACATTTATCGCCGTCCCTCCGGGGGCGGCCCGGGGTTCTTTGGCGAACGATACGATCTGGGAAGATTCAATGCAAAAGATGCTTATCCTGATTCGACTCCCACATACGCGGAATACCCGGCCGAATACAACGCCACGGTCGTTGGCGAGGTATTATTTGGAGTCTCGGCCGACGTTAGCGGAACCATTGTGATTGATCCGTGCGTACCCGCCAGTTGGTACACGTCTGGCTTCGGCATCGAGAACCCCGGCATCTTGAAAGATAGAGATATTGGATATACCTATGGCTCTGACCAAGTTCGCGGTTGGATCAAGGGAATGCCAGGGAAACAAACCGTAAGAATGCTGCTGCCACCGGATGTAAAGACCGTTCGGGTTCTTCAGGATGGTAGAGAGATACCTCACACGGAGTCGAACAAGTACACAACCTTCACCCTTGACATCGTCGAGGGGCAAACCGCCGCCTTTGCCATTCAGAATATGAACTAAAGCTGCCATGTGGGAACGAGTGAATTTGCTCGCGGCGCAGACCGATAGCGCGACCGCCGGGGGCGGCTTTTAAGAAGACTTCGGTCATGACGCGGGTGTTCAACACGAACGATCTCTGTCGGTAAACCGGTGGGCTGTTCTCGCCAACCCAGTAAGGGCTGGCAAATCAATAAACTCGGCTGCCCTGGTCCATCTTTGGAAGAGTCTCCCGTGTCAATGCCTGAATTTTGATTTTTCCGCATCGATCACTCGCGTCAAAGACATACGTTCCACGACGATCCATGCTCGGCAATTGTCCGGGGTCCAAGGCCGATGGGGCTTTTGGGCCGATGAAGAAGAATTGGATCGCTTGCATCGGTTGTGTACAGGTTCTCACGTCTGGTCTGATCAGCCTTTAAAATACCGTGGTGATACGAGCAATGTTCTTGTCCGTGAAGATGTCGTTTTCATCGGTGCTGGAAGTGGAGAATTCCGAGACCACGGCCCCTTCCGGTCCCGCCTGAAACCAATGGAGCGTGTCGGACATCAGCGTGTATTGTTCACCGGGATTCAGTTCGATCTCCCGCCATACCGTATAATTTATTTCGTCGCCCGCCGGCATGACGGCCTTGGGCGTCGATGCGTGTGGGCCGGGCACATATAGGTATATCTTGCCCCAGCGACAGCGAAACGTCTCTTCCTTGCCGGGATTGCTTCCCACGGGCGGATGGCGATGTTCGGGGCAGGTCTGATGAGGCCACATCGCAAGCTCCTTCGCGCAACAACGATCCGTATTGACATAGACGAGCACCCCCAGGCCGGTTTGCTCGAACCGTCCGAGTCCAAAATCAGCGATTTCGATCTGGTTCTGCTCCGCCTCGGTCAAAACGATGCCGGCTTTTCTGTACTTTTCAAGAGCCTGTTTGCGATACTGATCGACGGCTTCTTTGCTCAACATGGCGTATCCTCGCGTTATTGTGGTATTGTTAGTTCCGATCGGCGAGCGCCAATCGTTTTTCGATGTCTTCCAGGGCGGTGCCTTTGGTTTCGGGCATGATCTTCCAGGCGAAGAAGAACTGCAAAACCATCATCAGTGCAAAAAACCCGAACATGCCGGCGACCGAGACGTCGGCCACCACGGGAAAGGTCCACGACACGGCCGCCGCCGCCGACCAATGGATGAAGGTTCCCCACGCCTGGCCCTTTGCGCGGACCGCATTGGGGAATATCTCGGAGATGAACACGAACATCACCGCGCCTTGCGATAATGCGAAAAATGCGATGAAGCCGATCATGGCCACCAGAACCAGCCCGCCAGATCCCTCGGCACTGTTAGAAAACGCTCCGGCGACCATCGCTAAGCACGCCGTCATCCCCACCGAGCCGATCAACATGAGAATGCGCCGTCCAAAACGATCGATGACGAACATGGCCACGATCGTAAACAGCAGTAGAGTCCCGCCGATAATAATGGATTGCAGCAGGGACGAATCGTGCGAAGCGCCGGCGATGCTGAATATCTTCGGCGCGTAATACAATATCGCATTGATGCCCGTGAGTTGACTGAATATGGCGATAGCGCAGGTGAGAAACACCGGGCGTCGGTAAGCTGCCTGAAACAGCCGCTCCTGCCGATGCTCCGGCTGGTCGGCAAGCGACGCCTGGATGGCGGCCAACTCGCCGTCCACGTCCTCTTCGCCGAGCCGTTCGAGCACCTTCCTCGCGTCTGACGACCGTCCCCGCTTGACCAAATTGCGCGGACTTTCGGGTATTTTGAAGATCAAGAGGAAAAACACCGCCGAGGGGATTGCGAGTAGACCGAGCATCCACCGCCAGGCCACATCGAAATCAAAATACGAAGCAACCATGTAATTCGAGACATAGGACAGCAAGATCCCGACCACGATGTTAAGTTGGTTGATCATCACCAGCCGCCCTCGCAGATGCGGCGGTGATATCTCGGCGATGTACATCGGTGCAACCACCGACGCCCCGCCGATGGCCAGGCCGCCAAGGAACCGGGCGATCAATAATTGCCACCAACTCTGAGCCAACCCGCAGCCCAGCGAAGACACAAGGAAACATATCGCCAAGACGAACAAGGCGTTCTTCCGACCGAACACATCGGACGGTTTTCCGATGATCAGGGAACCGGCGATCGTGCCGATCAACGCAATGGCCACCGTAAAACCCAACCAGAACGAATTGAGACCGAACACCTTTTGCAATGCTTCGGTCGTGCCGGAGATGACGGCCGTGTCGAATCCGAAGAGCAATCCGCCGAGCGCCGCTATGATCGCACTGCCGATGACCGCGCCGCGTCCGGTGCGAATCTTATTTCCCATGTCCGCAGAAGGGCAAGTACTCATTGGGTCGACTTTCTTTTGGTCGTGGTTTTGATCGATCAGAACTGCAAAACCTCTCTCGCCGCCTCAACGATCCTGGGCACGTCGGGGCGGTAGGTGTTTTCGAGGATCGGCGAAAACGGCACGGGTACGTCGGCCGAGGCCACGCGACGGACGGGGCATCGCAGGTATTCGCCGAATTGTTCCGTAATACTTGCGGCGATCTCCGCGCTGACAGAGCCTGACTTGGGCCCTTCTTCAACAACCACCACACGGCCCGTTTTTTGCACCGATGCACCGATCGTTTCCATATCTAGCGGCGAGAGACTCCGCACATCGATCACTTCGGCGTCGATTCCCTCGCCGGCAAGCTGCTCGGCGGCCTGGAGCGAATAGTGCAACATCAAGAGCCATCCGAGGATCGTCACGTCAGTCCCTTCGCGGCACACGTTGGCCTTGTCAAAAGGCACAATGTAGTCCTCTTCAGGAATGTCGCTGGTGGCGTTGACCGCGCCGCTTTCGGCCCGGGCGCCTTTCGAGCCGTAAAGGAGCTTGTGCTCGAAGATCATGACCGGGTTGTCGTCGCGGACGGCCGCCTTGAGGATGCCCTTGGCGTCGTAGGCGTTGGAGACGGCAACCACTTTCAGGCCCGGCACGCCGGTGAAATAGCGTTCCATGCTCTGCGCGTGCTGGCTGCCGCGGCCGGTCGCGCCGATCGGCGCCCGCATGACCACCGGCATGGTGAGCTGCCCGCCCGACATATAGCGCATTTTGGCGATGTTGTCGATGATCTGATCGCAGGCAACGAATAAGAAATCACCGTATTGCACGTCGGCGATGGGCCGCATGCCCATCATTGCCGCGCCGCAGGCAATGCCGAAGAAGCCGAGTTCGGCGATGGGCGTGTCGATCATCCGATCGGGAAACTTCTTCTCCAGCCCCAGCGTAACCGTAAATGCGCCACCCCAGCCGCCCGGCACGGCGATGTCTTCGCCGATGCAAAACACCTTAGAATCTCGCTCCATTTCCTCGGTGATGCCTTCGCGCAACGCCTCGGCGACGCCTAATCGTTTCGTCATTGTGTCCTCTCGTGAGTTAAACAAATACGTCGGTGATCAGATCCTGTACGGTGGGAAGCGGTGCGTTCTTAGCCTTTTCGACTGCCTCGTCAAACTGGCGGAGGATTTCGGCTTTGATCGCTTCGAGCCCCGCCTTGTCCGCGACGCCTTGTTCGATCAGTACCTGGGCAAATCGTTCGATGGGGTCTTTGGCAAACCACGCCTCGCGCTCATCCTTCGGCTGGTAATGGCACGGATCGCGCCGTGAGTGGCCGGTCCGACGATACGTCAGCAGCTCGAGAAAGACAGGTCCCTTCCCTGTGCGACACTCCTCAACCGCAGTTTTGGCCGCCTCGTAGACGGCCAGCACATCGTTGCCGTCGACCTGTTGGCCGCGAATGCCGTAGCTGCCGACCCGGCGGGCGATGTTCGTATCGCGCATCACCTTCGATATGTGGGTGCTGGCGCCGTAGAGGTTGTTCTCACACACGAAGACCACCGGCAGGTTCCAAATGGCCGCCATGTTCACGCCTTCGTGAAACGCACCTTCGGCCACGGCCCCGTCGCCGAAAAAGGAGGCCGATACGCGGTCGGTCTTCTGCATTTTGAACGCTAGCGCCATGCCGGCCGCCACGGGAATCCCCCCGCCGACGATGGCGATGGCCGGGATCATGCCTTTGGACATATTGCCCACATGCATGCTGCCTCCCTTGCCCTTACAGCAGCCGGTCGTCGCACCGAACAGTTCGTCGAGCAACTCCTGTATGGTCAACCCCTTGGCTAGCGCGTGCCCGTGGCCGCGAAATGTCGAAGTGATGAAATCGTCCTGCCGCAGCGCGGCGCACACGCCCACGGCCGTCGCCTCCTGACCCTGGCACTGGTGGATCGTACCGGGCATAATCCCTTCGAGGAAGAGAAACTTGACCCCTTCCTCAAATTGACGAATAAGCATCATGCGCTCGTACAATCCGAGCAGGAAATCGCGGTCGTATGGGGCGGGCTCAGTCGGGCAATGGGAGACGGATTGTTCTGCAATACTCACGTGGTTTTTCCTTTCGCTTCACGATAGCTCAATTAGGGCGAGTCCGAATTATCCATGTCCGTTTTCAGAACAGCGAGGATGGCTGTGCTATATATATCACGATTTACGATTGGCTCTCAACCAAGGGCTCTACATCGCTTCGAGTTCCTTGACAATGGCCCCGAAAAAATCGCCGGCGTACTTCCCGCTGGCGATCCGGTGATCTACGCTCAAGGTGATCGTGCAACGCGGTTCGACGCCGATTTTTCCGTCGTCTTGCACCACGGGCGTCGGCGCAACCCGACCGACGCCCAAAATGGCTGCTTCCGGCGGATTGATGATCGGCACGAAGCACTCGATCTTACAGACGCCAAGGTTGCTGATGGTTAAACGCGCCGGATGAATCTTGCGCAACTCCGGGTCGCCGCCGCGAAGCCGTTCGACGCCGCGGCGGATGTCATCCGAAATCTGTTCCACCGTTTTATCCGCCGACGCGGTGACTGGAATCACATACAACTCGTTCTCATGATCCACGGCCACGCCGATCGCATCGGTCCCCAGCGGCATCAATCGCTCGCCATCGAGTCGGCAACCGAATCGCTCATATCGGGCGATTGCCTTGGACGCTGCCTGCACAAAAAAGGCGTCCCACGCCAGTTTGACCGGCTCGGCGGCTTTACGACGAGCAATCATTGCCGAAGCGTTTACGCTGGTTTGCAGATAAAAATGCGGGATCGTCTGCTTGCTCTCCTGCAACCGCTTCGCCGCGACACGCTGGGCAAGGGTAAGCGGAATGCCGCCGGTGGGCGCTGCGGAGGGCGTCGACTTGGCTGCCCGGTTACGTGCAAACATGCCGCCGGCGACCGGAGCGGGCTTCTTGGCCGGCGACGGCAGGGGAGCTGCCGGCGCCGCGGCCTTCGCTTCCGACGGTGGGGCAGCGGCAGGCGCCGACGACAAGGCCCCCTCGACTTCGAGCACCGCAATCGCTTGTCCTACCGATACCGTATCATTCGCCTCCGCTCGCGTTTCCATCAACACGCCGCTGACCACCGATTCGATCTCCATCGACGCCTTGTCGGTTTCGACTTCCAACAACGACTGGCCGCGCTCGACCTTCTGCCCCGATGTGACGAGCCATTGAACGATTCGGATGTCCGACTCGGTGGTCGCCAAGTCGGGCATTTTCATTTCGAATTGCATATCAATCTTTTCCTTGGAAATGACGAACGGAAAGGGGATGACGTTGAAGAAAGGCCTGGACCTCGCGGGTATTTAAGACGCCCTCGGTCGTGCCAACCGCCGTGGTTGCCGACGATCCCAGGGCTGCGGCGTAGCGAAGCGTTCGGGACATGTCCCAACGATGCAATACTCCAGTGATGATGCCGGCGGCGAAAGCATCGCCCGATCCGGAAGGGTCGATGCTAGGGACACGGCAGATGTCGCCTTGCCACCGATCGGAGCCGCTGGCCGCCACGGCACCCTCCGTGCCACAAGTAATGACGACCGTTCGCACCCCATGACGCAGAAAAAACTCTACCTGCTGTTCGGTGTCGATCAGTCCCGTCAAACGCCGTGCTTCATCGTCGTTGGGTAAAAAATAATCGATATGCGGCAGCAAAGGCCGCAATGAATCCATATCCACTTCGCCTTGGGGTACGACCACGTCGACGACCGTCACGATCTCGCGCTGCCGGCAATAGCCCAACAGATCGATTAGTTCTCTGGTGTCAATCCCAGGCATGGCAAACAACCCGCCGAGATAAAAAACCTTTAGCGTGTCGATCCACTCGCGTCGGATCCGCTGGACGGTAAAGGCCGTGTTGGCCCCAAAGACATGGATATAGCGGCGGTCTTCCCCCTTGACCAACAAAATCACGGTCTTGCTGGTCGCATGCGAGCTAAGTCGGCTTACCTGTTCCCAATCCACCCCCACGGCCGCCATGCTCTGCAAGATGACCTCGGCCGAGGCGTCGGCGCCCACGCATCCGCAAACATCCACGGAAAATCCCTGTTTGGCAAGATCGATTGCTACGTTGGCCGCACAGCCGCCGGCCTTCGCCGGCATCTCGTCGATCGCCAGCAATTCCCCCTCGACGGGCAACTGCTTCATCGGACCGCAAAACGTGTCTGCCACCAGGATTCCCGCGCAACCTACGTCTGCCATAATCAACACCTCACGCTATCGTTCGATGAATAGACACACTTGTTGGCCTCGTCGGCGAAGGCTTTGACCAAATCGGGCTCGGCTTCGAAAAAATTGTCGGAAGGACAAAGGATGTACGCGCCGTTGCGACCGGCCACCTCGAAACAACGCCGAACTTCGGCGCGGGTCTGTTCCGGTGTGCATCCATTGAAGAAATGGAACTGGTCGAACCCGCCGATCATGCAGATGTCGCCTGGAATGCGCCGCCGCGCTTCAGCCAAGTCTGCATCGCCTCCCATGCCGGGCGGAGTAAAAGTCTCCATGGCGTCGGGCTTCATCGCTGCGATCTTTTCCAGGATCGGCATCATGCCGCCGCACGTATGGTAAGCGATCCGCTGGCCGGCGCGATGCGCCAGCACGATCAATTCACTGTCGTATGGCGACACGAATTCGTCGAACATCCGAGGCGAGATCACGGTCGACGATGCCCCACCCCCGCCAAGCTCGAGGATGTCGTAACGCGCACCCGCCAACGATTCGCAAAAAACTTTTTTTCGTTGAAAGAGGATTTTCAGCAACTCGTGGACCCAGGCAGGGTCGTCGTAAGTCTCCATGATTAACTTCTCGACGCCGACCAGACAGGTCGCGTCTTGCCAAGTGCCGGGCTGACCGAAAACGTCAAAACAGCAGATATACCCGCGTACAAGCCCTCGCTGGCCGAACGCTTCGGCCGCTTGGTTCACGGTCTCGACGTCACATTTCGGGGCTGTGGCATATTCGGCAATCAGGTCGATGTCGCGTTTTTGCTTCACCAACGGCTCGACGACCCAAGCGGTAAACGGATCGGCTTCCAAAACCATGCTTAGCGTGCCTTGGGGGGTCACAAAGCGGTATCGCGTCGCAGGATGCTCTCGTCTGGAAATCACCTCGCACTCGACGCGCCAGTCGTCCGAAGCAATGCGATGGCTCTCTAGAAATCCCGGCTCGCCTTGGTTCGGATCGAAATACTCCTTTGCGTTCAGATCGGGTCGATGCGGCGTGGTATACATAATCGGATCCCAGCCGCAGGTGTCGAAGAACTCGTCCTCCGACATGCCACCCATGCACGTGCTCAGGAATTGCGGCATGAGGAAATGGGTCGTCACCGGCAGTCGATCTGGTATGCCGCCGTCCAGGGCGGTCAGCATCCGCTGTTTAGCGGTCATTTGCATGATCAGACTCCAAATAAAGCCACCAACACCGTCATACAACCCAGCTAATCCGCCCTTCCGCAACATCCCAGCAGCCCGATGCGTTCGAGTACCGCGTCGCGGACTGCTCGGCGAACGACCACCATAAGATCCCTCTCGCCGCCATCACCCAAGACGTGGTGCGGATTGACGTCCGGTTCGGCCAGCGCCTTGCAAAGCGCCGCCACGGAACGTTGTTTCAGGTAGGTGCCATAGTCGACTTTGGCCACTCCCAATGCAATGGCCCGTGTAAGCGAACCGTCCGTGATACCACTTCCACCGTGGAGCACGAGCGGCACGTCTACCTTTTCTCGAATCGCCGCCAGGTGATCCAAATCCAAATCGTGTTGGCCTTCCAGAAGGATGTGGATATTGCCCGCACTGACGGCCAGCATATCGACGCCGGTTTCTCGCACAAACGCTGCTGCTTCCTCAGGATCGGTGAGCGAGTTTGATGCTTGCCCATGCTCCGCGACCCCGCAGGGCAACTCGCCCAACTCCGCTTCAACAGCCACCCCGCGAGAATGCGCCTGACGCACCAAGTCCGCGATACGCCGGCTAATATCCTCATGGCGGGCACTCGGATCGGCCAGCATTACCAGATTGAAACCCAGTCGGGTAGCGTGCTCGACCCAGGCGTCCACTGGGCATTCATTAAATATCAATGCACATGGAACCCGAGCCGATTCGGCCGCTGCACGTCCCAACGCCGCATACCATTCCAAGCGAGTCGGCATCGCACGCTCGGAACGAGCCAGAAACTCTCCGTTGAAGCCCACGATAATAGGCGATTTGCTCTGTTCCGCGGCGTCGATCACACCCTCTAAAGACGCGAGGTCCCACGACTCGAAATAACCCACCGCGTACCGATGACGCTGTGCGTGTTCCAATAACTTAACGGCGGATTCAAGAGGCATGATTTGCCGTCCTTAAAGTAAGAGTTTCTTCCGACGGAACACGAATGACTAGGCCATGATCCTGGACGTTTGCCAACTCGGTACTGGGCGTGGCAGTATCGGTGATAACCTCATGAATTTGCTTGATGTCCAGCGCCTTGCACAACGCCCGCTGACCGAATTTCGAGTGATCCGCCAACAAGGCGACATGCGCCGCTTGTTCTGCAATGATCTGTTTGATCCTAATCGTAGCGATCGACGACTCAAAGGTCCCTTCTTGCGGCAGGAATCCCTTGGTCGAAAAGAAGGCAATATCGACGAAGAACCGGCGAGCCGATTCCTCAGCCGTCGGTCCCACCACACATGCACTGCTCGGATCGAACTGCCCCCCTAAAAGGAAAACAGTGTTCGTATTCTCCGAGCCTTGTCCAAATTCCAGACTTACTAACACCGAGTTTGTCACGATGGTCAATCCCCTCGCACTTTTCGCTAAATGCCGCGCCAGAATAAGACTAGTCGTACCGCCATCGAGAAAGATGGTCTGGTGCGGCTCGATTGTACGCAGAGCCTCGCGGGCGATCTGAATCTTTTCCGGTCGATGAACAGGCAGCCGTTCTTCAATGGCCGATTCATATAAATGTTCCGAAGCGTGTGCGGTCTGTACGCCGCCGAGGGTCTTGATCACGGTTTTTTGACGAGTCAGCTTGTTCACGTCACGGCGGACCGTCATTTCCGAGACTTCCAGTATTCGCGACAAATCCTGGTAGGTGCAAACCCCGACGACATCAAGATGTTCCACAATTGCTTTTTGACGATTTAGCGGGTTCACGATACCACCCCCCATAGTGATTACATAACACCTTGAAGATGTAAATTAACCAACAAACGGTATTATATATCTTTACGTGATATTTGCAAACAGCCGTAAGATAAAAAACAACATTTTTTGTCCGACTGTAATGGGTGTCTTAGCCCGCATTTCTCACCACCCTTCGGCACAACCGCCTCGCTTGGTGTAGAGGGCCTTGAGTTCCTTTTCGCCGGCGAGTTTCTTTCGGAACAAATCGGTCTTCCAGGACCAACTCGATGTTCTCGGTCGTTAGTGCGGGCTTGAACCGAAAACGGCCTTCGATTTTCTTCATGTCACCGGCCAAGGCTCGGGCTTCCTTGTAGATGGAACCCATATCGCCGTGCGGAACGTGTCAATGGGTTTGAGACAACTGTGGTACGAAATTAGTGTTGCGCGGTAGTTGTAACATACGGGGTTCCGGCCCATCGGCCGGAGGGTTGATCCAGACCTCGCTGGGCAGCCTAAGCGGTCGCGGCGGGTGCCGGACAAATCGTTCGGGATGGGTGATATGAGCCGCGGTCAGCACCGCCTGCCGGGCAGCCAGCACCGTTTCAGCCCGTCCGAAGTGGACTACCGCTGGCGTCAGCAGGCCCAGGCCCCAGTGGTGATGCTCGTGGTTCTGCCAGTGGAAGAACTTGCCGCAGAACTCCAGGCCGTCCTCGATGCCGGCGAAACGATCGGGGAACTCCGGCCGGTACTTCAGCGTCTTGAACTGGCTCTCCGAGAACGGGTTGTCGTCGGAGACGTGCGGCCGGCTGTGAGACTTGGTGATCCCCAGCGTGGCCAGAAGTTGAGCCACGGTCCGCGAACGCATCGACGGTCCGCGATCGCTGTGAAGTGTCAATCGGTCGCGGGCGACGCCCTGCTTGACGACCGTTTCGCGGATCAGCCGCTCGGCCAGATGTTCGCTTTCGCGGCTGGCCAGCATCCAGCCCACCACGTAGCGGCTGAAGATGTCGAGGATCACATACAGGTGGAAGTAGGTCCACTTCGCCGGTCCCAGCAGCTTGGTGATGTCCCATGACCAGACCTGATTTGGAGCGGTAGCCACCAGTTGCGGTTTCTTCCCCGCCTTGATCGCCTCGTCCCTGGTGGCATACTTGACCAAGTTTTTCTCCGAAATCTTCGCCGCCGATTTGCAGCCTGCACGGTGGAAGACCTGTGAGTTCTTTGAGGCCAGATAGCCTTCCGTCGCGTTGGTTGCAGCGGGGGCGGGATCGCTCTGCTGGGCTGGGCGGGCCGTTTCTGAGTAGCCCTTGTCCTTGCCTTTATACGGCTCCGAATGCTCGGCGTGGGCTTTCCAATTGGCGATGTACTTGTCGGCGACCGTCTTGTCCCGAATGACCAGCAGGTTTTCGGCGTTGCGCTCTTCCGCCGCCTTTGTGAAGTTGAAACTGCCGGTAATCACAACCTGCCCGTCGATCACCATGATCTTGTTATGGGCTATCGCGTGCTTGGCGTCGATGAACGTGGGGATACCCATGTTGTGCAAGAAGTCGGCGGATGAATACTTTGCAGTCCGTTGGCCCTTGTCGAGAATCACCCTCACGTCAACGCGCCGCTTGTGGGCTTCGACCAGGGCCTTTGCGATTGGCGCCGACGTGAAACTGTAGGCTTGGACAAGGATTATCTTTTTGGCGGCGTTGATTTCCTTTACGACGGCTGTGGTGCAGCCGCCCTTGGGCGAGAAGTAGGCGTCGATAGGTGGGAGGCTCTGGACCTGACCCGGCGTTTTGGCTTCTCAAATGCCACAGCCAGGGAGCGAAAGAACCAGTAGAGCGAGAAAAACAGAAGAAACACGTCTCATGTGGATCATTTCTTCATCAGTCCTTCGTCCAGAAGTAGGCAAATCATGACGGCAGGTCTTGCCCGTCGCTTTCCTACACAAAAGTATTCTTACCGTGCCGTAACCGGGTTGGCAAGAACTGCTGGAACCGTCGATGGGTGAAGGCTACCTGCCCGTGCGGCAATGTGACGCCGACCCCGAGAAACCCAGACCGGCCCCGCCTGAGCCTGCATCATCCGTGGGACCGGCAGTTCCGCCCGTTCGTGGTCCAGGCGACTATCTGCACGATGCCATCCTGCGCTGGGTTGGTGAAAGTCCCACCGCAGACTGTCAGTGCCGCTCGCGGATTGCGCAGATGAACACCTGGGGCCCCGCGAGCTGCCGAGAGCATCTTGATGAGATCGTGGAATGGCTTGAAGAAGAAGCGAAGAATCGCGGTTGGTGGAAGTACGCTGTCCCCATACCAGGCAGCCGTTTTTTCATCCGGCGCACGGTACTCGCGGCGATAAAGAAGGCCGAGTGCGGGTCTATCAATTGAGCCAGAAGGGTTGTGAAGAAGGCGTGCCAATGCGCTTGAGCACAAAGTAGCACCAGTCAACAGCGACACATTTTTCGACCGTTACACAGGCCCCGCACCGCGCCACACTTGTCAACCGGCGTTTACATGTTCCTTCGTGAACAGTTCCCGGTCATACCGCAGGCGGTCGCGGAAGCGGCGGAGGCGGTCGGTATCTTTGGGCGTGATGCCGCGGCGGAAGTGGAAGACGATGTTTCTCAGTTCGTTCACTTCGCCCAAATCGGCGTTCAGCAGCTCTCGCATCGTGTCGAACACCGGCTCGAACCTTGGCCAATTCGCTTCGGAGCAAATGAGCGTGCGGTATTGGGCGAAGGTGAAATCTTCCAACGACTCCAGACGCCCGGAGCCCCCAGAGCGGAGCAGCCGGATGGCCTTCCCGACGGCCGGGATGGTCCCTCGCTCCTCGATGACCTGTTTCAGTTCCTCGACAACCTCTGCAGCCGGACGGTTGGCGGAAGCCATCATTGTGTCGAGGACTTCGGCCAGTTCATCGTTATCGTACACGTCGTGAATTAGGTCGCGGATTTCGTGCTCGATTTCGTAGAGCAGGACGAACGCTTCGGCAAAGTCGTTCAGCCGCCCGAACACGTCGGCGATGCAGAGGATGCCGAGCAGGTGGTCGTTGGTGCCGACCAGGACGTGGTCGATGTCGCCCCAGTCGGTCTCGGTGTCGATGTAGACCTCCGGGTCGATGAACCGGGCCGGTTCCATCGCCTCGCGAATCGGCAGCTCCGTGGGCTTGATAGTCGTCGCGTGCAGGTCGGTCACCCGCTTGCCAAACGATATCCAACTGAAGACACCGATGATTCCCCCGGTCTTGTCTTTCACTGGGACTTGAGAGAAGCCCGTGTCAACCAGCCGTTCTAATGCCTCGCTCGCCGGCGTCGCTCCATCGAGAACGAGCGGCTGCTGACCTTTCGGCAGCAACGCCCATGCAGGCCCAAATGGCCCTGGACGCCTCTTGTACTTGGCAGGAACGCTGGCATCCGAGTCCTTCATCCTTCGACAACCTCCAGTTCAGCTCCCGCCAGGATCTCCTCCTTGACATATCGTCGAAACGAACTCATCGACGAGAAGAAGCGGAACCCGGCCTGACTTGCGGCCTCTTCGACTTCTTCCCCCTCGCCTATCAGCACGGCGACAGGCTGGCTAAGCCCCTCCTGCAAACCGTCTGGCCAGGCGAGATCGAGAATTGCCACGACGTCACCGGACTCGCCATCAACTAGCTCATACGACAATTCACCGGCGGGAAGTCCGCGTCTTGTTACCCAGTCATTGCAGCGGACCAGGCGGGCTTCCTCTTCATCACCATCAATACCGCCGGGAACGTAGGCGGCAGCACGCTCGACGAAGTCAGCTTCCTCGGCCGACACGACGACGGGAATGCTCCCAGCCGATAGGCGGTCGAGAAAGTCGTTGGCGGCGTTGGCCAGAAGCTTGCGGCGTTCTTCGAGGAACTCCAAGTAGTTCTCCGGCTTCCAGAGATCCGGGTCCATCGGAATCCAGTGGCTTGCGATGGAACCTGGCGTGCGTTCTTCGTATTCCGGGATGTATAGGGCGGGGCTCCTCTTCGAGACTTCGAGGTTTGTCTCTTGCGTGAGAAACGTGAAGTTGGCAATGGCGTTGACTTGTTTCTTGGTGTAGCCTTGCTCGTAAAGCAATGCTTTCGGGAAAATGTGGTGGACTTCCAGTCGCATGAGGTGCCCCAACAGGTGGTTGGTCAGTTCGTCGCCTGTTCCCCAGTCGCGAGCGTGGAGCACCCTGGTCATCATGTAAAGCAGCGGGTAGAAGCGGTTCCCCTTAGTGGACCCGCCAAAGTCGCTTTCATTCAGTTTCAGATTTGCCCGCTCTTGTCGAAGGATCTCGGTGACCCGAGTCAGGGCCTGACCGGGTTCCGCTGCGGAAGCGTCTTCAATCGCTTCCAAGTCGGTATTCAACTTGCTCTCGGTCGAGCTGGAGTATCGGCCCCAGAGCATGGCGTGGACGTACCAGAACAGCAAACGGTCTCGTTCCGTCTGGTCGGGCAACTTGCCACCTCGTTGAACCAAATAGCGGCTCATTAGGGGAATCGCGTAGCGGCTGCCAAGAACCCGGTCGTGGTCGAGCCCCAGGCGGCCTGCAATGAGATTCAGAATTCTGTCGATGGCTTTCTCGGTCGTCTCAAGGCCATCGCGAAACGTCGCCGCATCGACGTTCTTCATCGCTGTGAAGAGTGATTCACCAGTCACCACAGCATTGATGTTCCGCAGGAGCCAGTCGAGTTTAAACTGGTAGCCCGCCTTTTGCCATTTCGTGATACGCTTCTTCATCTCGTCGCGGGCCTCCGGCCACTCGGCACAAATCTTGGCGAGCGTCAGGTCACCTTTCGACAGCTTCGTACCGCCACTGTTGACACGATTGAAGATGTCGACCACAACGTCAACCGTTTTGTCCTCGCCGGTGACCTCCTCCATGTGAAGATCAACTGCTTTGATATTTCCAATGGCATTGATTCGATCCAGATACATGGGGATATCGGGCTTGAATTCCGGAACTTGCAGGAGGTGCTGCATGGTTTCTCCCACCCCGTCGTGCATGATCTTGGTAACGCTCAGCCAACGGGGGTCATCCTTCATTTTTGCAGGCGAATAGAACTCGAACGTCTCTTCCTGAAGATTGAAGTAGAGTCCCGTAAAGGCTTGGGCGTTGCCATCGAAGAATTTGGGCGGTATGCCGCGTTGGATTCCATAGAGCGACGTGATTCGCTGCTGTCCGTCCAGGAGCAGTTTCACCGTGCCTGGGGTGAGTTCTTGGTCGCCTCGGGCGTCGGCCGTCTCGGTCTTGGTCACCCACACAAGCAGGCTGCCAACGGGGTGCTTGCGGTAAAGTGAGTACATGAGGCCGCGGACCTGGTCACGATTCCAGACGTAGCCACGCTGGAATTCTGGGAGAGCCATTGAGCCAAGATCAATCTGGTCAAGAATCGTTTCGATTTTCATATTGCTGTACCTGGCTCAGTGCGAATGATCCGAGTTTCGCTATTCCTCACGCTTGTGTCGGTCTGCGGCCGTCGCCGATTCTGCTTTTACTTCCAGCGTTTCGTACAGTTCTAAAATCAACCGCTTCAAGCGGAACTCACCGTACTTCGCAACCTCGTATCTTTCAGCCGTTGGGAACGTGCCGAGGATGTATTCCATCTCATCTCGGGTGAGGCCATAAAGCTCGCGAGCCACCAGCACATCGAGTTCGGCCCGTAACTGAAGCCGCTCGGTCTCGTCGGTCGTGCCTGGCACATCGTCCGGAGACTCGAACGGCTCACACCAGCCTTCCTCGGCCATTTCGTTCCAGAACGGAACCATCTCCGTACCAGTGCAGGTAAGACGGAGTGCCCTTTCGACAATCGGTCGTGCAATTGCGTGCTCTTTCGGAAGTCGCGGGAACGGCATGCTATCCAGTAACGTGTACGACATCGTCAACCCAACCTTTTGGCGGATTATGAAGTCCATTGCGAACGAATTTGCCACAGCCAGCCACAGTAGGCTCGTATGTGCTTCGTATGGCTCGAACAGGATCGTGGGAACTTTGTGTCCTGAAAGAGTAGCCGGTGGCACAATTGCGGCGACTAAGCTCCGTTCGTTTGTCGGACTGGAGACATCGCAGAATCCTATGCGGAATCGTTGCATTCGCTCGGAGCACTTCTCCGGGACGTCCTCGGGGAGGACTCTCCACTGCGGTTGAATTGACTTCGTGAGAGAATCGAACGGCAAATCCTCCCATACCGCTCTGCGTCCTCGCCCGGACCTGTAGCCTTTGGCACGATGGTCGAATTGCCATACCATGCGACCTTCGTAGAGAGGAATACCATTGGGGTCTTCGCAGAACACATCGCGGTCGTTACCCATGTCTAGCTCCCGCATGTAAACCCGTTTTGGCCCACTGGCATTCTCATCGCCGAACTTCGGCCATGCGGAGTACATCTTCCGGGCAATATCGACCTCCTGCTGATTGGCAACCTCGGTGACCGCCAGAGCATCAGGTGAGAACTCTCGGACCAAAGAAACGGGGAGGCGTAATCGGTCGCCAGCACGAACATCCGCAAGTCGCTCTTCGCTACGAATCCCGAACGCGGCCGAGAACTCATCAGTCGAACCGCCAGCCCTCGCAGCGTACATGCAGAACTTTGTTCTACTGTCGATTCCTTTGAACCACACTTCGCGGGTGTTCTCGAAGCCCCAGATGTCAGACAGTTCAAAATGCTCGTAAAGTTCACGTCGAATGGCCATACAGTTAGCCCCGCCGTAGAGCCCGTCGGGAATAATCTGACTTGCGAATCCAGCCGGTGCCGTGAAGTCGAGCGATAGCTCGGCAAACATTCGGAAGATATTGAAGTCACCCTTTCCCAAATTGCCGGGAGCATACAGGCGAAACCGCCCGCTGTTCTTAAAGAAGAGCACCTCTGCATAGAGCCTACGCCGGTAAGCCGCCCATCGCTGGGCGATATCCTCGTTCTCCAGGAGCGACCCAATGATGGCGGCTTGACCCGCTCGGTCCTGGAATCGCACTTGTTCGTCGTAAGCCGCAAAGAACTCTTTGGCGTCCGGGCTTAGCGTATCCCAGGGCGGATTACCCAACATTGGGTCGAACCCACCACTCCAGCCGTGCTGTGCGTTCTCCGGTGTTTCCCCTGCTGCGGGCACACGAAAGACACCCGGAAAACTCAGATGCCAATGAAAGAACTGATATCGTCGGGCGAGCCTTTGGATTTCCTCTCGCATCCAAGGAAGGACGCTGTGTGGATTCTTCTCAATGCTGCGGAAAACCTCTTCGGTGATTGGATAGGGCAGATCCATGGTCTTAAGCCAAAAAAAAGCCGCACAGTAAACGTCTGCGAGGAAACGACCAAAGAGGTAGTCGGTAGAGGAAACGATTCTCTCGTACCGCTGCTCCTTATTCTCAACTGCCTCAAAAGAGTCGTCATCCTCAGTCTCCAATTGGGCCAGCCCGGTTGCGAGGGTACCGAGCCGCTCCCAGGGAAACGTTTCGGACTCGAAATCGAGTCGCATCTGCCCGCGTCGTTCGTCGCGGTTCTGGCCACGAAACTCGGTGCAGACAGCCGCATCATCCCCTTCAATTCCTTTGAACGCCTCGTTTGGAATCCCCGCCTTCAGCAGTGCTGGAGTCGCTCCAACCACGCTATTGCCACATTGGATGTGGTGGTCAAGAAACGTGAGCGGCTTGCCGGGCTCCATTGCCTCCATCCAGAGGCTCACCTTGCACAATTCAACGGCCATCGGGTTGATGTCAACGCCGTAGATGCAGTGGCCAATCACGTCGCGAAGTGCATGCTGATAGTCTTCGGGGCTGGGCTCGGTTTCGCCGGTTCGCACGCGGGCGAGATGTCGGGCGAGACGATGGGCGACGGCAATCAGAAAATGGCCGCTACCGGTAGCCGGGTCGCAAATCTTGAGATCGAGAATTGCCCGCCCCGCGTCTTCGCTCTTCTTGCCTCGGGTCCTTTCCAGAACAAGAGGTTCCAAAGACCGGTCTAGCAACGCTTGGACAATAAGTTCATGCGTGTAGTAAGAACCGGACGTCTTTCGCTCGTTGCCCGCAGCGACAGACAAGTCGAACGACTGAGCCGCGACGTTCATCACGGGATTCAGTTCGAGCAGTGATTCATAGACAGAGCCGAGTTCCTCCGAACCGAGATTCCGGTAGTCGACGATGCGGAGCACGTTGTCTTGCTCGACATAGGCCAGTGCCCGAATGGACTGGAGCAGGTCGTCGTTCGTGATGAGAACCGGGTCGGACCCTCCGTCTTCTTCAGGCTTGCTCGCCTGCTGCCCTGGGCCGAGCAAGTCGCTTGTGCTGGAGGACCGCCAGAGAAATGACCCCAGACCGCAAAGACCAAGCTCAGGACAGCCTTCGTTGCGGCTTAGGGCATCGAAGACCAGAGAAAGCGAGTGCCAGAGGTCCGCATGTTTCGAGCCGCGAATCTTGTGAGCCAATTCTCGCAGCCGACGCGTTGAGTAGTGCGTATCGTACAGGTTGCAGGCTTCTGCCGCTGAATCTGGCGGATGGAGCAGCTCGCGGTCTTCGGCCACAAAGAGGAACAGCAATCGATAGACGGTGCGGAGCAACTGCCGATAGAACTCGTCGGTCGAGAGCGACCCGGTGCGGAGCTTTTCCCGTAGGCGGTCGTTGCGGGGATGACCGATGAAGCCCCGGCCAAGAGCTTCGATGGATTTGGCGACACCAACCCGCAGGTCGTTCAACACCCGTGTACCCTGGTCGCGGGCGAGATGGCTCCATTTTTCCAGCCAGCAATCGACGGCCTTGTCCGATTCAATACGCGATTGATGGCACAGCAGCCACAAGAGGGCGAAGTCGGCATAGACCTCGCCGTCCATCATCGCTTCGAGGTCGAACTCGACGAAGGCTTGCCGGGACAGCGACACGTTGTCTCGTAGTATCCGAAGTTGCAGGCCGTTGCTGAGAAACGCCCACAGGTGCTCGTCGCTGCGATTGAGGAACTCTTGCACCATCGAGTGCGGGCTTGCCGTGGCCGCTCCACGTGCCCCCTTCGTGCGACAGTCGAGCGGCAGCCTGCACCCAATGAGATGAATGGGCGTGTGATTGTAGAACCGCTCGATGGGGTAGACCCGCTCGTCGATCTCGGGCGACTTGCCCGTCACCAGCCGCCCGAAATCCAGTTCCTTAAACAGCGGCAGGAGCCAGCGTTCGTTAGTGACGGCGGTGGCGGTCTCGTCGCTCTCCGGAAGGTTCGCAAGGGCCTCCTGGAACGCTCGCCAGTGGTTCAACAGCGAAGTCCACGACTGACTGATGGCCTCGTTGAGCTTGCTGCCCGGCGAAAGGTGGTACGCATCGGGAGTCGCCCCTTCGACTTTGAGCGACGCGATACGACGCAGAATGTCCGGCGGAAGAATGGCCCCCTCCGTGCGAATCGTCTGGAATTGTTGACTGCGTTTCGCCATGGTGACGAATCTTTCTCGAATCAGTCTTCGTCGGGTAACAGGATGAAACAGCCGAGGATGTCAACTTCGTCGACCGGCGTGACTGCAATCGTGCCGGTCATCTTGGCGGACTGCCGGATTCGCGTGTGGGCATCTTTGAGTGCTTCGGCTCTCGTCTTGGCGACTTCATCGAGCTTCGGTCGTAGCGTGTCGACGCTGCCGATAAAGTGCTGCAATTGCTGGGTTACCAGTGACACAGGCAGATTGCCGCTGGGAACGATATCGAGCAGATTCTTCGAGTCCGCTTCATCGAGCCATTGTGGGTCAGCCTGCGAGCCGGTGAACGCGAGCGTTAGTACCTCTTCAGCCAAGAGCGGAGCGTCGGAACCGCTACGCCGCCGGACCTTGAGGTGGTATCGCAGGCGAACCACCAGCAGCGATGTCTTTTCGGCAACGCCCTTGGTCTTTGTTACGCCGCAACGCCGAGCGACGACTCGTTCGCCTTCTGCCTGGACCTCGTCCAAGGCCGTATCGAGCGTGTAAGAGGCGAGCCCTTCGGCAATCGGGTGCGTTCGGCTCAAATAGATGACGCCTTCATCAACTGGCAGGTTGAATCGTCCCAGGAACGGCTTGTCTCGACCAATGGCATGGCGAAGAGCACGGGCCGTCTCATTCGAGATGGCCACTTCGATGGTGTCCTTCGGCCTTGCCGAGATGGGCACCCCGGCGAGATGCAACACGTCTTGAACGAAGCGGTTGACCGTGGGGCCTGCACCGATGGCTTCACGGATGGCGTCGAGTTCCGTCTTGACTTCTTCGATCTTGATGGCGTGCTGGGCGAAACGCGAACGTGAGCGGGCTTCCTTCTCGCGAGCGTCTTCCCAACTCGCGTGCAATTCGTTCCGAATCGGGTCGAGACCGGGCAGGAACATCTGCTGGCTGCTCTCAGCCCCGCCGCGAAGCTCCATGCCCTCGAACAGTGCTTTGATGACGTCTTCGCTACTGCCCGGCACGGCGACCGAGATGCCGAGGTCGCTCTTAATCTTTTTGTGCTTGCGGAGCAAAACGTCGAGCACGACCCCGTCGATTTGGTTGTCGACACCAAAGTAGGTCAGGACGCGGACCTTGTCCCTTGGCTGGCCGAAGCGATCGACGCGGCCTTCGCGTTGCTCGTGCCGAGTCGGATTCCACGACAAGTCGTAGTGAATCACCGCGTCGAACAACGTCTGGAGGTTGACGCCTTCGCTGAGGCAGTCGGTGCAAACGAGGACTCGCCGTTCGTGTTTGCCGAGTTCTTCAATCCGGCCTTCGCGTTCCTTCGGCGGCAGCGTACCAGTCACCGCCGCGACTTCGACGTTCTTCAATGCGTCACGGAGATGCGAGGCGACATACTCGGCCGTGTCAATGAAGCGACAGAAGATGATTGGGTTGTAGCCGTCCTTGACGACCGCTTTGATGAGCTTGATTGCCTTCTGAAGCTTTTCGTCTGGTTTGCCCGACAGTTTCTCAGCCTCGCGGGCCAGCCGCTTGAGCCGTTCGCTCACTTGGTCGTTCTCTTCGTCGGACGGATTGCCGCCCGGCGTCATGTCGAAGACTTCCGTGATTTCGAGTTCTTCTTGGTCGAGGACGGCTCGCCGCCCCAGCTCTTCGACATCCGCATCGTCCTCCGCATCGGCAGTCGCAGCACGATTGCGAAGCGTGGCCGCAGCGGCGGCCGGACTGGACGCCATCGCTCGCAGCAGGGCCAGGGCCGACCACCAGCGAACGCGGCGGTTTCGTTTGTTACCCGACTCGTCGCTCACCAGTTCGCTGGCGAACTCTAGCACCTTGCGAAAGAGCTTTTTGTATGGCTCACTGAGATTGTAGCTATCTTCGGCGTCTTCGCGGTCGGGAAACGTCGTTTCCGTCTGCAAGTCCTTGTCCATCTTGATGACATTGCCGCGAAGCCGCTGGACCAGATGTTTCGCCAACTCGACACGTACGGATGACCGCGAATCCAACTCTAAATCACGAGGCAGGTCTCCGAACTTCAGGTCGATGAGCGACAGCAATGACCTGAAAGCTTCTTCATTGCCGCTGTGCGGCGTTGCCGTCACGAGAACTAGATTACGGTCTTCTGAACCAGAGATGGCCTTAATGAGTTCAAATCGTTCCTGGCGTGCCTGACCGACCTTACCGGCCAACGTGCAGGTGTGGGCTTCGTCGACGATGACCAACTCCGGACACTCACGAATAAAATCATCGCGACGGCGGTGCGACTTGATGAAATCGGTCGAGACGATGATATGGCGATATCGCTGGTAGATGGATTCGCCCGGTTGAAGCCCCCGTTCGAGCCGCTGCACGGTCGAACTGAGGACCAACTCGGCGTCGATGTGGAACTTCTCGGCCATTTCCTTCTGCCACTGCTCGGCCAGATGCGGCGGGCAGAGCACTGCCAGGCGAGTGACTTCGCCCCGTTCCAAAAGCTCCTTGGCGATGAGGCAGGCTTCGATCGTTTTGCCGATGCCCACGTCGTCGGCAATCAACAGGCGCACCGGGTCAAGCCGCATCGCCATCAGTAGCGGAACGAGTTGGTACGGCCGCGGGTCAACGGCAATCTTGCCGAAGCTGCGAAACGGGCCTGCTGCGGACCGTGTCGAAAGACGTGCCGCGTCGCGAAGCAACCGGCACGAATTGAAATCGCCGGGATTCTGCCAGTTGGGAAGCGAGAAGCTGGCGGAGGTCACCGGCTCGATGGTCTTGCAGATGCCGACCACTTCGTCATCCAACCCGCCGATGGGTCGGACCATCAGCACGTCGTCCGTCGAATCAGGGAGAACGACCCACTCTCGCCCGCGTGCTTTGACAAGTGCTCCCGGTGGAAATGTAGCTGGCATCAGACTCCCTTCCTTTGGCCGAAAACATCGCCGTATTGGTCGAAGATGGTGTTCCAGTCGGCTGCATGATGAAAGCGGATGACCAGATAGCCCGCACCGATGAGTCGCTGAGTGATTTCCTCGTCCTCGGCCTTTTGGTCTGGCTCGTCATGGATGGGACCGTCGATGTAGACGACCGTGTTGACCCCGTTGTAGTAGAAGTCGGGACGCGTCGAGCAGGCCGAGATGAGATACTGTGCATTGCTCGGAAGCCGAAGCTGCGACTGGTGAACTTGCTGGAGCCATCGACGCTCAAGTTGCGAGTCGCAGGCACGCATCAGTTCGTCGAGATGGTCCACCCGTGTCCGACGTGAACCAGAAATCTCTGTGACGGCCTGGCTCAAGTCCATTAGCAGCTTGACGATAACCTGCCGGTCAATGTTTCGATGGTCCGGCTGGTTGCTGTACTCCAGCAGACAGTCGTAACAAGCCGCTTCGCAGTAGCCGCCTCCCTCGTCTTCGCCGGTCTCCGGGTTGAAGTGGCAAATCACCAGGGCGGCCTTCGCAATTTCTGCAATCGCATTCGGTTCTTCGGCGACTTGCCGCAGAACGCCTGCACCGCCCTCGGACGCCTCATAGAAGAAGAGAATACGGCGTTCGTCGACGCTCGGCAGCGGGTCGACCGCGAGTTCGTTTGGTTCCAGTTGGTAAACCTGCTGGATACCCTGTTTGAGAGCGGCTTGCAGCGTCGCCATGACTTGAACGTCTTGGGTACCTTCCAACTCGAATGTCAAGGCGTTCCGGCTGTCCTGCACGTAGGGCACGACTCGCTTGATGCGGGCTTGATTCAGAGGGTCTTCGCGGTCGCTGTCCTCGACATCCCTGTTGGTGGCCCAAATGCCACGCTCGACATCGAGCAGGAAGCCGTGCTCGTTCGCGTGCCGCCGCTTCCGCCAACCGATATTGATTCGCCAGATCGTAGCCGCATCGCCGTAACGCATGACGGCCACGCGTCGGTCGCCGATTATCACCTCGGCTTTGCGGAAATCGGGTTCACCGTTGACAGTCGAGAAGCGGAACGTGCTGCGAATCTCGTAACCGATGCGTTGCCGTTCTTCTTCGTCGGAAGTGATGCGGTCGACTCGTTTGGCGGTGACGTTTTGCAGCCGAACCATCTCGCGGATTTCATCGGTCGGCTCCAGAGCACGCCCGCAGTTCTCACAGTTGTCTACGCCGGGACCGCTCTCGACGAAATGCCCGTATCCGCACACCGAGCACAACTTCATGATGTACTGGGTAAGTTCCTGGGAGTCTTCGTCGAACGCCAGGTTCACCTTGTTGATGCGGTATCGCGAGCCTTCGTGGTAAATGACGGCACGCGGCCCATATTCTGAAATCGCCAGGAAACGCGGTCGCGACAGGAACTCATCTTTGCCCCGGCGGCCGCGTCGGGCCGGAATGAACGCCGACAAAGGCAGTCGCGGGAAGTTGTATCCGGGCAAGAATCCTTCGCTGGCGAAGTAACGGTAACTGTAGAAGTCGCCCTCGAACGCATTCTGCGGATTGGTAAGCAGGTTAATCTGGCTTTCCGCTTGGGCTCGCAGTCGCTTGGCACGGTCCCGGTCTATCGGCTGCCTTGAGTGGTCACCGATGATTTGGTTCTGATGCTGACGTTGTTGCACCGCAGCACGATAGAGGCTTCGCCACCGATTGCACGCCTCGTCGAACCGCTGTGGCAGTCGCGTCAGAACGTCGTCGAGCCAGTCGTCACGATACCAGGGTGCTTCCTGAAGTTCGGGGCCGATGCTCTGCAAGAGGCGTTGTGCCCGCTGCTGTGCCCGAAGTTTCGCACTCGCGTCCGCCAGAACCTCTTGCGTTCGCTCGTTGAGCGGCAAGGAAAGGTCCTCTTCGGTCACGACGAGGATTTTGGCAAGTGTGGAACCTAGATTGAGCTTGGCCTCGGACAACCAAATCGCGTGTATGTGAGCCTCGACCAGGTCGCGATTCAACAGGTCCAATCGGGGAGCCGTCACGGCACCGGCAACCATGCGTTCCGGGTAGCGAAAGTAGTATTTGTCGTGGGGGCTGAACCCGGAGCAGTACGTGTAGACGAGTGCCGGTTGCCCGCCACGACCGGCTCGTCCACTCCGCTGGGCGTAGTTCGCGGGAGTAGGCGGGACGTTTCGCATGTTGACGACATTGAGTTGAGCGATATCGACGCCCAACTCCATCGTCGGGGAACAGAACAGAATCGGCAGCTCCGCACTGCGAAACTCTTTCTCTCGCTCTTGGCGAACATCGGACTGCACTTGAGCCGTGTGCTCGCGTCCTTCCAGGCCGGAACCAAGGTCGGCAAACCCTTTGTACAATTCAATGAAGTAATGATTCCCCTCGACTTCTGTTTCGCTTGCATGCGTGATGCGAAGCGGGTCAAACATCGGCCGCGAACCATCGCCCGCTTTCCAGAGCATTACGGATGAAGGTACCTGGTAGCCGGACACTTGGCTGCCGTCTCGCGGAGAGCGGACTTCTTCCACTAGGCCCCACGGCTTGAGGCAACGAAACAGGCTGAGAATGATTTCGCCGGTGTCTTCCAGCGACAGCGGCTCGCCTAAATCCGGCAGGATACCGGGACGCCGCAAGAATTGCCCGAAGTTGCTCCGAGCCGAGATACAAACATCTTCCTGCCTCTCTTGGTCCATCCTGGTACGCGGCCAGGCAACACCTGCACGGATCATGTCCCGTGCGTCTTCAATCAACCAAGGCTCGCGAAGACGTTGCCGACTCTGGTCGCTGATACGTTCCTGATAATTAAGATTGAGCGAATCCTCTTTGACGGCCAGGCTTCGTCGCAAATGGTCGAGCAAGATGCGGATGACATGCTTCCGCTGCTCGGGCGTAGCCGCAACGAGTGCAGCGTGGGCATTCTTCTCTTCCCATACTGCCCGGTCGTTCACAACGTCATCAATGGCCATGTACTCGAATTCGAGCAGCCCGCATTGCTCAAGATTCGGCGACGTAACTCGCCAACCTCGCTCCAGGTCTCGGTACAAGTAGTAGGCCAATACCGACCGCAGGGCACGCCTTGTTTCTTCCAGTGCGGGACCGCGTAACTCCGGGTCGTTCGCGAACAGGTAGTAAGGCAGGTTCAGGGCTCGTTCGACGTGATGAACCAGTTCATCGTAGCGAAGACCCTCCTCCCCCAGCCGAACCATCGCTCGATACAGCCCTGACCGAATCAGCCCCACTTCGACAAAATCGTTGAAGTGACCCGCCTGCAATGAGGCGTCTTGCCGGTTGTCCGTAAAACTCAGCAGCTTTTTTGCGTCTGGTTCGAGTGACTCATCGACGCGAAGTTTGAGAATCGTCGAGAGTGCCAGAATCGTCGTAGCCGTGCTACGACCATCAACGCCGATGGTTGAGAGCTTGCCCACGTCGGAGCTTTGGCGAGCGTTGTAGGCGACCCGGCAATCCGGATTGAGGCAGAACTTGAAGGGAGCCTTCACAAACGCGACCTGCAACCCATCCGGGTCAATCTCGCCGTTTGTTCCAAGCATCATCAACTCGGGCACAGGCTTGTTTCGTTTGATTGCCGGTCCGCCTCGCCGAATCTCAATCCAATCTTCTGGAACTCGACCCACCCATTCGTCTGCCTCTTCAGGCCAGGGATTCGCGGAAGAGACATAAAGGTATCCCGACTCGACATTGTCGCTCACTGTCCGCGAAAACTCTTCGCGGGGCAGCACGGGCCCCGGCTGACCATGACTTGGACGGTCAACCCGATAGTACGGATGCCCACAATGACGGCAAAACACCAAAGGGAGAAGAATCTTGTTGCGGTCGCCGGGAACGTATTGCTGCCCTCGAAGCGTGACAACACGTTTGTCTTCCTCTTCCAGCGAAGCCCAAACCGTGTCGCCTCTGGTAATAAACTGATGCAACCGGAACGCGAATAGTGGGAACTCCGTCTCCGGGTCCTTGCTCTCGCTACCGGCGTACAAGTATCGTTGGATTGCCGCTTCACACCGCCCGCTATTGCATCCGGTGAGCGTTGCCAGTTTGGCGGCAGCACCGTCTTTGCCTTTGAGCGGCTGCGGTGTTTGGCGGACGAGTCGACCGGTTCCTTCTTCTCTCTTGAGTCCAAATGTCTCTTCTATCCACGACGCGAGCGGTATTTCTCGAAAGGCGTCGTATTCACCAGTTAGTTTCGCGTCGGACTCAATGCAGGCCCTTAGCTTCTCAAGTACCGTCGGGTTTGCAAAATCGTATTCTCTGGTGGTACGGCGGAGCGTCTCACCAATGACGTTCTGCTGGGGAATCTCTTCACCAAAGACCTGAGATACCACGTCAGCGACGACTCGTACTTGTTCCAGCGAGTCGCCTGTGGATGCCATCGTCGCCGACGTGCCGACGCAGTGAAGCGATTTGCTCTGAAACGCTTCGCGGCACCGTCGGACCAGCATCGCCACGTCGGCACCCTGGCGACCGCGATACGTGTGCAGCTCGTCGAACACCAAGAACCGCAGGTTCCCCGCGTGCTCGACAAGCCGTCGCTCTTCGATGCGAGTCAGAATCAACTCCAGCATCACGTAGTTCGTGAGCAGGATGTCCGGCGGATGCTGGAGGATTTGCTCGCGTTCCTGCTCGTTCTCCTGTCCCGTGTACCGAGCAAAGGTGGCCAGTTGTTCTCTGTCCCCGAAGCCCCGGGTAAGAAACTTGTCGAGTTCTTCACGTTGGCTGTTGGCCAACGCATTCATCGGATAGACGACGATGGCTTTGATGCCTGACCCACTGCCCGTGCGAAGAACATGGTCTACGGCGGGAACAATGTACGCCAGACTCTTCCCGGACCCGGTGCCCGTCGTCAGCACATACGGCTCATTTGCCGCTGCAATGCGGATAGCCTGCTCTTGATGGATGTGCAGCCGCAGCTCGCGGCCCACGTCGTTGTCGTTCTTCTTGATGCGAAAGATGCGGCCGCAATCTTCATGCAGCACGCCTTCGGCGACCAGCTCGTCGATTCGCTTGCCCGGAGCGAAAGACGGATTGAGCTGCAACAGCGGCTCAGGCCAGAGCAGTCCCTCCGAGATTTCTTGATGAACCGTTGCCGAGATACGTTCATCGGAAATCCGAATGAAGCTCTTGGTGTACGCTGCGTAATCATCAACGACATGTTGGTGAAGGTCGAAGACGTCCATTCGTTTACCTCTGTCGCACCGTGTGTGTCGATGTTGATTTTTCTTTAACTTTGCTGACGACTCCCCTGCCATGAGCGTAGGACAGGTTATCTTGGTTTTCGCTTCGGTGATGTCGTGTTCACTGGGTTCTCAGCCTCGCTGAGCAGCTTGTCGAGGTCACTGACCTTGAAAAGCCGGTAGTTGTTCACCGGATGTCGGTATTCGGGGATTTTCCCAGTGCGTCCCCAGTTGCGGAGAGTGTTGCGGTGAACGCCGAGATACTCGGCCGCTTCCGCGATCCGGACATACTCATCCAGCTTGGGCATCAAACCCATCCTCAGCGGGCCCGTTGGGTCGGTACTACGATACCCTAACCTTAACAAACCGGGATGCGGATGAGAAGTGTCTCCCCCGCCATGCAAACCGTGATTTGATAGGACTTTGCGGATTGGTGGAAGTAGATTGGGAGGTTTGTGGGTAGGTTCACGGAAACAGCCGGGGAGCGTTGCCGATTTTCCCGCCGTTTCATTGGGCCTTTTGCTCACAGTCACGCGGTCGAACTTCCGTCGCCCGACAGCTATTACCGGTGGGCCGTCTATTCGCGAAAGCAAGAGGGTTTGTTCGTGTGAGCAACAGGTTTGAGTGAGCTTCCCCACAAAAGAAGTTCGCCGATGCCCCTTCCGCCTTCACCTTCGCATCGGCCCTCGCCACGCGGGCCGCTAAGCCCCACAAGACAAACCACCCCTGGAGGTCTATAATACACGAGCCACTTCGGGCGCTGGCTTTTTGGCCCGCCGTTCACACCGGCCGCTCTCGCTGACGGTCGCCGGATCGGCCGCGGGCAGACGGACCTCGGCGGTCACGTTGGCCGGAACCCTCATCGTCACGGCCAGACGATCCCCCTCGATCTTCCACTCCACGCCGATCGGGCCGTGGATCGAGCGGTACTCGGCCTAATCGAGTCCGGGGGCGGGCCGGGGGCGGATCAGCAGCCGCTGGAACCATAGAAGGCGAAGGGGACCATGCACACCCGCCTGGCCGCCTGGCCCCGTCGAGGGCCTTCTCGGCAATGTCGATCCTACGGCGTTTCCTGTTCTCCGAAAAGCCATTTATGGACGTGCTCGACCACGGCCAGTAGTCGGGCGTCGTCAATCCGCTCACGGTAGTTTGCGGCCATCGTGTCGTCAACATGGCCCATGATGAAATTGACGCTCACTTGGTCCAAAGACCCGCCGGCCACAGTCTCAAAGACGTGGCGCAGCGTGTAAAAACCGATCCCCGGCCGGTGGACCTTCAACTCCTTCAACAGGGCAATGAACGTTTTGCCGATGAAATCGTGGGTTTTCAGGTGGAAGTCGCCGTTTTCCTTGTCCGACCGTTCGGAGACACGCCAAGGGTTGCCGCGCGGAGTCAAGAATATCAGCTCGCTAAACTTGTCGAGACGTGGCATTGGCCGGTTGGCAAGGGCCTCGCGGATCGCTGCGATAGTTTCCGGCCAGAAGAGGCAACGCCGGCCGATGCCTGTCTTGCCCCTCGGGAAGTCTACCCAGCCGTGTTTCAGGTCCACGGCTCGGCGAGGCAGACTTGCCACGTCTGTATTCCCAAATCCGCAATTCACACCCAGTAGGATCATGGCTTTGAGGGGCACGGGCGCCGCGTCGATCACCTGACGAAGCTCGGCCGCCTCAAGCATCTTGGGGCCGGCCTTTGCCCGGTGTATGCGCAGAACCTTCCGAGAGGGCTTCCTGAACGTCGGGCCGTACCTGATGGGCTGTACGATCAGGCCGGCATCGAATCCGAACTTGAATAGGGATCGGGTTCGCCCCACCTCGCCGGCCAGTCTGTGTGGTCCCCACAGCTTGGCGCAGCTACGACGCAGCCGGTCGAAATCATCGGCCACCAAGTCAGTCACCAGCCGATCCCAACCGAAGGCGTCGCCGATCCGCTTGCATGTGACGTGTAGCTCCGCGAAACTTCGGGGGGCGAGTTCTCCGCTGTCCAGCAAGTCCTTCTTGGCACTCAGGAACCGATTGCAAAGGTCGCGGATGGTCAGGCCGTCGCCCTTCACCCTCGGGGTGCGGCCGGCGAGTAGGTCATCACGTTGATCTAACCACTTGACGAGTGCGGCCTGCCCCTTGGGGTCGTCGACCACCTTGCCGAAGTAAATCAGCCGCCCCCTCACCTTCTTGGCCCAGTAGCCGGCCGCGTGGGGAAAGAGGGGGAAGTCTGGACGGGGCTTTATCGCCTTGGGGGCTTTTTTCAGCTTTGCCATGACGTCCTTCCTTGTGGGCTTGGCTTGTAGGTGTAGAAACGGGTGTAGACTACACGGCGGCAAGCATACCCGAAAGCAAGGAAAACGTCAATAACCCCCGTAAAACTGCCAGTATCCCCGAGAGGGTTCGAACCTCTAACCTTCGGCTCCGGAGGCCGACGCTCTATCCAATTGAGCTACGGGGACAAGATGATACTTGAAACCTGCATCCAGACGCTGCAAACGAATATCTTAACAACTTCAGACGGCCACTTGTAGCCCCCGGGGATGATGTTGACCTGCTCCCCAAAAACAGATCCATGTGTTATGAGAGTCCAGAAAGCCCCTTGGAGGGCCGAGAGCGGCTACTTCTGGGGTCGCAAGGGCCGCAAAGGGCCGCTATAATGCGCCGCTTTGTAAGATGTTGCGACCCTTTCTCAACAGCAGGTCATGATGAAGCAGGTTGAACAGCCCGTGGCGATTCAGCCGCAACCTATAGCGGCATTTGGACTTACGGCCGACAATCAATACGATAAGTGCGTGGCCTTGGCCAGGAATCTATGGTGGAGCTGGCACGCGGAGGTGATCAACCTCTTCCGCGACCTCGATCCGATCCGCTGGCGCCAACTCGATCATAACCCAATCGCACTGCTCTCCGAGTTCACGCCCGAACGGCTCGCCATGAGGGCGGGTGAACTGGTGCTCCACAGCCGGATCAATCAGGCTTATCGGCGTTTGAAGGAATATGTGAGCGAGATTCCGCCCTGGGGCCGCACCCACGCCGGCGTGCTCGGCTCGAAGCCGGTGGCGTATTTTTCGCTCGAGTTCGGCGTCCACGAGTCGATACCCATCTACTCCGGCGGCCTGGGCGTCCTCTCCGGCGATCACATCAAGAGCGCCAGCGGATTGGGAGTACCCTTGGTGGCCATCGGATTGTTCTACGACCAGGGCTATTTCAAGCAGCATCTGGACATCAACGGCTGGCAGCACGAGCAGTATCTGGACACGAAGGTCGAGAACCTGCCGATGGAACCGGCCCTGGGCACCGACGGAAAGCCGATCACCGTGCGGATCGACACCCGCGCCGGCAAGCTGCTGGCCAAGGTGTGGTTGATGAACGTGGGCCGAGTGCGGCTCTACTTGCTCGATTGCGACGTGCCGAGCAACAGCCCCGAGGACCGGGAGCTGACCTCGCGGCTCTACGGCGGCGACAACCGCACCCGCATCCGCCAGGAGTTGGTCGCCGGGGTGGGCGGCGTAAGGGCGCTGAAGGCATTGGGAATCTTTCCCGGCGTATATCACCTAAACGAAGGCCACAGTTCGTTCGCCATCCTGGAGGCCATTCGCACACGGATGAAGGACGACGGGATGGACTTCGACGTCGCGCTGCGGAACGTGGCGCAGCGCACGGTCTTCACCACGCACACGCCCGTACCCGCCGGACACGACCGCTTCGACCGCAACCTGATCGAGGAGCATATTGGTCCGTTGCGCGACGAGTTGGGTATATCGACCGAGCAATTGATGGGCCTCGGACGGGTCGAGCCGCAGAACGAACACGAGACGTTTTGCATGACCGTGCTGGGTCTGAAGCTATCGCGCCGCGCCAACGCGGTGAGCAACCTGCACGGCCACGTCACACGACGGATGTGGGCTCATCTCTGGCCCTGGCGGGTAGAGGAAGAGATCCCCATCGGCCACATCACCAACGGCGTGCATATCCAAAGTTGGCTGGCCTGCCAGATGCAGCAACTTTACGACCGCCACTTCCCCGCCGACTGGATGCACCGCATGGGCGAACCCGACGTGTGGCAGGACATCCACGGCATCGACCCCGGCGAGTTGTGGGAAACGCATTACGCCCTGAAAAACCTGCTGCTGGCCTTCGTGCGACGGCGGATCAGTCGGCAATGCCGCCGCCGGGGCGAAAGCGACGAGGCGGTCGAGGCCGCGCGGAACATCCTCGATCCAAATGTTCTTACCCTCGGCTTCGGCCGACGTTTCGCCACCTACAAACGCGCCTTGATGGTACTGACCGACGAGGACCGGCTGGCGGCGATGGTCGGCGACCCAGAGCGGCCGATGCAGATCATTTTCGCCGGCAAGGCGCATCCCGCCGACGAACCCGGCAGACAGTTGATCCAGCGGATCGCCAACCTGCGGCACGATCCCCGATTCGCCGGGCGCATCGCCTTCGTCGAGGACTACGACATCAACGTCTGCCGGCACCTGATCCAAGGCGTCGACGTCTGGCTGAACAATCCGCGACGACCGCTCGAGGCGTCGGGCACCAGCGGCCAGAAGGCGGTGCTCAACGGCGCACTGAACCTGTCGATCCTCGACGGGTGGTGGGCCGAGGCCTACGACGGCAGCAACGGCTTCGCCATCGGAAATGGCACCTCCCACGTAGACGACCGCGTGACCGACACCCGCGATGCCGCCGATCTGTATCGCGTTTTGATCGAGGAAGTCATACCGCTGTACTACGACCGCGACATCGACGGCCTGCCGCGACAATGGGTCAAACGGATGATGAACTCCATCAGCTCGTTGGCCTGGCGGTTCAGCGCCGACCGGATGGTGGCCGACTACGTGAACCACGCCTACCTACCCGCCTCCGGCGGCGTGAGTTGCGATATGAATGTGAAGTAGAAGTTGGGGGCTCGGGACTGGGGATTCGGGGTTCGGGGCAGAAATGCGAGTTTCCGAGTCCCGAACCCCCAGTCCCGAACCCCCAGTCCCGAACCCCGAACCCCGAATCCCGATGAACGTCTACGTCCTAATCGGCCACCAGAACCAAGGTAGTTTCTGCCACGCAATCGTCTCGACGGCGATCGAGGAACTCGAAGCGGCCGGCCATGAGGTCGTCTACCACGACCTGTACGCCGAGAACTTCGATCCGATTTTGCCGCACGATGAGATTCCCAAGGACGCAAAGCTCGATCCGGTGGTCGAACAACATTGCCGCGAGATTGCGGCTGCCGACGGCTTCGTCGTGGTGCATCCGAACTGGTGGGCGATGCCCCCGGCGATCCTCAAGGGCTGGATGGACCGCGTGCTCCGCCAGGGCGTGGCATATCAATTCGGACCCGGCGGCGTCGAACCGCTGCTGAAAGGAAAACGGGCGGTGGTGATTACCACCTCGAACACCCCACGCGACGACGAGTTGCGCATCTTCGGCGACCCGCTGGAAAATCTATGGAAGGCGTGCGCGTTCAATTTCTGCGGCGTCGAGGACTTCTACCGCCGCAACTTCGAGTCGATCATCCTCAGCACGCCCGACCAGCGACGCGAGTGGCTCGACGAGGTCCGCTCGATCATCCGCGAGAGGTTTTCCGCTTAGAACCGGCGAATCAAGAACTGTCGCTTTCGACTGGGGGTGGCACGACCCTGAGCGCAGCGAAGGGCGTGGTTTGGTCGTGTACCACGCCCTTCGCTGCGCTCAG
>CBDAFL010000255.1:0-1093 GCA_965195225.1 uncultured Thermoguttaceae bacterium
CGTCAGCAGGGCGATGACGGCGGTGAAGGCCAGCGCGGTCATCAGCGTGGTCTTCCAACGAACCGTCAGGTTGCGCAGGTTGTAGCTCAGCGGGATATCCCCAATCCCCCAGAGCAGCAACATCAGCGCGACGGCAACGGCAAGAATCTTCAGTATCATGGCAAAGGCGTGATGAATGGAGTTGACGTTAACCGGTGGCTACGAGCACGTTTTCCAGCACAACCGGGGGCAACTCCCCTTTTCCCAGCACTTGTTTGGCGTCGAGAATCTCAATGCCCACCAATGTTTCGTTGAAACCGATGTTCAGGGCGATCTCTTCGTTCAGCCTGACCGTGCGGCATTCTTGCTCGCCATCAATCAAGCGGATGTAAAGTGCGTCGACTTCGGGGTCGTAGCTTATTTTCATTGCACTTCTCGCTAGAAATAGAATGTGAATACGGTGATTACCACTATTTCGTCCTTGCTTTCCACGATCACGGGAGCAACCTGCTTAATGGGGTACTGGTGCCTCAGCCACTCGCGTCCGTAATGGAAATTATACCGGCACATAAGTCTGCCTAGTTTGACCGGCTCCCTCGCACCCAATCTTACGGCTTCGCGGACCTCGGTTTCCGTCGCCCCGCGCTCGACGCACTGCAGTTGTGCGTGTCGGGTTAGGCGAATCGGCTTCATATTGTTTGCCCTCGTACTAATTGTACCATTATGCCACCTTTGAGAACACTTCGGCTACTTTTACGCTTCTGGCCGTCCAGGCGGGCATGAAGCTACCCAGCAGCGCGGCCAATCCGCCGACGACCGGCCCCCACCAGAACGCATCGGCCGGAACCATGAACCGGTCGAAGAAGCCGATGGGAAATGCGATTCCGCCCATCCACCAGTTGATAACTCCGTAGCTTAGCGTGGCGCTGATCAGACCCGCGCCGGCGCCAAGCAAGATCGATTCACCCAGCACCAGGACCATTATCTGATAGGGCCGAAAACCGAGCACCTTCAACACCGCCAGTTCCAGCCGCCGTTCGCGCACGCTGATGCTGATGGCGTTTGCGATCACCAGCAGGATCGTCGCCAGACAGGCGGGAGCCAACAGCCAGCG
>CBDAFL010000256.1:0-5029 GCA_965195225.1 uncultured Thermoguttaceae bacterium
CTCCACAATCGCCGGCATTTTCGGACCCTCCGTGGTCATCCCAACACGCCCAGCCGTCCTGCGCCGGGCCGAAACACTGACATTAAACCCGAAACACCCTATCTTTCCAACGTCATTTGAGAGTTTGCAAAAGCTCAGTTACACTCCGGATTAAGGTTCAAGGTCAAAGGTTCAAGGTTCAATTCCAAATACTTGAACCTTGAACCTTGAACCTTGGACCTTGAACCTTGAACGATGAAACTGACCTTCGCCACAAAGACTCTCGCTGCCAGATCGTTCCGCTGCGTTACGTTCGGCGGACCGGTGGTCCTTGGGCCGTATCGTTACGACGAGGCCCAACCGGCCTGCACCGGCGCCGCGGTCGGACAAGAGTTTTGCGCCGGCACCGTGATCGGTCAAGACTATCACTCCGGCACCGACGCCGGGCAAGTTTAGCAACCCAATCGCAACTGTAAGGCTCCGCAATGGCTGAAGCACTCGACATACACGGGGCGGCGTTCAAAAACGGAACGGTAACGCTGCTGGCACGGGTAGTCGGCGACGACGCCGATCCGGTTACGATCGCCGACATCAACTCGATCGAGTACACCGTTTACCTGTTGGACGACCAGAACCCCGACGACCGCACCGCGGTCGAGGGACACACCGACGTGACGCTGACGGTCTCCGACGTGCTGTTCAATTCACTACAGACCGATTCACTCTGGACGGTGGACGCCACCGGCTACAACTTTCGCCACACGCCGGACGTTTCGACGCACCCGGCCTTCGCCGTCGCCGGGCGGCGATATCTGGTCGAATATCAACTTACCCCGGCGGTCGGACAAGTAATTGTGGTCCGTTTTAGAATCAACGTAACTTAGGAAGGGGGGACTCGGGATTCGGGACTGGGGACTCGGGGAAATCGCATTCCCGAACCCCGAACCCCGAACCCCGAACCCCGAAACTCCCATGTCCACCGACGCCGAACAAATCGCCACGATCAAGAGCCAGACGTTGACCCGCATGGCCGAGATCACCGCCCAACCGAAACCAACTTATATGATCGACGGTCAAATGGTCGCCTGGAACGGCTATCTCGCGCAACTCCAGCGGACCGTCGATTGGTGCAACGAAAAACTGGCCGGCGAAGCGCCGTTTGAAGAACGTTCGCAAGGATATACGTAGGAGAGTGGTCAGTGGCCAGTGGTCAGTTTATTGCTTTAACTGGCCACTGACCACTGACCACTAACCACTAAAAAACAATGTCACTCGACTTCGACCCATCCGCCGATCTAGCGGCCGTCGGCGACGGCACGGAAACGGTCACCCTGCTGCGGCGCGGGAGCACTCCCGGCGCGGGCGGCACGACGATCGCCCATGCACTGCGCAGGGCGATCACCGCCGGCCAGGCCGCGATAGTCAACCGGGGCGACGTCCGCAAGTACGTGGTCAGCGGCGGCTTGTACACGGCTGTCGATCTGGTCTGGCACTTGCCCGTCGCCGAGCTGCCCGAATCGCCCCGGCTGGGCGACGTAATCCTCGACGGCGATGACCAGCGATGGACGATCTTGACGGTGAAGCGGGCAACCCTCGGCGCCCGCTGGCGCTGCGAGACGCGGAACGTCTCGGTCGCCTTCGGATTGGACGACACGATCTCCGTCTTGAAGGCGGTCGGCGAATCGAGTTGGCGGACCTGGCGGACCGGCGTTCGGGCGAGGATTCAGTCGATCGAGACGAAGATCGACGCCGACGCCGAAGCGCCCAGCACCACTACCCGCTATCGGATATTCGTCGAGGAGGACCTCGTTTTGGACCACACCTGTGCCATTCGCGGCGCGGACGGGACGATCTACTCAGTCACCGGCGCGGTCGGCGCCGAACGGATCGGCGAACTGCAAGTGATCGAGGCGGAGGTAGTGGATAGTGGATAGTGGATAGTGGATAGTGGATAGTGGGTAGTGGATAGTGGGTAGTGGGTAGTGAGGATCCCGCCGCTGTCATTCTGAGCGCAGCGAAGAATCTACGTTGCATTAGGAGATTCTTCGCTGCGCTCAGGATGACAATGGGGTAATGAGATAGCCACTATCCACTACCCACCACCCACTGTATTCTCATACAGCACGTCGATCACTCCGTGCGGTATCTGTCGCCAGTGTCAGCAAGCCGCAATGTGCGGTGATTGGTCATTCCATTGCAGTGGCGATGCTGACCAGACCGTCGATAATTGTGGCGGCTGCCGGTGATCGCCAGTTGATATCGGCCTTGCCACTATACGGGCCTTCGGTGTAGCAGACGCAGTAGTCGAATATCTGTAGCGGTCCCGGGTGACTGAAGAATCGCGGCGCGGTCGATACAAACCGCAAGGCCGCCTTTCGAACCTCCGGCGAAAGCAGTTTTTTGACTTTCTCCCCGTCGTTGCCCTGTATGATAAATGCGGCGTCGAACTCCGCGTCGCCGGTTACAATGTCTTGTTTGCCGAACAGGCCAAACGCCTTGGCCAACTTCGCGGGCCACCGCTCCGGATAGACATGAAGCCCCAGGTCCAGCGGGCGGTTGAAGTACACCTTGGTCTCGATGGTGGCGGTAGCGATGCCTCTTTGGAGCACAAATGGAGGAGCGTTTGTGCCACCGAAGTACATGTTGCCGCGAACGAGCAGCCCTTGGTGATGGTTCCGGTATTCGTCGCCCAGCCCGTCACCGGAATACTCCTTCAGTTTCCGGTTCATGCTCTTGACTTCGCCGACGTCGAGAAAGAATCCTTCGCACTTGGGGCAGAAATCGAAAACGATGCCCACGAACGTGACCAGACCGACCTTCTTCATCGGTTCACCGTCGCAGCGGGAGCAACCTCTCTGGGGCAGCTTATCGACCGGGACGACATGCTCGGCCGCATGAACCACGTCGGTCCAAATCAGCGACCGTCCTTCGACATCGCCGGCGATGCCCGTGGCAAACTCGTTCAGCTCGCCCTTGTCGAAGAACCGCCCACCGCAACCGGGGCAGACATCGACGGTCACGTCCGGATCGTCTGACGGGCACATAGGGGTGCTGCAATTCGGGCACTTCAACGTGTTCATCCGGTCGACTCCTTACACCTTGGAAGATAAGCAAAGGTTTTTCTCATAATCCAGAATATACAGCAATATGATGGATTGAGAAAGTAGGTGTGAGTTCTACCCGCGATGGAACGTCAACACAACCACGGCACTGGCAAAGCCAGTGGCACACAACCTCAGCCAATTTCGTCAGTGCCACCCGCCCGTTTGCAAACTCAGGAAGTGCCATTCTGTTCTGCCCTCTTTTCCTCCCCCTATTTACCTCGTGCCAGATCGATGAGGTGTCCGATATAACCATCAAGGTCGCGGGCAAGTTCACTAACAGCTTCTCGCTTGATCGAAAGGTCTGCCTCGATTTGCAAAAAAAGGTCAATGCCGGCTGCCTCACCTATTTTAAGAACACGGGCTGCTTGACGTCTATATTTTCGTACGCGTTCTTTGGGCATGAACTTGCGATGAAACTTATGCTGCGCAAACAATTCGTGGCACGCATTTGCGCGTTCCTGCGGATCGACAATATCAAGCAGTCGCTCCTCCTCTGGAATTACGGCAGCATAGACATTCAGAGCGTAGTTGTAACTTTGCGTTGATTTACCATTGATCACAGCATTTGAGAATGCCGGAGTCAGAATAGTCATTCGGTGTGAGATCACATCGTAGAAGTTAATCCCCTCGGAATCACGCTCGATAAGGTCCATTGATCCTTCAAGGTCATCGAGATACGCAATGATTCGGTCATGAATAAGTTGTTTGGTGTCTCCATCGCCAGTGTATCGCATCACGTCGCTAATCGTTTGGTGCCAGTATTCGGCCGATTGCACATGATCTAATTGTTCAAAGCAGACGTCTCCTCCAGCTTCGGGCCTTGTGAAAAGCGGCGCGTTTCCAGACCCGTCAGTTGCCGCGTCTTCAATCGGTAGTGGGGGATTCGGAGAGATAAAGATGAGGCCACGCGCGGTTCGCCATTCTGGAAATCTTTTCTTGATCAGCGTATACAAGAGACGGACCGCGAGTTCGCCATCGAGTGAATCGAAGCCACCCTTATGATAGGACTCATTTCTGATTCGATGGGCGAAAGTAATTAGCCTAGTATCGTTTTCATCGAGCCATCCTTGCCGTTCCGCAAATGCCACTAGCTCAGGGTGATAGCGGAATACAGCACGTCTTGTCTGTCGGTTGTGTTTCCGGGGTCCTGAGTACCAAGTTGTACAGTCGAACATGAACGCCACCTCCGATTTTTTTCGGAGTTGAAGTTCGATGATGTTATCGAGCAAAACCACCGCGAGGCGACGGTGGTGAGGATTGGCCGCTGATGCGAATCGGTCAGCCTCGGCGAGCTGAACCAGTATCTGATTGAGAATGTTCATTGGAATTCCAGGGACACATTCCTAATTCAGTTTCTTCAGCCGAAAAACGCGTTGGCTGATCATTCGAGGACCGTTTACGGTCCTTGCCGCGTTAGCGGTATTAGGCCCGGCGTTTACGCCGGGTTGGGGGAACAGCGTTCGGGTGTTGTTTTCGCTGTCACGCCCGTTGACGGGCGTCCTGCCCTTTGCGTTTAATGACGAGGAGGCCCGTTGAACGGGCCGAACTCTAACAATACCGTGATTATAAGCCGATCAGCCCTCACCCTAACCCTCTCCCAAAGGGAGAGGGGACTTTCAAACACGTCCTAAGACCGCCTGCGGTGGAAACGTCCGTAAACGGACCTTATGCACCAGAACAGAATAGCACCGATCTTCACTGTTGTACAAGCCGTCGGGGGTGGTATTTTATGGGGGGGGCGGAAAATCGGGAGAGGGAAGGCGGGGTGTCGGGAGGTTGTTTTGATCCTCTGTCCCTCACCCCCGGCCTGGTCTGATGAAAACCCAATAATTTTGGCAAACTGGGCTTGTTAGGTTTTTTGAAATCTGTTGCGCTTCCTTTGTAAGTTTTGGAAACTTTTTCCAATGTGAAGGAGCGCAACAGATGGGTCTATCATGGACGAATAT
>CBDAFL010000257.1:0-2801 GCA_965195225.1 uncultured Thermoguttaceae bacterium
CCCGCTCAAACGACTCGTCCAGCCGCTCGACCATCGCCGTGAGGGCCTCCGCCTCGATGCGGAGCACCTCCCTGCCGGTCTCAAGGACGCTCCGATTCTTCATCTGCTCGCTCATCGCCTACGATTCCCGTTACGAAAATGTTTTCAGGCAAATATATCGCCACACGCCTCAATGTCAAGGCCTAACCCGCATTTCTCACCACGGGAGAGCAGGCTCGGGGAGTCAGACCCCCGATTCGCCAAACGGCAACGGGCAACAGGCAACGGGCAACAGGCAATCCGCCTGAGGCAGATTGCGGGACGGACTAAAGTCCGTCCCCTACATTCCGTGGTGAGAAATGCGGGTTAAAACTTTTGCCCGAGGAGGGAGGCGGCCGCCTTTTTCTTCTTTCCCTCAAAGGCCGTCGGCGGTTCTTCCGATACTCTGAATATGAATACATGCTAATTGTGCTGGGGGTATCGGTATGTCAAAAGAGAATGCACTCGTCACCGGCGGCGCGGGGTTCATAGGGTCGCACGTCGCGGGGGAACTGGTCCGGAACGGATACGAGGTCGTGTGCCTGGATGACCTGAGCGGCGGCTTCCGCGAGAACGTACCCGACGGCGCGCGCTTCGTCGAAGGCTCCATCCTTGATACGGCGCTCATCAAGCGACTCTTCGACGAATATGGTTTCGACTATGTCTTTCACCTTGCCGCTTACGCCGCCGAGGGGCTGAGCCACTTCATCCGCCGCTTCAATTATACCAACAACCTCATCGGCTCCGTGAACCTCATCAACGCCTCGGTCAACTACGACGTGCGCTGCTTCGTCTTCACCAGTTCCATAGCGGTCTACGGCGCGGCGGAGTCGCCCATGACGGAGGACACGATACCGCGCCCCGAAGACCCCTACGGGATCGCCAAACTCGCCGTGGAGCGCGACCTGCACACCGCGCGCTCCATGTTCGCCCTGAACTACATCATCTTCCGCCCCCACAATGTCTACGGAGAGCGGCAGAACATCGGCGACCCCTACCGCAACGTCGTCGGCATCTTCATGAATCAGATAATGCGCGGCGAGCCGCTCACCATCTTCGGCGACGGGTCACAGACCCGCGCCTTCACCCACATATCCGACGTCGCGCCCGTCATCGCGCGCTCGGTCACGGTCCCCTTCGCCTGCGGCGGGATCTTCAACATCGGCGCCGACATCCCCTGCTCCGTCAACGAACTGGCCGAGGAGGTCTGCCACGCCATGGGGGTTCCCCTGCGCATGGAGCATCTACCGCCGCGCAACGAGGTGATGCACGCGTATGCCGACCACTCGAAGGCTGCGCGAATCTTCGGTTACAAGCCGTCAATTGCTCTCAGAGACGGCGCGCGCGGCATGGCCGCGTGGGTCAAGAATGCCGGCAGCCGCACGAGTAAACGTTTTGAGAATATCGAAATTCCGCGCAACCTGCCGCCATCCTGGGCCGAGGCCGTCGAAACCCTTGCCGGGGAGCACAAGCCGTGAAGCCCCGCGTCGCACTCATTGTCCTCACCATGAACAATCTGGACGACACCGCCGTCGCCCTGGAGAGCCTGGGCGCGCTGGATTACCCGAACTACGGCGTCGTACTCGTTGACAACGGCTCGACCGACGGCTCCATCGCAACGCTCCGGGAACGTTTTCCACACGTCACGTTCATCGAGAACGGCGAGAACCTGGGTTTCGCCGCGGGCAACAATGTCGGCCTGAAGTACGCGGCCGAGCACGGCGCGGATTACATGATGCTCCTGAACAATGACATCAAGGTGGCGCCGGATTCCCTTGGTCGCCTGATCGACGTAGCGGAATCGGACCCGCGCATCGGCATGGTCGGCCCGGTCGTCTACGACTTCGAAGACAGGCCTAACAACGTCGGGTGGCGCTTCAACCGGAGGTGGGGATACTCGGTTCGCCTGCGCTTCAACGAGGCCGAAGGCCGCGACGTGCTGGACGTACACACAATCTCCGGCTGCGCGGTCATGGTACGCCGCGATGTATACGAGGAAACAGGCGGCCTCGATGAGAGGTTTTTCTTCCTGTCCGAAGACGTCGAGTGGGGGCTGCGCTGCACAAAGACGGGCCGGCGCGTGGTTACGGCACTGCGCGCGAAATTGTGGCACCTCAACTGTGCCACGGTGAGACGCCGTTCGTCCGCCAGACTCTACTACGAATACCGCAACAGTCTGATGTTGATGCGCCGCCACGGCACTCTGCTGAACTGGCTGAGTTTCCTGCCCCACTTCCTTTTCCGAAGATTCTTACCCGAGGGGCGCGCCATCAGGCGCGACGGTACGCTGACGCCGGAGTCGCGCCTGTTGAAATTGCGCGCGCTCCGTCAGGCAATCGCCGACTTCATCGCCGGCCGCACCGGCCGAGGGCCTGCCTGGCTCTCATACTCACACTGACATCGGCCCCTTGACCGGAAACACTTCGGCGTGGTATTGTACCTGCATCCCATTGTTATCTGACAGGAGGCCGCCATGAGCGAGGTGAAGATAAGCAAGCCCGGCGAAGACGAACTGAAGGAGATGAACGTTGAGAACTGGTCGTCGTGGGAGTGCGAGCCGTCGACGTTTGACTGGGAGTACTCCGCGAACGAGACCTTTTATGTGAAGGAGGGAAAGGTCACGGTCAAGCATGAAGGCGGCGAGGTTTCCTTCGGCCCGGGCGACCTGGTGACGTTTCCGAAGGGGATGAAGTGCACGTGGACTGTGCATGAGACGATACGGAAGGTTTACAAGATGCATTAGGCCGCATTTCTCACCACGCTCGGGGAGTCAGACCCTTCCC
>CBDAFL010000258.1:0-1430 GCA_965195225.1 uncultured Thermoguttaceae bacterium
CCCGCGCCGCCGGGCTGCTCGGCGACGGCGTGAGCCTGGGCGGTGCGCCGGTCCACTACGGCGTGCAGATCGAAGACCGCATCGTCCCGCGGCCCGGCCCCAAGCCGATCATCATCTTCCCCCAGGGGCGGCAAGAGCGGCGGTAGGTCGAACTCGTAGGGAGGGATTCTTGGGGTCAGAGCGCCGTTAGGTGTTGCAAATTCCGCCGTGTCGTGTCCGATGCCAACGGACACGCCCGCTTCATTGTTTGCAATATCGTAAACGCCGTACGGCACCGCCTTGCCAAGTTCTTTGTCCGGAAAGTCATGTGCCTTCACTTTGACTGGTTGGCCTTTTGGACGGTACGTTTTCCCCGAATTCTTCATGTTTCCAAGGGGTTCTTTCTTCTTTGTGTCAACCGAAATCGCCGGTTCGCCGCGTCGTTGCCGAGCTTTTACTCGGCGAGCAATGTGTTCAAATTGCGCGTTTCGATCCGGATGCTGGTTTCCTTCAATCGTCTTTCGATTCGACTGCAGGCTGTAGCCTTGCGACTTCAGCAGCGATCCAACTTTAGTGCTGCTAACCGAAAAACCCTGCGACTGCAATTCGGCAGCGAGAACACGCGTGCTCTTACAGGTCCATCGCAAGGGCGACATCGGATCGCCGCGCTCGACTGGTTCAACCAACGCTTCCAACGCGTCAACCAAGTCCGGTTGCTCCTCCTCGCGACAGCGGCGTCCGGCACCCGGTTTCCTCTGACGATCAAGCGGCAGGGCCTCGGAATCAGCAAGTTCTCGTATACCGGTGCGAATCGTGCGGTCCGAGATTCCCGTTGCCTCGGCAACTGCCGAGATGCCACCCCACCCCAACGAGCGCGCTTCCGCACCGGCCCATCGCCGCGTGCCCCGCTCATCCAGTTGGGAGGCAATTGCGATATACTTATCACGAATCCGTTTAACCACTTGTGCGTCCGGCATACGCGGACGTTCTCACAAATCATGCTTTCCAACAATAGCAGTTTCGGTAACTAATTCATTTACGCGGCCTTATCGGCAAATGGTTGAAGGCAGGGGTGATGGAGGACGGGAACATCAGTTACCCGGATTCCGGGAGTCCGCAGGGCGGGTGTATTTCACCCATCCTCGCGAACGTCTACCTGCACTATGTACTGGATACGTGGTTCGAGGAAACCGTCAAACCGCGGTTGCCGGGCAGCGCTAAGCTGATCCGGTTCGCGGACGACTTCGTCATCGTGTTCTCGAACCGTGACGCGGCGCTCCAGGTCATGGAGATGCTGACCGAGCGGTTCTCCGAATACGGGCTGTCCGTCCACCCGGACAAGACGCGGCTGGTCGACTTTCGACACCCGTCGCACTCCGGCCGTGAACGGGACGGCAAATCGAAACCGGACACGTTCGATCTGCTCGGCTTCACCCACTACTGGGGTAAGT
>CBDAFL010000259.1:0-4553 GCA_965195225.1 uncultured Thermoguttaceae bacterium
CCCGAACTCTCGAAAACCGACTTTTTCAACGGACTGGTAGCTGCTCCTTCTCAACCGGCCTCTGAGGCCCTATACTTGTAGCAAAGGATGCCTTTATGCCGCCTTTTCTCGGGCGGGGGGCCAAAGGGGTAGAGTTTTTTACAGAACCGACGAAACATGACAGAGCCAAACTCCTCAAATCATTGGAACTCGTTGATATCCGATCTGGGGGCGAAGCCGCCCGCCGAAGAGGAAAGCCAGCAGCAGCAGCCCGACCCACAGCAACCTCAACCGGCCAGAACCAAGAAACCGGCGGCGGCACATCGTCCCCGGCCGGCGGCCAACTGGGATATGATCGCCGGCAATCTGGGCGTAACGCCCGCATCGCAGCCGATCGAGCCGCCCCAAAAAATCGTCGAATCTTCCGTTGCTCCGGCGGAAGCACCGCGGAAGGTTTCCATTACGCCGGAGCGCGGCGAGGAGTCGCCCAATTTCTTCGACGAGCAGTTCGATTTAGAGGAGCCGTTCGACCTGCTGGAATCTGACGGCGGGAATGATGCGGCGCCGAAGGCGGAAGAGCCTGCGGAGAAGCGTCCCCGAAAACGCCGTCGCCGGCGTCGTCCGGCGAAGGGGTCCGAGGACCGAAAAACCAGCGGATCGGCGCCGGGCGGCGATTCGGAACGAGAGACCGCTGCCAAGGAAGTCGAAACCGCCGACAGCGAACGGACCGGCGATAAACCGGCGTCGTCCGAGCAGCGCCGCTCGAAACGCAGTCGTCCACGCCGGGGGAGGAAACGCCAGTCGGGCGACGAGCAGAAACCGGCGGAGCCGCGCGCCGAATCGGATTCCCACGACGACTTCGACGCGGAAGAGACCGCGGACGAGCACGGCGACGAGCAATCGGTTCGGGCCGGATTCCGCGGCATTCCCACCTGGGGAGAGACAGTCGGTCTGGTTATCGAGAAGAACCTCGAAAGCCGGGCGAATCGCCCCGGCGGCGTGCCGCGCAGCCGCGGCAAAAAACGCCGATCCTGATTCGAGTGGAGCCGACCAAGGAACTCATCGACGAATTGTACCGCGAGCGGGTGGAGGCCGCCCGGCGAATGTCGCCGGAGGACAAGCTGCTGGCCGGCGCTCGGCTGTTTGATCTGACCAGCAAGATCATGGCCGACGGTGTTCGCGGTCAATTTTCCGACGCCGACGAGCACCGAGTCCAGGAGATTCTTCGCCAGCGGCTCGACTTGATACGGCAAAGGGAGAATAACCCGGAGTAGGCCGGGTTATAACCCAACAAGTTGACTTTCTTCGCTTTCGCTCTTCCACTATAATCATCCTCCGACTATGGCAAGTGCCGAGACGGCTGCCAATGCGTCGGACCGGATGTTAGGACTGGCCGGACGCCTGGAGCGAGCGGAAGGCTTCGCCGAGGTCGTCGAGAGTTTGCGGGGGGGACACGCGGCGACTCTGGACGGAGTCTGGGGATCGTCGTGCGCGCTGGCCGCGGCCGCGCTGGCCGTCCATGCCCCTGCCACGCTGGTCATCGTTTGTCCGCTGGACGAACAGGTCGATGAGTTGATCGACGACCTGGCATTGTTCACCCGCCTGAAACCCGAGCGGTTCCCCGCCTGCGAGTCGCCGGAGTCGGCGGTCCCCGACGAGGTCTTCGGCCAGCGGGTGCGGCTGCTGAAACAGCTCGACGGCAAAAGTGCGCCGAAGATCATCGTCGCCGGCATCCAGGGTCTGCTGCAACCGGTCCCTAGCCGCGGGACACTCGAGCGGCTGACCCGCACGTTTCGCGTGGGCGACACCGTGGCCATCGAGGATTTGCGCCGCTGGTTGGTGGAAAATGGTTTGGCGTGTACCCCTGCGGTCGAGCTTCCCGGCGAGTTCGCCGTCCGCGGCGGAATACTCGACGTTTTCGCACCCGACTGGCACGGGCCGATCCGCATCGAGTTCTTCGGCGATCTGATCGAGTCGATCCGCCGGTTCGATATCGCCAGCCAGCGGAGCCTGGAGTCGTTGGAAAGCATCGACGTGACGCTGGTCGGCGCGGCGGGTGGCACTGGCGAGACACCAGTGCCACCCGATCGCGCCCATTTATCCGACCACCTGCCGCCGCGAAGTTGGTTCCTGATCGTCGAGCCGATGGAATTGGAGCGGCAAGGGCGGCAGTACGTCGAGCGAATGGGTGACACTGGCGTCTCGCCAGTGTCCGAGCGAAGCACTGGCAAGATGCCAGTGCCACCCGACGAGCAAAACACTGGCAAAATGCCAGTGCCATCCGCTTGTACGTTGCATACCGTTTCGGAAGTCCTGCGGAGCGCGTTCCGCTTCCCGTCGGTGACGGCCTCGGCCGTGGCCGCCGCGTCGCTGGAGACGACTTGCCGGTTGAGGATCGAGTCGGTCGAGCGTTTCAGCGGCGAGATTGGCCGGATCCGCGACGAGCTGGACGAAGCCGCGGCGGGCCAGGAGGTGTTCGTCGTCTGCCAGACGGAGGCCGAAATCCGCCGGCTGCAAGAAATCTTCGCCTCGACCGCCGCCGCCCGCGATGGCCGGCTACACTTTCCACTGGGCATTCTTTCGCACGGTTTCCGGCTGGTTTCCGAGCGGACCGTGGTTCTCGGCAGCGGCGAATTGTTCCATCGGACCGATCTGCGTCGTCCGCCCGGCCGCCGTCTGTCGCGGGCCATCGACAGCTTCCTCGAACTCCGCGAGGGAGAACTGGTGGTCCACGTCGGTCACGGCATTGCCCGCTATCGAGGGATGAAGCTGCTGGAGAAGAACGGGCAAGTCGAGGAACATCTGGAACTGGAGTTCCACGGCCGGACGAAACTCTACGTGCCGACGACGAAGATCGGCCTGGTGCAAAAATACGTCGGCGGGTCGAAGGGCCGGGCAAAGCTGGCCAAACTCGGCGGCCGACTCTGGGGGAACCGCAAAAAGCGGGTAGAACGGTCCGTCGCCGATCTGGCCGCGGACATGCTCGACTTGCAGGCCGCACGGACGTCACGGCCGGGTATCGCCTACCCACCGGACACCGAATGGCAGCGGGAGTTCGACGCCTCATTCCCATATCGGGAAACCGCCGATCAGTTGACCACCATCGACTCGATCAAGCGCGACATGTGTCTCTCGCGGCCGATGAACCGCCTGCTTTGCGGCGACGTGGGCTACGGGAAGACCGAGCTGGCGATGCGGGCGGCGTTCAAGGCCGTCGATACCGGATACCAGGTGGCCGTGCTTGTGCCGACTACGCTCCTTTGCGAGCAGCACCTGCGAACCTTCACCTCGCGGATGGCGGAGTTTCCGTTCGAGATCGCCGCGCTGTCGCGCTTCGCCACGCGGCGGCAACAGAGCGAAATCGTCCGCCGGCTGGAGGAAGGCTCGATCGACGTGGTGATCGGCACGCACCGTCTTGCCCAGCCCGACGTCGGGTTCAGCAACCTCGGCCTGGTCGTCATTGACGAGGAACAGCGGTTCGGCGTCGAGGTTAAGGAACGGCTGAAGGCGCTGCGGCAAACGGTCGACGTGCTGACGATGACCGCCACGCCTATCCCGCGGACACTCCACATGGGACTGTTGGGACTGCGCGACATATCGAACCTTCAGACGCCGCCGGAAGACCGTCTGGCGGTCGAGACCCGCGTCGGAAGGTTCGACCCGGAGATGATCCGGCAAGCCGTCTTGCGGGAACTGAACCGTGGCGGACAAATTTTCTTCGTCCACAACCGCATCGAGGACATCGAGACCCTCGCCAAACGACTCCGCCAGATCGTGCCCGAGGCCAATCTGGCCGTCGCGCACGGTCGGATGCACGAAAACGACCTGGAGCGGGTAATGCTCGATTTCCTCGACCGCCGCAGCGACCTGCTGCTGGCTACCACGATCGTCGAGAGCGGGCTGGACATCCCCAACGCCAACACGATCTTCATCGACGAAGCCGATCGCTACGGGCTGGCCGATCTGCACCAACTGCGCGGGCGCGTGGGGCGTTACAAACATCGGGCCTACTGCTACCTGCTGGTCGATCCGCACAAGCATCTATCCGGCACCGCGGCCCGGCGGTTGCGGGCCATCGAAGAGTTCAGCCAGATGGGCGCGGGCTTCGCCATCGCCATGCGCGATCTCGAGCTGCGCGGGGCCGGCAACATTTTGGGAACCCAGCAGAGCGGGCACATCGCCACGGTTGGCTACGAGCTGTATTGCGAGCTGCTGGAGCAGGCGGTTCGCAAGCTCAAGCAGTTGCCGCCCAAGGTATCGGTGGACGTGGCCATCGACCTGCCGTGCGAAGCGTACATTCCGCGTTCCTACGTGCCCGACATGCGGCTGAAAATCGACCTTTATCGCCGCGTGGCGCGGCTTTCCACGATAGCAGAATGGGAAGACCTGGCGGCTGAATTGGTCGATCGCTTCGGCGCCCGTCCGGCGGAAGTCGAGCGGATGCTGCTGTTGGCCAAGTTGCGCATTTGGGCCCACTCATGGCAGATCGAATCGATTCACCTCGAGGAGGGCTACGTGGTGTTTCACTATGCCGGGAGTCGCCGGATTGAGCAGCTTGCCCAGATCTCCGCGGG
>CBDAFL010000260.1:0-3443 GCA_965195225.1 uncultured Thermoguttaceae bacterium
GATCTTGACCATGTGTTCGCTAAAATACGGTTAGCCTAGTTTGCAAAAGTCCAGGACTAAGGGATTTCAACCACCTCGCCGCCGTCGCGGGTGGCTAGGGCCTGGAGAATCCTGAGCTGGGTGTTTTCCGACAGGAAATGCGCCGAGCCGTCACCCAATAGAAAATGGCATCCGCCGGGATGATTGCTGCCAAAGCTTGTGTCATTGCTCCAAGAGCCCCCGAAAGCATTGATGGCGTATCGCAGATTACGGCAGCAGTACGATCCCCCCCAGCCACTGCTGCCGTTAGTCGTGGAGCGGGGCCAGTAAGCCCAAAGGGTTCCGTCGTCCCAGGACATTTCGCCGATCAAAAACGTGTTGGAGGTGCCGTCGCAGATATCCGCCATGCGCAGCACCCTGTTCCCGCCTGTCCGTTTCGTGCAGGAGGAATTCCATAGAAGCATTGGCATCGCGCCGCCGGTGGCGTATCCTCCCATTTCTGCATGCGAGGGCGAGGAAGGGGCGATTTCGACCGGATAGTCGCCGCCGTTCCACTGGTCCGGGCCGCTGGGGCCCAGCACCGGGTTGTAATGCTGGATGTAGATCGTCTCCGGCGCCATATAGGTGGTGTTGCCTTTATATGGCTGGCTGGGACAAAGGAGAACCGACATGCGTATGTTCTCCGAGGGCATTATGTCGCCATGGTGTATCTCCTCCCCCTGCACTATCTCGTCGAGGGCGGCCTGTTCCAGGTAGGGCAGTACGAACCCATACACAGACATACCGTTCGGATAGGCCATATAGGTTTGCCCGTTGGAATATCCGGCCGGCGGCAGATAGCCGAGCAGGTTCTCATAGTTGAGAATGGCCAGTCCGATCTGCTTGAGGTTGTTGCTGCACTGCACCCTGCGCGCGGCCTCGCGGGCCGCCTGCACCGCCGGAAGCAACAGCGCAATCAGAATGCCGATGATCGTGATGACCACCAAAAGCTCCACTAAGGTAAAGGCGCGAGGGGAGAGGGGAGAGGGGAGAGGGGAGAGAAACGCCCCCGGACTGCGGTCCGGGGGGGCAACGTTCAGCCGGCAAGCTCGCACACCGCGCGGCAATCTCGGATGGTGGATTTTGGATGGTGGATTTGGGTTCACGATTTCCTCCTTTTTCTTTTATATCACCGGGCCGAAGGCCCCGCGTTCTCCCGCGCCCCTTTGGGGCAGAAAACCTGGATATTGGATGGTGGACGAGCCCCTTCGGACACGTCCACCATCCGCCATCCATTTATCCCCTCTCCCAAAGGGAGAGGGGAGTAGTTGCCCCTCGTTCCCACGCTCCGCGTGGGAACGGGCGACCGACGACGCTCCGCGTCGGTGTATGCCCGACTCACCAACGCAGAGCGTTGGAAAACGTGGGTTCCCACGCAGAGCGTGGGAACCAGGAGTTACAGGATTACTTCCGCTTACGCCATGCGTAGCACAGCAGGCCAATCAGGCCGGTGACCAGCAAGACAAACGTCGACGGTTCGGGGATGACGGTATCGAAGTAAATGGGCATTTTCGAGCCAGCCATGAATAGTGCGGTATCAACACTCGTTTCGACGGCTCTGACCGGCAATCCTGCGGCCTTAGTACCATCAATGGTCAAGTCAAACGTAGCAGCACCTGGCACATAGTCCAACTCCCACTTCTGCCAGACGGCGTTCGTCCAATACAAGCCGGTGGGAAACCAACCCGCGTTATAGTACCTGACTTCGCCGCCCGCATCACAGAGCCCCCAAAAGTCGCTGGAGAAACCAAAGTACGCTCCGTTGGTGGCCTGCGTGGCCATATCCATATCCTGGTACACCATGTACTCGGCATGCACGATACCACTGGTCTGAGGAGCGAACGACGCCGAGCCGACAGAGGCGGCACCACTATACCACGGACGTATTATGTACTTGGTACCTATAGATGGACCCGGCGAAGCCGCATCCGTCACCTCAAGGTTACCCGACCAAGTTCCAACGTCCGCAGTCGGAAGACTGCCGACAGTTCCCCCCTCGAAGTCGTCCGAAAACAGAATCGTCGCCCCGTTGGTGATAAGCGTCGCCTGGGCGACCGCGGACATCCCGAACAGGGCAACGGCAGCAACTAGCACAAATTGAATAGCGCGGAACATAGTAATTTCCCTTTTCGATAGGCGACTCAAACAGTGACGTCAAAGTCGCTACCACGCTTTCCGCCAGCGGGCCGACAGCAACATGCTGCCAAAGTTAATCCCGCGTTGCGGTTCTCACTTCTCTCTGTTCCATACTGAACTCACTCCCGTCGGGGCGACAGTTGCACCGTCGCCTCAACCTCCGCACTCGTAGGACGGATTTCCTAATCCGTCCAGGACGGAATAGGAATTCCGTCCTACGGCAGACAGGAATGTCTGCCCCACTTCGCGTCACCTCCTTTCTCGGTTGTTGTTACGGCCGCAAGACCTAACTTCGATATTAATCGCCGCCTCTTTTGTCTTTTGGTTCGTCTGCATCGACCTGCATCATGTCCAGCCGAGGATCGCCGAACATGGTCCAATCACCATGCATTCTGTTGATCCCGCCGTCGGTCGCGCCGTCGGTGGTTGCCAACGTCAGAAAGCGGTCGTCGTCGCTGATTGAAATCAAGACCGGAAACTCGCCGCTGTAGCCGTTGATATCGCGTCGCTCGAAACGCACTTGACCGTCGACCAGCACCCAAAGGTCGGCGGACACCCTCGCGCCGTTCGCGGAGTACATTACTTCGCTGCTGTTGCCCGCCACGGCGCGGAATCGAAGCAGCTTGCAACTGGGGTTCGCCCGCCGGATCGCCTCCAAGTCGAAGGTGATTCCGTTGTTGGCGTGCATAAACAACAGGCAGTGAGGAGGCGAAGCATAGTCGATGCCCCCCAAGAACGCCGTGGACGGCGGGTCGGTGGGAATCTTGCCGCCCGCCCATATCGGCTTCCACGTTTTACTGGCGGTACCGGGAAATCCGGCGAACATATTACCGGCGGAATCGACCCGCACCGCGTCCTTGCCACCGTCGGGAATGAACACGCCATCCACCAGCGGCAGTGCCTCGACGCGATGATACTTTCCGTCGCCGACAAACCATAAGTCCGCATCCTTTGGCGTCATCGCGTCTACTTGCCCGTTGGTCGGATCGATACCGCGGTTGCGCCGGCCGGAAAAGCCGTCGCCGCCGGCCACCACGTCGACCAGGTCCAGCGTCTTGTATGTCACCTTGGGAATCCTGCGCGTGAAATCGGCCGTCTTGGCCGACGCACCAAGCATCGTGATGCTAGGCTCGTCGCCACCGTCCACTCGGGCCGATTGGTTCTCACGCAAAATCACCTCACGCCCACTGCCGGGCGAGCCGGCAGTGCCACCCGACGCCAACACCTTCACCGAACCGCGGAAGACGTGTGACTCGGTAACGCCCGCCTTGTCCACTTCCACGCCGAAC
>CBDAFL010000261.1:0-6383 GCA_965195225.1 uncultured Thermoguttaceae bacterium
AACCGCGCGGGTGGGGGAAGACAAGGAGACAAAGGGACAAGGAGACAAGGGAAAGAAGGCCGATGCCGCGTCTCCCCATCTCCTCGTCTCCCGGTCTCCCGGTCTCCCGGTCTCTCCCCTCTTCTCCGTCCGCACTCCCACGGCCGTCGTGACCGACCTGGGCACGGAGTTCGGCGTGGAAGTAAGTGATGAGGGAGCCACCGAGTCGCGAGTCTTCCGTGGTTCGGTGAGGGTGGAAGTAGTCGGCGACGGTCTCTCCTCTCCTTCCGGGAGAGGGGCAGGGGGTGAGGGCTTCGTGGTGCAACTGGGCGCAGGCGAATCGGCGCGGGTGGAAGGTGGCGACGAGCCTCGCATCACGGTGCTTGGTGCGTCGGCCAAGACGGCCGATTTCACGCGCAGGATTCCCAAGGTGACGTACAAGATGCTGGACCTGGTCGACGTGGTGGCCGGCGGCGACGGCTTTTCCGGCCGGCGCAACCACGGCATCGATCCGACCTCGGGGCTGACGATTGCCACGGCACCGCTTGATGGCCACTTTTTCGATGTCGGCGACGGAAAGTATCATCGTGTCGAGGCACTGCCGCTGGTGGATGGCGCGTTCATTCCCGACGGCGGCAAGGACCCGGTGCGGGTCGATTCCGCCGGCAATACGTTCGCCGGCTTTCCCGATACCACCAATACCGCGTGGAAGCCTATATGGGCGGGCGGCAAGGTTCCCATCGATATGCCGTCCTCGGCGGTCTTGGGGGGCGTCGACTATGCTTCGCCTCCTCATTGCCTGTTGTTCATGCACGCCAACAACGGAATCACCTTCGACTTGGAGGCGATCCGGCGGGCGAACCCCAGTTGCAAGCTGCTTCGATTCCGCGCCGTGGCGGGCTGCAGCGGCGGGGCAATGCGCTCCCCGGGCGGCGCGAGGGTGATCGCCGACCTTTGGGTGCTGGTCGACGGTCAAGTGCGTTTCGAGCGACGCGAGATCGATGGCTACAGCGGCGCGTTCCTGGTCTTGATTTCAATCGGCGACAAAGACCGTTTTTTGACGTTGGCAACCACCGACGGCGGCAACAACGATGCCCATGGCGATTGGACCATGTTCGGCGACCCTCGGCTGGACCTGATGCAGATCGAGACGGAAGAGCCAAAAGACGAAGGAGCGAAGGAGTAGGCCGGGTCGTGACCCGGCGCGTCCGGAATGAATGATCGCCGGGTTGCAACCCGGCCTACTGGACTTTTCGCCGTCGCTCGACGCCGGCGGCGGGTCCGTTGCGGAGATATACGGGATATTACCACCACGAAGAACACGGTTAAGAAAGGAGGTTCACCGACACGCACTTGCGAAAACCTGGAAGAACAGAGAGTTGAGGATCGTGTGTCGCGTTTTTCACAGTTACTAGGAAAAGCATTTTGAAAGGGTTATTTTCATGTCTAAGAACATGATGAAATTGACGCTTGGGCTGCTGGCCGTTGGCTGCATGTTGGCGACGGCCGGCCCCGCTGCGGCCACCACGATGGACTCGGCCGACTTCACATGGAAGTACGAAATGAACGTCCTGCCGGATGCTGCTGATATCGGCTACCCAGCCGGAACCCCGGATGGGAACATGGACTTCACGAAGGTGGGCTCTGGTGGAGCCGCCACGACGGACGGGAACATCCTCGCGATGACCTTCACCCCGTCCTCGACGTGCTACTACGACAACAACGTAGCGACTCAGACCTGGCAGCTCGATCCGAACATCTCGTATACGAACGGCTATACGTACGAGGTCCGCCTCAAGGTCGCGAAGGATGCGAATAACGATATTGCCTTTCTCGCCGCCACGGGAGACAGCGTTTGTGCAATGCTGACCATCTGGAGCGGCGGCCAGAGTTGGGGCGAAGCGAGTGTATCTCCTATTTCCGTGGGTGAACAGCTCGACAACACCGACGATTTCCACATCTTCCGCGTGGCCCAGGCGCCCGGCGCGACGACGTACAGCGTCTGGCGCGACAGAGTGCTCCTGAGCGATTCGCTCGGGGCGGGTTGGGACCTTGGCATCGACACGATCTCGTTCGGCGGCTGGGGCTATGGCTATGAGGGGACTTTCTATATCGACTATCTCCGGTTCACCTCCGGGGCACACGAGCCGATTCCCGAGCCGGGCACGTTGGCGCTGTTGGCCACTGGCCTGATCGGACTGCTCTGCTACGCATGGAGGAAGCGGAAATAGATTTATGATTTAGGATGTATGATTTCTGATTTGACTGGCGCTTTTCCGGCGTCGTCACGAAGGCCTTTCGTGATGACGCTCGGAACGCCGGCCATTCTCGGAAGCACAAGAACTCACGCAGAGTTGATTCGTGAGGGGCGTTTACGCCCCTTTCCGCCGCGGGCGGTATTAGGCCCGGCGTTTACGCCGGGTCGGTAGGGACGCGGACTATTGTGGTTGTCAGGCCCGTTGACGGGCCTCCTCGACGTTTCCGGGCAACAAGGAGGACGCCCGTAAACGGGCGTGACAACGCGAAAAAACAGGAACAACAGTGGAGGACGACGGTTCCGCCAACCCGGCGTAAACGCCGGGCCTAGTACCGCTTACGCGGGAAGGGCCGTGAACGGCCCTGGAGTCAATAATGGAAACTCAAAGTTTGCCCAATATTCCAGGAGTTTATTTCAGACATTTTTTCTGTTCAGCCAGGAGGTGAATGATGTACCGGAACAATCAGAAATCAGAAATCAGAAATCAGAAATCCGCCTTTACGCTGGTGGAGCTTTTGGTCGTGATCACGATTATCGGCATCCTGATCGCGCTGCTGTTGCCGGCGGTTCAGGCGGCGCGCGAGGCCGCGCGGAGATTGCAGTGCTGCAACAACCTCAAACAACTGGGGCTGGCCCTGCACAGCTACCACGAGGCCTTGAATTCTTTTCCGGCCGCGTCCCAGGTCAAAATTCCAGAGCACTGCGCTGGATCCATCAATTGCCGCGGCACTTCCCTCTATGTGACGCTGCTGCCGTTCATCGAACAGTTGGGGCTGGAGGGCGAGTATGACTACAACATGAGTTGGATCGAGTGGGCACAAGCACACCCCGAACTCAACAACACGCGACTGGCGGTTTACCAGTGCCCTAGCGACGACCGCTCGCAAGAGTATCCTGATTCGCGGGTCTATTTCGGCGTCTGCGGCGGCAAGCCGCCAAGGGAAGCGTTTAATTGGCGCGGCGACGTGTATATCGACGGCCTGTTCGTGATGAACCGCTGGCGACGGATCGCCGACATCCGCGACGGCACCGCCCAAACCTTCGCCATCGGCGAGAGCGTTCACCCGGCTAAGTGGGGGTTGGGACCGGGCTACGGAGACCCGAACGTGGGCGGACCCGTCACATGGTGGCTCGGCGGCGAATGCAGAAAGCCCGACTGCCCACCGTCGAGCATGATGACCGGGCGATTAGTGCGAGGCACCAAGTACCCGATCAACTCGAGCCTCATGCCGATGGCCGATAACGACGAGAACGACGCCCCGTTCGGCAGCTTCCACAGCGGCGGGACGCACTTCGTCTTCGCCGACGGACACGTCGCTTTTGTCAACGATACGATCGACATGGCCGTATACCAAGCGCTGGGTAGTATCGACGGCGAAGAGACGATTCCGGGCAACACGTACTAAAGATTCTATTTCGCGGGTGGCCCCGATAGCTCGTCTATCGGGGCGGCGAAGCCGCAAGAGGTTTTTTGCGCTACTCGGAATTCCTCTTGTGCCTACGGCACCCCGATAGACGAGCTATCGGGGCTACCCACTATTTTTAATGAAAATGAAAGCGAAACGGACAATGCGTACGAAATCTTACGTTGTCGTCGTTCTGTTTTTTGTGTTTTGCCTGCCGGTCTTGTGCGGTTGCGGACCGCAACGTCCGGCCACCGCTCCCGTCGTCGGGCAGGTGACGTATCAAGGCCAACCGGTCGCAAGCGGACGAATTATGTTCCAGCCGGAGCACGGTCGGCCGGCCATCGGCGTGATCGGTTCCGACGGACGCTACACGCTGACCACTTTCGATTCGGGCGACGGCGCCATGTTGGGGCGTCATCGCGTGACAATCAAGTCCACCCGGCTTATCGGCGGTCCCGTGGAAAAGCCGAAAAGTATTTTGGACGAAGGACGCGTCGCCCGCGGCGTTCCGCGAGTGGAATGGCTCGTGCCGGAAAAATTCTCCCGACCGGAATCGTCGTCCCTGACGGCCGAAGTGAAAGATGGCAACAACACCATCGACTTCAATCTATAGGGGTGGCGATATCAAAACCGAACCAGCCCCGTTTTCTCCGCCCAGATGATCAACTACTCGATCGACCCCGATACCCACCGCCGGCTGGGCAACCGCGACGACGGCCTGACGATCGACGGCAAGGCGTTCTGACGACGGCGCCACGTACCCCGTTGCTCGCCGCGAACTTGACGTTCCACTGGAAAACTCGCAAAGCTAAGCCGGCGCGAATGTTGACTTCCCCGACGGCGCGATTATAATGCCCCGTATCGTTCCCGGCCACCCGTCCCCACCGCCATCGCTCCGACCGTGCCGTCTGCCTGAGAAAGGACCCGCGAGATGATACGTTGCTTGCTGCTCTCCATCGCTCTGTTGACCCTTGCGGGATTCGCTTTTGCCGAAGCCCCAAAACATCGCGTACTTTCCGCCGTACCGTTCACGGAGGTGAAGTTCAACGACGAGTTCTGGACGCCGCGGCTGGAAATCAACCGCGAGAAGTCTCTGCCGCATAATTTCGAGTGGTGTGAAAAGACCGGGCGAATCAACAACTTCGCCAAGTCCGGAAAGCTGATGGAGGGCGAGTTCGAAGGAATTCTCTATAACGACTCCGACGTCTACAAGATGCTCGAAGGCGCGTCGTACTCCCTGGCAATACATCCCGATCCAAAGCTGGAAAAGGCCGTAGACGACGTAATCGCCAAGATCGCCGCCGCCCAACAGCCGGACGGATATCTGTACACATTTCATACGCTGAAAGATCCGAGCAAGCGGTGGACCAACCTGAGGAGTGGGCACGAGTTGTATTGCGCGGGCCACATGATCGAGGCCGCCGTGGCCCACTTCCGCGCCACCGGCAAGCGGACGTTTCTCGACGTGGCCGTCAAGTGCGCCGACTGTATCGACGGCGTCTTTGGCCCGACCAAGCGTCACGGTGTTGGCGGCCATGAAGAGCTCGAACTGGCCCTGGTCAAGCTGTACCAAGTGACCGGGCAGAAGAAGTATCTGGAGTTGGCCAAGTTCTTCATCGACATACGCGGCGAGCGGTCGCAGCGAGACGCACTCTATGGGACGTATTATCAGGACCATCTGCCCGTGAGAGAACAGAACGAGATCGTCGGTCATGCGGTTCGTGCGATGTACCTGTGCGCCGGCGCAACCGACATTGCCGCGTACACCGGCGACCAATCGTTGGTCGACGCGATGGGGCGACTGTGGCAAGACGTAGTGCGGCGGAAAATCTACATCACCGGCGGCATCGGCGCCCGGCACAAAGGCGAGGCCTTTGGCGACGCCTACGAGTTGCCAAACGAATCGGCCTATTGCGAGACGTGCGCCGCCATCGGGCTGGCCTTTTGGGCACACCGGCTGGGACTGATGCACGCCGATGCCCAATACGCCGACGTGGTGGAGCGGGCACTGTACAACGGCATCCTCTCCGGCATCGGCCTCGACGGCAAACACTTCTTCTACGTCAACCCTCAGGCCAGCGACGGCAAGCATCGCCGCAAGCCGTTCTTCAAATGCGCCTGTTGTCCGACCAATGCCGTGCGGTTCATCCCTTCATTGCCGGGGTACGTATACGCCGTGGGCAAAAGCGGCGAAACGGATGAAATCTACGTGAATCTTTTCGTGGCGGGCGAGGCATCCGTGCCGCTCGGCGGCAACAAGGTCCGGCTGAAACAGCAAACCCTTTATCCTTGGGACGGAAAAGTGCTGCTGACGGTCGAACCGGAGAAAAGCGAACGGTTCGCCCTCTGCCTGCGAATTCCGGCTTGGTGCAAGGGGGCGACGCTGGCCGTCAACGGCAAGCCGGCTGCTCCGCTGAACGTCGAAAAAGGTTACGCTCGACTCGAACGCGAGTGGCGGCCGGGCGACGCGGTCGAGTTGGAACTGCCCATGCCGATCGAGCGAATCGAGGCCAATCCCCGTGTTGAGGCCGACCGTGGCCGCGTGGCCGTCCGACGGGGACCGGTCGTCTATTGTTTCGAGGCCGTTGACAACGGCGGAGCGGCGAAAGACATCGTTCTGCCCGTCGATCCAAAGTTCACCGCCGAATATCGAGACGACTTGCTCGGTGGCGTGACGGTCATCGTCGGCGTCGCCAAGGACGGGCGCAAAATCACCGCCGTGCCCTACCATGTTTGGAACC
>CBDAFL010000262.1:0-18057 GCA_965195225.1 uncultured Thermoguttaceae bacterium
ACTCCACAATCGCCGGCATTTTCGGACCCTCCGTGGTCATCCCAACACGCCCAGCCGTCCTGCGCCGGGCCGAAACACTGACATTAAACCCGAAACACCCTATCTTTCCAACGTCATTTGAGAGTTTGCAAAAGCTCAGTAAATAGAAAGCCCCGAGCGACCGAAATTAACAATGTTGGGATGTCCGAAGGCAGGCGGATTAGCCCCTTTGTACTAATTCGGACACCAATAATCTCCAGCGCGATGAAAAACCCCGACCAATCGAGACCACTGGTATTGGTGGTCGATCACCAGCGGGAATTTTTAGACGAAGTGACAACGGTGCTTGTGGGGGCGGATTTCGGCTACCGCTGTTGCACCACCGCCGAGGAGGCGATCGCCGCCGCCGAGACGGACCCGCCCGACCTGATCGTCTGTGGCCTGAACCTGCACGGCGAGAACGGCCTGGATACATGCCGACAGATCAAGCGTCGGCCGGGTATGGAGGACGTGCCGGTGATGCTCCTCTCGGGCACCCAATTGCCCGACGTTATCCGCCGCAGCCACGACGACGGTTGCATCTACTGTCTCCGCAAGCCGCCGGCCCCAAAGGTGCTCATCGAGTTGATTGACCAGGCCCTCGGTGTGCCGGTGGCAAGGTAGAGCCGTGTAGGGTGGGTCAAGCGAAGCGCTGCCCCACCGCTTCTTTCCCGCTGCTGGTGGGGCTGCGCTCTGCTTGACCCACCCTACCTTTTTTGCGCAAGCGCTTCGCGCGAGGGCCAATCTTCGGTAAAATATATCTTCGGATATAGAGGAAGCGCCTCGATCCGCGGGCAGTATCCCCACTCCCCTTTCCTCCCCGTCCGAGGGTATTTTCATGCCGATCCACTTGCCCCCGATCAACCGGCGTCGTTTTCTGGCCGGCACTCTGGCCGCCGGGACCGGATTGCTGTTGCCGCGACAACTGCCGGCCCAAGAAGAGCCGCCGATCGATCCGAATCTCTGGGTACTGCTGGCCGATATTCACATCGGCCATCCACACGATAAAAAACGGTATGGTGTGCGGCCGGCGGAGAAACTGGAGCAAACCGTCAGGGAAATCCTCGCACTGTCGCCTCGGCCGGCGGGGGTGATCGTCGCCGGCGACTGCGCGTTTCTGCATGGCAAGTCGGGCGACTACGCCATGATCGGCAAACTGATCGAGCCGTTGCGCCAAGCCGGTGTACCTATTCACTTTGCATTGGGCAACCACGACAACCGCGAGCGGTTCCTGGCGGCGTTGCCCGAGGCGAAAAAGCAGGCCGCCGTCGATCCCGGCAAGTTTGGCAAGTACGTCTCCGTGCTGGAAACTCCGCACGCCAACTGGTTCCTGTTGGATTCGCTGGAGAAGACCGACGCCACTCCCGGCCTGATGGGCGAGGCGCAATTGGCGTGGACGGCCAAGTCCCTCGACGCCCGGCCCGACAAGCCCGCGCTGGTCCTGGCCCACCACAACCCCGATATCAAAGGCAAGTTCCCCGCGGGGGCGAAGGATACCGAAGCCCTGTTCAAGGTATTGATGCCACGGAAACAGGCAAAGGCGTATTTCTACGGCCACACACACCGCTGGAACATTGGCCGGGAAGAGGACATGCATCTGGTAAACATACCGGCCACTGCATGGTTGTTCAACAAATCCCAGCCGCGCGGATTCGTCACCGCTCGACTACGGCCCGACGGCGCAACGCTCAAGCTGCACGCGCTCGACCGCAAACATGCCAAGCACGAGGAGAAGATCGAGTTGAAATGGCGAACGTGATGGAAGGGAGCGAGGGGAGATCTTCAAGACACGCTCTCAGCGGCGCATCAGACAAGACCAGGCCGCGTGGTGTCGGTTCGGGTCGGCGCCTTCGAGGCGCGTCGGCCGCAGGTGGACGAACTCGAACAGCCGACCCAGCTCGTTGCGGATTTCGTCCTCCTCGACTTGCGGCGGGCCGCTGTCTTCCGTCTCGTCCGGCGCGCCGGCCAAACAGAGGAAATGGGAACCCGGTCGAGTTACCCGCCATAGCATGTCGAGATATGGGGCCAACTTGGTTTCGCGTACTGAATGATACATGCCGGCGTCGTAGACGAGGTCGAACTGTCCGGTCTTTGGGGCGAACTCGAAGGCGTCGGCCAACACGAAGTGTAGCAGGGCGTCGTGCTGTTCGGCCCGCAGCCGTGCCCGCTCCACGGCGATGGGCGAACAATCGACCGCCGTGACATCGAAGCGGCGTCGGGCCAGCAGGATCGAGTCGGCCCCGGTGCCGCAGCCGACCTCCAGCACCGTTTGCGGGCACAATTGGTATTCGTCGAGGACGCGGCTCAACTCTGCGTGGGGTTTGCCCGCGTCCCAGGGCGGCGTTCCCGCACGGTAGACCGCGTCCCAATCGGCGACGGTCGAATACTTGGTTCTCAACTGCTGGCTCATGGCGGACTCCTGCTAAGAAATATACAACCTCTAGTTTGAGGCTTTGCGACGTGCTTGGCAAGAGGCCCAGCGAGGGAAATATAGAAGGATGAGGGATGAAGGATGAAGGATGAGGGATGAATTACGTGAGGGCGTCCGGGAATTATCCAGTGTACGAGGAATAATTTCCGGACACCGTCAATTAAGCATTTTATCCGGCGGACCTCTCATCCTTCATCCTTCATCCTTCATTTCACTTTGCCACCGTCTTGCGGATGAACCTGACCTGCGGTTTTCCGCCGCCGCGTGTGGGGGTGCCGGTCAGATATTCCGCCATGTAGCGCTGGCGTTCGCGTCCCTTTTTTGGCGGGCGGAAATTGTCCCCCTTCTGCAACACCGGCCGGGTCTCGGTAATGCCGCCGAACTCGCGGGTACCCGCCGCCTGGCAGGGGAACCAATGCCCCTTCCCGCTCTCGTCGCTGAGATAGAACTCGGGATAGCAGTGGCCGGGAACCCAAACGGTTCGGGCGGGTATGCCGGCCGCGCGGCAGATGGCGATGAACAGCGAGGTCAATTCCTCGCAGTCGCCGGTGCCGTCCTTCAACGCCGCCAACGCGCCCTTCAACGGCCCGTTCTGATACTTCACGTTCTCGCGGACCCAGTCGTAGATAGTCTCGACCTTCTTCCACGCCTTCTCCTCATCGACGCCGATTTCTTTTGCCAGCTTGCGGATCTTCGGACTGCGGCTCTCGATCATCGGGCTGGGCACAAGATAGAGGCGTATCTCCCGTGGCAATTTTTTTTCGTCGGGCAACACGTAGCGGTCGGTGTCCTCGGGCGGCAACATCGTGCTGCGGCGAATCTCGACCGTCACCAACGCCTTGGCTTCTTTGCCCGAGGCGAGCGTCGGAATCCGCACGTTCATGATTTTCACCCCGCCGTCGATCATCTTGTAGCTGATCTTGGCCTCCGGCGACACCTCTTCCTCGAGGATTGTCACTTGCTGCTCGGGCCAATCGGTGGGTACGGGCGCGTATCCGGTGATTCCGCGGCAGGCCCCGCCGGTGGCCTTGACGATCATACCCGTCCTCCAGCAGGTCGTCTGCGAATCGCCCATTCGCGGTCCTTCGGCCTCGCCCTGCTTGAATTGGGCCGATACCGGCGCAACCGATACAAGCCACAGCAACGTTGTAAGTAAGCATGAACGTATCAACATAGCTTTCGCCTCCTCTTGTCTATTGTAACTTAGCCGGCGGGAGAAAGCGGGATAAAATAATCTCCGTCCGCCACCCACGGACGGGGTATCGGGGCCGAGCGTTTGTTTTGCTATCATGGTAATACCTATTGAAACCCATCCACAAACAGGTCTTTACCATGTCGGACACACGACCGAATCGACAACAGATACTTGAACTTGCCAATGGCTTTCGCCCGGCCTGCGTGATCGGGGCCGCCGCCGAACTGGACACTTGGACCGTGCTGGCCGACCGGCCCCTTTCGGCCGAGGAGTTTGCCGAGCGGCTCGACTGCGACCTCCGCGCGACCATCATGCTGCTGGACGCCGTCGCCGCGCTCGGGCTGTTGGACAAGCGCGACGACCGATACTCCGTGCCGTCGGAGTTGCGCGATTGGCTGGTCGAGGACGGCGCCGATACGGTCCTGCCCATGTTGTGCCACGCGACGAACACGATGCGCGGCTGGTCGCAATTGGCGTGGACCGTGAAAGGGGGCATTCCCATGCCGCGGCCGTCGAGCATCCGCGGTCCCCGGGCGGACATCGACAGTTTCATCGCCGCCATGCATACCGTCTCCGGCCCCGTGGCCGACGAGGTTGTGCGTCAACTCGGTCCTCTGAAGTTCAAGCACGTGCTGGACGTTGGCGGGGCGTCGGGCACCTGGACGCTGGCCCTGCTCCGCGCCGCGCCAGGTGCGACGGCCGCGATCTTCGACCTGCCCGAGGCCATCGCCCAGGCCGGACGACGGCTGGCCGGCTCGGAGTTCGCCGATCGGGTATCGCTGGTGTCCGGCGATTTCTACGCCGACGAGTTGCCCGGCGGGGCCGACTTCGCCTGGGTCAGCGCCATCTGCCACCAGCATTCGCGGCCGCGGAACCGCGAGTTGTTTGCCAAGGTGTTTCGCGCCATGGTGCCCGGCGGTCGGATTGCGATCCGCGACGTGGTGATGGACCCTTGCCGCACCAGTCCCCCTCAAGGTGCCCTGTTTGCCATCAACATGCTGGTGAACACCGAGAGCGGCGGCACGTTCACCTTCGACGAATTCGCCGCCGACCTTCGCGCGGCCGGCTTCGAGAATCCGCATTTGGCGCTGAAGCACGAGGCGATGAACTCATTGGTGACGGCCCAGCGGCCGTAATGCACATGGCGATCTCGTAAAGCCACGACCCCCACAGGGCGGCATTCTAGGGGCACTTGACCGCGCCCCGATGCTCTTGGTAAATTGGTGCGTTTGGGAATTTCCGCCAATAACCCATCGAGGGCTTTCCGGTGCCTGTTACTTGTGTGGTTGGTTTGCAGTGGGGCGACGAGGCAAAGGGGAAAATCGTTGACCTGCTGACCGAGCGACACGAAATCGTGGTCCGCTACCAGGGCGGGGCCAACGCTGGACACACGGTCGTCCGCGACGGCCGGTCCTATAAGCTCTCGCTGATGCCCAGCGGCATTTTTCGCCCCGAAGTGCGGTGCGTCATCGCCACCGGCGTGGTGCTGAACCCCGCCGCGCTGCTCGAAGAAATCGACACGCTCACAAAACTCGGCGTGAAGGTGGCCGACAATCTGATCGTCAGCGATCGGGCACACGTGATCTTCCCCTGGCACTTCGAGGAGGACCGACTGCTGGACCAGCAGTGCGGCGACGAAGCTATCGGCACCACGCTTCGCGGCATCGGCCCCTGCTACCGCGACAAGGTCGGCCGCTCGCTGGCCGTGCGCACCGGCGACATGTATCGGCCCGACTTCCGTGGGCGTATCGAGCGGATCGTACGCGCGAAGAACGAAGTGTTCGCCGCCCTTTCAGCCGACGTCCGGCTCGACACCCAAGAGATATTCGACCAGTATCACGCCTACGCCGAGCGGTTGGCGCCACACGTGGCCGACACGACGGCCTTTCTGCTCGACGCGGTCGAAGCCGATCGCCGCGTGTTGTTCGAGGGTGCCCAGGGCGCGCTGCTGGACATCGACCACGGCACGTTCCCCTTCGTCACCAGCAGCAACAGCTCGGGCGTGGGCGCGTCGGCCGGATCGGGAGTGCCGGGGCGATACATCGACAAGGTGATCGGAATTATTAAGGCGTATAACACCCGGGTCGGCGGCGGACCGTTTCCCACCGAGCAGGACAACGCCACGGGCGAGAGAATACGCCGACAAGGCAACGAATTCGGCACGGTCACCCAGCGGCCGCGGCGTTGCGGCTGGTTCGACGCGGTGGCCGCGCGATACACCGCCAGGCTCAGCGGCGCGGACTCGCTGGCTTTGATGTTGCTCGACGTGCTTAGCGGGATATCGGAACTGAAAATCTGCACGGCATACGAACTGGACGGTCGGCGGATCGTCGATTTCCCCAGCCACGTGGACGATTTGCGCCGCGTCGTGCCGGTCTACGAGACGCTGCCCGGCTGGCAAGAAGAAATCGACGGCGCGGCGACGATCGACGATTTGCCGCTGACGGCGCGGAAGTACGTCGAGCGGATCGGCCAATTGCTCGGCCGTCCGGTGGAGATCATCTCCATTGGCCCCGACCGCCGGCAGACGATCTTTGTCCCGCAGTAGAACAGAATCGGATTTTGGTATTTCAGTATCAATAGGTGACAATCCAGTCTAAACGCCCCCCAATCCCTAACCCCCAGTCCCTCTTCCCCGTGCCCATCCACCGACTGTCCCAAGGTCTGGTCAACAAGATCGCCGCTGGCGAGGTGGTCGGGCGTCCGGCCAGCGTGGTCAAGGAGCTGATGGAAAACGCGATCGACGCCGGGGCCACGCGGATCGACGTGTCGGTCTCGCAAGGCGGGCTGGATTCGATCCGCGTGGTGGACAACGGCGGCGGAATCGCGGCCGACGAGTTGCCCCTGGCGGTGGCCAGCCACGCCACCAGCAAGATTGCCGAGGCCGACGATCTGTTCCGCGTCGGTACGCTGGGTTTTCGCGGCGAGGCGTTGGCCTCGATCGCCGCGGTCGGCCGGATGACGCTCAGCAGCCGCACACCCGAGGGCCAAAGCGGCGCGGAGATCGAGTGCGTCGGCGGAGAATTGAGCGAAATCGTTCCTTGCGGCGCGCCGGTGGGCACAATCGTCGAGGTCCGCGACCTGTTCTACAACACTCCGGTGCGGCGGAAGTTTTTGCGGACCTCGGCCACCGAGTTCGGCCATGTATCGGAGGCGTTCACGCGGATCGCCTTGCCCGCCACGCAAGTCCATTTTACGCTACGGCACAACGACAAACCGGTCTTCGATCTGCCGATCGGCGGCGGCTGGCTCGAGCGGATCGCGCTCTGTTTCGGCCGCGAACTGGCCGAGAACCTGATCTGGGTGGAAAGCGTCGAGGACGATATCTCGCTGTCCGGCTACGCCGCCCATCCCAGCCACAGCCGCGGTCATAACCGGATGCAATACTTTTTTCTCAATGGTCGGCACATCCGCGACCGGGCCTTGCAACACGCCCTGGGCGAGGCGTATCGCGGACTGCTGACGGTCGGTCGCCAGCCGATCGCGTTTATTACGATGAAGATGCCCCCGGAACTGGTCGACGTGAACGTCCATCCAACGAAGCTCGAGGTCCGCTTCCTCGACTCCGGCCGGCTGTACAGCCAACTGCTGGCAATGCTCCGCGCCAAGTTTCTGACAACCGATTTGCACGCGCGGATACAATCGGGCGGCGAAGCGTCGAGCGACGACGCGGCCACCGCGCACGACTCGGCCCATGCCGATCAATTGCGCCAGCAACTCGTCGATTGGGCCAAGGGCAAGGTGGCGTCTTGGGACCAGGGGGCAGAGGTCGGAGGTCGGAGGACAGAGGTCGGAGGTCAGGTCCGTGGCAGTGATCCGCTGGATATCTGCCAACTCGATCGGCCGTGGACTCCTGATGACGATGCCGCTCGCTCATCTTCCACTGCCGCCCAAGCCGGCAACAACGCCAACGCCTTGCAAGTCCACGACCGCTACCTCGTGACCGAGAGCGAGGAGGGCGTGGCGATCATCGACCAGCACGCACTGCACGAACGCATCTTGTACGAGCAACTAAAACAACGGGTATCGGCCGGAGCGGTCGAGACTCAGAACCTGTTGGTCCCCGAGCCGGTCGATCTAAGCCCCACCGAGGCGGCCGCCGCGCTGGAAAACCGCGATTTGCTGGCCCAGTTGGGCGTGCGGGTCGAGTCGTTCGGCGGCGACACGGTATTGCTCTCCGGCTATCCGGCGATGTTGGCAAACATACCTCCGGTCGAAGTGTTGCGGGCGGTTTTGGAACGGATCCTCGCGGAGGTAAAACAACCGGACCGCCGCGACCTGTTGGACGACCTGTTGCACACGATCGCCTGCAAGGCGGCGATCAAGGCAGGCGACCGACTCGCGCCGGAGGAGGTCGCCGCCCTGTTGGAGCAGCGTCACTTGGTCGAAGACGCCCATCACTGTCCCCACGGCCGCCCCACCGCGCTGGTCTTCACGCGGGAAGAGTTGGACAAGCGGTTTAAGAGGGTGTGAGGTGGGCGGGGGTTCGGGACTGGGGGTTCGGGGATCGGGATTAGAGTTTAACCGCCGCGTCCACGCGACGCATGGACGTTGTTGACCTAACGTACTTGTGCTACAATAGCGTGTAGTAAGGTTTCTTCGGGAGAGTGATCCGTGTCTACAAACTCATGCAATCCGCAGACGGCCTTGAAGTTTGAGGCGGAAGTACACGAGCATGGGCGCATCGAGCTTACCGTTCCATACGCGCCGGGCGCTCGAGTAGTGGTTTTTGTGGTGCAAGAACCGGCGGACGCAATGGATGATCTCGTGGCCGCGGCTCAATCTTCGTTGGGCTTTTGGGACAACCCTTACGATAACCAGGATTGGAACAATGCCTGAGCAAGGCGACATTGTGCTGATCCCGATTCCGTTCACCGATCTCTCTTCCAACAAGCGCCGCCCTGTCATTGTTGTCTCCAACGACGTCTATCATCGCGCCACCCGCGACATGATCGTAGTGGCGATGACGTCGAATCCGGCTCCGGTCGACTACGGCTTCCGCCTGGATTCCCCCGATCTCGACAAGGGAACCCTCAACCATCCGGGGACGGTGCGCGTGGACAAGATATACACCTTGTCTCAGGCGTTGATCGTCAAGTCTTTTGGGAAAGTTAATTCCGTCGTGTTGGAGCGGATTTGCGCGATCTTGCAGGAGTTGACGGCGTCATAAGGCAACGTCGGCCGGCGTACAGGTGGTCTCGTTGCCTAGCCAGCCGGTTCGGCGGCCAATTGCGCCCGACCGCGCGTCTTGATGTCTTCAAAGAACGCGTCCAGTTCTTCCTCGTTTTTCAACTCGATGCCCTCGCCTCGATCGAGCTGGTCCAATGCCGGTTGGATTTCCCGCCGAAGTTCCTCGATCCGTTGCCGGCGCTGCTGAAGAAGCCGAAGCGCGTCGCCGACCACTTCGGACTCAGTCGTGTAACTGCCGCTGCCGATAACCTGATTGACGAAACGCTGAAATTCGGAAGGGATTTCTACGGTCATGGCACAATTCCTCCATCAACGATCATACCTCGATACGGGGGCATGGTCAATGCGTCGCCACGTTGGTGATCTCGACGGCCGGGTTTGATTTTTTGGGGTGGATTTGCCACAATGGGGGATATGTGATCGCCCACGCCGGCCGCAAGTTGCCGGGCTGGGTGGCACTGGCGAGATGCCCGTGCCACCCGTGGACGCGGCGGCTAAATACGGACTAATATTTATTATCCCTAATCCCTCGCCCCTAACCCCTCACCCCTCACCATGATCTGCGTCAGCATTGGCCGCGGCCGACATCGACACGTAATCGCCGAGTATCGACATCTGGTCGACCAGGGCGCCCCGTTGGTCGAACTCCGCTTGGATTACATCAACGGCGATGTGAACCTCAAGCGGTTGGTTGCCGACCGGCCCTCTCCGGTGGTGATCTCCTGCCGCCGCGCGGTCGACGGCGGAAAGTTCATCGGCAGCGAGGAGCAACGGCGGCTGCTGCTGCGGACCGCGATTGCCGAGGAGGTCGAATACGTCGACATCGAGGCCGACGTGGCCGCTTCGATCCCCCGCTTCGGCCGCACAAAGCGAATCATCAGTTTACACGACTTTCGGAAGACGCCGGACGATCTCGATGAGATACACGGCCGGTTGTGCAAGCTCGACCCCGACATCGTAAAGATTTGCACGATGGCCAATCATCCGTGCGACAACCTGCGGATGCTCGAGCTGACCCGCCGCAGCGAGACGCCGATGATCGGCCTCTGCATGGGCGACATCGGCACGCCGACGCGTATCCTGGCCGGCAAGTTCGGCGCTCCGTTCGGCTACGCCACGTTCCATCACGAGCGGGCGTTGGCACCCGGCCAGCTCAGCTTCCAGCAGATGACCGAGATGTATCATTACGACCGGATCGACGCCGACACGGAGGTTTACGGCGTGATCGCCGACCCGGTCGGCCACAGCCTCGGTCCGCTGGTCCATAACGAGGCCTTCCGTCATTACGGCCTGAACAAGGTCTACATTCCCATCCGCGTACCGCGCGAGGATCTTACCAGGTTCATCGACGACGCGGGGACGCTGGACATTCGCGGCTTGAGCGTCACCATTCCGCACAAAGAGGAAGTGGTCAGAAAGCTCACCGAGGCCGACGCCGTGGTGGCGGGTATCGGATCGGCAAACACCATCATCCTCGACGGCAAGAAGCGGCAAGGATACAACACCGACTATCGGGCGGCGATGGAAAGCCTCGAGGCGGCTTTCGGAGGTCGAGACGAAGCCCAGCGGAAGCTGTGCGGAAGAACCGCCCTGGTGCTCGGCGCCGGTGGAGTGGGCAAAGCCGTCGTCTATGGATTGATCCGGCGCGGCGTGAACGTCGTGGTCGCCGACGGAGAGGCCCGCCAGGCCCTGCTGTTGGCACAACGCTTCGACTGCCGTTCGATCGAATGGTCGGCCAGGCATTCCGTCTCCCCCGACCTATTGTTCAACTGCACTCCGATCGGCATGCACCCGAACGTGGACGAAACGCCCTTCGAGAAACACCACCTGCGTCCTTCATCGCTCGTTTTCGACGCAGTTTACAACCCCGAGAACACGCTGCTGGTCAAAGAGGCCCGCAGCCGCAACTGCCTGACGATTACCGGAGTCGAGATGTTCGTCCGTCAAGCGTGCCGGCAGTTCAAACTGTTCACCGGCCAGGAAGGCCCCACCGATCTGATGCGCGAGACGATTCGCCGGGCAATCGGAGCGGCGAAGTATTGAGTGAGGGGTGAGGGGGTGAAGGATGAAGGATGAAGGATGAAGGATGAGGGGGGGAAGCCGACAAGCCGCTTGCGGTTTCGCAGTACGCCCTACCTCTTCCGCCTTTCTTTCAGCCACAGCGCGTCCTCGCGTAGCTCTTCGATCGTTTCCCGCAGTCCGATGAACTTCCGCCGGAAACGGCGCCAGGCACAGTATCCGCCCCCAAACGCCAGCGTCAGCAGGCCGGCGGCGAGAATCAACAGCCAGCCGCCTCGGGCGATGCCCAAGCATTTGTCCAGCACTTCCGCCAGCGCGACGACCGCCAGCGGTAGTGCCGTCAGCGCCGCGACGGCGGCGATCAACCAGAAAAAAGCCAGCCGCGCGACCGACCACAGATCGGCCTCGATTTCCAGCCGGGCCAACTCCCACCGCGTGGCGGCCATTTCCCGCAGTTCGTCGCCCAGGGCGGAGAACTGTTCGCGCACGTCGGCCAGCAGCGGTTGGTCGGCGGGATCATTCATCGTCGGACCGTGGTGAATCATTCGGGTTCGAGTCGGCCCACAAGCGATGCAGCTCGGCCGTCAGACCGTGTCGTATTCCGTCCAGTGCTTTGTGGACCAGCGAGCGGCCCAGCCAACGCGAAACCGTAGCGGGCCGCAGGGCGTTTGAGGCGGCCATGCCCGTCCCAAGCGCCGCCGCCAACGCCCAGCCGGGATAGCGGACCACGTACGTCCGCCAATCGACCAACCGCCGGGCATCGTCTCCGACGGCGCGGAGCCGGCGGCCGATCCGTCGCCGCGACCGGCCGATGCGGAGGTGCAATTCCCGCTTACGGCGAAGCAGTTCGTCGGTGTGCGTGAGTGTGGACATGGGCGAGTTCGTTTAGCTGTCGCAATTCTCAGCGTCGGAACAACCGTCCGAGGAAAAATCCCAACAGCGCGGCGACACCGAGGCCCGCGGCCGGATGGCGTTTGACCGTCTCCAGCGTGCCGTCGATAATGTCGCCGACGTTGGTTTTCCGTACGTTCTTCAATTGCTCGGTCGCTTGACGGCGGACGTTTTCGTAGCAGGTTTTTGCCCGATCCAGTTCGGCCTTCGCCTGCGAGATGGCGTCGTCGGCCGTCGGTTTGGACGATTTGGCGGCTTTCTTTTTGCTCATGGCGGGTTCCTTGCGGGATTCGTTTTCCTACAAGAAAGTACGTTACCATTGGCACGCGGGAAACCAAAGAACCCGATCGGGGCCATTGCCGCCGCTAGAATCGGCACGATCGGAACCGAATGAAAATAGCAGAGGGGTAGTGAAATCGTCTCCCCAGCGTCGTCGGAGAATAGTTCTTTGCCGTTAGAAACGAATCTCGAACTCTTGGAACCGGCCGTCGCCGGGCCGTTCCGTCTCTTGGATATCTGAAATGTAGCGTTCCATTTCGTGCTTAACGGCATCCACGAACCCGGCGACCTCTTCCGCGGCGCCCTCGACGACCAGATGCACCCGCCCGTCGGGCAAATTCCGCACAAAACCGGTCACGGCGGACCCGGCCGCCAACGACCGGACGGTGTACCGGAATCCGACGCCTTGCACCCTGCCCGAGAAAAACACCTCGCGCTGCCGCCGGTCGCGTTTCGACACCACCTGTCCGCCTCCCGCCTTGCACGTTCGTTTTCGCAATTAAAAAAGAAGAGAGAGGAGGGAAGAGTGAAGAGAGAGGAAAGCCATTCAACCTTCATCCCTCATCCCTCATCCTTCATCCCTAATGGTGTCCGCATCCGGGGCATCCGCCGCCGCTGGGAACGTTGGGATTGTCGATCGAGAATCCGCTACCCATCGGTCCCGTGCGGAAATCGATCGTCGTCCCGTCTATATGCAGAGCCATCTTCTTCGCGACGACCAACGCCACGCCATGTTGCTCGTAGCGGGTATCGACCTTCGGGTCGAAGTTGTTCTCGAAACCCAGGGTGTATTGCAGTCCGGCGCAACCGCCGCCGGCAATGCCGATCCGCAGCATGGTTTCCGGTTCGACGGTCTGGGTTTCCACGTGTCGTTTGATTTCTCCGGCCGCCGCGTCTGTGATAGTAATTGCCATCGGTGGTTCACCTTTCTGCTTGTTGGTCGGTCTCGCGGATCACGGAAAACTGATACTGTAATATTACACGGACGGTTGCCGAACGCCAAGCCACCCAGCGGAGGGCTGGCCGCTTCAGCGGCCAGTCGGGAAGGACCGGCCCGGCTATTTTTGGTCAAAAAGCGCCGTCATGCAAATCTGCGACCAGGTCTCGAAACCGCTCAGGTCGGAGAGCATCTCCTTGACCGGCCGGAAACCACACTCGATGATCTCCGTCTCGCGGGGCCGCACCTCCGGCCGCTCGACCTCGAACAGATGGACCATGCCGAGATGCACGCTGCCTACTTCCGTCTGGTCGTCGTTTATAAGTCCCACGCATTTGGATGTGTAGGGCGAATCGACGGCGACTTCCTCGTCGAGTTCGCGTCGCATTCCCTCTTCGTAAGACCCGGCGGCGCCGCCGCCGACGGCGTCGATCGACGATATGTGTCCGCCGATGCCGACGCTCCGTTTGCTGTGCAGTCGGCCCTCGCCCATTCCCGTGCCGCGGGTGTACTGGAAAACCGTCTCCCGGCCGTCCCCGTCCACATGGCGGAATATCATGTAGGGGATCAGTTGTTTGTAGCCGGGGTCTTTTTCCACCTCGTCGCGCGGCCGGTAGCTTGTATGTTCGGGCCGGAGCAACTCGTCGAGATACCGCTCGACCTGCCCGTTGAATCCCTGAAAATGCCCCAGCCGGTGAAAGACTTCGGTCGGAACCACCAACACGCGTTCGATCTCGTTGTTTGACACAGTCGCGTCCTCTTTGTCAAATGTGGCACAGCCGCCCTCGGCTGTGTCTATTAACCTTGAGTTTCCAGACACAGCCGAGGGCGGCTGTGCCACATTTCGAGGGTGCTAGCCGATGTCGGCGAACATGGCGTCGACGAAAGGGTCCGGCTCGAACAGGGCGATGTCCTCGGCCTTCTCGCCCACCCCGATGTACTTAACCGGCAATCCGACCTGTTTTCGGATGGCCACGACCACGCCCCCCTTTGCCGTGCCGTCGAGTTTGGCCAACACCAAGCCGGTGCAACGGACCGCTTCGGTGAAGTGCCGTGCCTGGCTGATGCCGTTCTGTCCGGTGGTGGCGTCGAGCACTAGAATGACCTCGTGCGGGGCGTCGTCGATCTGTTTGCCCAGCACGCGATGGATTTTCGTGAGTTGCTGCATCAAGTTCTGTTGGGTTTGCAGCCGTCCGGCAGTATCGACGATGCACACCTCGGTGCCCGACTCGATAGCCCTGGCGACGGCCCGATGGGCAACGCTGGCCGGATCGCTCCCCGATGGGCCGGTGATGATTTCCGCGCCCAGCCGTTCGGACCAAATTGTCAGTTGCTCGACCGCCGCGGCGCGGAAGGTGTCGGCGGCGCCGAGGACGACCTTCTTGCCTTCGGCCTGGAACATGCCGGTCAGCTTGGCGATAGTAGTGGTTTTTCCGCAGCCGTTCACCCCGGCCACCATGATGACGGTCGGTCCGGCCGAGGCGAAGCGGATCGGCTCGGGCGGCTGCGCCAGGAGTTTTTTGAGGTACTTTTTGATCTCCTCAAGAACATCCGCCATCTCGGCGACCCGGCCGCGGAAGGTCTCGCCGATCTGATCGACGATTTCCTGTGCGGCGTCGACGCCCATGTCGGTTTTTACCAGCGTCTCGAACAGTTCATCCAAGAACGCCGCGTCGACCATCCGCCCCTCGGACTTGAACAAGTCGCGGATGTCGGTGTTCAGCAGTTGGGTGGTCTTGCGGAGACCTTGTTTGAATTTGTCGAATAGGCCCATGATTAGTGGATAGTGGATAGTGGATAGTGAATAGTGGGTAGTCTGTAGGCGAGATGTGCCTGCTTTACTACCCACTATTCACTACCCACTATCCACTACTTTCTCGTGCATTATTTTGTCCAAAATTCCGTTGACGAACTGCGACGACTGTGCGGCGCCGAACCGCTTGGCCAGTTCGACGGCCTCGTCGATGACCACCCGGTCGGGCGCGTCTCCGTGCAGCAGTTCGTAGGTCCCCAAACGCAACACGTTTCGATCGGTTGCCGCCATCCGGCCCAGGCTCCAGTTGGCGGTGGTTTGTTCCAGCAGGGTGTCCACCTCCTGGCGATGTAGCCGCACGCCGGACACCAGACCGCGAGCGAATTCCGCCAGACCGCCTTTTCCTAGGCGCTCTTCAATCAACAGGTCTCCGAAGGCCGGGTTGCCGCGCGGATTCAGATCGTCCTGATATAGGACTTGAAAGGCGACTTCTCGTGCTCGGCTGCGACTGGTCATGTTATATTGCGTTGTTCTGCTAAGCTGCAAGCGGCTATCTCCCCGGCACCGGGTGGCCCCGTTTTTTACTCTCCACTCTCCACTATCCACTATCCACTATCTCCCCGGCAGCTTCGACATCAGATCGATCATTTCCAACGCCGCCAAGGCACAATCGACCCCCTTGTTTCCGACTTGGGCGTCGGACTGGTCCTTGCCGGTGGTTGACGATTGTCCGCCGGATCGGGCAATCGCCTGTTCGAGGGTGTTGCAGGTCAGCAGTCCGAACAGGACCGGCAATCCGTAACGGACGCCCAGTTCGCACAAGGTGGTGCTCACCGCGCGGTTGATGTGTTGGTCGTGGGTGGTTTCGCCTTTGACGACCGCACCCAGGCAGATTACCGCCGTGTAGCGTCCGGTGGCGGCCAGTCGATTGGCCACGGTTGGTATCTCGAACGCGCCGGGGGTCCAAGCCACGTCGATCCGCTCGTCGGCCACGCCGTTTTCGGTCAGCGTCCGCACCGCGCCGTCCAGCAGCCGCGAGGTGATCGACTCGTTGAACCTGGAGACCACGACGGCGAACCGGCCCTCGGCGGCGGCGATGTTTCCTTGGAATATATTCGGCATGGCGATTTTTTTCCGAACTGCTTTACCGGCCGCTGAAGCGGCCAGCCCTCTCCCCTACATCTTCAAGTTCATGCTCATCAGGAACTCGGCGTTGCTCTTGGTCTTTTGCAGGCGGTCGACCAGCAGTTCCATGGCGTCTGGCGGGTTCATGTCGTTGATCACGCGGCGAAGGATGCACACGCGGCGGTGTTCCTCCGGGTCCATGAGCATCTCTTCCTTGCGGGTGCCACTGCGGTTGATGTCGATCGAAGGCCAGATGCGCCGATCGACCAGTTTGCGGTCCAAGACTATTTCCTGGTTGCCGGTTCCCTTGAACTCCTCGAAAATCACTTCGTCCATGCGGCTGCCGGTATCGACCAGGGCGGTGCCGATCACCGTCAGCGAGCCACCCTCCTCGACTTTCCGCGCGGAGCCGAAGAACCGCTTGGGGCGCGTCAAGGCGTTGGCGTCAAGACCGCCGGAAAGGAGCTTGCCCGAGGAGGGGCATTCGGTGTTCCACGCCCGCGCCAGCCGGGTGATCGAATCGAGAAAGAGCAGCACGTCGTGGCCGTACTCGACCATCCGCTTGGCCTTTTCCAACACCATTTCGGAGACTTGGAGGTGTCTGGTGGCCGGCTCGTCGAAGGTCGAACTGACGACCTCGCAATTCGCCCCCTTCACCTCCCGTTCCATGTCGGTTACTTCCTCCGGGCGCTCGTCGATCAGCAGCATGAAAACGTACAGGTCGGGGAAGTTTTCCAGGGCGGCCTTCGCCATTTTCTGCATGAGGATGGTCTTTCCGGCCCGCGGCGGACTGACGATCAATCCTCGCTGGCCGAAGCCGATCGGCACGATCAGATCGACCACCCGCATCTCGATCCCCTCCGGCGTAGTCTCCATGCGGATGCGGGCGTCGGGGTGCAAGGGGGTCAATTCGTCGAAGGGTACTTTCGACGATACCAGGTTGGGGTCTTGGCCATTGATTGCCTCGACTCGCAACAGGGCGAAATAGCGCTCGTTTTCCTTCGGCGGGCGTATCTGACCCGAAACCATCGCTCCGGTCTTCAGCCCGAAACGGCGGATCTGGCTGGGTGAGACGTAAATGTCGTCGGGGCAGGAGAGGTAGTGGTAGTCGGCACTGCGGAGGAAGCCGAATCCGTCCGGCAAGACCTCGAGGGTTCCCTCGCCGAACATCAGGCCGTTGAGTTTCACCCGCTCCTTGAGGATTCTGAAGATCAGATCCTGTTTTTTCACTCCGGCGTAATCTTCAAGGTTTTCGCGGCGCGCCTCCTCGATCAGTTCCGCCATCGACATCCGCTGCAATTCGGCGATGTGGGTGTCTCCGGACTGCTTGACCTGCTCGTAGTGGTCCTGGGTATCGTCGCGGCGCTTGCGTTTTTCGACGGCGATCTCCTCGGCCACCGAAAGCGGCTCTTCTTGCTCCAAAGCACGTAGCGCCTCGTCGAGCGAAGTTGGTGAACGCTCGTCGGAATCGTCGCGGCGTTCCTCTTCGGGGGGGGCTATTTGGTCTTCACGGTCGCGGTCCATTTTCGCTCTGCTCCTGATAGATATGTTTGCCGGCGCGCGGAAGGCGCCGACGGCGAGGTGATTTATCCGTATTAAGAAGTGATGGGCTAGGCCAGGTGTTTCTTGATGTGTCGTGCCAAATGATTGTCAACTTCCCGGTGGCGTGGAACCGGTTGTTTCTTTCCAGTACGCGGGTTTAGGTAAATGTCGTGGTTGGCGCCCGATCTTACAAAGACGCAACCGTTCTTCTCGATGTCTCGGATCAGGTCTACTCGCTTCATATTGCAATGGATTTAATCGAGTGTTCTTCCGGAACGTCGTCCATGGCCATGAGAAGATACGCTTCCCTCAGGTTTGCTTCCAATTCTTCGATGGTTTCCCCTTGGCTCATGATTTCGGGGTGATCGATGAGTTTCCCCACCAAGAACTTGTCACCTTTCCAGTAAACCATGTTCATGTTTGTCGGCACGGCAGTTTTCCTTGTCTGAACACTCGTCGAGGGAAAATGTCAACTCAAACAGCCACCTCGACGTAGGCCGACGCACTGCTCGGTTGCGGAATCGGGAAACCTTCCCGCCTTAGGCCATCCAGGTGAAAGTCGATTGCCTCGTGCATGTTTTGCTCCGTATCGTCGAGGGTCGCGCCGGTGGATACACAACCCGGCAGGTCGGGCGAATAGGCCGAGTAGCCGGTCTTTGTCTTCTCGATCACAATTA
>CBDAFL010000263.1:0-3481 GCA_965195225.1 uncultured Thermoguttaceae bacterium
CGAGGGTGAGGGTAGCATCACCGGGGCCAGGGTTCGTGATTGTGCCCAGGTCAAAACTAACCCGTCGGCCCTGATCGGCTGGATCCGAACTGCCGGTGGGTTCTTCACTAACGGACGGAGAAGCGCATGCGGCTGCGAATCCCCCGGGAAGATTGGTTGTCAAGCCCGCGGATGGGGATATCGAAAGACAATCCACGAAGGCCAAGCCGAGGTCGAGCACATCCGTCAGGAGAGAAGAGGGCACTGTACCTGCGGGTATTGTGAGAATGATCTCATAGGTAAGGATCTCACCGATGGCTACATCAGACCCACCAGTGTGCGGCTGGTCGGTGCTGTCGAGCGTTTTGCGTAAGTCTGAGTCTGGCAGCGTAGCCAGGTTGTCGGTATCCGTAGTGGTGTTATCCCCGGGTGTTTGGTCAGAGCCTCTGCTTCCGTCATCGGCGATCGTGGCCGTATTAATGACCGATACAAGACCTGGCGGCGGTGGATCGTCGACCACCACCCCGAAGTTGACCGTTCCGACACCTCCGGCGCCATGGAGAACACTGCCGACGGTGTAGTTGCAGACCGTGCCGGCTGGAGAACCAGCTGCACAGCCGACCCAACCGCTGGTGCTGACAGCCGCGCTGAAGGTCGTCCCCACAGGAATAGTTTCAGTGATAACCACGCCTAAGGCCTCGGCATTGCCGGTATTGCTGTAGGTGAGCACGTAGGTCAGAACCTGTGCGGGTGAGATGATACTCAGACCATCGTCCTTGATGATGGCCATATCGGGTGTCACGATCTCGATGTCGGCAGTCGCAGTAACGGTCTCACTGTTGTAGGTGAGCGTGGCGATGTTGGTCAGTTGATCGCCATTCTGGTTCTCAGAAACATTCACGACCCGCGCCACCACCTGAACCGTGATGCGGTCGCCGTCGTCAATCACACCGTCAGGTGTGTTAGTTACATCGCCGAAATCGAAGACTACCAGGTCGTTGATGAGATCCCCATCCGTATCGCTGGCGACACCGAATGGCCCAATCGCAGGCAGATGCGGAACCCCCGACAATTGCCCGCCAATGGCGGTTACACTCGAACTCACCACGCGTAAGACGCCGTCGGGGAGGATCGGTAAATAATCTGTGATGATGAGTGGGAAGGCTGTGCCCTCGTACAGAGTGGCTGTGATCTCGAATGTGACCTCCTCGCCGATGGTCAGATCGATGATGCCGATATTGAATTCGCTGCTGCCGGTGCTGGCAACAGAAGTGGCGACGATGGTCTTGGAGAGGGCCGGGTCGGTCAGGTTGATATCGACATTGGCGCTATCTGTGTAGTCGTTTACGCCACCCGATCCGTTACGCTCACCGAGGTCACTCCCCGGGCTGCCCGGGGTTGTCGATCCGGTGGGATTGCCGGATGTGCCGATATCGCCGGGCAGGCTGGTGTAAATGAGATCGACGATATTGGGGATGCTGACACCGATTGGTGTGGTGTCGGCAAGGCGCACGGTGAGATCGATCTCGGCCGTACCGCCGGGATTCAGGCAGGCAAGCGTGCCGGTGACGAGCTGGCCGACAGCCCCGCCGCTGAAAGAGGGCACAATCGCGCCGCAATTCCCGCCGCTCACGCTGAACAAGCTGATACTTTGAAAGATTAGATTGCTGTCCAGCGTGTCAGTAAAGACGATGTCAAATGCCGCTGCAGCGTTATCCCCGCTGGCACTGTTGGTAAAGGTATAACGGTAAATAAAGGTGTCACCAGCATCTGTGGGCAGCACTCCAACCACGGACTTGGCTAAGTTGGCGATCACGGGCTCGGCTACGCGAACGTTCACCGCGTTGGATGGATTTCCGACGAGGGTTCCGTTAACGCGAGCCTGAAAAGTATCCTGCCGCAGCGAATCGCTCTGATTTTGCGAGACGTTCATCACGACAACATTGAACTCAACGACGACATATTCGAGGGAGGGATTGTCGCGATCATTATTTGTCAAAGTGCCAAACCAGAAGTACGGATCCGTGCCGCTTCCATATGAATCTGCGTTGGGATTTGCCGAACTGCTGGAGACGGCGTCATCCGGCAGGAGATAAGTAGGTGTAATCGATGAAATCGTTGTCTCGTCACCGGAAATATAGAGCGGGTTGCCGCTACCGTCGACTGGCGGAAGTGTTGACGAAGTAATCCCGCCTGCCGGGTCATCGGAGACCAGGGCGGCGCGCACATCGCCGATTATGAGGGGATCGTGGGGATCCATGAACTGCAAGTAGGCCGGCAGCAGATCCGCCATTTGGAAGTTAGCCGCAGTCCCCTCTGCAAGTTGGAAGACCAGTCGGTAACGGACGATCTCGCCCAGGGCGACTCGTTCGGTCCCGCCGACGTTACCGGTGTGCGCTTCCGAGGTGGAGACGATTGATTTCGTCGGACCGCTGGTGATGGTGACAACCCCATCACCGTTTGTGATGTAGTCGTTGACCCCGCCGGTGCCGGTGCGTTCGACGGATGCAGGGTTGTGGGTCGACCGAGGCAAAGATTCGTCACCGGGCAGGCTTGTCCACGTTAGGATGGCGGAATTCGTGATCACCTGTCCGGGGCTGACCGAGGCGTCCAGCGTAACATCGAAGGTGAACACACTCGTGCTGCCGAGAGGGAAGCCTGTGAGCTGCGTCCATGCAGCTGTAAGTGTATTGCCGGTGAAGGAACATGTATCGGGTGTGATACTCCCGCTAGTGCAATCGAGGCCACTTCCGATGTAGGTGATGCCGGAGGGAAGCGTATCACTAAGCGAGAGCTCGAAGGCGTCGGCATTGCTCGTACCGGGATCGATGATGATTTCCTGGTCGTGCTCAACCGTGATCGTGAAAGTGACCGTATCGCCGGCATCGCCGCATTTCGGCAAAGGAACCTTGCTGACAACCATCTTGGGTTCTATGACAGTGATGAGCGGCGCTCTCTCAGCTGGGAGGCTTCCACCCGTCCAGGAGAGGACGGCGCTGTTGCTCATGGTTGTGCCGTCCTGGTTGCTTGCGACGTTGATGACCACGGCTCTATACACAATATCGATTGTCTCAACCGCGTCGGTGTGGTTGGTGTTGTCGATGTCCCCTAAATCGAAAGTCAGGAGGTTTCCCGTACCCCCATTTGCGTTACCAATCGTCGGGTTGGTTGGCGAGGCGCCAAGGTCAATCGCAGTGTGCGATACGTTGGCCGACGTGGTAACCGATATGATTTGCTCAAAGGCCAGGCCATCATCCAATGTGTCGATCAACTGAGCGCTGGGTATGTCGCCTTCGGGGATATCGAGTGTAATCTTATAGATTACATACTCTCCGATAACGGCTTCGCTGCGGGTGTTATCCAGGTGTTCGATCTCGGTGCTCTCGATGAATTTTGCAGTAGAAGGCGTGACCGTGGTTTCGGCATCATCGGTCTGGTCTTCTGGAAGGTGGTTAGGTCCACCCTCGCTGCCGGCGTAATTCACCAATGATTCCGTGTTTAT
>CBDAFL010000264.1:0-27256 GCA_965195225.1 uncultured Thermoguttaceae bacterium
TCGGTCGATTGGTATCACTACGAATGCGACTGGTCGTACAACGGTGATGTGACCTGGATCGTGCGGTTTGTCTACAACAAGCAATCGCCGAACATCAATATATATGTCGCCCACGGCGGCTACTGGGACGGCGTCTACGGCACCCAGACCTGGCCGATCGACTGCTCCAATTTCACGATCACACCGACCTAGAAAAACCCAAGCCGCCCCTGCCTGAGCCGCTATCAGCATCCGTAGGACAGGTAGTTCCAGCCGCCCGCGGATCTGGCGACTATCTACACGATGCCATTCTGCGCTGGGTTGGCGAGAGTCCAACGGAAGACTGCCAGTGCCGCTCGCGGATCTCCCAGATGAACGCCTGGGGGCCACAGGGTTGCCGCGAGCATCTCGACGAGATTGTCGCCTGGCTATTGGACGAGGCCCAGCGCCGCGGCTGGCGAACCGCCAAACTCCCCGGCGCCCGTTGGGCCATCAAGCAACTGGTGAGTCAAGCGATTCGCCTAGCGGATAAAGAAAAGCCCAACTTGCGATACCACCCCAACTTAAATTCGGCTATCGTAGATGCGGTCGCTGGAAGCAAACCTTCCTGACCGACTGGTGCAAGCGCTGTGACAAGCCAATCTGTTGTTTCCATCGCAACCGTATCTTTGTTGAGTACATGGTTTGTTGTGACGCATACATGAAGTCTGGGTGGGGTACTCTTTCTCGGTTGCGTGTTTTCCGCATTAGGTGGTATTTTCTGTTGAATTACCCCTAGACTGGTCGAATTAAGAGACATGATGGTGGGAAAGCACGTACAGTACCAGTACCACCGTCGCTAAATTCGCGGAATACTATTTCTACTCCACGACCGTCTTTCCTGTTTTTGCGGGCAAGTATAGTAGTGGTAGTTTGACGCTGCATGGGGGCATGGCAGTGGGCAGTGGAACATTGCTTGGGAGTTCATCCCATTCCGTATCCAGTAGTTCCTCGCAATACGCGGGAACTCTGGTCAACTCGGCTTTCTGCCGGTCGGCAAGGGCAGTGCCCCCTGACGGCACGGCAAGTTCGGTTGGGGACCGCACGTCCGTTCAGACTCCGACGGTTTACTTGGTAGACAATGATCCCCGGGTGTTGGAATCCTTGACTCCGATGATTCGCAACATGGGGTTAAACGTAGAGAGCTATACGTCTGCCGAGGCTTTTCTCGACGGCTTCCGCGATTGTCCCCATTCGCCAAAATGCATCGTAGCGGCAATTCGCTTGCCGGGCCTCAGCGGCCCTGGACTGCTGCGGATGCTCGAGTCAGAGGGAAAGCACATACCAGTTATTATGATCTCCGGCTGTGCGGATATTCCCATGGTCGTGGAGGGCATGAGGTCCGGCGCGATCAATTTTTTAGAGAAGCCAATCAATAGTACTGCACTCTCGGCCGGCATTCGGGAAGCCCTCGATTGCAATATCCGTCAACAACGTGACGCAGACCACAATACCATGTTGACTAAGCAGATCAACAAACTCTCCTCGCGTCAGCGCGAGGTGTTCGATCGGCTGGTGGCCGGAGAGCACACCAAACAGATCGCCAACACGCTCGGCATCGGCGAGAAGACCGTGGCCAAACACCGCGCATCCGTTCTGGAAAAAATGCGGGTCGACAGCGTCGTCGAGCTGGTCTGCTTGTTTGCCGACACGCCCCCGACGTTTGAGATCGAAAGTGCGTCGGTCACTCAATACAATTGAGTTGCCTCGGTCGAGCGGCCGGGCCATGTATCCGCCATAAGCCGTTCCGGCGGTCGTTACGTGTGCTGCACGGCATTCCCAGCCGACGCTACGGTCCCGCTGCGATCAACTTGCGTACTTCGCCTTCCGTGAAGAGTTGGGCCATACCCCATTCATACCGCCCCCCCCGGGGCGCAATACCAACTTCAGAAACATCCGTGAACGGTTACCGTTGAGTGGCTAAAAGAAAGATATACTCCTAGAGGCAGGGTTGGAGCGGATTCACAGGTTCCCATGAAAGTCCCCCCTCGCGAAGGATTTTTTGTGTGACAGACATTCGGCCCAGTTTCCTGGAGAATGACCTGCGGTTTATCCTCTTTGGTGGAAAGGGAGGCGTGGGAAAAACAACTTCGGCCGTCGCCGTTGCTTTGTATCTTGCCGAACAAAATCCGAACCAGAAGACACTCCTTGTCTCCACCGACCCCGCTCACTCCGTGGGGGATAGCCTTGGCCAACACGTCGGCGATCAGACCGTTCCCGTTCAGGGAGTCGCCAATCTTTTTGCCCGGGAGACAGATGCAGGACGCCTGCTGGCCGAGTTCAAGCTCAAACACGGACCTGTTCTGGCCAAGATCGCCGACCGGGGCACCTATTTCGACAAAGACGACATCCGGAGTTTTCTCGATCTCTCTCTGCCGGGCATGGATGAGTTTATGGCCATTCTCGAGCTGATGGAGCTGGTCAGAACCCGGCAATATGACGTCATCATCATGGACACCGCCCCCACCGGGCACACCATCCGTCTGTTGGAACTCCCCGGGCTGCTGCAACAGTGGGTGAGCATCTTGGACCTGATGATGAAAAAACACCGATTCATGGCCGAGACGTTTTCCCGCCGCCGTTATCGGCCGGACGAATGCGACCGATGGCTGGAGACGATGGCCGGAGACGCCAAGCGTGTCGAACGACTCCTTCGGGATGCGGCCACCACGGAATTCGTGGTCGTGACGATCCCCGAAGAAATGGCCGTGGCGGAGTCCGAGCGATTGGTGGCCGCTCTCAAAAAGTTCCATATCCCCATCCGGACTTTGATCGTCAACCATGTTGTCGAACAGAACCTCCTCTGCCCTTTCTGCCAAGAGAGACGCAATGAGCAGGCGGGGTCGCTCGAAAAAATCGAGCGAGAGTTTGCCGACCTCCACATTCTAAAACTCCCCCAGTTCCCCTGCGAAGTCCACGGAATGGATTTCCTGAGACGGTTCGCTCGCTTTTTCACCGACGGCGCGCACGCGAACGCCGTTGAGAGTTGTGCTGGGGCCACGCCCACGGCGGTGTCGGAGATCCCACAGCGTAGTTCGCCTCTTGTTCTTCCGACAGCTCGACTCGTTTTGATCGGCGGAAAGGGTGGTGTTGGGAAGAGTTCGGTTGCCGCCGCTACAGCCATCGAACTCGCCTCCCGGTTCCCGGAAAAGAAGGTCTTGATCTTCTCAACGGATCCGGCCCACTCGTTGTCCGATAGCTTCGACCGGAGGCTCGGAACGGAAATAACCCCCATCGAAGGAATCCCTAATCTCTCCGCCCAGGAGATCGATGCCCCCAAGCTGCTGGTTGATTTCAAGCGCAGGTATCGAGAGTCCATCGATGACATCTTCAACTCTTTTCTGGGTGGCAGCGGGGTAAAGATGGACTTCGACCAGAAAGTGATGGAGCGTCTTCTTGACCTCAGTCCGCCGGGCATTGACGAGGTAATGGCCCTGATCGAGGTCATGGAACTGATGGAAGGGCGTGCGTTCGATATCTTTGTGCTGGATACCGCACCCACGGGTCACCTGCTCCGCTTCCTCGAGATGCCCGAAATCGCCGGCGATTGGCTGGGCGCTGCGATGAAAGTGATCCGGAAGTATCAGGGGTTGGTCAGGCTGGGATCCATCACGGGCTTGGTGATGAAATATGCTAATCGGGTGAAAAAGCTGCGAAAACAACTTCTCGATGCCGCCGGCACCGAGATCATCGTCGTCACCATACCCGAAGCCATGGGTGTCGTCGAAATGAACCGGCTTATCGAGGCTCTTCGCAAATTCAAGATCGCCTGTCGACAGATTGTGATCAACATGGTCACTCCACCCAACGATTGCTCTTTTTGCTCCCTGAAACGAAATGAGGAGCAGAGATATGTGCGGGAAGTCATCGCTCAGTGTCCGGACCACCAGGTGGCCTGTGTTCCAAGGCTTCCGTACCCCATTCACGGGCTCACGACCCTGCTTGAATTCAAACGAATCCTCTGGGGCGACACCACCAGAAAAGAACCACGTAACCGTTCGAGGAGTGGGGCTACCGCGGACCTTGCTCCATCGTCTGCATCACTTCCCGAAATCGCTGGAATTCGTGGAATTGGCGGTACTCCTCCGGCGCACACGGCTCGGGACTCTGCTGGGGAAGGGGGGTTGGCGGCTGTGTGACCGCGGTCGCCGGGACGGGGACCGGTTGCGCGGACGATTGCCACCACCAGGGTATGCCTAACTCCTGCGCCTTCTCCACCGAACAGATCAGCAGCCGAAGCTGGATGCTCAACAACTCCACGTCGCAGAGCTTGATGCGAATATCCCCGACGATCACCAATCCGACGTTGAGCACCCGTTCCAGCACGTCGGCCAGACTATCTGACTGCACGGAATGGGCTATCGCTGCTTGGGCCATGAGATGTACTGCTCCCTTCTAACTAACGCAATTTACCAAGTGGTCCGAGGTCTAGGTTCAGGTCTTCATCCGAAAAGCCAAAATATTCCTTGAGCTTTTCGATTTCTTCCGCCAGCCGGAGAAACGTTTCTCCGAGACGCTCGGTTTCGCCTTCGGTGAGCGAACCGCCGTCGATCCGCCGCAGTGCTTGCCGCTCCAGCAGTTCGCGGAGCAACTCGACCAGCGTCATAACCAATTTCGCCAGGCCGTTGCGGACGTTCTCCGGATCGATTTTGAATCTGGACGGCGAGTCCGCCATCGCCGCCGCCGGCTGTTGCGGCGCGGGCCGATGGCCGGCCGGATGCACCTCGGGGAAGTCCGGAAACAATCTAGCGATGTCGGGGGTCGAATCGATGGTTGAGGTTGTCATGGTCGGTGTTTCCTACATATCGGGACGCTCACAACGCCACCGGGTAAAATTCCCGCGCCGGCACGAGCCAGCCGTTCTCCCGCGCCGTTTCCGCCGAACTGAGCACAACCTGCAACCGCAAGCAGATCAACTCGATGTCGGCCACAGAGATATTCACGTCGCCGACCAGAACCACGCCGGTGTTTAACAGTCGATCCAGCAACTCGAGCAGCGAATCATCGCCGCAGGAGGTGGTCTGGGGGATGCCGTTCATGTCCGGTCTTGCCGGCTCGCCCCTTTTCATGGCACTTCCTTTTGCCGCAATCCTTGTTTGCCGTCCCCCGGACCGACCGGTTTCAGCTTGATCGGTCGTGCAACTTGCACCGGTTCCAGATCGTTCGCTCCTTGTTTCATTGACACGGGTTCGATTCCTTCGGGTCGGATCGCTTCCGGTTTCCCCCGTAATGATGCGAATCCCGCGGGTGACTTGCGTGACTTGCGCTCGGTCTCTATTACCAAGTCCCGATAGTCCTGTCGAATGTTCTCTATTTCGTCCTCTATTGTCGGTTCGTTTTCCGATTCCGCTTTGGCTTCCGGTTCCGGCTCGAATTCTTCGGGGAAGTGCTTCCGCAGCCGTCCGATTTTGGTTAAGGGAGGCGTCGGGTGGAGTATGTTCTCGATGGCTTCGAGCCGATCGAGCCACTCGGTTTCCTGCTCGTCAAATTCTTCTTCGTCGATCTCACCCGATCCGAGCCGTTGATGTAGTCCGCCCAAGTCGGCGATAATCTCTTTTTTCTCGTTTTCCAAGTTCTCCTCGGCCGCCTTCTTAACGTTTCCAGCGATCGCCTTGAGCGGCATCAGGAAAAGGTCGTCGATCAGAAATGCCATGAGAAAGTCCCCGGTGCTACAGCCATTCTTCCAGTTCCAGGTCGACGTCGGCGAAGTTATAGGGGACCGACGGATTGCCGTACTTGAAGCAATAGTTGTTGTCAAACTCGCCGGCGGCCTTCTTAACGCCTTCTTCCCATCGCTTGATCCGGTCCTTTTCCACCAGGCACGCCAGCTTCACGACCAGCTTCTCCTCGCCCCCGTCGATGGCGTGGATATCGGCGCAGTAGTGGAAAAGGGCTTTGGTCAACCGGTCGGCGTGGCGATCGCGGGTCTGCTGAAGCAGGGACGCGAACAGCTCGCCCAATTCGATGCTTTGGCCCTTCGAGGGACTCCTGTCTCCTCCGAAAAGCCGGTTGCGCATCTGTTGGAGTTCCTTGTTGGTGGCCACGAAGTATTCGAAGATATTGGGGGTGTCCCAATAGACCTTCAAGATCATTTCCACCTTGTTTTGCAGCAGTCGAAGCCTGGCGATCAGGGACTCGCTGTTTCGGCGGATGACGCGACGCAGTCCCTCTTCGTCATCGACAATCGTACCGAAGGCGACCGGCAAGACCGGATGCCGGTTGGCCAGATCGCGGATTATTTGATTGTGCGCCGCCAGATTCGACCGCTGGGGGCGCATCTTCTGGACCGTCACCGGGGTCACGAACGCCGCTACGGGGCCCTCGATCACCCGCTCCACGTCGCCCCCCGCCACGCCGGAGGTGCGAACGGACAGGGTGCCTTCCGCGATGGTGATCCCATAAAGGTAAAGGCCGGTTTCAATTGCGTTCATGGTACTTGCCACGTTTTCCTCCTTGAGTGCGGCAATAAACCGCGACCGTTTGTTGGGACGACGGTTGTACCGTTGCCCCTGGTGCATCGTCACAACAAAAATATCGGGTGCCACGGTTGGCTTGCCCAACCGTGCTTCCCGCACTGCTGGACAAGCCGGCAGTGGCACCCAACCCGACATCTTGCATGTGTCGGGCTAGTAACTCACGACGTGTTCGGCCGCGGCCCCCGCCGCTGCTTGCTGCATCTGCCGGGTCACGGACTCGTTGCTCTGCGGTCTGCCCGATACATACTCGACCGACTTGATCTCGCCGTCCTCGGTGCGGACGGCCAACACGGCCCCGCATACGAAGCACTTGATCTGGCCCTGGTAGTCGTCGTACGAATCCCGCAGGTCCACGCTATGGCCGCAGGAGAGACAATTCACTTTCATGGTATTACTTCCCTTCCGTAGAGTTGCCGTTTCGGTATTATTCTGGTGAGGTAACTGAATCCTTCAGCCCGTAGGCTGTTATCTGCAAATTGCGGTCCAGGCGGAGCAGGTACAACGCCCTGTCCAGCACCGGCCGATGGGTTCGTATTCCCAGCGACTCGATCGTCGCGTTGGGCTGCCAGACTTCGGCTTCCGCCTCCCAGGTCCCCTCGTCCGGGTCGATGGGAACCAACTTGACGATGTTTACGTTCTTTACGTTCCGCAGAGACTCCGTGAGGAAGTCGGTGACGGTGTTCTGAAGGACGGCCGTGGTCGGCCGGTCGGGTAGATCACTTATTAGACTACTTACGCCCATGTCTGTTGCTCCCCATCCGCTGGTTTTGAGACTTGTTGTCCGCTTGACGGACGGCTAGCAGATTCCTTGTCCTCGACATTGCTTGCAATAGAAGACGCCTTCTTCTCCCGTGCCGTGACAATGGGAGCAGACGCCGGCGCCCTCCGGGACCGAGACCACGCCGATTCCGCGACAGGCCAGGCAGGTCAAGGCGCCCTTCCCGTGCCCGCTGCCGTGACATTCCAGGCATCGGACCACGGGCGGCTTGACTTTCACGTGTTTATTTCCCTTGCAGACGCCGCAGGTGCCGCCGCAGACGTCCTTGCCGCTGCCCCGGCAAAAGCCACAGGTTACCAAATCGGCATAATTCAGTTCTCGAGGTCGTTTGCTCGGCCGTGAACGGTAGCCCTTACCCGAACTGAGACCAAGAACCTTGTCTGCATAGGACATTGTCTACCTCCCTTGATCGTTGTGGCGGTTTGTCCGACGCCTCGGCCATTCAGGACGCAACTCGCCTGCCCAGACGCCCCAGTATCGCAGGTCCTGCCCGACGCGGAACTTCCGACGGCACCGGTTCTCCATTCCGGGCGGCCACGGCCGAGGTCAGCAAGTAGCCTTGCTCCCGGCCATTTCTGGCCAGCCGTTCCTCGTAACCTCGGGCGTGTTCCCTGGCTTTCTGCAAGTGGTTGGTGAAGTGTTTTCTTTCAAACTCCAGTTTTGCCAGTCGCAGGTACTTTTCGCGTGCACTTGCCCCGTGACCGAGGCGCCTGCTGCTCAGCGTTCGTATGTCAGTCACGGTTCTGCGGGGTACGGACGTCTGCATGGACGTATCTCCTTGATCTGCAATTGTCGGATTATCGATCGGCGCCCTCAGGATTTGCTCCAGAGCTTACGAATCTCCTCCTGCACCTGCTTGGGCGAGAGCCGCTTGACCTTGGGATCCTTGCTCGGTTCCTCCAGCCCCAGCGCGTCGACGCAGGTTCGGACGAAAGCCGGATCGTTAGGGTCGCATTTGCCGTCCAGGTAGGCGGTTACCTTGGCGATCACGATGGCGGCCCTGACGCTCGGCCGGTGCGAGTATCCGTCGTGTTCGCGAAAATGGCGGACGACGTCCACGATCCGCCCGGCGTCCTGCTGGGAAATGCCGCTCTTGGCCACGGTGATGGCCATCTCGGTTTCGCGGTCGAAGTCGTCCATGCGGACGGGAATCATCCGGTCCAACAGGGCGTCCTGGCCGCGGTGTACCCCGGCGTATTCCAGAGGGTTGCAGGTAAAGATCGCGCGGAACTCGGGGTGTGCCCTCAGGTAGCCCTCGTCGGCATGGCGTCGCCGGGGTAGGTTCAGCAGCCCCTCGCTCAGTACGCTCAACAAGACGTTGTTGGCCTCGGGACGGCTCCGCGTGAACTCGTCGTAGATCAACGTGTGGCCTTCGCAAACCGCGATCGTCAGCCGGTTGTCGACCCAGAGCTGCTTCGATTCCTCGCTCGTCTTTACGACCGAGTGGATGAAGTTGTCGATGCTCTTGGTCTTTCTGTACCCGCGGTCGCTGCCGATCAGGTCGGCGCTGGTGAACTGGTCGTCGCCGTGGATCATGCTCACCGGGCGCCCGATCTGCTCGGCCACGAACAAGGCCACGGTGGTTTTTCCGGTGCCGGGTACGCCTTCCAAATTGATGGGGAACCCGGCCCCCAGGTAGGCCATCGCCCGCGTGGCCAACTCTTCGATGTGCGGAGTCAGGACGAACTCGTCGCCCCGCTCGGGCCGTATCTCGGCGGAGCGCTGGGATCCGTTCCCCTTCGCCTCACGCAGATATTCCTCGGCCTGATCGCACAGTTCGGTTGACGTGGGAGCCAGAACTTCGGTCTGGGTCGGGGCGTTCTGTGTCGCTGTGGTCATGAATAGATTCCTTTCGGTTTGGTTCGTTTATCTTGTCTATTCGTTGAATTCACTTATCTTGTCTATTCGTTGAATTCACTCGTTGATTCATTCGTCGGATAATTGCTAGGCGCGACTTGAACGGTCTCCGAAAATACTCGCTCTGGCCAGCGTACTCTTTGGTTCTTAGTGCGCCGAATCTCAACTCCTACAAGTACAAAACGAGGGACGAACGATGAGCAGCAAACGGTTGCCGACATCGTCGGGACCGTTCGCCACTCACCGCCCGCCGCCCCCATTGTTCATCTTGAACCGCCGCGGGTCTCTTTCACTACCTTCCCTGGCCTGTTACGCCAAGCGTCCCGGCGCGGAACAGGTTTCCACCAGTCGTGAGATCGGCAACGAACTCCTTCCGGTTCTTGCAATCCTCGACCTCGTGGTCGATTATGCCTTGAACAAATTCTTGACGCTCTTGAAAGGAGTTGTCGAACTCCTGTCGCATCCGGGCAAAGTCTTCGGTAAAGGTCGCCATGAGAAACTCCTCGATTGCTAAAGTGGTTACGCGTTGTAGGCGGGAAAGGCGGTTTCGGCCTCCCCGGTAAATTCAATTCGCTAAAAACCGACCGCCTCGAAGGCGGGCCGGCCAACTTATGGTCGGCCTCGTTATTGCCCCGGCCAACCACGGCCGAGCCGGCCCTGCTTCGAGCGGCAGCCTTCCCTGGCTATTGGATCACCGGCCCGTGCTGGGGTGGCAGTTTAACTGCCACCCCAACAACGTTGGCCGGTAACTCCGCTTACGCGGGGGCCGCGGCGCTGGCGGTCAGGCCAATCGCCTCGGCGTACTTCAGATACGTCTCAACACTGGCCACGACCACGCGGGCCTCGACCGTCAGCAACTCGATGCCGACCAACGACACCTTCGCCCAAGCGTCGACCACGATACCCTTATCAAGGATACGATCGACAACTTCAGCCAAGCTGGACGAGTCTGTGGACTTCTGAATACTAGCCATGGAAAACTCTCCTCATCGTTAAGTGCGATTCAGCCACTTCGGACTAACGTCATCCAAGCGCGGAATCAACTGGGTCTACTCTCACACGTTTTTTTTGAATCGCTTGATCGTGACATCGTCACATTGCGATCCATTTCTGGAATGAACATTACCCCGCGTTTCTGCGCAGTCAAGTTAATTTTCGCACCCAACCTAAGTCCCGCAAGCCGCCACTAAGTTACGCAAGTTGTCGCGCGAAAAATGGGAGAGAATGGAGCATGTATTGCGAACAAACACCACCGTGGAGTAGACAATCGCGACAAGACATGCGACATTTTCTACCGTCTATCGTCACTCACTCGCGTATGCGAATTTTTCGCATGTGTATTTGGAGGATATTTGGAACATTTGCCGCCGACACAACTTATTACATGATGCGGGAGAATGACGATCTGACGCAAAGTACCATCTAGCCAAAATCGGCAGCGAAATCCAATTTTCAGGGAGCATCAACATGGCAGTCCAAGCGGAACTGGCACGCGAGAGAGAGCGATACGCCCGCGAAACGGAACACCGCATGAAGTCGTTCACCGAAGAGTTACATGCCTTCGTGCTGACGCAAACGGGTTGCACGCATGAGTTGCGGAGCCAACTGCGCCAACAAGAAGAGGCCAGCCGACGGACGGGCTTCATCGGCATCGCGCGCCTCTGCCGGCAAATGCAGGACTGCTTGATGGAAGCCGAGGAAAGCGGCCCGACACAGTCGGCGGCCGCCGCCGGATGGCTGCTTGGCGTGTGCCGGGCGATCCAAGCGCATGCACACGACGCCGAAAAACTGATGCGGCGTTTGAACAAAGACAACGAATGCGGCGAGGGCCGCCCGATGCCCAACAACGAGGCCACGCCTCTCGCGGCGATCTCAGCACAATGCTCGCCGGGAGATTGCTGCTTGGTGGAAGCGAATTAACGCACTCTCTCCGCGTACCGAATAAACCGGTATCGAACGCAATAACCACGAAAGGGGAATCGCTGTGACGCAAGTAGACGACACAAAACAGGAACCATCGAAAACAAAAGACAACGCCGCTAAAAGTTCGTTCAATTTGGGCGGGATACTGGGCGGGTTGGGTGGACTGATCGAAAAATTGGGCGAGTTGGCCGAAGCCGGCGAGGAACTCTCCCGCTCCGGCGATTTCAAGGACGCCAGCGGAAAAGTCCGCGGCGTCTATGGAATCAATGTCAAGACCGGGCTGGGCGATCGAGGCCAAACGGAACTGAAGGTGGAACCCTTCGGAAACGTCCGCCGCGACGCGCCGGACAGGCCCCCGGGCGAAGACGTCCGCGAGCCATTGGTCGACATCCATGAAGAGGACGACCACGTGCTGGTTCTGGCGGAACTACCCGGCGTGGACAAGGAAAACGTCGAGCTGAAAACAAACGACGGTCGGCTGGAACTCTACGCCAAGCGCGGCACGACGACGTACCGCAAGGAGGTCGAGTTGCCCGAGAACTGTTCGGCCGAGCGCATGAATTGGGAATGCAGCAACGGCATTCTTCGAGTGAAGTTCGATCGGTAGGGCACAGTGGTGTTTCCGAGCTGGGTGGTCACATCGCAGCCGCCCGGCTCGGATTGTTACTGAATTTTTGCAAATTGGTCCTCTTTCCCTTTGGGAGAGGGGTTGGGGACGGGGGGCTGGTGAAAACACGCAAATAAGCCAAGCCGTTTTTCGACCAACCGCCCTCATCCCGGCCCCTCTCCCAAAGGGAAAGGGACGTTGATTCCGCAATTTGCAAAACTCCAGTTGTTACTCGATACAAATTCCTATTTTGGAGACGCAATCACCATGTCGAGCACTACCACGGCGACGCGGGAACTCACTTTGAAGGTTAGCGAATCGACCGGTAAAGACGTCGGCCGTGGGCTGGCCCGCATCGATCCGGCCGACATGCATCAACTGGGGGCGGAGATCGGCGATTTGGTTGAAGTCGTGGGACACAAGACCACGGTTTGCAAGCTGTTGCCTGCCTTCAAGGAACACCGCGGCAAGGGCCGCATCCAGATCGACGGCATCATCCGCGAAAACGCCGGCGCCGCGATCGGAGAATCCACTGTCGTTCGCCGCATCGAAGCCCCGCCGGCCAAGGAAGTGCTCCTTGATCCTCTCGGCTATACGCCCTCGAATCGAGACCTGGAGTACATCGGCAGCTTGCTGGATGGCCTGCCGACGGTGGCCGGCGACCGCATCAGGGCCACTTTGTTCGGCAATCGTTATGCCGACTTCCAGGTTAAGAGCACGTCGCCGCAGGGGCCGGTGCTGATAGCAACCGAGACGCTGCTGAAGATCGGCGGTGCCCGCAAAGGGGGCGCGGCGCCGGCGGCGGCCGCCACGCCCGCTATCTCCTACGAAGACATCGGGGGGTTGCGACGGCAACTCGACCGAGTGCGCGAGATCGTCGAGTTGCCCCTAAGATACCCGGAATTGTTTGAGCGATTGGGTATCGAAGCTCCCAAGGGCGTACTGCTGCTGGGGCCTCCCGGCTGCGGAAAGACCCTGATTGCCCGAGCAGTGGCCCACGAAACCGAGGCCAACTTCTTCGCCGTCAACGGACCGGAAATCATCCATAAGTTCTATGGTGAGAGCGAAGCCCACCTGCGGAAGATTTTTGACGAGGCGACCAAAAAGGCGCCGAGCATCATCTTTCTCGACGAGATCGACGCCATTGCCCCGCACCGCGATCGGGCGGTTGGCGACGTGGAAAAGCGCGTCGTGGCGCAACTACTTGGCCTGATGGACGGACTCTCCCAGCGTCAGCACGTTGTCGTGCTGGCGGCCACCAATCTGCCCAATATGTTGGACCCCGCCCTGCGCCGGCCGGGGCGGTTCGACCGCGAAATATCCATTCCCATCCCCGACCAGCACGGCCGCGAGGAGATTTTGGAAATCCACAGCCGCGGAATGCCGCTGGCCGACGACGTGAAAGTTGCCCGGCTGGCGGCCATCACACACGGCTTTGTCGGCGCGGACCTGGAGGCCCTCTGCCGCGAGGCCGGCATGAATGCCTTGCGTCGGCTGCTTCCGCAGGTCGATTTCTCGCAACAGCATATCCCCTACGAACTACTGGCACAACTGGAAGTCAACATGGAAAACTTCCAGGAGGCTCTACGAGAGGTGGAGCCGTCGGCCATCCGCGAGGTCTTCGTGGAAGTACCCGACGTGGGGTGGGACGACGTCGGCGGGTTGGAGGAAGTCAAGCGGCGGTTGCGCCAGTCCGTCGAGTGGCCGATAAAATACGCTGAACTGTTCCACTCCTTTAACCTCAATCCGCCCAAGGGATTGCTGCTTTCCGGCCCGCCGGGGTGCGGCAAAACGCTGATCGCCAAGGCACTGGCTTCGGAGACGGAGGTGAACTTCATCGCCATCAAGGGGCCGGAGTTGATGTCGATGTACGTGGGCGAGTCGGAGCGCGGCGTGCGCGAGGTCTTTCACAAAGCCCGGCAGGCCGCCCCCTGCATCGTCTTCTTCGACGAGATCGACGCGATGGCCTCGACCCGAGCCAGCGGTGGCCACCAAGACGCCGGCGTGGGCGGCCGCGTGCTCAGCCAACTGCTCACCGAGTTGGACGGCATCGAGGAACTCAAAGGAGTTCTGGTGTTGGCGGCAACCAATCGCTGCGATCTGTTGGACCCGGCTTTGTTGCGCCCCGGCCGATTCGACCTCCAGGTCGTCTTACCCCTACCCGATCAAGTAGCCCGCGAGAAAATCTTTCAAGTCCACTTGCGTGACCGACCTCTGGCCTCTGACGTCACGGCCCGCTGGCTGGCCGAGCAGACGGAAGGCTTCAGCGGCGCGGAGATCGAAGGCGTATGCCACGGGGCAATGATGGCAGTGTTGACACAGCGGATTGAGGCCTCGCCCGAACAGCCGGACGCCGCCGGGGTGGAAGTCCAAAGAGAACACTTGCAACGGGCGATCGAGGAACTATCGCCACGCATGGCACGAGTCGAACATGAGTGATTTGCATTATTGCCAATACGCCTTTGCCCGGCCCGACTGCCGAGTGCAAGAGATCGGCTGCGGAGTCGATCCGAACTACGACGTGGAACTGGTCCGCGAGGGGGCTATCGCGGCGGTAATTAGCCGCGTTAGCTTGGACCGGTTTTCCCCGGACCGATTGCAGGGCAAAACGGCCGAGGATATCCGCTGGCTGGGCGAAGTCGCGGCCCGATACAACGAGATCATCTGTCAGGCGGCAAGCGGCACCGCAGTGTTGCCCTTGCGGCTTGGCACGGTGTTTCGCTCACTGGATTCGTTGCGGGCAACGCTGGTGCGCTGTCGTTCGACCGTCGCGGAATTCCTGCAACAACTCGGCGATCGCAGAGAGTGGGGAGTCAAACTCTATCTGGCCAAGCTGCGAATGGAGGCCATGCCTGCACACAAGGGACTGCCTTCGCCGCACTATCTTGGTCGGCCGCAAACGGGTACGGCCTACTTGACCAGGAAAAAGGCCCAACTGGACGGCCGCCGGGAACTGCGCGCCGCCGCGTGTCGGTCGATTCAGACCGTGGAACAACGTTTGACGGGCATTGCCGAGCACTGTTGCCGCATCCGCAATCTGTCGGGCGAGTTGACCGGCCGAAGCGAGGAAATGGTCTTCAACGCGGCGTATCTGCTCCCTTCTTCGGACAAGGACGACTGGCTGAATACCCTCGACAGCATTTCTCGGGACATCCACGACAAGGGCCTGCTGTTGGAGGTAAGCGGGCCTTGGCCGCCGTACCATTTCTGCCCCGACCTGGAATTATAAACGGAGGTTGCCGTGCCGCTGTATCCGCTGGGTATCAGCCGCAGTCGAGACGTGCCGAGCGTGCCTAAACATGCCGCCGGCTCGGTCGACATGCGTTGGAGCCTTACGGGCGAGTTGGCATGCGCTTTCATCGACGCGCCGCATCAGGCCATCCCGCCGATGCTTCACGCGGCCACCCTGGAGGCGATTCATCGTCGCATCTGCGTGCTGCCGGTGCAATTCGGCATGGCGTTGCGCGACGAAGCCGAAATTCATTCCGTGCTGGAAAATCGCAGCCGTGAATTGCTCGAAAACCTCGACCACCTCGATCAAACTTGCGAAATGGCGCTGCGGATTGCGCAGACCAATCCGCCAAAGACTCGAACCGCCGCAACAGCCAAGCCGCAATCTCCCTTGGAATACATCGAAGAGCGCCGCTCGCACTACCGACGGTTGGATGGAAGCGAGGAGCAAGAACGGCCGATTGTGAGGCTATTCGTCGAGCGACTGCACGGTTGCTACCGGCAGTGGCGGAAGCTGCAACCTTCCCCGTCGTACCCGATCCGGGTGGCATTTCTCGTCGAACAAGACCGCGTGACAGCTTTTCGGAGCCGCCTGGAGAACACTTGCAAAACGTACCGGGAAGGGCGATGCGTAATACTAGGGCCGTGGCCGCCGTATAGTTTTGTGTAGAGTGTCTCCGAGGGTTTCCACTCGAATATCAGTTGACCTCAGGTTGTCCAAACCGTGCAGAGCGCCCAGAAAAAGCAGCCCTACTTCGCCCTCTTTGAGAGTAGTCGAAATTCGCTTGGCAATAAACGAATCTCGTTCTTCGAGTACGCGATTCGTGTGTTTTTCTTCTTCCGCGCGAGTTGAGCTTCCCCCACCTATTTGCGCAAGGCAATGCTTTTGAATCTCGTACTCTTCCATGAGTAGTTGAGGATCTTCCGTGCCCATTAGAACGGCGCCGCCATTGAGCAATCGGAGTATCAACTGGTGGTTGCCACTACCTGCCTGGGCAAGTTCACGGACGATCTTCTCCTCGAATCCACATATTGGCAACCCATCTTGATAGATTCTCGTCTTTTGGGCGTCGAGGTGCAAGGCGTCGAGGTTTGCTTCGATGTCGGTCCACAATGCTTTGACGATCTGCTCGCGTTGGTTCCAACTCGTCTCGCCGAAGATTTTTCCGTAGTGCGCCTGCACAAGTTCGGATAGCGAACCCAGATCGGCGGAGTTATGGATGATCGGAATGTGAATGAGTCGTCGCATCGTCGTTGCGAACATGGACCGAGTAATGCTCCAGCAAACAGATACACTCTCAGCTATATCATACACTCGGAGCCGTAGTCGTTAGTCTTTTACGTCATCTCGACATCTTCACATCCGTCAGGCTGTGCCGGGATGCCCAGTTTTGCCGAATTTGCGGGCGCTATGCACAAATCAGGATCAAGATCCGACGTGGGCCAACGTCGACGCCCACGGTCGCATGTTCAGATCGACTACCCCTTTCTACCCCCCTCGCTCAAAAATATCCCTTTTCCTCGCAAAACTCGGGGGTAGCTTGCAACCACTTGCAATTCGTTGTAGGTAGTTTCGGACGGGTGTGGGGGTCGGCCTCACACGGTGGAAGTCGCTGGTTCGAGTCCAGTGCCGCCCACATGATAGCTTGTACACTCCCGCATACCCTCGCATTTCTCTGCAAATGCGAGGTTTTTTCTTGCCACGCCTTGATCAATCCTTCGGCAATCGATCGATACGCCGGGTGGCGACGAACAACGCCCAACCGAGCAGCAAGACCAACACAACAATCGCCGCGCCGAGCAGCAGCGGATTGTTGAGAACGGCGCGGAAGGTAATCGACGGCGGCTCGGCGGCCGTGTCGGCGACTTCCAGGCCGAGCGCCGCTTCCGAGGGCTGATGCCCCTCGGCGCGAAGCGGGGCCAACACGGCCGCCGCGTCGAAATTCGGCCGCTCGGCGTCGTCCGACCCATAGACCAGGCGGTAGGTTTCGGCGGCGGCAGCAAGGAAGATTGCCCGATACACGTTACCCCGCGCCGTGACGCCGATGATCTTCAGCGGCGGATTGTCCTCGTTGCGGATCACGATGCGGTACTCCTCGGCGCGTTGTTCGGGGAAGGAAATCGCCAGCGATTTGTCGCTGAAGGCGCCGAACTCGATCATCGAAACCTTGCCTTGGGCGATGTCCCTCCATTCGGTGCGGCCGCCGCGGGCAACCGGAACCTGGACCTGGACCGGCCGGTGGAAGTTGCGGCTCGATGTCTTTAGCGTCAATTCCGTGATCGGCTGTCGCCGCGCGTCGACGAAAATGTTCGTCGTGTTTTCGGTCAAATCTTCCTTCACCTTCGCCACGGCGACGGTGTAATCGGATTTTTTGTCGCGCCGTTCGAGCGTTTTGCTCTGGTTCTTCCACATCTCGATACGGTCCATGCGGAAGGGGCGCCGCTCGAGTACGGTCTTTTCGACCCGCTCCACTTCTTTGTTGCCCTGGTACTTGCGGGTCATTTCCCGAAACAGCGATTCCTCGACGTCGTCCACGCCAATGACGGACACCGCGTAACGCCGGTATTCGTTTTTCGGCAGCCGCACGTCGCGGTTGTCAATATCCATGAAGCGGGAGTAGTCGAACACCAGCCCGTTTTCCTCGAGCGCCATCCAGCCGAGACCGTCCTTGCTGCCGAATACCCGCACGCGGCGTTCGTAGTCCTTCAATGGCGTGAAGATGCTCAGCCCATCCGCGCCCTGCTCTCCGTCTTCAAGCTCGAGGACAACCTTCAGGCCGTCGCCCTGTTCCCGTAGCGAGACCACCCGGCTGCGCAACCGCTTGCGGACGGAGTAGTCGATATTCTCGACGACCTTCTCGATCAGCAGGGGCGTCAGCCCGCCTTGGCCGTCGAGCACTCGGAGGTCGGGTAGCCCGTCGCGCGTGGCCGCGAAGACGTCGTCGTCGAAGGTGACGGCGATCATGCTTTCCTCGCCGGTCTCGCCGCGCTCGATCTCCTTGTGAAAGCGGAACGTTTCCGGCTCCGCCGCCGCGGACGGCAACACCCAGACCAACAGCAGGCACAATGCGACAGTGCGCGTCATGGCTCGATTTCCTCCTTCTTATTCCGTGCCACGGCGGGACGACACTTGATGTAGACCAACGACCCGCACAGCACCACGGCCCCCACCAGAATGCAGGCGATAATGCGATAGAATTCATCGCAACCGGCAAGGTCCATGGACAGTATCTTGCAGGCCACCACCGCGAACAGCGCCAGGCCAACGTAGCGGACCACGCGCGAGTCTTTCCACATTCCGCCGATGATAAGCCCCAGGGCGAACATCGACCAGAGGATCGACACGCCCCCGGCCCGCAATTCATCAACGTAATGGCCCAAAAACGTGTTTGTTTCCAGCGTCAGAAACACGAACAGCATCGCCAGGGCGGCGGTCCCGAACATGTTGCCCGACGATTTCGCCTCCAAATTGTCGGGCGTCGTCCTCAGCAGGTTCCACCCGAAGGCCAGCAGGGCAATCATCGCGCCGAAATCGAGAAGCCTCAGCGCGCCGTCGCGGAAAGAGTATTCGCCGCCGTAGAGCATATTGCCCCCAATGTTCCACGCCGCCAAATCGAAGAAGAACAGCTTAATCACCATCCCGGCGACAAAGGCAAGCAAAACGGCCAGCAACACGTTGTTTCGGTAGACGCGGTGCGCGAACAGCAGGAAGGCGCATAGGGCTACCCACAGCAGCGAGAGCACGGGCAGTCGGAGCGGCTCGGCGAAAAAGGCCAACGAGCGGTTCAATTCCAGGTGCAGTGCCAGGAATATCATTCCCACCACGGCCACCGTGATTCCGACCGTCACTTCGCGCATGCCGACCAACTGTCGGACGTCGTTTTCTTTTCCGACCGGCAGCAAGGCCCTCGGCGGCGAGCGGCGCATGAGCCACCCCGCCCCGGCCAGCGAGGCGATCGGTATGCCGAAGGTCATCACCCGCTCGACCATCATCCACAGATATTCCCTCACGGGCATCTCCATCGCCACGGCGCCGGAATACTGATGCCCCAGATCGACCAGTCCGAACCGGAAAAGCACGATCGCATAGAGCAGGTACGCGACATTGCGGAGGAACTCGCTTTGCAGCTTACCGGCCATCCAGAGCATGACCAGCGCTTGGATGGCCCAACTTGCCGTGACCCATTGGCTCGACAGCAGCAGCGGCATGGTCACGGCCAGGAAGAAGGCCGAAAGCGCGGTGAACGAAAGGAGCAGTTCGCGGTCGTGCATCCGGCGGATGAGGAAGAAGTAGACGTGGGCGGCGTAGAAGGCGGCCAGCGCCAGGCTGACCACGGCCACCCACTGCTCGCCGTAAGCGTCGCGGACTATCCGGTTGCAAACACCGAAGAAGACCCCGGCGTTGACCAGTAGCCCCAGCACCTCCAACAACGTCGACTTCTTGCGGTTCACGAAATTGAACAGAAAGGTCATCGTCGAGAACAGAATGAAGAAGGCCGCCAGGAAGGGCATCACCAGCCAGAAATCTTTCGGCTCGTAGTCCCACCGTTGCATGGTCGCAAAGAGCAGCGAGTAGACGCCGATAAAGCTGAGGTAATTCAGCAGATGCCAGTTCTTTTTGTAGCTGATCCCCAACACTCCGACGCCGAGGATCAGGAGATAGCTGTACAGGCTGACGTAGGCCACCACGCCGATCTCGAGCATGATCGGCGTACCGTAGCCGCCGAGTATGCCCAACACGGCCACCAGCAACGAATTGAAACGGACGGCGATCCAACCGGACAAACAGGTGACTATTATCATCAGCGCGAAGGCCGTATGGTTCTCGATCAAAGGCAAATCGTAGTGGCTGCGGGCGGCAAAGATGGTCAAATAGAGAACGGCGATTCCGCCGCCGATCATCCCCTGGCCAAACAGATGGTATCTTCGGCCGAGCATCCGCACGCCGGCAACCAGCATCGCCAGCCCAACAGTCGCGATGATCATGACCTGACCGACCTCGTCGATCCAACCTCTGTCGATCGAGTACATCAGGACGAAGCCCATGCCCATCACAACGAGCAGCATACCGATGCGCAGCAGCCAATTGCTGGCGATGGCGTACTCGATCGAGACGCCCTCGGGCAGCTCGTCCTCGCCGACGAGAATCCAGCGTCCGATCTTCCGCAGGGTTTCCTTGGCGGCCGTCTCGAAACGGCTCGGTTCTCGCGGCGGCGGGGGCGCCTCTTGTCTCATCGCGGACAACATCGACTCGACGGCCTCGGCGGTCGGCGAGGGTGCAAGCGGCGGCAGCTCGGGCACCACCTCCGGTTGAATCACCGCCTCGATCGGTTCCTCTTTCATCGGGGGCGGCGTCGGGGCCGGCGCCGGCTCCTCCGGCCGAGGTTCTTCGCGTGGCGTTTCGGCCTGTTCACGCAGCAGGTTGTGCGTCTGTTTCGCGTTCCACTCGATGCGGTTCAGACGGCGCGACAGGTCTTGGTAATCTTTCTCCTGTCGCCCTTTGATGGCGATCAACATCGCCAACAGGACCAGCGGAAGCACGGCCACCCCGAGCACCAAAAGAATAATGAGAACGGCTTCCATCGGCGTAGCCCCCCCTAAAGTTGCATCCAAAGGCCCGAGCAAGTATAGCCTCGACGAACAGCGGCGACAATCCTGACAAGTTTGGCGTAATTGCCGGCATTATATAACTTATCGTTCCCACGGTCTCCGTGGGAACAGGAGCGATTTCTTTCCCTTTCTCCATAACAACTTACGTCAATTCCGCCCTGTTTTCGGTAATCGTTTGGGAAAAACCGCCGGGAAGCGTTAATTACAATAGAGGGAGCAATAGTCCCAATCGAACAACCGGGGGAACGTACCGTGGGCACCTCTCGCGCCAACGACGAATTCGTGCGACGTTTCGTCCGCTCTCAGCAGGATATCTACGCCTACATCCTCACGCTGGTGCCGAATACCGCCGACGCCCAAGACATCCTTCAAGAGACGGCGATCGCGCTTTGGGCAAAGGCGGACGAGTATCGGTTGGAAGAGCCGTTCATGCCTTGGGCGGCCCGTTTCGCTTGGTTTCAGGTCCGCAAGTTCCGCATGTATCAGGCTCGGCGGCATCGGCACGTGGTCACCCTGAGCGACGAGGCGCTGAGTGTGCTGGCGGCCGATCGAGCCAAGTTCGAGTCCGAGACGGCCGACCGCGACCAAATCCTGCAACAGTGCGTCGATAAACTCGCCAACGCCGACCGATCGCTGCTCGGCCAACGCTACGACCAGAAAATATCGATCCGTGAAGTTGCCCGCCAGCGGGGCGTTGAGCCTGCTCAACTCTACAAACGTCTTGGGCGGATCCGCCAGTCGCTGCTGGACTGCATCCATCAAACCACTTCGGAAGAGCGTAACGAGTGACCGTCATGTCGGCCAACGACCTCACAATCGCCGAACTGCTCGCCTCGCTCTGCGACGAGACCATCTCGACCGAGGAGATGCAACGGCTCGACCGGTTGATCCTCGCCGACGCCGAGGCGCGTCGTCAATACCTGGAATACCTCGACCTGCACGCCCGACTGAGTTTCAGTTTCCACCGTCCCGCCGAGCCGAGCGGCCAGCGGCGAGGGATGGCCGGTTCGCCGGCCATTGGCGGAGAAGAGGGGTTCGGGGTTCGGGATTCGGGGTTCGGGATTCGGGATTCGGAATCTCTCTCTGCTGGTGCGGCAGTTGAACTGCCGCACCAACTCGATATCGAACCTCAAATTCCCGAACCCCCCTTCCCCACACTATCCACTACCCACTGTCCACTACCCACTTCTGACTTTGTCGGCAGTTGGGCGTTTTCCTACATGGTTGCCACGGTGATCATGGGCATGGCGCTACTGGGGTTTTGGGCGTACAAAATCACCCATCACCAACATATCGCCGAGGCGCCGGCGCAGTCGGCACCGTCGGACGTCAGGCCGGAGATGGTGTTCGTCGGCCGGATCACCGGCATGGTCGATGTGAAATGGTCCGACGATCCCCGCTATCTGCCGCCGCCGGACTTCGCACACGTCCCCTTGGGCAGAAAATACATCCTCGACTCCGGACTGTTGCAGATCACTTACGACTCCGGGGCGAAGGTCATCCTCCAGGGCCCCTGCACCTACGAGGTCGAATCCACCGCCGGCGGCTATCTCGCGCTGGGAAAGCTAACCGCGAGGGTGGGGGAAGACAAGGAGACAAGGAGACAAGGAGACAAGGAAAAGAAGGCCGATGCCGCGTCTCCCCATCTCCTTGTCTCCCCATCTCCCGGTCTCCCTGTCTCTCCCCTCTTCTCCGTCCGTACTCCCACCGCCATCATCACCGACCTGGGCACCGAGTTCGGCGTGGAAGTGAACAAGCAGGGGCTTACCAAGACGCGAGTGTTTGTCGGCAAGGTGCGTTTGGCGTCAACTGCGCCAAGCAGCAAAGCGAACAAAGGACGGGTGCTGTCGGTCGGCCAAACCGGAGTGGTGCAGTCGGACAACGCGGCGATTGTTGTTGCCGCCGCCGAGGCGCCGCTGTTTGTCCGCGTCATGCCGCCGCCGAAGCGAGTCTGCCGCGGCGACGAATACGCCGCACTGGTCCTTTCCTTGCGGCCGGTGGTCTACTACCGCATGGAGAGGCCGGAGAAGATGGAGGAAGACCGGTTGGCGCTGTTCGATTCGTCGCCCGGAGGCCGCCACGGAGTGCTGCACTGGAATTACAATTATGGCCGGCCGTGGCTATGGGGGCAGCGGGGCCGCTTCGACGGCGCGGTCTACCTGCGTGGCCCGGACTGTCACGATTACGCCATCGTGTCCGAGTTGCCCGACGGCAAGACCAACCAGCTTTCCTTCTCCGCCTGGGTCCGTGCCGAGGCCGGGACGACGGACTTGCACGGCCGGATTGCCTGCGAGGGCGATTGGGGCGATCCCGACCGCGCATGCCGATTCACGATCGGCCTGCAAGACCAAGGGGAGGGCGATTTGGAGGCGGAGATCGACCAAGCCGATGGCAGGCGGATTAAGGTGCGCGAAGGCCGCTCGACGCCGTTTCCGATGGGCCAGTGGCAACACGTGGCGCTGGTGGCCGACGAATCGGCCCTGCGCCTGTATCGCAACGGCGTCGAGGTGGGTTCCAGCCCCAGCAACGGCGTCATCGCCGCTTTGGAGGGGGATTACCTTACGATCGGGTGCGCGAGCGTGTGGAGCAAAGAGCGGGGGTTTAGGCCAGGCGCGTTTTGGGGAGGGTGGATCGACGAACTCGCCGTCTTCCGCCGGGCGTTGCGCCGGGAAGAGATACGCCGGTTGTTCGAGGGATTGGTCGTTCCCGGAAAGGAGGGTACGCCCATGAATGGTCCATGAGTTGCAGGGTGCGTACAACGCACCATGAGCGGGAATAACTTACGTCAAGCGATCCGAGCGGTGCGTTTCACGCACCCTACGATGGCTTGGAAAGCGATGCGGAGAAGAGAACTTGGACAACCGCGACATCGGGAAGAACTTTGGCGGCATGTCGCCGCCGGCCCGCGAGCGGTTACGACACATCTTTTCGGAGAATAGCGATGAAGACGAAAAGTTTTATTATCGGATGGGCTTTGGTCGTGTTGCTGGCCGGCGCATGTTTCGTGCAGGCGGGAACCATCCGCTCGTACGATTTCAACCACCTCAGCGACGGTACGATCCTTGGCCAAGACAGCCCGGCTTGGACAAAGCCCCTCGCTCATGGCAACTTTACCGTTGGCGACGTCGTCGGGGCGGACGGGAACACCAGCAAAGCCATTTACCGTACCGAGGATCCTGGCGGCACCACCGCCACCGTCACCAACCTCCGTGATTGGCCCACACCGGTCAATTTCACGAGCGCGGATACGGCCGTCTGGCAGAGTTTCCAGTTTAAGCTCAATTCCAGCACCGGGTATCAGGGCCTCGTCGGCGGCGCCAGATTTTCTGGAGCCGAGGACCTTCGATCCCCGTACTTCGGGATGGACCATAGCAGCGTGGACAAGTGGTATATGCGCATTCGGTGCGATGGTAGCTCCCACCATATCTACGGCGGCAGCGACATCGTGGATGATCACTGGTACGAGGTCAAGTTGGTCATGGATTTCTCCACGGCCGGCGGGCTTGGCACTCTCTACCACCGCGACCTGACGCTGAGCGCTGGCTGGGTTCAGGACACGGTTCTCTCCAACGTAGCACTATGCATTACGCCAACCGCAGGGCAATATGAAGTCACCGGGCTGAGTTTCTCGTCAGGCGACCAGAGGGCCAATCCGCCCGCCGGGTGGATCGACAACTACGTGCTCGACGACCCGAAGGTGCCTGAGCCGGGTACGCTCGTGTTGTTGGCGACCGGCCTGATCGGTCTGCTCTGCTATGCCTGGAGGAAGCAAAAGTAAAGTTTAGTGGCCGGTGGCCAGTGGCCAGTGGCCAGTAAACAAGAAAAACTCCCCTCTCCCTTTGGGAGAGGGGACACTTCGTTGGGGCGACAGTTGAACTGTCGCCCCAACGGCGAGGGATGGCGGATGGCGGAAGTGTCGCGGTAGGCGCGTCCATCTCCGCCGTCTGGTTAACGCGGTCGTGCCGCCAACAGAGGCTGGAATCCGGCTTGCAGAAAATGGCGGTCCGTGGTGAGGGAGTCAAGAATGTTTTCCCGCCGCATGACGACGAAACTGGCGCAATCGACAAGCCCCCAAGACTTGTCGCCGACGCGGTCGTATAGACTGAGCGCTTCTTGGAAGATGTCCCGATCCACGCGGATCAGCCGCGCCGCGGGAGAGTCCAAGAACCTCTTGATCGCGCCGACGAACCGTCGCCGCGCCCGGAGCCGCGCCACGCCGTTGCCGGTTTCGGCGAGCACCCAATCAGTCGTCAACAGGATGCGGCGCGCGGCGCGCATATCCTTCATGTGCGCCGTCGCTTGTACATGGAAGTTGTCGTCTTCCTCGAGCAGCGCGATCCATCCGCTGGTGTCGAGAAATACCGCGTTACGGTTGCTCATCGCTCGCCTTCGGATGGCCGTAGAGGTAATGGTCAATGTTTTCCGACAGGTCGGGGATCCCGCATGGCACCGCCAGTTCGTAAATGCGGTATACGGGATCGTCCTCGGCGGATTCGCCGCCGGACGGCGTCCGCGTTTCAATGGGCGTCACCTCGACGGGGACGCCGTCGGGAAGACGGGCTTCGCCCTCGAACACCACTACGCCGCTTTCGACGCGACCTCGGTAAACCATGATCGGAGTCCTCGGTGGATGACAAATCACCGCGATTCAATGCAAGCGTATTATACCACGTATCCAGACGACGGAAACACTGAATCGCCATGCTTGGCAAGGAGCAGTCGCCCATGAATACCCTTCACTTCCCTCGACGCCCCACCCCCCGGACCGCAGTCCGGGGGCGTTTGTTTTCCCCCGTCCCCCGTCCCTCGCCCCCAGCCCCACACGGTTTTACCCTCGTGGAGCTTTTGGTGGTCATCACGATCATCGGCATTTTGATCGCGCTGTTGCTGCCGGCGGTGCAGGCGGCCCGCGAGGCGGCCCGGCAAGTGCAGTGCAAGAATAACCTCAAGCAACTCGCCCTGGGCTGTCTAAGCCATGAAAACGCCGTGAAGCGGTTTCCCACCAACGGTTGGGGATATTATTGGACGGGCGACGCCGACCGGGGGACCGACTGGCGCCAGCCGGGCGGATGGATCTACAATGTTTTGCCCTATATCGAACAGGAAGCGCTGCACGACATGGGCGCCGGGCTGCCGCAAGCGCAAAAGTACGCCGCCCACACGCAACGGATGTCCGTGCCGCTCAGCGTACTCTACTGTCCCACGCGGCGGCGGGCGATCGCCTACCCGTGGGCAGTACTTAGGTCGCCCGTAAATGCGGACTTGCCGACCACGGTGGGGCGCAACGACTACGCCGCCAACGGCGGCGATTACTGGACCCATTCCGACCATCCTACACGGGCGCTCTGGCGTATACTCACCTCGGGCTCTGGGCCGATCAGCACTGCCGAAGTCGAGAACCCCCCAGGACAAATGACGTCCAACGCGCGGACCACCTTCGCCAACGTCGCCAGGATAGCCACGGGCGTAATGTATACGGGTAGCCTGATTAAAATGGCGGATATCACGGACGGGACCAGCAATACGTATCTGGCGGGTGAAAAGTATCTCAATCCCGACGATTATGCCACCGGCTTGGATGGAGCCGACAACGAGGACGCGTTTCTGGGCGACAACGCGGACGTCTCGCGTTGGAGCGGTCATTCGCCCTCGATCCTGTATCCGCCGCTCCAGGACACTCCCGGCTACCTCCACGAGCGGTGCTTCGGCAGCGCGCACGCCAACGGTTTCCAGATGGCCTTGTGCGACGGCTCGGTGCGGATGGTCAACTACACGATCAACCCCGAAATCCACCGCCGGCTGTGCAACCGCAAGGACGGCCTGACGATCGACGGGAAGGCGTTCTGACCCCTTGCCCGGCCCGAACGGTAGCAGGCACACTCCGTGTGCCGTCCGCGATTTTTCCATCCGGCTCGCATCAACCACTCATGGAAAGGAACCTTTGGAAAGTAGGCCGGGTTGCAACCCGGCGCTCATTCGTAATCATCCGCCAACACCATTTAACCTTGCCGGGTCTTGACCCGGCCTACGGGGCTTGGAGACGAACAATGAAAAGACGTGAATTCCTAAAGGGTGTCGCGACAGCGACGGCAACGGGCGGCATTATTGCTTCCGGCAGCCCCGGCTCGACTGCCGCAGTTGCCACGGTCAAAACGACCGCCACGACCACGCCCGCAGTCCTGAAAACCTATACCGCCGAGGACCACCGGCGGCGGCTTGAAAACATCCGGCTCTGCCGGCGCGGTATTCGCAAGTGCTTGCGAGAACACCTGATCACAAGCTACCTGCCGGGCCAGTGCATGTACTGTCTTGGCGAATATCCCGCCCGGAAGCCCTGGGACATTGGCGACTGGCACGAGCAGGAGCTAGACAAGCTGCGGGACCACGGCATTGGGCTAATCCAACTGCATGAGGAGTGGAGCGACCCGCTGCGGCTTTTTGGCGGGCACAAGTTCGCCCCGCTGAACCCGGCCGGCTTCCGGCGCTTTGTCGACATGGTACACAAGCGCGGGATGAAGGTGATCCCATACATATCGAGCGGTTATTTCGAGCGGCGCGATCCGGACTTCCGCGAGGAGTGGGCCAGATCAAACCCAACCCTCGTTGAACTGTGGCATCAGTATGCGAAGTGCTCGCCGGCAAGCCCCGGGTGGCGGGCATATTTGTTGTCCAATGTTGTGCGAATTCTGGACGAGTACGGCGCGGACGGCATCTACAACGACATGGGGTACATCCAGCCGCCGAACATTTCCGCTC
>CBDAFL010000265.1:0-2468 GCA_965195225.1 uncultured Thermoguttaceae bacterium
CCGAAGTTCGCCAGTTTTCTTCGCAAACCCCTATTTTTCAAGGGTCGGGCGCCAAAAGTCTTCACTACATCGTGGTATTTTCGAGGTGCGTCGGCAGTTGTAAGCCGAGGCGCTGGAGCAGGATCGCCTGATGATCGTTGGGGCGGGTGACGCACCGCCGGCGGATCTCAACACCCGATCGAGTGGGTAGCACTACGTCCACCACGGTGATCTTCCCCAGTTCGGCCAGTACGCGACGCGGCTCACTGCCCAGGCCCGCCGCACGGCAAACCTCTCCCAGCGTCTTCCAGAGTACATACGCGAGAAAACAAACCAGGATATGGGCCAGAACTCGCTCGTCCTTCTGGTGCCAGATCGGCCGGATGCGTAAATCGCTCTTGTGGATCCGGAATGCTGCCTCCGCTTCGGTCAATTGAATGTAGGCTTTCCAAAGGTCCTCGGCACTCCAGTCGGTCACGTTGCTTCGCAACAAGTAGCATCCTTCGCTGAGTTGGGCCCAATCTCGCCAGGCTTCGACTTTTCGCCAGACCAATTTCGCCCGCCCGTCCGGCTCCGTCTTGACATCGACATGGAACAAGCCCGCCGCACGAGTATTGCGGCCCATGAGCTTGCCCACACGCGTGGCAATCTTTACCGGTTCGCACTTCTTCTTGCTGCAACTGGCCTCAATTTTCTTCAATCCTTCTTCGATACGCTTCTCAAACCGCTCGTGCATCGCCTTCTCTTTCTCACGACGATCACGGCTACGGCAAAGAATGAATGTCTCTTCCCCATCCGATGACGGACAAAGCTTGACCTCTAGTCCGTCGCGGATCGATTGCCAGTCCTCACGGAGAAGCTCTTGCTCGAACTTCTTTAACGCACTCTTGGGAGCGCCGATGATATAGCGCCGTTTGCCTTGCTTGAGAAAATCGACGTTCTTCTCGGACATCATACCGCGGTCGCCAACCCAAATGCGATCGGCCTTGCCGTACCGCTTCTCCATGGTTTCCACGATTTCCTTCAGCGTAGTCACGTCGGTACGATTGCCCGCAAACACCTCGTAGCCGATCGGCATTCCACATTTCGACACCACCAGGGCAATGCAGACCTGCTTACAGTCCGGGCGGTGATCCCGCGAATAGCCCCTTTGCGCTCGGGGATTTCCTGTTGCTTCTCCCTCGAAATACGTCGAGGTTACGTCATACAGCAAGAGATCGTATTCGAGTTGAAACATTTCCCCGAGGCCGTTCTTCAGAAAGATCTCCAACGCCTCCTTGTGTGGCAACACGACATCCAGGCTGCGGTACAGGCGTTGCTCGTTCACTTTGCACGCCGGGACCCCCAATAACTCGGCCATCGCGGTCTGCCCATACAAATGCTCGGCAATGTGCAACTCGCTCGACGGATTGCACAATCGCGAGATGACCAGCACCAACGCCATCGCCGACCAAGGTATTTCTTCCTGGCCCTTGGGAATCGTGGCGTCCAGGAAATCCTTTAGGCGGAGTCGCCGGACCATTTCCAGGGCCAACCAGGGGCCGCCGAAGTCACGACGGTTTTCTAGGCGAACACGTGCCGCGTCGACTTCCACCCACTGCGGTTCGACTTCCTCAAACAGTTTCTTCTGTCGATGGGCGGGCCTTCCTTGTGCCGCCTCCTTGACGCCCAGTCGCCCTTTTTCATCGAGTTGCCCCAGATAAGCCACCACACGTTGCCGCGGGCCGCGTTCGGTACGGTACGACTCGACCAATGCCCAGTAGGCATGCCGTTTGCCATTCTTCGTGCGGTAGCATTGGCGAATGAACATGCCTGAATTGTAGTGATTCAAGCAGGCCCCACAAACGGCAAGGTCTTCACTACAACGGCCCCCAGAACTTCAATCGCCACACGGCAACCGACAGCAAACGACTTACGTCGAAAAACCTACCGAAATCCCGACAAGTTTTTCGGAAAATCGCCATTTTGATCCCGAACTGGCGAACTCAGGCTAGGCAAGAGCACGAAGCAAGAGGGGGCAGAACCGGCATGCACAGAGCAGGCGAGTAGCCACGCCACCGAAGCAGTTCGGCATTGCCAGCAACACCTCTTCAACGGAGTACCTGCCCTGCAGGCCCGAACAGACACGTCACAACTCCCGGGTGGCATGCGTGCCCCCCCACGGTGATGGCTTCGCCGGGCTCTTCGTAGGGTCATCGCCACCGTCACTCTAAGAGGGCTGGGCGGGGTCAGCTCTTGGCACTTGACACTTCCTTGGCCAGGGCCTTCAGACGGCGCGACAGGGCGCGATCGCTGTTTGCTTTTTCCTCCAGACGGTTGATGACGCGATCAGCGCCGCTACCGTCGCGACAGCCGTACTGGGCCGCCACCGTCGTCATTCGCTCTTTGCCCAAACGCACCCGCAGCCAAATAGCCACAGATCGGAAGAGCACACGTCTGAACTCCAGTCACATGTCAGAATCTCGTATGCCGTCTTCTGCTTGAAAAAA
>CBDAFL010000266.1:0-12698 GCA_965195225.1 uncultured Thermoguttaceae bacterium
GAGGGGCGAGGGGCGAGGGGTGAGGGGTGAGGGACGAAGAGAGAAGAGAGAAGAGAGAAGAGAGAGGGGCGAGGGGCGAGGGGTGAGGGGTGAGGAAAACGCCCCGCGACTGCGGTCGCGGGGGACCGCTTGCGGTTTCGCAATCATCGGTCGTCGTCGCTATCGCTACGGCCGTTCACCGTTCCGCCCCGCCGGCCTGACGCCGCGGATGCGGACCGTGGGACGGGAGCGGTCGATCTCGACCGGCTCGTTCATTTCGTGAACGCCCACGTTGCCCGCCGCGTCGCGGACCTCCAGCCGAAGATAGAACCGAGCGGGCGTGCGCTCGTCGATCGGCCAGGCGTGGCGACCGGTGTTCTCCAAACTCTCGGCGACCGGCTGCCACGGCCCGGCGAGGCTCTCGCTAAAGAAAAGCGAGACCGGTCGGTCGGCCAGCATCCGGTCGTCGGCCTGCCAGGAGATGATCAGATTGCCCGTCTCGTCGTCCACGCCTTGCCGGGCCGAGATGATCCGCGCGGTGGGTTTGCTCAGATCGACGCCGACGACCACCTCCGGTGGATCGCCCGGAGCGGGTGGATTGCCGCCAAGCCCCACCCCGTTGGTCACCGTCACGCGGAAACCGTAAATCCCTTCTCCGGCGACGCTGACCAGCAGCGGACTGCGGCTGTCGTTGTCCAGGGCAAAGCTGCGCCAAGTCCGGCCGCCGTCGCGGGTGCCCCACAACTCTACCCGTCCAATGCCCGAGGGACCAACCGACTCGATGTCATATTCCAACTCGAAGAGCCGGTAGTTTACCATCCGCGGGCGTTCGCCTTTCGACGGCCCCGGCACGGCGCTGGACGGCTCGACCGCCGTGTTGCGCTTGCTGCCGATCGGCGGATTGATGGCGATGGCGACCGATCCTTTCGGAACCGGTTTTGGCGGCCGTGCGGCGTCGGCCGTCGGCGTTTTGGCGGGTGATCCGGCGGCTGCCGGTCGCCGACGATCGGGCGGAGTTTGAGGCTGGGCCGACGTATCGACCACGACCCGCAATCCCGGCGCGGAAATCGACTTAGGCCGCACCCGGCCCGAACGGTCGATCGTGCGAATGGCGAACCAATACTCGCCGTCGCCGCCGGCGCGGAACATGAAGTGTTCCTGCGTAGTCGGGGCCTTGGCGTAAAATCGCCAATTGGCGCCGCGGTCGCTCGAAACGTACAGTTGCACCTCGACCGGCTGCTTGGCCGCCTCATCCACCTGGTTCAGACGGTAAGGAATGGCGAACGTGCGATGCCGGGTGACGGTAGTCGCCGGCGCGGCGCCGGCCCCCGACTGGGACACGATCGCCGCCGCGATAAGCAAGTGTGAAAGCCACATTGCAATACTCGCTTGTCTGGAACCGGATTACGTTGTTTGATGCTCGGATCGCCGATTTCGGCGTTATGCGCGCAGCGCCGACCGACAACAACACATGAATCGTATCGGTTATGCCGATAACCGCACTTGAGGATGACTGTTCAGCAGCAGCCGGTACGGCGGTTTGCAAGACAATTCTGTATCGGCAGGTTGTGATCCAGCCTTACGAGGCGGGATAAAAACTCCCAAAATTCCCACTTCACGCCGGTTTAGCAGCCCGTTGAAAAAGGGTACCCAAGCGAGATTGTTGGGGTGGCAGTTGTACTGCCACCCCTGTTTTTGCTGCGTTTCCCGGGGTGGCAGTACAACTGCCACCCCAACATGTGGCTTTTTCAACGGGCTGTTAGGAGGGCGTGAACGCCGGGTCGGGGGAAACTCCCCTCTCCCGCTTTTCGGGAGAGGGGCCGGGGGTGAGGGGACGTTGCGTTTTGGATAGTCCTTCTCTGTCAGGCCCGTTCACGGGCCTCAAATTCTTTTGACCTCAGTAGGTCAGGTATCCCATACCTGACATTTCCGCAATAATCCAACCGATTTGACATTTTCGCACTCGACCAACCGGTGTCAGGTACGGGGTACCTGACCTACTTCACTTGTTGAGTGCAATCACAACTTCACGCCGCATACGGGCATCCATCATTGTGCCCAATCGCCCTCGCTTGGGTGGTGGTAGGTATCGCCGGTTGGCAGGCAAAGCTCTGGACTGTCGCGAGTCAAGTTTCAACCCATGCGTCAGCGCCACGGCTTCAACGATTGCTGAGTTGGGTATGAACGTGCCTCGCACCGTAGAGTCGCCCACAACGTAGACGGCACGACCACCCACCCGCAATACACGTGACACCTCCGCCATCACTCGCCCCATATCCCACACATATCGGGCTAAGAGTCCATGGTGACGGCTGGAGAGAACTGGCTTGAGCTTAAGCTGCTCGATCAACGATCTCACCCACTCGGCTTCCGACGCCCGCTCAGACAATGCCTCGGCACCCACGCTATCACCTCGAATCTGGCGAAGCTCACTCACGTTGTATCCCATCCATACGAGTGAAAACTTGCTGCACCGCAAGTAGTCGATCGCGTTCAGATACGGCGGCGAAGTAAGCACGAGGTCAATCGACTCGCTTTCAATGTCTAACTTTCGGGCATTGCCCAGCTTGACGACGGTGGCAGGGCCAATCAACCCCGATCCCCTGTTGGGACAGTTCAAGACGACAGTCTGCACAGCCGACATGAAACGATTGAAGGGCTTCACCGGAGCATACGTGAACTTCCGGTGAGGTCGGCTGTGTGACAGGTCCATTGCGAGCGAAGCCCCCGCGCTCTTCGTGATGATAAGCCGGGAAAAAGCGCACCAGAGCACGTCACGGGTCGCGGCGTCGTGAACCCGGCCGATCGCCATCGCGAGCGCTGTCAACTGGCGACGTGCATAAGCGTCGAACCAATACCGAGTGAACTTGCGGGTTTCCTCGTCACTGCCCGACGGATACGCACGACTTGAAGGAAGCGAGCCAAACGCAGATCTCGCTCGGTCCAACACGGCTTCAGCCTTGTCGGTAACTCGCTCCCCATCAACTGCCCGCGTCCATACGCCCGCGAGCAAAACGGCCAGAGGATCAAGGTCCACGCCAAAGGCTCGATGCCCATTGGCTCGCGCCACGGCAAGAACGGTACCCGAACCGACCATCGGATCAAGCACCCGGAGCGGAGTGTTACTCTCACCCAAGGCTTCCAGCGCGATTCCGGGCGCCATGCGCGCGGGGAACGGATGAATTGGCTTGCGCCCGAGCGTTTCGAGGATGGTCTTCTTGTGGAACTTCAGCATTTTCGATTTAGTTTTTCAGGTTCTGGATAAACTGAACTCCACCCTGATTCTTGTAAAAGACGCGGGCTTTCCCCCGTCCGTTGTGGAAGATTTTCACGTGATGGATTGCATTGGGAAACTTCCTTGATTCCAATTGTGGGTTGCCGATAAAGCCCCTTGTACGGGAAATCTCCGCTTGATTTGCACTATTCTCGTAGCCCTCGATGGAACTTGATGTATGTATAGCCAAAGTGCCAGGTGCTTCACGGAGAGCAGTCTGGAGATATTGGATCAAGTAGGGCGGCAACGCTTCATCCACGATGCCAGCGAGCTTCTTTAGTGTCCCAAGACTCCCTGGATCGCGCGTGACAATCTCATCCAGCTTAGCCAAATCGGGGCAATCAAAAATTTGGAATGACATCTCTCCTTTGTTGAAGTCGACGGTTCCGCGATCGATGCTCGAAGACGCGGCGATCGAAATACGCGGGTCTCCTATCCAAACTGGAGACATCTTGTTGTTCTTGATCGCCTGGAGAGCGAGCCGATGAAAAACAAAGCAACGATGCCAGTCAGCATAGAGTTGATCCGGAATTGTGAGCTCAAAGTGTTTCAGATACTTTCCACGCGCTCCGAACATTCGCGCTCGCTGGATGTACGTATCCTGCTGAAGCTTGGTCTTGACGTCGCGGGTAAAAAACATTGACAACAGATTCGGAAACGTTACCCCTCGAGAAACGATGTTCCCGCCGATAATTACGGTGAACGGGCATGTCGGCACGGTTGGCTTGTCGCCGGCGGACGCTCGATCTCTTGTACTATTGAGAACCACGAATGAGTTTCGCGATGCGTTAGCAACTACGTAGGCAGCCAGTTCGTCTGCGCTGGCGGCAGAGTACAGTTGCTCTGCTTGTTCGTAGATGACTTTGAGAAACGTCTCGGAACTGGCACCAGTTCGGCTCACGAGAGCCGTCATCGCCGCTTCGATGGTCTTCCTGTCAGTCTTATGATCGGCGGTCCGACCGCTTGTATGAACCAGAAAACAATAATTCTCCTCCGGTTCGCCCTTGGCAATCGCTGTCGTATTTAGGTACGCTACCGCAACAAGAAATCGGGCGAGTGCGTTTTTGGCATCGGCGGCGGTACCGGCCCCCGAGAGTAACGTCCGGCGGTATGGCAGTTTGCCACTTTGCGGAAAAAACGCGTCTTGTCCCGTGTACGCGTCGTGGGAATGAAATTGAACCCATGTCTCCGTCTTGTTGTCGAACGTGTTATTCAAATTGAGCCGAGCCGGCGTTGCCGTCACTCCGATGTATTTCCCTTTTCTACCGAGAAGTTCAGAGACGAGCTTATTGATTTTGGTTGTTTCGTTCTTGTTGATGTTTGCATTTGGTGTTGCGTAGTCCGCCTCATCATCGATAACAACGACCGGGCCAGAGTTTTCTAGCTTGCTGATCAACTTTTTGAGATCTTTTGCGTTCTTTTTGCAAAATAGGATCGCGTTGTGTCCGGAAATGAGTGGGGAATTTGCGAGGTCTGTGGCAATTCTTGGGGTCGGTGCAAGCCCTGCAAGCGTAAAGCGGTCACGGTTTTGATTGAGCAGGTCGACGCTGTCGTTCAAGAGGTGTATGATGATCTTGTGCCCGTCGTCAAGCAGCCGAGCGGTCAAGCAGATCATCATCTCTGTCTTGCCACTTTGAGGGTCGCCGTACACGACCAGCGATCCAGCCGATGCCATTGGCAGATTTTTGATGACTTCGTCAACCGCGTTGGCAATTTTGTCCATCTGCTGACCACTTGCCTTCACGCGATTCAGTTGTTTCGTGTACTGGTCTTTGATCGTAGCCGCTGCAAGTTTTTTTAGATTCCGCTTTGTGACCATTATGATTCTTTCACTTTCTTCCGCTGCGCGACCAAGGCAACCTAGAACCACGGTGTTCTGCAGGCCACGTCTAACCACTCGCTAGTACATTCGACCCAGCCGCTCATCTTACTCCTTCCGGTATTTGGCAACAAGCACTTCGGGTGCCACTGCTGGCCCCTCCAGCAGTACCCGGATGCGGAGGGCTGATCGGTTGCATTCTGCCACTGGGCTGGCAGGCTGTGAATGGGATAAACATGCTCGGGCATGAATACGAACGCGGCGAGACGCCAGTGCAACCTCGGCCCTCACCCTAGTGCCCCGACCGACCTGAATCGACAGCTTTCAGGACCAGTGGGGCAGGCATTCCTGCCTGCCCAGGGCAGACAGGAATGTCTGCCCCACCTGTCAACTGAGGGCGGTTGGGGCACTAGCCCTCTCCCGGAGGGAGAGGGGACCAATTTGCACCCCTATTTTTGCGCGAACTTTTCGAAAAAGCGTCCAAACCGATTTTTGCGCGCTTAATTGGTTTTTCGGGGCCAATTTAACCTGGCGCATACAGGTTAATTAACCCGGTATACCAGGTTAATCAACCTGGGGTTGAATTGGGGTTACGTCTAAAGCGCGGTCGCCAAAGCAAAATGAATAGACCTGGTTTCAAGCGGTTTGAACGCATCGGCGGCCCTCGGCGAATCGACGTAAGAATTAGTTGGCAATTTCAGAAATTTTTCCCAGTTAATTCAGGCCGAAAAATCGACCTTAACTTGAATAATAACATCGGGTTGTGGCGACGATACCCAAGACTTTTTCGCATTCATCCTTCCTGCGAGGTATGTGCAACGAGGTCATTCTACCAGCCGAAAACGCCTAGAAAAAGGCTGTTTTCTGGCCGCCGGTATTTTCGCACTTTTTTCGCTAGGGGCTATGGCGGGTGAAAAAAGCGTTTTTCCCGCCGGAAATCGCGCGCAGGACGGTTCTATTGCGGAAAATAGGATAGTAGGGTAGGTCAAGCGAAGCGAAGCCCCATCGCGTTTTCCCCACTGTTGGCGGAACTGCGCTTCGCTTGACCCGCCCTGCTATTTCGCATTTCTCACCACACGGGGAAAATTGGGCACGGAGTGTTCAACACTAGCCCGAAGCGCAAGCGAGGGCAAACCGTTGCCCATCCCTCGCTTGCGCTTCGGGCTAGTGTTCGATTGGTGAGAAATGCGGGCTATCCCTTCGTCCAAGGCACTGGCAAAGCCAATGGTACGCGGCGGCTAAACGTAACGCCCGAGAAGCGGGAGGCCGAGTGGCTCAAAAACTCGCCGTGACTGACCAATGCTCGATTGGTACATTAAGTCGGCGGGCGACCCCCGACCACTATCCACTACCCACTATCCACTATCCACTGCTTCCCCCCGATGTTTCCCAATCTGACCCCGCTGCAATACCTGACGCTGCATTTGCTGTTCGTCGGTCCGCAGACCGGGCGGCAGTTACGCGTGGCATTGCGGGCGATGGGCGTGCGACACAGCAACGCGGCCTTCTCCAGATTGATGATTCGACTGATCGCCGGAAACCTCGTCGATCCGAACGTCATTGCCCGCTCGGTCGGCGGCCAGACGGTCCACGAAAACCGCTTTGAAATCACCGATCTGGGCGTATACGATTGGATGGCCGCACGGAAGTTCTATCTGAACCTCGCCCCGCCCTCGGCCGATCTTGTGCCGACCGATACCGAAAGCGGCGCGATGGCCGCTTATGACGAGAAGACCCGTCAGCGGGTAATCAGGAACCGCTTTACCAGAGTGTTTAAGCGGTTGGTGCGGGCCAGCTTGAAAAAACAGCGGCCGCACTCCAAATAAAAAACCGCCCGCGGCTTCGCTGCTGATACAGCGCGAAACCGCAAGCGGTCGTCCACGAGAGATTTACAGTAACAAGCTCAATCCAGGAAGCCTACCAGGTCCTGGCTCCGGGATGGTTGCTGGAGCTTGCGGACCGCCTTGGCCTCGATCTGGCGGATCCGCTCGCGGGTGACCTTGAAGATATGGCCGACCTCTTCGAGCGTGTAGCTGTATCCGTCGCCCAGGCCGTAGCGGAGCTTGATGATCTCCCGCTCGCGGTAGCTGAGCGTCTTGAGCACCTTTATGATGCGGGTGCGAAGCATTCCGTGGGTTGCGCCGGTCGAAGGACTGTGGGCGAAACCGTCGGGCAGCAGATCGCCGAAGTGGCTGTCCTCGCTGTTGCCCACCGGGCGGTCGAGACTGATCGGGTATCGGCTCATGGCCAACACCCGCCGCGCCTCGTCCACACAGGTGTCGCTGGCTCGGGCGGTCTCCTCGATGGTCGGCTCGCGGCCGAGTTTTTGCAGCAGCTTGCGCGAGACGTTACGCACCCGCGACATGGTCTCGACCATGTGGACCGGGATGCGGATCGTGCGGCTCTGGTCGGCCACGGCGCGGGTAATGGCCTGACGGATCCACCAGGTGGCGTAGGTGCAGAACTTGAACCCGCGCCGGTACTCGAACTTGTCGACCGCGCGCATCAGGCCCGCGTTCCCCTCCTGAATCAGATCGAGGAAACTCAGGCCGCGGTTGCGGTACTTCTTGGCGATGGAGACCACCAGCCGCAAATTGCCCTCCGACAGTCCGCGCTTGGCGTGCTGGTACTGGGCGTAAATCTGCTTGAGATAGGCCACGCGGTTGCGCAGGCTGGTCGGCGACTCCTGGGTTGCCCGAAGGATGTTCCGATACTCGACGATCCGTGGCTCCTGCTGTCGGTCTCGCCCCTTGCGGTTGGGGTTCTCGACTTTGTGTTGGCGGATTCGCTCGCGGAGTTCGTCGACCCTGCGGCTGAACTCGTCGAGGGTCTTGATCATCGGCTCGATCCGCTGCGTGCGCAAGCCGAGTTCCTCGATCAAACAGACGGCCCGACGGCGGCGACGCCCCAGCTTGCGCCAGGCGGCGCGGCGCTGGGCCGGCGAACGCGACCGGCTGGTGGCGATGTTGTAGTCGCGGAGGTTCCGTTTCAGCAAGGTTTCCAGGGTCCGCAGGTTGTGCGGCAGCCGACCCAGGATTTGGTGCTTCTCGAGCTGATCGGTGACGGACACCTGTACGGTGCGGTCGAAGGGCAGCTCGCCGTCGTGGACCCGCCGCAATACCTTTACGGCCGTCTGCATCACGTAGTCGCACTCCAAAACCTTGTGGCGGAAGCGCGTGCGCGTCATCTCGATCTGTCTGGCCAGGGAAACCTCCTGCTGGCGGGTGAGCAACGGAATCTCGCCCATCTGCGTCAGGTACATGCGGACCGGATCGTCGGACCACGATTCGTCGGCCCCGGGCAACAACTCGTCGGCGCCCTGGTCCGCCTCCTGGTCGTGTTCCGCCTTCTCATCCAATGCCGTGCCGTCCAGGTCATTGTCAACGTCCAACGCCTGTTCCGTATCCTCCGCCAAGCCCAGCGGCTTCCCTTCCCGAGAAATCGGTTCGTCTTCTAAATCCTCTAAAAGTGCGTCGTACAAAATGATGCTCCTGAAGGTAAGTCGATAAAACACCGCGTGTGCCAACCGGCGCCGGACGATTTAATAAACGACAGCCCAAGGCCTGAAAATTCTACCACCGAATTTCCGCGCCGCGACCACCGATCACCATTTGGCAAAGGATTCAGTCTGCGGTGAGAATTCGTGCGCTCGTCTTAAGAACCCTAACCGTTCCAGAATCCGCAAAGCGACCCACACCAACGTCATGCTTTCCGGTCGTTGTTGGTGGGCCGACCAATTACCGAACCCTGGTACGCCGACAGGGCATCAACTCGTCAGATAGCAAACCCCACCGCCGCGATTTCCAACTTTCGGAAAACCGGGGGGGATGCACCTCACCGCCCGCAGGCCTTTTGATGCGCAGACTGTCATAACCATAACCACACCCATTGTATTCTAACCGCTTTCCGCCGATCGTCCAGTATTTTTTCTCCGGAAAACCCAAAGCCGATCCCGACGGCAGTAAGGGAATCCAAATAATGTCAAGGTAGGCATGGTACATGGCCCCCCGGGGAGGTGCCTGGTGTCTCGCATGATTCGGCATTCTGTGAAAAAACAAGTGTCCAACTCGCATGAAACCGCCCCGGACGGTAGACTGCCGACTGGTAGCCATTTCAAACGTCTTACCGGAGTGAAGTCGTGAGTTCCAAGTATTTACTACCCTGTCGCTGCGGCCAACAGATCGCCATCGAGCCGCGTCAGGCGGGCGAAACGGTCGTATGCCGGTGTGGTGCGTCGTTGCCTGCACCACGGATGCTCGAAATCATGGCCTTGGAACCGGTGCCAGCCGAGTCCGGCCCACCGCCATCCGGGGTAGGTTGGGGGTGGCGGCAGCGGACAAAGCTGCTTGGCGTAATACTGTTGTCGGCAACGATCGTCGCCGGGGTGATGTTGCTTCTGAGTCGTCCGGTCTCCATATTTCAGGTTTTATCGCCCGAAGAAGTCCAACGTAACGCACACAAACTGACTCCATCGCAAACGTGGGATCAATGGCAGTGGGCGAAACGAGGTCTGGATCGTCGAACCGACACGGTACACGCTCGCAAAATGAAGAGTTATCGCATCTGGCTGGCGGCAACCGGCGTCCTGGCGTTGACCGGCGTCGGATTGATCGCCGTAGGCATGACGCCACACAGCCGCAAACAATAGCCCCCGGCCATTGTGAAAATTGGATTGTTCCCCTTGCGTGATCCGTAACGCTCAAACAACGCCCCATGTCCGCCGAACAACGCCAACTCTTCGACAGCAGCCCGGAGCCGTGGGAGGCTGACGATCAGTCGCGGCATCTGGTGGCCTCGGTGGTTCTCTCGGCCGGAGGGGCCAAGGAGTTCGACTATTTGGTGCCCGACGCGCTGCGCGAAAGCGTGGAGATCGGGCGGCGGGTGAAAATCCCCCTTGGGCCAAGCAACCGATTGGTGACGGGCTATTGTGTGCGGATCGAGGATCGCCCGGTCGGCCGGCGGCGGCTCAAGCCGCTCCATTCGGTGCTCGACCAGCGCCGCCTTCTCTCTCCGGCCATGCTCCGGCTGACCCGCTGGATCGCCGACCATTACCTCTGCGATTGGTCCACCGTGTTGGACGCCGTGGTTCCGGCGGGTGTGCGGGTTGGCGCCGGCACACGGATGACCACGCTGCTGTCGATCGACCGTGAAGCCGTCGAGCGGCTGGGGGAATTGAAACTGACCGCTAAACAACGGGAAGTATTGAATGCGCTGGCTGCGTCCGAGGAGCCGATGCCCCCGGGCGAGTTGGCTCGCGCCGCTCGTTGCACCCAAGGCCCCATTGCGGCCCTGCGGCGGAAAGGTTTGATTCGTGCCCGCACCGGACGAATCGCCACCCTGCGGCCCGAGGAATCGTTGCCCGCACAGGAAAAACACCTCGTGCTCAATCCCGACCAGGAGCACGCTCTGCGGACGATCCTCGACGCGATGAACTCCCGCCGTCAGCGGACGATTCTGGTTCACGGCGTGACCGGCAGCGGCAAGACCGAGGTCTACATCCAGGCCATTGCGGAGGTGATCCGTTTCGGCCGCCAGGCGATCGTTCTGGTGCCGGAGATCAGCCTGACGCCGCAGACGGTCGAGCGATTTCGCCGTCGGTTTTCGGCCGTGGCCGTGCTACACAGCCATCTGAGCGACGCCGAGCGGCACTGGCACTGGCAGCGGATCGCCGAGGGATCGGTGTCGGTGGTGGTCGGCGCCCGCAGCGCGATTTTCGCCCCCACGCCGAACCTTGGGCTGATCGTGCTGGACGAGGAACACGAGACTTCGTTCAAGCAAGAGAGCGCCCCGCGTTACCATGCGCGGGACGTGGCCCTGGCCCGGGCCGAGGCCGAGGGGATTCCGTTGGTGCTCGGCTCGGCCACCCCGTCGCTGGAGAGTTGGCGTCGGGCCAAGGCGGGAGAGTTCGCACTGGTCGAGATGCCGCGGCGGGTGTTGGACCGGCCGATGCCGATCGTCGGCACAATCGACCTGCGCGCCGAAAGGGGCCGTGCTTGCTCCCGCGGGTCAATCGGCCGGCAATTGCACACCGCCATCACTGCCGCGCTCGACGAAGGTGGGCAGGTGATCCTGTTGCTGAACCGCCGGGGCTTCTCCACTCACATCCAATGTCCGGCCTGCGGCCATGTGGTGCGATGTCCCGAGTGCGACATTGCCCTGACCCACCACCGCAAGGAAGAGATCGCCTTGTGCCACTACTGCGACTACGAGGTACCCGCTCCGGCGACCTGCCCGGAGTGCGGGTTCGCGGGCATCCGCTACTCGGGCCTGGGTACACAGCGGTTGGAGGCCGAGGTCCGCGCACGGTTTCCAAACGTGCTGAGTTTGCGGATGGACACCGACGCCATGCAGGCCCACGGCAGCCATCAGCGGGCGCTGGCCGCGTTTCGGGCGGGCAAGGTCCGCATCCTGTTGGGTACACAGATGATCGCCAAGGGATTGGACTTTCCCAACGTCACGCTGGTCGGGGTCATAAACGCCGACACGGCCATGCACTTGCCCGACTTCCGCGCCGCCGAGCGCACTTTCCAACTGGTCACGCAGGTGGCGGGCCGAACCGGCCGCGGACCGAAAGGTGGGCGTGTGCTGGTACAGACCTTCAGCCCCGATCATCCGGCCATTCGGGCGGCGGTCCGACACGACTACGAAGCCTTTGCCGGCGGCGAGTTGCCGATCCGCGAAATGCTCCGTTACCCGCCGTTTTCGAGCATGATCCGGCTGGTCGTTCGCGGCCCGGTCGAGCCGGTCGCGGCCGGTTTCGCCAAACACGTTGCCGAGCAATTGCAGGCGTCGTTTCGGCGGGGGGAGGTCGATGCCCGGGTGCTTGGCCCGGCCCCGTGTCCTTTCGCCCGGCTGAAGGGCAAACACCGGTTCCAAATCCAGGTTCAAGGTTCCGACGGCGATCGACTTCGAGCCGCCGTCGCCGATACCACCGCCGACCTGGCGCCGCCGGACGACGTGCTGTGGATCGTGGACGTGGATCCGGTCGATATGCTATAGCACCTGCTTCCTCAACGGCACGAAGGCTAACAACCCGTCGAAAAAGTCTCCCAAGCGAGATTGTTTGGGGTGGCAGTACAACTGCCACCCCTGTTTCTGCTTTTTGCCGCGTTTCCAGGGGTGACAGTACAATTGCCACCCCAACACGTGGCTTTTCCAACAGGCTGCTACCCGGGGTTTCAATGCCGATTTTCGGTGGGAAAAGCGCTTTTTTCACCCGCCATAGCCCCTAGCGAAAAAAGTGCGTAAATAGCGGCGGCCAGAAAACAGCCTTTTTCTAGGCGTTTTCGGCTGGTAGAATGACCTCGCCGCGCATACCTCGCAGGAAGGGTGGGTGCGAAAAAGTTTGGGGTATCGTCGCCACAACCCGGTGTTGTTATTCAAGTTAAGGTCGATTTTCCGGCCTGAATTAACTGAAAAAAATTTCTGAAATCGCCAACTAATTCTTACGTCGATTCTCCGAGGTCCGCCGATGCGTTCAAACCGCTTAAAACCAGGGCTATTCATTTTGCTTTGGCGACCGCGCTTTAGGCGTAACCCCAGTTCAACCTCAGGTTGATCAACCTGGTATACCGGGTTAATCAACCTGGATGCGCCAGGTTGAATTGGCCCCGAAAAACCAATTAA
>CBDAFL010000267.1:0-21599 GCA_965195225.1 uncultured Thermoguttaceae bacterium
CGCGTTTCCATATCAAGAAACGTCGGACCAGGTGACCACGATCGACGCGATCAAGGGGGACATGCGGTCCGCCCGGCCCATGGACCGGCTGCTGTGCGGCGAGGTGGGCTATGGAAAAACGGAAGTGGCGATGCGCGCGGCGTTCAAGGCGGTCGACTCGGGCTATCAGGTGGCCATGCTGGTGCCGACGACCGTTTTGGCCGAGCAACACCACCGGACGTTTACCGATCGGATGGCCGCCTTTCCGTTCGAGATCGCCGTTCTGTCGCGATTCGCTACCCGAAAACAACAGTCGGAGATTGTCAAGCGGCTGGCCGCCGGAGGAATCGATATCGTCATCGGCACCCATCGTTTGGCACAGACGGACGTCCGGTTTCACAACCTGGGTCTGGTGATAATCGACGAGGAACAGCGTTTCGGGGTCGAAATCAAACAACGGCTCAAGGCCTTGCGTCGAATTGCCGACGTGCTGACGACGACCGCCACGCCCATCCCGCGCACGCTCCACATGTCGCTGGTCGGGCTTCGCGACATCTCTAACCTGGAAACCCCGCCCGAGGATCGCCTGGCCGTCGAGACCCGAGTCGCGCGATTCCACGGCGATCTGATCCGCCACGCGGTCATGCGCGAGTTGAACCGCAACGGGCAAATTTTCTTCGTCCACAACCGCGTGAACGACATCCACGTTATTGCCCAAAAGCTCCGCGCCATCGTGCCCGAGGCGCGAATCGAAATCGGCCATGCACAAATGCCCGAGCATCAACTGGAGCGGGTCATGCTCGATTTTGTCGCCCGACGGTTCGACATCCTGCTGGCCACGACAATTGTCGAGAGCGGACTGGACATTCCGAACGCCAACACGATCTTCATCGACGAGGCCGACCGCTACGGACTGGCCGACTTGCACCAACTTCGCGGTCGAGTGGGGCGGTACAAACACCGCGCCTACTGTTACCTATTGATCGACCCGAACAAAAACCTTTCGCCCAGCGCCGTCAAACGGTTGCGGGCGATCGAGGAATACAGCCGCCTGGGCGCGGGATTCGCCATCGCCATGCGCGACCTGGAAATCCGCGGGGCGGGCAACATCCTCGGCTCGGAACAGAGCGGGCACATCGTCGCGGTCGGATATGAGTTGTACTGCAACCTGCTGGAAAACGCCGTGCTGCGTCTGAAACGATTGCCGCCACGAAGCACGATCGAGGTGGACGTTGATCTGCCCGGCGAGGGCTATATTCCCCGCTCCTACGTACCCGACATGCGGCTGAAGCTTGACCTTTATCGTCGCATGGGACGGGTTTCGGACGGTTCGGAACTGGCGGACATCGAGGCCGAGTTGGTGGACCGATTCGGAAATCCCCCCCCGCCGGTGCGGCACTTGTTGCAATTGGCCGAGGTCCGCATCGCCGCCCATCGCTGGGGAATCACTTCGATCAATTTGGAGGACAATTACGTAGTGTTTTGGTATTCGTCCGAGCAACGTATCCGCCGGTTGGCGGCCGCCGCCGGCGGGAGGCTTCGCGTAGCCGATCGCCGCAGCGCCTATCTCCCGCTGGGGAAAGAAGTTACGGAATCGGCGGCAATTTTTGAGTGTGTGAAATCGCTGTTGCAGCGGGAGTGATACCGCGTTTATAATCCCGCCCGCTACCAGCCCGTTGAAAAAGTCGGTTCCCGAGAGTTCGGGTGCCACACCATTCCGAAAAATGCTTAATAGGTGAGATTCCGTGCATCGCCATCATACATCTTCTCGGATATACCTCGTCGCGTTTCTGATTGCCGCATTCTCCGGGCAATGGTGCGCGGCCCAATCTTGGCCGAACACCAGACGTGAGAGCGACCAGCGTTCGGTTGTTCCCGCGCCTCCCGAGCGGCCCGCGCCTGCGTCACGGCCTCCCTCCTGGCCTGGCAGGGAAGGCGAATCGTCGCCGTGGGTTCCGCCCGAGAAGAAGATACGGCAGCCGCAAACCAAAACAACACCGGGGAACAATTTGAAGCCGTGTCCCGGCACAACGATTATTGCCCGCGTCGGTTCGGAGGTGATTCTGGAAAGCGACGTCCTCGGCGCAGTCAACGAAGTGATCGAAAAGAACAAAGACGGCATCCCGCCCGACCAATTGGAGGCGCAGCGCACGATGCTGATGATGCAAAGGCTGAAAAGCCACATCGAGGCAAAGCTGATCCTTCAGGACGCCAAACGCACGATTCCGCCCGAGGGATGGGAACGCGTCCAGGAGCAATTGAAAAAGGAATTCGAGGAAAGCCAATTGAAAAAGATGATCCAAAGCGCCGGGGTCAACACCCGGCACGAGTTGGATCTGAAGCTCCGTGCGCTGGGTACCTCGTTGGATCAGGAAAAGCGGGCCTTCTGCGAACGCACCTTGGCGCAGCAGTGGATCCAACAGCAAGTCAAACGCGACAAGGAAATCACCTACGAGCGGATGATCGGTTACTATCACACGCACCTGGACGAGTTCTCCCATCCGGCCAAGGCGCGGTGGGAAGAACTGCTTGTCCGCTACTCGGATTGTCCCAGCAAGGCCGCTGCCCGCGATGCGCTGGCGCGGCTGGGTAATCAGGTGTTGGCCGGCGCGCCGCTGGCCGAAGTGGCCAAACGCGGCTCCGGTGGACCAACCGCGGCCGACGGCGGCCAACGCCGATGGACCACCATGGGGAGTTTGGTCTGCGAGGAACTCGATCGGGCGCTGTTCAGTCTGCCGATCGGCCAGCTTAGCCCGATCATCGAAGGTTCCAGCGGGTGGCATATAGTCCGCGTGATCGAGCGCAAAGAGGCGAGCGTCACGCCGTTTCGTGAGGCTCAGGTTGGAATCCGCGAAAAAATCGTCCGCAAAAAAATGGAAGGGCAGTTCCGCGAGTACATGGCCAAACTCAATGCCCAAATTCCGGTGTGGACGATCTTCGACAAAGCCGACGGCCAACCGTTGTTCTCCAATCGCAACGAGCAGCGCCGGTGACTATTCGGGGTGACGCTTTCCGCAACAGAAACTATTTAGCCCCGGGTGAATACACCCGGGGTACGGTGTGGTGTGTCCAACCGCTCTTCCCCGCCGTGTATTCACGGCGGGCTAAATGAATGATTTAAAAACGGGCTGCCAAGGTCGCTACATCTTGCCGAAATGGAATCCGCGACACCTTTTCGGGCAGATTCTTTGACCTATAAGCCCCCGTTGAGGTTTTTTCGCTAGTTTGCCGTGCTTTTCCGACCCGATACATTTTGTGTGTATTGCCACGGGCCGAGCAGGTGGTTCGGATCAGTATCCGACCAACCGACACCGACCGAGGCCAACGCCCAACAATTCGGAAGGAGCCGCCGATGCTTGTTTTATCCCGACAGCGTGATGAAAGCATCGTGATCGGCGACAATGTCGTGGTGACGATTGTCGATATTCGGGGCGACAAGGTTCGCTTGGGAATCGATGCCCCCGGTGAGGTTCCGGTCCACCGTCAGGAGGTATACGAAGCGATACAGCGGGAAAATCGCAAGCCGGCTCAGCGGAGCGAGACACTGTGAACGAGCCAGCACAGCGAATTCGCGTCGGCCATAGTCCCGACGCCGACGACGCATTCATGTTCTACGCCCTGGCCAAGGGCAAGATCGACACGGGTCGGTATCGTTTTGAACATGAACTGGTCGACATCGAGACGCTCAACCGCCGGGCACTCGATGGAGAGTTGGAACTGACGGCCGTCAGCCTCCACGCCTATGCCTATCTGAACGACATCTATACCCTCTGTTCGTGTGGGGCGAGCATAGGCGACCGATACGGCCCGATGGTCGTCGCACGGCAAAGTATGACGCTCGGCGAGTTGGCCGAAGCGGATATTGCCGTGCCGGGGCTGCGCACCACCGCCTTCCTCGCCCTGCGGCTTTGTCTGGGTGTCGATTTCCGGCACGTCGTCGTTCCCTTCGACCGGATTCTGGACGTCGTGGCCGAGGGCGAATATCAGGGGCGGCGCATCGACGCCGGACTGATAATCCACGAAGGTCAACTGACCTACGCCGACCAACGGTTGCAATTGATCGTCGACACGGGCAAGTGGTGGTTTGAGCGGACCGGTCTGCCCTTGCCGCTGGGGGCAAACGCGATCCGCCGCGACTTGGGCGAGGAAACCATCCGCGACGTACACCGCCTGCTGCGCGAAAGCATTGCGTATGGCCTGGAGCACCGCGAGGAGGCGTTGGACTACGCCATGAGTTTCTCGCGGGGGTTGGATCGTTCGATGGCCGACCGGTTCGTCGACATGTACGTCAACAGTTGGACGTTGGATTTCGGGCCGGTCGGACGTCGGGCCGTCGCCCGATTGTTGGCCGAGGGACACGCCGCCGGAGTCATTCCACGGCTCGTCGAGCCGGAGTTCGTCGAGTAAGACGTTTTCCTGGCTAGAAATAATCCGGTTCGTTGCCCGGCCGCCACTTGATGTTGCAGCCGATGCTTGGCTTCTGATTGGCCGAGACAGGCCGGTTTTCCAACACGGCATCCAACGCCGCGCGGAGATCCTTGCCGGTCACTTCGTCGCCGCCGCCGGGCCGGCTCGAGTCCATCTGGCCCCGATAGACGAGCTTCCGCTGCCGGTCGAACACGTAGAAATCCGGCGTGCAGGCCGCTCGATACGCCTTGGAGATTTCCTGGCTCTCGTCGTACAGATACGAAAAACTGTAGCGGCGACGCTTGACTTCCTTGGCCATATTTTTGGGTGAGTCCTCGGGATAGGTGGCCGTGTCGTTGGAGTTGATCCCCACCACGGCCACTCCCCGCTGTTGATATTCCGCGGCCAGCCGGGCAAGGCCGTCGGCAACGTGGATCACGTAGGGGCAGTGGTTGCACATAAAGACGACCAAAAGCGCCGGCGCGTCGGCAAAATCGGACAGCGAAACCATTTCCCCGGAAACGTCGGGCAGCGAAAAATCGGGCGCCTTTACGCCCAACTCGACCATCGTACTGGCTGTTTTGACCATCACAAATCTCCTTGGTTTTCTTGACCGATGGATTATATCGTCGGCGGCAAGACAAGCGATAGGAGTGGAGCGAGCAGGCTTGTCAACGTTCTTTCTGCTTCTTCATCCAGTACTGGCGGAACGACCGCAATCGCGGCAGCGACTCGCGGTCCTTGACGCGGTTCGTGGCCGCTTTGCTGGCGATGATGTCGTCCGGATGGCATACGGGGAAACCTTCTACGTCCACGCGACGTTGCCAGGCGTCGGAGAACCGCTCAATGCCGTCCGGCGCGAAAACCAAGTCCAGATCGAAGGGGCCGTTGCGAAGTTGAACGAAATCCTTCCCGCGCTCGATCTCCGCGGCTTGATCGTCGGTCAGCTCGAAACCGACTTCCCGCAACGCCGCCGCCAACTTGCGGCAGTTCTCGCCCCCTCGATCGACGAACAGGTCCGCGTCTTGAGTGGTGTCGGGAAAGCCCAGCAAAATGGCCCCCGACTTGCCAATGAAAAGATACCGAACGCCGCGGGCGCCGAGCGCGTCTCGAATCTCCTCGGCTTGTCGATACTCAAACGCGGCCATAACCCAACCAATCGGGAAGGTTCTCTTCGCACCAGCGGCGATAGTCTTGCATCTTCTCGAAACTGCGGAACGAGGTGTCGTCCAACACCGGCTTGTATGTGTGGATGAAGGCGTAACGGAACCGCAGCGACAAAGGCCGGCGCGCGGCCGCCTCAAAATCATCCAACCAATCGCGGGGGATTTCCGACTCGGAGATCATTACGCCCGCTCCCCGGTGCAATGTTGTCACGTCGAACAACACGTAGTGTAATTCATCCCCGAGAAATTGGCAATCGGAACAGCCGCCGGGCGTTGGCCGTCGTGGCGGCCGCCAACTGCTCCACCGACACCCCGCGAAGCTCGGCCAGAAACGCCGCCGTTCGGACCACGTGGGCCGGCTCGTTGCGTTTCACTCGCCCACGAAACGCTTGCGGCACAAGATAAGGGCTGTCGGTCTCGAGCAACAGCCGGTTCTCGGGAATCCCGCGGGCGACATCCCGCAAGTAGTCGTTTTTTCGGTTCGAGTAAGTCACGTTGCCGGCGAAGCCGACATGCAGCCCCAACGAAAGACACTCGGCGGCGAAATCGGCCGTGCCGCTGAAGGCGTGCAGAACGCCAACAAGCGAGCCGTCGACCGCCGCCGCGCGGAGCATCGGCAGCATCTCCGCCTGCGCATCGCGGCAATGGATGATTACCGGTAGATCACGCGAGCGGGCCAACCGGAGATGCCGGTCGAAATACTCTTGTTGGAGCTTAAGCGGCGAGTAATCCCGATATCGATCGAGGCCCGTCTCGCCGATTGCCACAACACGAGGATTGCCGGCCAACTCGACGATCCGGTCCCAATCGTCCGGCTTGGCCTCGGCCGTGTGATTCGGATGTATTCCCACGGCGGCCCATAGCTCGTGCTCCTCGGCCAATCGGACCACGGCCTCGGCCGAGCGGGCCGAGACGGCCGGACACACTATCGCTTCCACCCCCGCCTCACGCGCCCGAGCAAGCACCACGTCACGGTCGGCGTCGAAGTCGTTCTGGTCGAGATGGGCGTGGGTGTCGGAAATGAAGGATGAAGGATGAAGGATGAGGGATGAAGGATCGTGGTCGTCGTTGAATAATTCATCCTTCATCCCTCATCCTTCATCCTTCCTTTGAGAACGTCCACGTGTCCCTTGACGTTCCCGAGGATTTCTTCGGCCAGGGCGTGCGCGGCCGGGATGTTTTCGAGCCGGGTGGCAATGCGCTCGATCGTCGCCGCGTCTCGATCGAGATAGTCGATGATCTCGCCAACAAGGAATTGAACGGCCAGATCGTTTTTCGCGGTGAACTCCGTGGGAAAGCGGCCGGAATCGGGACATCCGCCGAGCGAGTCGATCTGCTCGGCAACGCGCCGGACGTACATCCGCAGATCGGCCACCAGCCGGTCGATAGCCGTCTGAGCTTTCCAGCTTCCCAACCGCGACCAGGGCCGCGCGTCGGCCAGATAGGCCGGCAACGAACGGCAGAGAACGCCGAGCAGTTGGTTGAGCGTCGAGATGGCTTCGTGGTTCTTCATTATGGTCAATTGAAGAGAGTATGGGCTGCCGCCCTGGCCCAATCCAGCACCCCGCCCAACAGGAAAAACAACGCCACCACCGGCACGGTCAACAACGCACAGTATGAACCTACCATGGATGTCAATGGAATCGTCGGAGCCTCGCGGTGCAACGGCTCGGGCGAGAGAACCATCACCTTCACGACTCGCAGATAGTAGAACAGGCTCAGCAGCGTGTTCAGCGCGCCGATAAACAGCAGCGTCCAGAGTTTGGCGTCGATCAGGGCGAGAAAGACGGTCATCTTGGCCGGAAAACCGGCCAGCGGCGGCAACCCGACCAGACTGAACATCACGATCGCCATGCAGACGGTAAGCCCCGGCGAGCGGCGGACCAGACCGGCGTAGTCGGCTATCTCCTCGCTGCCGGTGGCGTTGCGCAGGAAGGCCACGATGGCGAACGCCGCCAGATTCATGAACAGGTAGATGCCCAGATAGACCAGCAAGGCGGCCACGGCTTCGCGTGCTCCCAGCACGTCAGTGCCGACCAACGCGGCGGCGGCGGCCACCGGCATCATCATGTAGCCGGCGTGTGCGATGGTCGAATAGGCCAGCAGCCGCTTTATGTTCGTCTGTCCGTAAGCGGCCAGATTGCCGAACGTACAGGTCACGGCCGCCAACAGTGTAAGGATCGCCACGATGTACTGCCGCACGACGCCCAGGTCGGCGACCGCCGCCAGCCGATCGGGAGGCAGCGAAATCCCCTCGGGAAACGTCAGGCTGGACGGCATCGAGAACACGGCGACCAGCCGGACCAGCAGGCCGAGCGCGGCGGCCTTCGAGGCGACCGAAATGAACGCGGCCACTTCGGCCGTGGCCCCCTCGAAAACGTCCGGCGCCCAGAAATGAAATGGAACGGCCGAGAGCTTGAAGGCCACGCCAACCGTAAGCATCAGCCCGCCGAGCATCAATACCAAAGTCTGATCGGGCGAAACGCCGCCGTGGATGATTTCAATGAGCCGGGCGCTCATGGTCGGCAACTGAGCGGAGCCGAGCACGCCGGCCAGCAGGCTTAGCCCGAAGAGCATCACGCCGGCCGCACCCGCGCCGAAGACGGCGTATTTCAGGGCCGCTTCGCTGGCTTTCGGCTGGTTCCGTTTCATACCGGCCAGCACGTAACAGGGGACGCTGGCCATCTCGACGCCCAGCATCACGATCAGGACGTGGTTGGCCGAGATCATCAGGCACATGCCCACCAGCGAGCCGAGCATCAGCACGAAGAACTCCGCCTGGTCGTCTCGGTCCCAGACGCCGGTCATTTGAGTGAACGTGGCGAAGAGGACCGCGAACCCCAGCAGCATCCCCCGCACAACCACGGTGAAGCTGTCGGCGATCAAGGCGCCGGTGAAGATCGTCTTTGCGGCCGGAATCACCTCCAGCGACCAACTCCAGGGGAACGCCAGATAGCCGGCCGTAAATAGCCCCAACAAAGTAATGTGGTAAGCACTGGACTTCCAGCCGGGCAAAATGATTTTGGCCAGCAACACGGCGATGATCGTCGCGCACAGCGCCAACTCGGGCCGGAACGCACAGAGCGAACCGCCAGGGCCGATCGTATCGCCAACAACGTTTTGGAGCAGTTGATCGAAGTTCACGGCTGTTCGGTCTCCTGCAAATCGGCCGACGATTGTTCAGACCAAAGAGTCCAGTCCTTCATCTCGATCACCGTCTTCTCGACGGTTGGGGTCACGTAGTCGAACAGTACCTTCGGATAGACGCCCAAGAGGATTGCCAGAGCTACCAGCGGGGCGGCAATGTATTTTTCGCGGCGGGTCATGGGCGTCAAGGCGTCGCCGTGCGGGCCCTTGTATTCCGGCCCGAGATAGACCCGTTGGATCGTCCAGAGGATGTAACCGGCGGTCAGAATCACCACGGAAGCCGCCACCACGGCCAGCACCTTGCTGAAGCTCCACGCGCCCAGGATGACGAACAACTCGCCCCAGAATCCGCACAAGCCCGGCAACCCCAGAGCGGCGAAGAAGATAATCATCGAGATTCCGCTGAAGACGGGCATACGCGCGAACAGCCCGCCGTATTGGTCGAGGTTCCGGTGATGAACCCGTTCATACACAACGCCGACCAGGAAGAACATGCCGGCTGAACTGATGCCGTGTGCGATCATCTGGAACATGGCCCCGCTCATACCCATCGTCCAATAGTCGGTGTTGTACTGAACGCCGGCCGTGGCGCTCCAGGCGCCGATGCCCAGCAGCACGTAGCCCATGTGACTGACCGAACTGTAGGCCACCAGCCGCTTGAAGTCCTTTTGGGCCATCGCGGCCAGCGCCCCGTAGACCATGCTGACCGTTCCCAGTCCGCAGACCCACCAAGCCAGTTCGTAGCCGGCGTCGGGACAGATCGGATAGCAGATGCGGATGATGCCGTATCCGCCCATCTTCAGCAGCACGCCGGCCAGGATCATCGAGATCGGCGTGGGGGCCTCGACGTGGGCGTCGGGCAACCAGGTATGGACCGGCACCGCCGGCAGTTTGACCGCGAACCCGATAAACAACAGCACGAACGCCCACCAGGAAACCGACTTGCCCCAGAGCAGCGTTTGATGGAACGGCGAGTCGGGCATTTGTCCGATCTCGGCCAACGTCAGCATATTGAACGTGTGCGGGTTGCTGGTGAAGTAAAGAACGAGAATGGCAATCAGGATCAGTACACTGCCGGCCAGTGTGAACAGGAAAAACTTTATCGCGGCGTACTCGCGTCTCGGCCCGCCCCAGACGCCGATCAGGAAATACATCGGCAGCAGCATCACTTCCCAGAACACGTAGAACAGGAAGAAGTCCAGTGACATGAAGACGCCCAACATGCCGGTCTCCAGCAACAGGAACAGGGCGCAATACGCGCGGACGCTCTTATCGATCGACCAGCTTGCCCACATCGCCAGCATGCTTAAGAAAGATGTCAGAACCACCAGCGGCAGGCTGATGCCATCGAGGCCGAGGAAGTAGCGGATGTTGAACGAGGGTATCCACTCGTGGTCCACCACGTTCTGCATGTCGGGATTTCCGAGCATGAAATGTCCCACGGCCGAGCCGTCGCCCGCCGGAATCGCCAGCCACACGGTCAGCAGAAACACCAGCACGGTGATCAACAGTGAGAAACGTTTGAGACACTGGTCGCCGCGGACCGGCAACACGCACAGCACCCCCGCTCCGAGCGCCGGCAGGAAAATTACCAGGCTCAGCAGCCAGGTCCGAAGGACTTCAGGGTCGTGGAAGTTGAAGAACGACATGGTCGGGGATCGGGGTTCGGGGGTTCGGGGTTCGGGGGTTCGGGTTAGGACGGCTTCATCTTTGCCCTTAGTGACTTCTGGAGTTTTTGGAGCATCTTGCTGATTCGGTCACATAGCACGAGGAGATCGGCAATGGTATCTTTCTTGCCATATCCAAGTCTCTCAACGAGCATTAGGTGCGTTTCCGATTCAGCTACGGATCCCCGGGCAACGGATATATGAAACAAAAACTGTTTGGTAGAATCTTTTGCATGTCCTTCCGCGATGTTGGCGGGGATCGACACTGCCGCACGTTCCAACTGGCTGCCAAGCCCCCATTTTTCGTGGTTGGGAAACTTTCGCGTCATTTCGTAAACGGCCGCCGCTAAATCCATTCCAACCTGCCAAACGTTCAAATCTCGATAGCTCTTAATACTCATTGGTTCGTTTCCTCAGCATGTTGTGTGGTCTCATATCCCGAGCCCCGAACCCCGAGCCCCGAACCCCGCCCCTCCTCACCCTCCCGCCATTGCGTAATTCCAATATAAACTCATCAATACGAACAGCCCCACCAGTCCGGCGCCAAGCCACATCACGTACTGACGGATATTGCCGGTCTGTAGCCGACGCAGCCAAACGCCCGTCGCGTATGTCCATCGGGCAAGCAGGTTCACCGTGTTATCGACAAAAATCCGATCGATCCAGTCGTCCAGCCGCGCGACGGCCGCAACGGCCCGGGCCGAGTTGTCGGCCAGCCAGTCGATCACCCGCTTGTCGATCGTTTCGACCCAGTCGGAAATCCGCAACACCGGACGGATGAACAGCAGCGCGTAAAGCTCGTCGAACCACCACTTGTGGATGAACAGCTTGTACAATGGTGAGAACGTCCGTCGGGCGTCGGCCGGATCGAATCGCCGCAACCCGTAAAAAGCCGTGGCTATTCCGAACCCCAGCAGCGCGACGGCGAAGGCGGACCACTCGGCCTTGACGCCGATGCCAGCGGCCGGATCGTGCGCAAGATGCTCGGCCGGCATGGCCACGTTCGGCAAAAGTATTCCGCCGGCGACGCCTTCGACGGTGCCCACGGGCCGGGCCTGCTCCAGGAGCGGTTTCAATCCCAATTCGGTTCCCGGCAGTTCCCAGGCCGCGACCACCGCCAAAACCGCCAAAACCATCAACGGACCGGTCATCGACAGCGGCGACTCGTGGGCGTGGCTGTGTACATGTTTGTCGCGAGGGCTGCCGGCGAACGTCATGTACCACATCCGAAACATATAGAAACTCGTCATCCCGGCGCCGATCAACGCCGCGTAGAAAAATATCGAACCAAAGCCCGGGTTGGCCGTGCTGAACAACAACCCCTGGGCCATGATGCAGTCTTTCGAGTGGAAACCGCTCAGGCCAATCCCGTCCATACCAAAAATGGTTGGGATGCCCGCCCCGGCGATGGCCAGACAGCCGATCAGCATGGTGATCGACGTGATGGGCATTTTTCGCCGCAGTCCGCCCATCTCCGGCATTTCGTTCGTCCCGCAGGCGTGAATCACCGACCCGGAACAGAGGAACAGCAGCGACTTGAAACAGGCGTGGGTGAACAAGTGGAGCATGCCGGCCAGCCAGCCGCCAAGCCCCAGGGCCAGCATCATGAAGCCCAACTGGCTGACGGTCGAATAGGCCAGCACCCGCTTGATGTCGGTGGCCGTGATGGCGATCGTCGCCGCCAGGAACAACGTTATGCAGCCGACCACGGCGATGACCAGCAGCACCTCGGGCGTAAAGACCGGAAAAAACCGGCCGACCAGATAGACGCCGGCGGCGACCATCGTGGCGGCGTGGATCAACGCGCTGACCGGCGTGGGGCCTTCCATCGCGTCCGGCAACCAGACGTGCAACGGGAACTGCGCGCTCTTGCCCACGCAGCCGCAGAAGATGCCCAACCCGGCGACGACCAGGAGCCAGTAGCCGTAGCCCTGTGCTCGCCATTTATGTATTTCTCCGTATTGGGGATGTCCATAGAGCATCACTGCCATATCAGATTCCCACTCGGTGCTCACCGTCTTCCAGAATTTAACGGATTGTGAAATTTCATCCGCAGTTCCAGATAAAATCATGCCGTCTGGTGTCTGCAATTGATAGCTGTTGGTTTCGGGGCGCACCTGACTGAATATTTCCCCGAAAGAGAATGTCCCAAGGCTGCCCCAGAGGGCCATCATGCCGATGATCATGCCGAAGTCGCCGACGCGGTTGACGATAAACGCCTTGTTGCCCGCGTTGCTGGCGCTGCGGCGCTCGTGATAGAAGCCGATCAGCAGGTAGGAACAGATGCCCACCAGTTCCCAGAAGACGAAGACCATCGCCAGGTTGCCGGCGACGACAAGCCCCAACATGCTGAAACAGAAGAGCGAAAAATACTGGAAAAAGCGGCAATACCGGCCGGGACGCCGTAGCGGCTGGCCGTTGCTCAACGGCGCCAGCGGGTCGGTCACGTCCGATAGCTCTTCGTGCATGTAGCCGAACGAGTAGACGTGGATGCACGAGCCTACCAGCGTGACCATGCAGAACATGGCCAGCGTCAGCGCGTCGATGTAGTAGCCGATCGTCAGCCGCAACCGGCCGAACTCGGCCAGCGTGTACCACTCGCCGCTGATCGGCTGCACCGTCTCGTATCCATGTCCGCCGTGGGCGACGTGGGGAAAGTGCTCCGTCAACCAGACGCCCAAGGCCGCGAACGAAAGTATGCACGAGACGACGATCGCGCCGGTGGCCAGATATGCGGAGTATCGCCCGGCGCGGCCCATTCGCGGACCGAACAGAAAGATCAGCACGAACGAACCCAGCGGCAACAACCAAGCCAGGGCCAACAACAGCGGTATTATGGAATTGATGTCCATGTATGCTTATGGCGTTGGGGCGGCAGTTGCACTGCCGACACAACAAGTCATTTATCCTCTTAATTCAACTCCCTGATCCACGTCCACGGTGGCGTGGGCGTGGTAGTAGCTCAACGCAATCGCCAACGCCACGGCCGCCTCGGCCGCCGCCAACACGATTACGAACAACGCAATCATCTGGCCGTCCATCCCAATGCCATCCGTACCGGGAGGGCACAGCACCGAGCTGCCGAAGGCCACGAAATTCAGGTTCGCCCCGTTCAGCACCAACTCGACCCCCATCAGCACGCCTAGCACGTTCCGCTTCGTGGCCATGCAGATCACGCCGCAGACGAACAGCATGGCGCCGACCACCAGGAAGTGTGAAAGTCCGACAGGTTCGGTGAATATGCTCATGGGGATTTGGGACTCGGGGATCGGGATTCGGGGTTCGGGGTTCGGGGTTCGGGATTCCGAATCCTCCTTCGTGCCCGGGCCAGATACGCCGCTCCGACCAGCACCACGACCAGATGTACGGAAATAATCTCGAAGGCCAACAGGTAGCCGGACATACCGCCCAGCAGCACCGGCTTGTCCTGCCGGAGCCGGTCTTCGCGTACTCCGAGCAGCCCCAGGCCGAGTTGCCCGGCGGCATCTTGTTTAGCGTTTTGGGTGGCACGCTCTGAGGAACGAAGGGCGTGGCTTTCCGGGGAAACACGCCCTTCGCTTTGCTCAGGGTCGTGCCACCCCAGATCGTTCTCTCGCGGACCGTTCCAGGCCGACGAACTCGTTGCGGCCTGTAGCAGCACGGCAAAAAGCGCGACGCCGACCAAAAGGGCCAACACCCATTGTCCTCCGCCGGTCTTCATCGAAACCAGCGGCCCTCGGGCGGTGAGCATCACGCCGAAAATCAGCAGCACCATCGTGCCGCCGACGTATACCATCAGTTGCGTCGCGCCCAGGAACTCGGCCCCGGCGAGGAAGAACAATCCCGCAACGGCCGCCAACGAGACGACCAGACAGCAGGCCATCCGCACGATGTTGCCGGTGACGACCACCGCCACGGCGAACCCGCAGGCGATCGCCGCGAACAGCAGGAAGAAGCAGCTATGCCAGTTGATGGTTTCGATCATATATTCTCCTCGTTCCCACGCTCCGCGTGTGGGACAGGTTGCCAACCTGTCCTACGATTATGTGGGACAGGTTGGCAACCTGTCCTACGATTATGGAGCGTCGAGTCAGTGCGTTCCCACGCGGAGCGTGGGAACGATGCGGGCTGCGTCAACGCCACGAAAAGTCCCCCGGGCAAAAAGAAACACCACAACATCACGCCGGCCAACATCGCCGAAACGATCGGCACACAGTATTTCAGACAGGTGGTAATTACCTGGTCGATCCGCAGCCGGGGCAAAGTCCAGCGGAGCCAGATCATGAAGGTCATGCCGAGGAACGCCTTGGCGATGAAGTTGCACATCCCCAACAGATTGCCGATCCAGCCTAATAGATCATGGTTCTCGGGCGTCAATCCCAGCAGCGATGCAATCGGGATCGGGCCGTTCCATCCACCCAGGAACAGCAGCGCCCCGAGACCGCTGACGACGAACATCGACGCGTACTCGCCCATGAAGAAGAAGACCCAGCGGAAACCAGAGTATTCGGTCAGGAATCCGGCCACCAATTCGCTTTCGGCCTCGGGCAGGTCGAACGGCGCGCGGTTGGAGCTGGCCACCGCGCAGGTGACGTAGACCCAAAACACGACGAACGTGAAAGGATCGTGGAACAAATACCAGTTGAAAAACCAGCCCGACTGTTGGTTGCCGATTTCGACCAGATTCATTGTGCCGGCCAGGATGACGGGCACGACCACGCACAGGCCCAGCGGGATTTCATAGCTGACCACCTGTGCGGCCTCGCGCATTGCCCCGTAGAGCGACCATTTCGACCCCGAGGCGTATCCGCCCAGTATGACGCCGAAAATTTCCAACCCCAACACTGCCAGCAGGAAGAACGCGCCCGCGTTCAACTCGACGGCGACCCAGCCGTTGGCGAACGGGAGGGCGAGAAACACGCAAAACACGGCGCAAAAGCTGATGTACGGCGCGATGCGGAACAGGATATGGTCGGCCGCCGTCGGGATAATGTCTTCCTTGCAGATCAGTTTCAGACCGTCGGCCGGCGGTTGCAGCCATCCGAACTTTCCGCCCACGCGGGTCGGCCCCAGCCGGTCCTGAATTCGCGCCGAGACCTTCCGCTCCAACCAGATACCCACCGCCGCCGAACAGAGCGCGATCGCCAGCAGCAATCCACATTGAACCAGCGCGGCGATAGTGTGCGCCAGCCAATCGGGAGTCGAGATGGATATAAGTAGTTCAGCCACGGTGCTTTTGTAGGACAGGTTGTTAACCTGTCCTGTATGGTATTTGGACAGGTTGACAACCTGTCCTACATGGATTAGCGGTCAATTTCTCCCAACACGATGTCCAGCGAGGCAAGGATCGCCGGCATGTCGGCAATCAGCACGCCGCGGCAAAGCTCGGGCAGGGGCGAGATGTTGCAAAAACTGCTGCTGCGTATCCGCACCCGCCACGGAACGGCCGAGCCGTCGCCGACGATCATAAATCCCATTTGCCCCTTGGGCGCCTCGGTTTCGAGATACGCTTCGCTCTCGGGAAGCTTTTCCTTGATCTTGATCGGCTTGTCCAATTCACCGTCGGCGGCGGAGTATTTTTCGATCCCCTGACGGACCAAATACATCGACTGCACGACTTCGAGCATCCGCACGTAGAAGCGGTGCCAAGAGTCGCCCACCACCGCCTCGGGCGGAACCGGCGGATAGGGATGGTCGTCGGGATAACGGCCACCGGTCGGCGCGATTACCTGCCAGGTGTAGCCTTCGTACATTTCAGTGCAAATCGGCTCGCCGTCGCGGCGGAGATCCCAATCGACGCCGCTCGCCCGCAACACCGGCCCCGTGCAACCGTAGTCGATGGCCATCTCCGGCGGCAGCACGCCGATGTCGGCCGTGCGTTTGATAAAGATAGCGTTGCTGGTCAACAGTGCGTGCAGTTCGTCGATCACCGGCTCGAACTGATCGAGAAACGCCTCGCAGCGGCCAAACCAGCCGTCCGGCGGCCCGGCCGTCACGCCGCCCGGCAGGAGGTAGCTGTACGTCAGCCGGGCACCGCAAATTTCCTCGAATAGATCGACGATCTTTTCCCGCTCGCGGAAGGTCCACATAAAGGGCGTGAAGCTACCCAGGTCCAACCCGAAACACCCCGCCGCCACCAGATGGCTGGCGATCCGATTCAACTCGGCGATGATTACCCGCAGGTGCCGCGTCTTTTCCGAAACCCGGTGGCCTAGCAGCTTCTCGACCGTCAGCGCCCAGCCGAGGTTCATGTTCATGGCGGCCAGATAGTCGAGCCGGTCGGTGTAGGGGAGATACTGGCGCACGGTGAGTTTTTCGGCGATCTTCTCCGCGCTCCGATGCAGGTATCCGATGTGAGGCGTGACTTCGGAGACCACTTCGCCGTCGGTCCGCAACACCACGCGCAACACGCCGTGCGTGCTGGGATGCTGCGGTCCCATGTTGATCAGCATCTCGTCCGTTCGGACGTCGAACTCGACCGTATCGGACTTTGCTTGCTCGGCTTGCATTGGTCTATCTCGCCTGTATCCCGTGATACTCGGTCGGCATCTGGTAATCTTTTCGCAACGGGTGGCCTTCCCAATCCTCGGGGCAAAGGATGCGACGCGGATCGGGATGTCCCAGGAAACGGACGCCCATCAGGTCGAACACTTCCCGCTCGTGCCAATCGGCCGTGCTCCACACGCCGCTGACACTGGGAACCTCGGGCAGTTCGCCCGGCCGATCGTCCTTCCATCGGGACAGCTTCACCTTCAACACCAGCCGATGCCGCCGCTTGGTGCTCGAAAGGTGATAGATCAACTCCACGTGCGGCTGCCACTGAACCTTGGCCGCTTTTTTCTCGTTCGGCTCGAAATAGTCCACCGCCGTGACGCAGTGGAGCATGTCGAAGGCCAATTCGTCTTGATCGCGCAGGAATCGGGCGATTTCCGGCAAACCCTCGACGCCGACCTCGATCCACGGATCGATCGCCTCGAAATCGTGGCCGGTCAACCACGGCTTGAAAGGCTGGACCAGCAGGTCGTATATCTTTTGTGCGTTCATCGTCGGTAATCGCCTTGATGCAGCCTTGCCGCCAACGCGGCGGTTTCGCCCGGAGTCGTCGGATGACGCACCGCGCGGACCCAATCCAGATCGCCGCGTTTCCAGAGAAAGGCGAACCCAACCAGCAGCACGGCGAAGAATATGCCCATGTCGATCAGCGCGACCATAGCCAACGTGTAAGCCGTGCTTTCATTTCCCCTAACTACTCCCACCGTCTGGCGATTCGACGCCTTGATCGCCGCTGGGCCGGCTTGATCCCCAACGTCGGATTGAACCGCTCGTTCCCGAGCGAGCAAGCGGGTGGCCTGCCCAAACACGGTGGCCGGCGGAAAGAACAGAACCACCTCGACCTCGAAAATCAGAAACAGCAGCGCCACGACGTAAAACCGCAAATCGAACTGGACCGTTCCCGGTCCCACCGCCGGCTCGCCGCACTCGTAGGTCTCCAGCTTCTGGGTGGTCGGCGCATGGGCGCGCAAAAACTTGCCCAGAAGAAGGCAGGCAAACACGAACAGAAACCCAACCGTGGCAAATAATGCCAAGTAGGCGACTATAACGGTCGGCGACATAGGCGCTGGAAAAATCTCAACCTCCCCTGGAAAAATAGGCCCCGGAAACACGGAGCCTGAAAGGACACTAATTCTGTGGCATGAAGTGGGTTTTGCATGTCTCCGTAATAAAGGTTGCAAACCGTTTCTTTACTAAGCGTTAGGGCCGCCGTGAACCGGCTCCACGACGACTTTCGAGCGGGCCACCGCCGTGGGGTTCAATGTCGCTCGACCCCACGCTACCTCGACCGGAAGACGAGCGAAATCAACGATGCATCCCTCCCGGCTGTAGCAACTCAGGTCGTACGACGAACCCATGTAAATACAATCGGAAGGACAGTTCTCGGTGCAGATCGCACAGAACATGCACCTCCCATAGTCGATCGTGTAATTTGTTACCTGGAAGCCTTTTTTTCCTTCCACTCGCTGCTTGCCGATAGAAATGCAGCCCGCCGGGCAGTCCCTCGCACAGCGCTCGCAGGCAATGCACGTGGTCAGGTCGAATCGGTGAAAACCGCGGAAACGAGGGAATATCTCCAGCGGCAATTCCGGGTACTCGTAGTGTTCGGTGAACGTCTTGCGACGCGGATTGTAGGTGCAAAACCAGTATCGCAGGCAGACACAAAGAGCCAGCAACACCGTAACCACTGCCTGATATACGTTCCGAAACCAGTTTCGCATGGGGGCCTCGTCGCAGTCGGACCCTTTGACGTCCCCGGATTGCTCCCCGTCGAAAAAGCCCAAAAGCACGATTATAGGCGACTTGGCCTGGGCTGCAAGCCATAGGAAGATTCGGACAAATGGATACTTCGCGGCAAAGTTAGCAGTCCGTTGAAAAAGGGTGCCACTGCTGGCTTGTCCAGCAGTGCATGGAGAAAACTACCGGAAAAACACTGCTGGACAAGCCAGCAGTGGCACCCAAACTCCCAAAATCCGACTTTTTCAACGGGCTGTTAGAGTACTCGGTGGAATGTGGTTGCCTGTGGGGAATAGGTAATCTCGATGCGTGCCTTTGTATTTGTCCGATCGTGCTAGTTTCCGGTATCTTGTTTCATGGAAAGACTTTACGGATTGCGTGCGGGAGGGCGGACGGTCGGGAATAAGAATCCAAACACCACGCAAGAGGGGTGGAGTTGCTAGTCTTGTGCCAACCTGCCGTAAAAACGGACCGAAAACCCATCAAACGTCCAAAAATCTGCTTGACATCACCCAATTCCATCGTATCGTAAAATGTATGGGGATGTGTCCGCACACACGCTGCGGTTGTTTTTTGCAGGGTATCTAGGATCGGGAGCCCTGGCAAGCGGTCGAAGGAACGAGCCATGTTGGTGCTGTCACGCAAAAAAAACGAGAGTATTGTCATCAATGATGACATTACCATCGTGGTTGTGGAAATCCGGGGGGACAAGGTGCGCCTGGGGGTTGAGGCCCCTAAGGAAATACCGGTGCATCGCCGTGAAGTGTTCGACGCGATCCACCGCGACGCAGCCGCCTCCGAACACCACGCGACGAGCAAGGTCGATTCCCCTGTCGGCAACGGCGGGCGATCCTAAGTAGCCTGCCATCTTTGGCCGGACGCTCCGGCCGGACGCCGACTTTTCGCCGATCGCGGTCTTCAATCGTCGATTCGCGTTGCGGTTCTCGGTCGGCGCCTCTTGACGCCCCCTCCTCCAAAAGGGTATATAGGAGTGTTTTGGCCCCGTCGTCTAGTGGTTAGGACACAGGCCTTTCACGCCTGCGGCACGGGTTCGAGTCCCGTCGGGGTCACTGAAAACAAAGGGAAAACAAAGGGGTCGGGAGTCTTTGTTTGCGATTTACGAGAAAACAAAGGGGTCGGGAGTCTTTGTTTGCGATTTACGAGCGGGTTCCTTTCGCGGGCGGCGATTTCCACGGGCGACCGCGAGCACGCAGCGTCGATTGCAGGCCCAATCGCTTCGCCGTTCGTGCCCGCCACGACGCTTTGCCAAACGGAGCGCCGCGCACAACCGAACGTCGCAACGCCTCCAACTCCACTTCCGTTTGCGGCTTCTGCACGTGCTGACGCCAACGTCGCGGCAGCGTAAGCGGACCAGCGTCCAAAAGTTTGGCCTTGTTGCCGTGGACTCGATGCCAAAGACTCGACCACCGCCACGCATCGACCTCTTCGACCAGATTCGCCCGCAACGGGTTCCGCTCCACGTACCGCCTGCTGAAAACTGAAAACTTTCATGGAACGCGAATTTATCACCTGGCTGCGAGGACGTTTGCCGCCACATCCGCTGCTGCGGTTGGGACCGGGTGACGACGCCGCCGTATTGAATCTGGCCGATTCAACCCAGTGCGTCGTAACCGTCGATATGCTTACCGACGGTGTGGATTTCAAGCTGAACGAGATCGATCCCCGGCGCGCGGGCCGCAAGGCGCTGGCAGCCAATCTCAGCGATTTGGCCGCCATGGCCGCTCGACCGTTGGCCGGAGTGATCGCGCTCTGCCTGCCGCAACGGGGTGGATTGGGCCTGGCCGTGGCGCTCTACGAAGGGATGTTGCCGCTGGCCGAGCAGTACAATCTGGCCATCGCCGGGGGCGATACCAACAGTTGGGACGGTCCGCTGGCCGTCAGTATTACGCTGCTGGGCGAAGCGACAGATCGCGGACCGCTACGCCGCGACGGCGCACAACCGGGCGACAGAATCGTGGTCACCGGCGCCTTTGGCGGCAGCATTCTCGGACGCCACCTCGACTTCGAGCCGCGAGTCCTTGAGGCATTGGAACTGCACGCAAACTACGAGCTACACGCGGGCATCGACGCCAGCGACGGCCTATCGCTCGACCTATCGCATATCGTCGAGGAAAGCGGATGTGGCGCGGCGGTCAACACCGCCGCCATGCCCGTGGCCGACGACGCCCGCCGATTGGCCGAGCGGCTTGCCGACGGTTCGACGCCGTTGGAACACGCGCTATCGGACGGCGAGGATTTCGAGTTGATCCTGGCCGTTCCGCCCGACGAGGCACGAAGAATGTTGGCCGAGCAACCGCTGGACGTGCCGCTGACCGACGTCGGCGAGTTTATCGCCGAGCCGGGCCTTTGGAGTGCCGACCCGCGCGGCGATCGCCGTCCTTTACCCCCGCGCGGCTGGGAACACCACCTGGAATGAACAGTTTCGTCTACAATTCCGAGGACGAATCGGCCACCGCCGTCTTGGGCGCGGCCTTGGCCGAGGTGTTGCCCGACGGGACCACCGTCGCCTTGTGCGGGACGTTGGGCGCCGGCAAGACGAGACTGGCGCAAGCGATTGCCGAGGCGGTCGGCGTCGATCGGCGGGACGTGCTTAGCCCTACATTCGTCCTGGTCCAAGAACATCACGGCCGCCGTTCGATCTATCACTTCGACGCCTACCGAGTACGCGACGAAGACGAGTTCGAGGCGCTCGGGCCGGAGGAGTATTTCGAGGGAGACGGGTTGGTGCTGGTCGAATGGGCAGACCGCGTAGCCGCCTGTCTGCCGTCGGAACGCATCGAAATCCGCATCGAAGTCACTGGCCCCAACTCTCGGCGGTTCGAGCTTATTCCCATTGGCCAACGTTTCGCAACCGTCATCGAACGGTTGAGGAAAACGCTTGGCGAATGACTTTAAGCGATGGGTGGCACGACCCTGAGCGCAGCGAAGGGCGTGGTACACGACC
>CBDAFL010000268.1:0-1234 GCA_965195225.1 uncultured Thermoguttaceae bacterium
GCGGGAGACGGGATTCGGACCCGCGACGTCCAGCTTGGGAAGCAATAACGCCACCGTCGCAAGTGGTGACAGCAAAGCACTTGCGCCGACGCCGTCCGACGCTTGCACCGCTGCTTGCACCAGCGAAGCCGAAAACGCAAAAGCCGACGCCCTCCAAGCCGGGCAACAGGCCGAAGGCGAAGGGACTGCCGCGGCCGACCAGGGCGACCCGTTGGCACGACTGGCCGACGAACTCGGCAACCTCTCACCAGAGGACCGGCAACGGCTGATTGCCATGCTCACAGGGGAGCGGATCGAAGGATAATTATGTGGTGTGGGTTATTCTGACGGCGGGCAACGGTGGTTTCTTCGAGGGTAGAGTGCAATCGCGGGCATGTAGCGCAGGTCGTTTCCGCGTAGTGGTTTGCGTATGACATTCCGGCAAGGAATGAGTGAGCAAGCCCCCCCGGCTTTCCCCCATTGCTTTGCGGCGTGATCTACATATAGCGTCCCGGAGATATTCGACCTAGGGCGTTTGGTGTCAGAATAATCTTCGGTAGAATGAGGTTCGGGACGGCGGGTGCCGATAGCTACGCCCCGGCCAAGCGGATTCAGCGGCGACTGCGCTCTCCTGCAATATGCGTAACCCGGGGGGTGTTGAAAGACTATACCCCTGCGGGGTAGAATCGGGCCGACCGGCTTACTGCCCATAATCTGAGATACTTGGGGCGTGCCGAGAACACCAAAGAGCTTTTCGTGCCCACGTTCGCCCCTCGCGGAAAGGAAACCTGTGGCCAGAAGGCAAACGAAGAAGTCCAATGGCAACGGGGCGAATCTCGGCTTCGAGCAAACGCTCTGGCTGGCGGCGGACAAGCTCCGCAACAACCTGGACGCGGCCGAATACAAGCACGTGGTGCTCGGGCTGATCTTTCTGAAGTACATTTCCGACGCTTTCGAGGAGATGCACCAGCAGCTATTGACGCAGCAGAGCGAAGGGGCCGACCCCGAGGACGCCGACGAATACCGCGCCCAAAATGTCTTTTGGGTTCCGCAAGTGGCACGCTGGACCCACTTGCAGAACAACGCCAAGCAGCCCAACATCGGCAAGCTGGTCGATGAGGCGATGGAGACAATCGAACGCGACAACACAAGCCTCAAGGGCGTGTTGCCCAAGCAGTACGCCCGGCCCGCGCTCGATAAGCAGCGGCTCGGGGAACTGATCGACCTGATCGGCACCATCGGACTGGGCGACAAG
>CBDAFL010000269.1:0-2128 GCA_965195225.1 uncultured Thermoguttaceae bacterium
CCCAATCGGAATTCGCCGCCAGCCGTGCTCTTACGCGAGTCTTGGCGCGAAAATGGCAAGACCAAGAAACGAACCGTCGGCAACCTTTCATCGCTGCCAGACGAGACGGTCGAGGCGCTGCGCTGCGCGCTCAAGGGCGAACTGGTGCCTGCCACGTTGGCAATCGCCGAGCCGGAGAAGATGCTCGAAATTACCGACGTGCGGCAGCATGGGCATGTGGTGGCCATTGTTGGGATGATCAAAAAGTCCGGCCTGCTCCAGGCAGTCGATCGGAAGCCGTCGCGAGAGCGTGATATCGTCGTCGCCATGATCGCCGACCGGTTGCTGCACGGCGATTCAAAACTTGCGACCGCCCGACATTGCCAACGCGAGACGGCCGCCACGACGCTCGGCGAGTTGCTTTCGTTGGAAGACCTCGACGAACACGAATGTTATCAGGCGATGGACTGGCTGCTCGAGCGGCAAGAATCGATCCAAAAGAAGCTCGCGAAAAAACATCTGGCCGACGGCGACCCGGTGCTGTTCGACCTCTCCTCGTCCTACTTTGAAGGGCACACTTGTCCGCTGGCCAAGCACGGCTATTCCCGCGACAAACGGGGCGATCTTCCGCAAGTCAATTACGGAATGTACTGCAACGCCCAGGGCGTTCCCATCGGCGTCGAGGTGCTGGCGGGCAACGAGAACGACTACGTGGCTTTCCCGAAGGCGGTGGAGCGGGTACGCAACGATTTCGGCCGCAAGGACGTGATCTTCGTCGGCGATCGCGGGATGATCAGCGGCAAGGCGATCGACGGCTACCTGCGCGGTGAAGAAGGGGCCCGGTGGATCACGGCGTTGAATAGCTCCTCGATCGCCAAGCTTCAACGGCAGGGCGACATACAACTGTCGCTCTTCGACCAGCGCGACCTGGCAAGCATCACGCACCCCGATTATCCGGATGAACGACTGATTCTATGTCGCAATCCGCTGCTCGCCGACGAACGAGCGAGAAAGCGAGAGGCCCTTCTGGCGGCGACGGAAAAGCTGCTTGCCAAAGTCAAGGCAAAGGTCTATCGCAAACGCAAACCCCTGCGGGGAAAATCGGAGATCGGCGTCGAAGTCGGCAAGGTGGTAAACCGCAAAAAGGTGGCAAAACACTTTCGCATCGAGATCGACGGCGACTGCTTCGAGTATTCCCGCGACCAGGAAAAGATTGACGCCGAGGCGAGTCTCGATGGAATTTACGTCATTCGCAGCAACGTCGACGCGAGCGAACTGTCGGACGAACAGGTTGTCGCCCATTACAAGAATCTCGCTTTGGTCGAGCGGGCGTTTCGCTCGCTAAAGTCGATTGACATTCGCGTCCGCCCGATTCACCATCGGCTTGCGGACCGCGTACGGTCGCACATTTTCATTTGCATGCTCGCCTATTACATCGAACATCAAATGCGTCTGGCGCTTGCTCCGCTGATGTTCGTGGATGAAGAAAAGGCGTCGGCCGAGGCACGCGATTCGATCGTCTCGCCGGCTGGGCGCTCCGAGTCGGCCAGACGAAAAGACGCCGCCCGACGAAACGAGAACGGCGTTCGGCTATCCAGTTTTCGCGACATTCTGGAAAGCCTTTCGGCCGTAACCCGTTCGACCGTGATCATCAAAGACCATCCCAAAGGCCGTTTCCAGACAACCTCCCGCCCCACCCCATACCAACAGGAAATCGTCCGCCATCTCGGCATGGAACGTCATTTGTAGCCAGTATGCAACACCCGCCATCGACCTAACCCCCGCAACGGCCAGGGGTTGTGTTGTTCTTGGTGTAAATATTCGGGCCTGGTTCAATTCTGCCCGTTTTTGGGTAACAGGCGCGGACCTTGAGCGTTGTCTGGGCGGGCTTGCCGAGGGGGAGACGGTTGCCGACGCGGGGTTAGTTGCGGGAGAACCGGACGTGGCCGAGCATCTCCAGCCAGTGAGGATGAGGGCTGCCGCCCAGTAGCTCCGCCGGGCTCTTGCCCACCCGCTCGGGCCGCTCGCTCCGCAGGAAGCGGCGGTGGTTGAGGAAGAGCTGGAGCAACGCCAAGTAATCCGGTCCCAGGTGGCGGCGGAGGAAGAAGTAGTTGCGCAACCGGCTGTTGAAGTTCTCTACCAGCGAACT
>CBDAFL010000270.1:0-6776 GCA_965195225.1 uncultured Thermoguttaceae bacterium
CAGGAAACGGGTCTGAAGGGTTTGCATCACCGCCTCGCGCATCTGCTCCTCGTCGCCGCCCTCCCGCGTTATCTCCTGGATCAACTGGCTGCCGATGTTGCTGGTCATCACCACGATCGTGTTGGTGAAATCGACCGTGTGCCCTTGGTTGTCGCTCAGCCGGCCGTCGTCGAGGACTTGCAGCAGGATGTTGAACACGTCGCGGTGGGCCTTCTCGATCTCGTCCAAAAGAATCACCGCGTATGGGCGGCGGCGGACGGCCTCGGTCAGCATCCCGCCCTCCTCGTAACCGACGTAGCCCGGCGGGGCGCCGATCAGACGGCTCACCGTGTGCCGCTCCATAAACTCGCTCATATCGAGCCGGATCATGGCGTTCTCGTCGTCGAACATAACCTCGGCCAACGCCTTGCACAGCTCGGTCTTGCCCACGCCGGTGGGGCCAAGAAAGATGAACGAGCCGATCGGCCGGTTGGGGTCTTGCAGGCCGGAGCGGTTGCGGCGCACGGCGTTCGAGACGGCCTCGACCGCCTCGTCCTGGCCGACGAGCCGTCGGTGGATTCGGTCTTCGAGCACCAGCAGCTTCGCCCGTTCGGTCTCCATCATCCGCGTGACGGGTATGCCGGTCCAGGCGCTGACGACCTCGGCGATCTCTTCGGGACCGACCTCGCGGCGGAGCAGCCGCCTGTGTGCCACTGCCGGTTTGTCTGCTTCGCCCGCGTCGGCCTCCTGGGCGTCTAGCTGCTTGGCCAAGTCCTTTTGCTGGATGTCGAGTTCGTAGAGTTTTTGATAGTCCGCCTCGCTGACCGGCGCGCCGCCGGATTGCTTCTCCTTGATCGACGCGGCAAGCTGGTTGTACTGCAACTCGACGTCCATCAGCCGTTGGCGAATCTGCTGCACGTCGCCCAGGCCGCTCTTTTCCAGTTCCCATTGCTCGCGCAGATCGGCGAGTTTTTTGCGCAGCTCGGCCATCTCCTCCTGCACCTCGGCGCGATGCTGTCGGGCGTGCTCCTCGGTCTCTTCGGCTAGTTGACGGTCGGCCAGTTCAAGCTGGACCAGCCGCCGCTGCACCTGGTCGATCTCCGTCGGCACGCTCTCCAACTCCATCGCCAGCCGGCTGGTGGCCTCGTCCATCAGGTCGATGGCCTTGTCGGGCAGGAAGCGGTCGGCGATGTAGCGGTGCGAGAGGTTGGCCGCCGCGACCAGCGCCGAATCCTTGATCCGAACGCCGCGGTGATGGGCCTCGTAGCGGGACTTCAGGCCGCGGAGGATGGCGATCGTGTCCTCGACCGACGGCTCGCCGACATTGACCGGCTGAAAACGTCGCTCCAGCGCGGCGTCCTTCTCGACGTATTTTCGATACTCGTCCAGCGTCGTGGCCCCGATGCAGCGCAGCTCGCCGCGTGCCAGGGCGGGCTTCAGCAGGTTGGCCGCGTCGCTACCCCCTTCGGCCCGACCGGCGCCGACGACCGTGTGCAACTCGTCGATGAAGAGGATCACGTTGCCCGCGTCCGACACCTCGCGGAGCACGGCCTTGAGCCGCTCCTCGAACTCGCCGCGAAACTTTGTGCCGGCGACCAGCGCGCCCATATCGAGCGCGATCACGCGGCGGTTTTTCAGGCTTTCGGGCACGTCGGCCTCGACGATCCGCAGTGCGAGGCCCTCGGCGATGGCGGTTTTGCCCACGCCCGGCTCGCCGATCAGCACGGGGTTGTTCTTCGTCCGGCGGGAAAGGACTTGCATGACGCGGCGGATTTCCTGGTCGCGGCCGATGACCGGATCGAGTTTTCCCTGTCGGGCGCGTTCAACCAGATCGATCCCGTATCGCTCCAGGGCCTGGAACTTTCCCTCGGGCGTCTGGTCCGTTACCCGCGCGCTGCCGCGAACTGCCTGCAACACCTTCAACAGGTCGGCGTCGGTGACGGCGTTCAGGTTCAGGACGTTTTTCGCCTTTGAATCGACTTTCGCCAGCGCCAGCAGCAGATGTTCGGTCGAGACGAACTCGTCCTTCATCGCGTCGGCTTCGCGCTGGGCGGTTTCGAGCACCTGGTTCAGCTCGCGGCTTCCCTGCGGCGGCGCGCCGCCTGAAACCTTGGCGAAATGTTTCATTTCCGCCTGAACGACCTGGTCCAACTGTCCGCGATTTACGCCGATCTTTTCGAGGATCGGGCCGACGATGCCGTCGCTTTCTTCGAGCAGTCCGGCCAGCAGGTGCAGCGGGTCGATTTGCGAGTGTCCCCGATCGGCGGCCAGTTCCTGTGCGCGGGCCACAGCCTCTTGAGCCTTGAGCGTCAGTTTGTCGAATCGAAATGCCATCTTATAGTCCCCTCTCCCTCCGGGAGAGGGTTAGGGTGAGGGCTGCTTGGGCGGCGGCAGTTGATCGGCTGGAATATGCCGAACGGCGCCGTCTTCCCAAACGACAACCGAGCTATTTGTCCGCCGCGCTTCTTCCACAACTCGGTCCGCCGCTTCCTGCATGGCCTTCTTTGCTTGTTGAAAAAGCAATCCTTCTTCCGTCATGATCCGCGTTCCTTTAACGTATCGAAAATGCGTTTATAGAGTTCTTCGCCTAACACCGCCTTGGTTCGATCGCCCCAGCCAATTCTGCACGGGTGCATAGTCGAGTTGTCGAAGAACTGCCATGAGTTGAACAGCGGCATGTATAACGCGCAGAGGTTCCGGTATCCTGCGTCGAACCGTCGGCGAACCACTGCCTCCGGCACGTCGTGGCCGCCCTGCTTAACCCGATTGGCAATTCGGGCAATCGCTAGGTCAATGCTCGGCAGCCAAAGATAGAACAAATGCAGAAGGTATCCGCGTTCCTTCATTTCGTTAAGGATCGGCCGGTATGTCTTTCCCGCCAGAGTAGTCTCGAATCCGAAGTCCTTGCCCCGCTCGATCAACTTCTTCATTCTGGTCAGTTGCAGACGTCCCGCCTCGACCGCGGCCATCTCAGGGTCAAACGGCGACAACCCTGCCGCCAATAGGTCCGCGTTAAGGAAATCGCGGCAGTTGGCATATCGCGGCAGGAACTCTCTGGCAAAAGTTGTTTTCCCAGCCCCGTTCGGCCCGGCGATGATGTAAGCGCGCAAGTCCATTTTCCTCCCGTCTATCGGAGCAGACCGGCGGCGCCACCGGCGGCTGTTAGCCGCCGGCTATTATATCCATTTTTGCGCGCCTAGGGTTACTCCTTTACCTCGAACTCGGCGTCGATGGCGTCGTCGTCGCCGGCGCCGGCCGGGGCGGCGGAGGGTTGAGCGTCGGGCTGCGGATCGTCGCCGTTGCCGGATGCCGCCTGATCCTGATCCTGAGGGCCGGCCTTCTCGTAGAGCGTCTTGCTCAATGCGTGAGACGCCTGCTCCAACTCGTGGACCGCCGACTTGATCCGCTCGGCGTCGTCACCCTTGGCCGCCTCGCGGGCTTTTTCGATGGCCTCGCCCACCGCCTGCTTGTCGGCGTCGGCCAACTTGTCGGCGTGTTCCTTCAACAGCTTTTCGAGCTGCCAGCACATCGAGTCGGCCTGGTTGCGCTGTTCGGCCAGTTCCAGCTTGCGTTTGTCATCCTCGGCGTTCGAGTCGGCGTCCTTGCGCATCTTGTCGATCTCGCCATCGGACAGCCCGCTGGACTGCTCGATCCGCACCGTCTGCTCCTTGCCGGTGCCGAGGTCTTTGGCCGAGACGTTGAGTATACCGTTGGCGTCGATGTCGAACTTCACCTCGATCTGCGGCATGCCGCGGGGCGCCGGCGGGACGCCTTCCAGGTTGAACATACCCAACAGCCGGTTGTCGGCGGCCATCTGCCGATCGCCCTGACAGACCTTAACGGTGACGGCCGTCTGGTTGTCGTCGGCGGTGCTGAAAATCTGCTTCCGTTCGGCGGGGATGGTGGTGTTCCGCTCGACCAGTTTGGTCATGATTCCGCCGAGCGTTTCGATACCCAGCGAGAGCGGAGTGACGTCCAGCAGCAGCACGTCCTTTACGTCGCCGGCCAGGACCGCGCCCTGGATGGCGGCACCGATGGCCACCACTTCGTCGGGATTGACCCCCTTGTGCGGCTCCTTGCCGCCGAACATCTCCTTGACCACCTGCTGCACCTTGGGCAACCGGGTCGATCCGCCGACCAGCACCACTTCGTCGAGATCCTTCGCGGTGAGATGGGCGTCTTTCATCGCCTGCTCGACCGGCTTGCGGCAGCGGTCGATCAAGCTATCGATCAACTGTTCGAGCTTCGCGCGGGTAATCGACATCTGCAAGTGCTTTGGCCCCTGGGCGTCGGCCGTAATGAACGGCAGGTTCAGGTCGGTCGATTGAGACGAACTAAGCTCCTTCTTCGCCTTCTCGCAGGCTTCTTGGAGCCGTTGCAGGGCCATCGTGTCCTTGCGCAGGTCAATGTTGTATTGGCCCTTGAACTCGTCGGCCACGTAGTTGATCAGGCACTGGTCGAAGTCGTCGCCGCCCAAGTGGGTGTCGCCGTTGGTGCTGATAACGCGGAAGACGCCGTCGGCCACCTCGAGCACGGAGACGTCGAAGGTTCCGCCGCCGAGGTCGAAGACCGCAAGCTTTTCGCTTTTCTTCTTGTCCAAGCCGTAGGCCAGCGAGGCGGCGGTCGGCTCGTTGATGATCCGCGCCACCTCCAGCCCGGCTATCTGGCCGGCGTCCTTGGTCGCTTGGCGTTGGGCGTCGTTGAAGTAGGCCGGAACGGTGATCACGGCCTTGTTTACCTTGTGGCCCAAATAGGCCTCGGCCGCTTCCTTGAGCTTCCGCAGCGTGAAGGCCGAAATCTCCGGCGGCGTGTAGTCGCGGCCGTCAACTTCTACCTTAACGTAGTCCTCCGGCCCGCCAACAATCTTGTAGGGCACGATTTTCTCTTCCGAGGCGACCTCGTTGTGACGGCGGCCCATGAAACGCTTGATCGAGGAAATCGTCCGCGTGGGATTGGTCACCGCCTGGCGTCGGGCCGGCTCGCCCACGACGGTCTCCTCCTTGTCGGTGAACGCCACCACGCTGGGCGTCAGCCGGTTCCCTTCGGCGTTTGGGATAACCTTGACGTCTTTGCCTTCCATCACGGCCACCACCGAATTCGTGGTACCGAGGTCGATTCCGATAATTTTTTCGCCAGTAGACATTCGATGCTCCTTGTTCAAACGATCCAGGGTCTTGGCACCCTCTGCAAGGATACGTTAGGGGAGCAAAGGGCGTGCCGCCGGATGGGGGCGAGTTTTCCGCAGACTGTAAAGCATTGCAGGGGAAGGCTTTACGCTAATACGATTCGTTTTGAGTTGTGATTCGGCGGTCATCGACGATTGGCGGACTGCCATTTTGACATATAGAGTTAAAAGCCGATCGGCGGAAATGGTTGTCGGTCCCACCGCGACACACCCCGCCGGAGGGTTGACGCCCCAGTAACCCTCGGGTAGAAGAGGACATCTTCCGAAAAGCAACCTGTTGTCTATAGCATGGCCAAACGCAAGGCAAAAAAAACGAAATCCACCGGCGCGAAGCGCAAATCGCCGACGAAGCCGGCCCGCTCCGTTAGCTCGGCGACCAAAATCAAGCGCCTCGATTCGGAGTTGGTCCAGTTGTTGCAGCAACGCGCCGGTTTGGTTCTCGAATCGGCGCGGCGCGGTGGGCGGCTTGTGTTGGGGCCGACGATGCCCGACGGAGAAGACGAAACCCTGCGCCGACTGGCGAACAAAAGTCGCGGGCCGATGCCGGCCCGCTCGGTCGGCACGGTGTTGCGCGAGGTTGCCAGCGGCTGCCGCGCGCTGATCCGGGTGCCTCGCGTCGCCTTTCCTGGCCCGCCGTTCGGATTCGGTCACCTGGCGGCGATGCAACATTTTGGCCGGAGCGCGGAGTGCGTACCGGCCGACGGCGCCGCAGCCGTGTTCGACGAGGTGCATCGCAAGCAGTCGGACTTTGGGCTGGTTCCGTTGGAAAGCTCTACCGACGGCCGCTTGGCCGATGCTTTCGACGCGCTGCTGCGGAACGAATTGAAGATCTGCGGGCAAGTGACGCTGTGCGTTCGCCACGCACTGCTGAGCAAATGCCCTCGCGCGGAAGTGCGGGAAGTGTACGGTGTGCCGACGACCTTGTCGCAATGCCGCACTTGGCTGGCCAAGCACTTGCACTTTGCCCGACCGATTGAGGTCACGAGCACGTCAACCGCCTGCCAACTGGCCGGCGAGAAGCCCGGCGCGGCGGTCGTGGCCGGCCGAGAAGCCGGCGTCTGCTTCAATCTGGAGGTTTTGGCGGAGGACATCGAGGACAACGCCGCCAATACCGCCCGTTTCGCGGTGGTCGGCGACCAACTGCCGCCCCGGACAAAAAACGACCGCACGGCGATGTTGTTTCAGTTGGAGCATCGGCCCGGCGCCCTGGCCGACGCCGTGGCGGTATTGAAGCGGAACAAGATCAATCTGACGCGGATCGAGTCGTTGCCGATCGCCGGCCCGGATCGAGTGGCATTGTTTTTTGTAGAGATTGAGGGGCACGAAGCCGACAAGCGCTTGTGCCGCAAGCTGGCGTCTTTGCGTCGCAAGACGCTTCGGTTGGAGATGCTCGGATCGTACCCAGCCGCCATAGAAAGGGATTAGGGATTGGGGATTAGAGATTAGATTTGAAGTCCGCTTGCGGTTTCGCACTGACCACTGACTACAAGTATATTTATGAGGAGCGCCTTTGATGCGACGACCGTTTATTGTCGGAAATTGGAAGATGAACTTGGACCGGGCCTCGGCCGTGGCGCTGGCCGAGGGGGTGGCGAAAGGGGCCGCTTCGGTC
>CBDAFL010000271.1:0-1296 GCA_965195225.1 uncultured Thermoguttaceae bacterium
GGACGCATGATATGCTCCTGAATTGGGTGAAGGCGTCCGGACAACATCGTTGTAAAGCCGCGACCAGTGGTCGCGGTATTCCCGAGCAGCGGGTCGTCAACCCGAATACCGCGACCACTGGTCGCGGCTTTACAAACGCCAATAATACCACCCGCCACAGCCGGAAGGCAAGCTCAGTAGATGTACCCGTCCAACAGTGAAAGCGCCTCGGCCAGTAGTTGCTCGGGTGCTCTGCCGATGCGTTTCGCTTTGCGTGCTCGGAAGTGCTTGTTGAACAGGTCACGAGTGCCGGGCGGCGGACTCGTTACTCGTGGCCCGACTGGGGCTCGAAAGCCGAAAAAGGGACCAGGTTTAATTTGTGCGAAGCACCCTACGGGCCGTTCCGGCAAATTAAACATGGTCCCTTTTTCGGCCCCGGCCAAATTGAAGAAAACCGTCGATCTCCTAGCCCACCAACTCCACTAATGACTAACACCAACCTAACGCGGCCATTGGCCGCAACCAAAGAGGCTAAAAGGGATTGGGGATTAGAGTCAAGTTCCAATCCCTAAGTTCGAGTTTTGCACTTTTTGAATGGGTTTTGCGGGTCTATGGCGCTTACCCCGCAAGGGTTGCGAGATAAGTCAACAGGTTCACGGATTTTTTCCACACACTGCTTTTTGATCGCACTGGCAATATTTTCTCTTCCCACGTTACTCGGCGTAACGTTGTTAGCATATCGGCGAAACTTGGTTCGCTTTTGCGAGTGTACCATGGCCGTTCCGGAAATCGCAAGTGTTCGTGGCCGTGTTGGGCGTACCACAGGATTGTCAGACTGTAGAGGAACATTGCCATTGGCGCGGTGCGCTGGACCGCCAGCGGAAGACGGTTGGCCGGATCTTCCAAGCCCAGCAATTGCTTCGCGTCGTAGTGAGTTACTTCAATCGCCCACCGATGAGCATAGGTCGCGAGGATCTGTTGGACGTCCATTTCCGGGTTGGTGCAGTAAAAGATTCGGGTGGGACGCTCTCCGTCCGTGTCACGGGTCAGGACAAATGTCAGCAGGCGGTCTTTGCCGGCTTTGTAGTAAAGCCCGTTGCGAGTTTTCGTTTCGAACGTACCGTGCAAGCCATATTGATCAAAGGTGATCGACGTCCAGGGAGTACGATTGGCGGCCCATTGGTCGCGTGTGGGCAAGCGTTTGCCCTTTTTGCGCGGCGCGCCGCGGCCGGTGTGTTTTTTGGGCGCCGGCTCATACAAAGCGCCCGTGGGATGGACAGCGCCGACCATGTCGACATTCGCCGGAAGGTAGTTCAA
>CBDAFL010000272.1:0-9159 GCA_965195225.1 uncultured Thermoguttaceae bacterium
TACACGACCAAACCACGCCCTTCGCTGCGCTCAGGGACGTGCCACCCCCAGTCGAAAGCGACAGTTATTGATTCGCCGGGCCTACCAGCCCGTTGAAAAAGTTGGATATGGGAGTTTGGGTGCCACTGCTGGCTTGTCCAGCAGTGTTTTTCGGGGTGTTTCTCCCCTCACTGCTGGACAAGCCAGCAGTGGCACCCTTTTTCAACGGGCTGTTACATCAACGCCTTGTTGGAGATGTCTTTCCGACACCAGGCGCCGGGCCAGCGGATGCACTTGACGGCGCGATAGGCGTTCAGCTTGGCCTTGGCGATGCTGTCGCCCAGGGCGGTGACGCTCAGTACGCGGCCACCGGCAGTGACCACCTCGCCGTCTCGCAATGCAGTGCCGGCATGAAAGATTTTTACGTCCGGCAGCGCGTCGGCGTCGATCAGGCCGCGGATCGGATGGCCCTTCGTGTAATGGTCCGGGTACCCCTGGCTGGCCATCACGACGCAGACGGCCGGGCGAGCGTCCCACTCGAGCGGTTCGATCTCTTCGAGCCGCCCGTCAACGGCCGCCTCCAACACGTCGAGCAGGTCGGTCTTCAACCGCATCAGCAACGGCTGACACTCCGGGTCGCCGAAGCGGACGTTGTATTCGAGCACCTTCGGCCCTTGCTTGGTAATCATCAGTCCGGCGTAGAGCACGCCGCGGAAAGGGCGGCGGATGCGCTTCATGGCATGAACGGTCGGCACCAGAACGTGCTCCTCGATCCAGTGGAGCATTTCGTCGTCGATCAGCGGCGCGGGGCAATACGCGCCCATGCCGCCGGTGTTCGGCCCCTTGCCGCCGTCAAACGCCGCTTTATGGTCTTGGGCGGGCTGGAGCGTGACGATCGTCCGGCCGTCGGTAATCGCCAGCACGCTCACCTCTTGGCCGTCGAGGCGTTCCTCGATCACCAGCCGGTTGCCCGCCTCTCCGAAGGCCTTCTGCCGTGCAATATGCTCGACCGCCCGAAGGGCCTCGTCTCGACCCGAGCAGACGACGACACCCTTTCCCGCGGCCAATCCGTCGGCCTTGACCACCACCGGCACGTCCTCGCGGTCGTCGAGATATTTTTGGGCTTCGTTGGGGTTGGCAAAAGAGTGGTAATCTGCCGAAGGGACGTCGGCATGTCGAAGCAGGTCTTTGCAGAATACCTTGCTGGCTTCCAGTTCGGCGGCGGCGCGGCTAGGCCCAAAGGCCCGCAGCCCCTCCGCCTCGAAGGCATCGACGATGCCGGCGGCCAGCGGCGCCTCCGGCCCGACGACGGTAAGGCCGACCTGGTTTTCCTTGGCAAATTTAATTAGCGCGGGGAGATCGGCAGGCTGGATATCGACGTTCTCGCCGTCGTAGTCGGTGCCGGCATTGCCCGGGGCCACGAAAACATGGTCGGCGCGAGGGCTTTGGGTGATTTTCCAGGCCAGGGCGTGTTCCCGTCCGCCACTGCCTACGATCAGAATATTCATGCTGCCGCCTCTGTATGTCGCCCCTTCAAATCAACCATGATTGTAAAGCGCAGCCCCGTCGCGGCAAAGCCCCCCCGCCGTCGGGGCATCGCGCCGCGACTGCGGCCGCGGGGGGGCGCGAAATGCCGAAAACCACCCCCGCAACCGCGCCGACCGTGCGGTTTATTCCGATTGCATCGTTTTGGAAAACTCGGAAATTAGGCATCCGTCGGAGGTAGGCGGTAGAGACGCCTTCAGGGAAACCTATGTTATCGCAGGCCCACTAATGTCCGTGGGGCTTTTCTTGGAAACGACAGTGCCGCGGGGCAATCCCATCGCCGACCCGGCACGGTGGAGTCCTGCCGATGAGCAACGAGCCAGAAACAATGAACATTCGCTTTCTACTAGCCGCCTGCCGCACGCGGCAGCACTTCGATGCGCTTTTGGTTCTGTTGGTTGGAGTTGCGGCGTCCGCTATTTTGTTCTTTGTGCTGCAAAGCCATGAATGGGACGGCGTTCGCCGGGACTTCGAGCGGGCCAGCCGTGAGCGGGTCGCTGTCTTGCAGAGGACTCTGGACCTCGACTTTCTGGGAATGAAGTCGGTCCAAGCGTTCTACGCCGCCTCCGATGGGGTGGACCACGAGGAGTTCAGCACATTTGTCGCGCCGATGATCGAGGACCATCTCGGTATTCGGGCCTTGCAGTGGGCGCCTCGCGTACCCGACTCCGAACGCTCGAAGTACGAGAGCACGGCGGCCGGCGACGGCCATCCGGATTCCGAGATCACCGAGTACGATCAAGGGGACTCTTTAGTTCGCGCTTCGCGGCGCGAAGATTACTTCCCGATCCGTTTCGTCGAGCCGGCCAACGGCAACGTGGCGCCCTTGGGATTCGACTTGGCCGCCAATCCGGCCTGCCTGGAGGCGATGCACCTGGCTTGCGATACCGGGCAGTTCGCCGCGACTTCCAAGATACTGCTACCCCGTGAACTGGGCGGCCAGATCGGGGTGCGGCTCTTTCTGCCGGTATACCGAAAGAACGTTGCCCTCGATACGGTCGCGGACCGCCGCAAAAACCTGGAAGGGTTTATCGTCGGCGTACTTCGCCTGAAGGGGATTGTCGATCAGAGCGCTACTGCTCTGACGCCGATGGGCACGGACACCAGCCTGTTCGACGTCTCGGACACTGGTCGCGAGCATCTGCTCTACTATCATCCGTCGCGCCTATACGCACGGGATACCGCCCCTAACCGCGTGGAAACCGCTCCCCCGCAATTCGGCCTCATTTTTGCCGAGCCGCTCGACGTGGGAGGGCGGCGGTGGACGGTGGTCAGCACCGCACGGCCCCAGTTCATCGCGGCCAGGATGACGTGGTATCCCTGGGGCGCCGCGGCCGCCGGTCTGCTGATGACGGGCCTGCTGGTGGCGTATCTGGCGGAAATGGCCTCCAGGGTCGTCTTTGAACGCAAGGCGGCCGAGGCCCTGCGGGCCAGCGAGCGGCGCCACCGGCTCTTCGCCGAAAACGTCAGCGACATTATCTGGACATCGGATTTTTCCGGCAAGTTTACATACGTCAGCCCTTCGGTGGAAAACACTCTGGGGTTCACGATCGAGGATTACCTAACGTTGACGCCTCCGGAAATCATGACGCCCGCCTCCTTCACACTTGCCAACGAGGAACTTCAGAAGTATGCGGACGCGGTCGGCACCAGTTTGCATCTCGAGCCGGGATTCCTCGAGGTTGAGATGCTTCGCAAGGACGGTTCGACTGTCTGGTGCGAGGTGAGTTACAGCGGGATGTACGACGAATCGGGTAAGATGATCGCCATCCAGGGAGTGGCCCGCGACATCACCGCCCGCAGGCAAATGGAGCAAGAACTCCGTCAGGCCAAGGAGACCGCGGAATCGGCCACGCGGGCAAAGAGCCAATTCCTGGCCCGAATGAGCCATGAGATACGGACCCCCATGACCGCCATCCTCGGCTACACCGACCTGATGATGGGCCAGGCGACAAATGCCAGCAGCCGGAACAACTACCTGGCGGTGATCCACCGCAACGGCGAGCATCTGCTGGGGTTGATCAACGACATATTGGATTTGTCGAAGATCGAGGCCGGCAAGTTCACGCTCGATCCGCGGCAGTGCAGCCTGGTGTCGCTGTTGGCCGACGTGGCCAGCGTGGTCCGTCCCCGCGCCGAACAACACGGCATTTCCTTGTCGGTCGAGTACGAGACGAAATTGCCGGAAACGATAGTCACCGACGCCGCCCGGCTGCGTCAGGCGCTGATCAACCTGACTAGCAACGCGGTGAAGTTCACGCAACAGGGGAGCGTGCGGATCGTGACTTCGCTGCTGCCTAACTGGCAGGGGCAACCCGCCGTCAGGGTGCAGGTGATCGACACCGGCATCGGCATACGCGAGGAGTTGCTGCCCAAGTTGTTCGAGCCGTTTGCCCAGGGCGATGAATCCGTCTTCCGACAGTTCGGCGGCACGGGGCTTGGGTTGGGCATCTCGCGCCACATCGTCACCATGCTGGGCGGCGAACTGGCCGCCACAAGCGTCTGGGGGAAAGGGAGCAATTTCAACCTGACCGTCCCTACCGGCGACCTCGACGGCGTACACATGCTGGAAAACCCCGCCGAGGCGGAACACGAGAACACCGCGCACTCCGAAAAGCAATCGTCGAAGGCGCTCGAAGGACTCCACGTCCTGTTGGCCGAGGACGGATACGACAACCGGGAACTGATTCGGACCGTCCTTTGCGCGGCCGGGGCCATCGTCGAAACCGTCGAAAACGGCCAAGATGCGGTCGCCAAGGCCGAAGCCGAGCCGTTCGACGCAGTCCTGATGGACATGAACATGCCGGTGATGGACGGCTACGAGGCGACGCGCGCGCTCCGCGGCCGCGGCTATGAAAGACCCATTCTGGCGCTGACCGCCAACGCCATGGCCAGCGACGAAACGCAATGTTTGGCCGCCGGCTGCAATCGACACTTGACCAAACCGATCGACCGCGTGTGGCTGATCCGTACAATCGCCGACTGCACTGGCCGGGAACCGACCGAAACCAAGGGGCCGCCCGCGCCCAAGCAACCAACCATACGCGACGAAGGGCCGCTCGTCTCGCTCTATGCCGACGACCCCGACGTGGCGGGAATACTCGACGGGTTCGTCGAAAGACTGGCCGACCAGTTGACCGAAATGGGCAACGCCTTCTCCGACGAACGGTACGACGACCTGAAACGATGCGCGCATCGGCTGAAAGGGTCGGGCGGATCCTACGGATACCCGACACTGACCGACGCCGGCAAAAAGCTCGAAGACGCCGCCGCCGCGCATGACCGCGAGGCGGCCGATCGGGCATTTGAAGAGGTGGCCGGATTGTGCCGCGCTATCAAGGAAGGATATCAATCAACAATTGTCTCGGCAGGGAGTGATTCACGATGAAAGTCCTCATGATCGACGACAGCCCGGACGCTTTGGCCGTGGCCAAGGCCCGCTTAACGAAAGAGCATCTCGATATCGTTTGCGCCGGGGGCGGTATTTCCGGCTTGGAGACCGCCCAACGCGAGAAGCCGGACATCATCTTGCTCGACGTGGACATGCCCGACATGTCCGGCTTCGAGGTCTGCCGCGCCCTGAAGTCCGACGTGGAGTTGTGTATGATTCCCGTCCTCTTTCTCTCCGGCGTCACCGCCCCGGAAGACAAGGTGCAAGGACTGGACCTCGGTGCGGTGGACTACGTCACCAAGCCCTTCGACGCCTTCGAGCTACGCGCCCGGGTCCGCGCGGCCTTGCGCACCAAGCACTTGCAGGATCTGCTGATGGAGCACGCCCATATCGACCCGCTGACCGGCTTGCCTAACCGCCGTGCTCTGATGGAGCGGCTGCAATGCGAATGGGCGCGGATCGAGCGGCACGGAGGCCAGATGGCCTTCATCATGGCCGACCTCGACCATTTCAAAAACGTAAACGACCTCTACGGCCACCACGTCGGCGACAAGCTGCTCCAGGAAACGGCCCGCGCCATCGCCGACCAGTGCCGGGACAACGACCTGTCGGCGCGATACGGTGGCGAGGAGTTCTCGATCGTCGTTCCCGACGAGACGGCCGTCAGCGCCGTCCATCTGGCCGAACGCTGCCGGCAAAAAATCTCCGAGTGCTGCATCGTCGTCCGCAGCGAAACCATCAAGGTCACAGCCAGCTTCGGCGTGGCCGACTCGTGCGGCGTGTCTTCCATCGAGGACATGATGAGGCGGGCCGACGAGGCACTCTATTGGTCCAAACAGGCCGGACGCAACCGAGTCCAATCCAACGTTGTCCCAACGCCGCCGGTGGTCGCTCCGACCAACCCGGACGCCACGACATTGTCGGACCAGCCGGTTAATGAGTAGAATCACCCCGATCCGTCACAGCCATTTTTCCCGGCGATACCACTCGGCGGTCTGACGGAGGCGGTCGAACAACGAGGCGCCGACCCTGAACCCCAACTGCTCGGTGGCCGCGCGGGCCGAACAGAGCCAACTGCCGGCGGTGATCTCGCGGGCCTTGTCCATGTTCACGAACAACGGACTACGGCGGACCAGCGAGACAATCTCTCCCGCCATCGCCACCGTCCAGACCACGGGCGAGGCGGTGGGAATCACCATTACCCAACGTCGCCCCAGGGCCTTTGAGACCATTCGCCCCAGATCGGAGTAGAAGGGGCTTTCTTCGCAGGCGGCGAAATAGTAGCCCTGCGGGCCATGCGGGGTGGACCCGTCGGCGGCCGGCAACCGCTTGCCCCGCTCCGCCGCAAGGATCAGCATTTCCGCCAAGTCATCGGCGTGAATCAGCGAGAACCGAGGTCGGGCAAGACCAGGCGCCAAATGCACGCCGAATCGGGCTATGGAACGAAACAGGGGAAAACCTATCCGGTCGAACTCGCCAAGGACGATCGGTGGACGGACGATGGTTATCGGTACGCGGTCGGCAAAGGCCTCGGCCACCCGCTCGCCGGCCCGCTTGCTGTGTCCGTGTTGTGAGATCGGCACGGACCGATCGGCTTCGGTCTTCGGCTGCCCGTCGACGGCCGGCCCGGCGGCCGCCAACGACGAGACCAAAACCAACACCGGCGGGGTGGTCTGGCCCGCGCATACCTGGGCGACGTTCGCCACTCCCCACCGATTCACGCGGAAAAACTGCCGCGCGCTAGTCGCCTGCGTGTAGCCGGCAAGGTGGTAGACGATCTGCTGACCGGCGATCGCGGCCGACAGACTGTCACGGTCGGTCACGTCGCCGTAAACTTTTCGGACGTTGAACCGGCGGAGCGGTCCGATGCGGGAACTCTTCCGCACCAGGCAGGTGACATCGTCGCCGCGTGCCGTTAGGGCCGCAACCAGATGCACCCCGATAAATCCACTAGCGCCTGTTACCAGTACCTTGGCCATGAGGCAGAAAAAAATAGAGGTCAGGGAATTTTAGTCGGAAATATGCCCCTCCGCTTTCCCCGTTCCGTCTTTCGCTCTCCGCTTCCCACCTGCTCCGTTGTTATCCGCGCCACGCATAGGTCCGCTGGAGGGCCTGTAGCACGGTGCTGGTGATCTGTCGGATCGTGACCGATTTCGATAGGACGGAGTGGGCATGGGCAAGCCGGGCCTGTTCGACCACCGAATCGTCCAACTGGGCCGAAAGCAGAATGCACGGCAACATCGCCCGAAACTCCTTCATCCGCCGCAATGTCTCCAACCCGGTCAACTTGGGCATGTGCATGTCCAAAAGAACCAGATGGACTTTCTCACGATGAACGATCCCAAGCGCCTCCTCGCCGTCGGCGGCCATGAGCGTGCGGAACCGCCACGGCTCGAAGACCACCCGTAGCGTCTCGCGGAACCCGAGGTCGTCGTCGGTAATCAGTAGTGAAGGTGTTTCGACAAGCATGGCTGTTTCTGCCTGGTGCGCCAGAGTCAAACACCCATCACAAGCAAGTTACATGCCATCCACCTCTATCTCCGCCGACCGAGGGAAATTGCAGCGGTAACTAGCCTTGTGGATACATCTTACAAGATTCCAAGGATTTTTGCTACGTCAAAAATGGGGGGTGAATGGCGGCTTGTTTGGCCTGTTGGGATGGGCAAAAACTGTCGTTTTGGCAGGATAAAACATAATGCCGGGCACTCAGTTGTGGTTTTCGGCCCGCTGGCCCGCCGGCTCTTTTACCAACAACAGGATCGCGGCCCCAAGGCTCCGCGTCACCCAGCCGAAGAGGAACAAGACGGTGAAAAATTGCATCTCGGCACAACCGAGCGAAACATTGCACGTCTGCCAGTGATCGACCAAATAGCCGCCGACAATTGCACTGACGGCATAACACAGCCCTCGGACGGCCTCAAAGGCGGCAATGTACGAGGTGTTTGTCTCACGCGGCGAGAGCTTCAGCATGAGGTTCGGCAGACAGACGTTCAGGCCCGCGTAGGCGATCCACAGCACCCAAGCGCCGAGAAGCCACGTCCAATGCGCTCGGCTGGCGGCGGCGAAAAACAACAGTCCGGCCGCCACCAGCAACTGACAGACGATCATCACCGGCCGATTGCCGAACCGGTCGGCCAACGCGCCCAGCCGAGGGCTTACCGTCCACCGACCCAGCCGCGAACCGGTCTCAAGCGAAAGCATCACCAGCAACGGCAGCCCCAGCACCGCGACGGGAAAGAAACGCTGGGCCGATTGCGTCACGCCGTTGAACAGCGAGAACCAGCAGCCAAACAGCAACAGCGGCAGAAACCGCACGTCGCGAAACGGCCTCAACAGCGACCTCAGTGAGTGTCGGACGGGAGAGCGGAGCGGTTGGGTGGAAGGCGTGTTCGGTCTCGGGGCCATCGACGGCATTAAGATCAGCGGCACCAGAGCGGCGAACATGAAGGCGGCGCCAAGCCCGGACGCGATGCCGTAGGGAATCCACGCCGGCAGTCCCGGATAGGTCCGCGAAACACCCCAGATGAACAGCCCGACGTCGATCGCGGCCACGGCAGTCCCGGCCACCATCCACCGCTCCCTCAGCCCCAGAAACCGACCGCGAATTCTTGTCGGCGCCACGTCGGCCAGCCACGACCAGAGCGCCACCGTACCCAGGTATTGCAACAGGTGGTACAGACACCAGAGAACGATCAGCGCCGCCAGCGACCAGACCGGCGACGGCAGCCATCCCGGCGCACACGCCCACGGCAATGCCGACAACATCAGGGCGCTGAACAGGAAGCACGCCACGCAAAACCGTTTGCGATCGCCGAGCCGTTCGATCACCGCCGGCGCGCCGAGCCGCAGCAGGCCGACGATCCGCGGGGCCGCCACAATCAGGCCAACGGTCAGCCCGAGCCGTTCGGCGTGCAACTCCCGGGCGAGATAGATCACCAATGTTGTGCCAGCCAGTCCATTGCCGATTGCCCAGACCGCGCCGTTCCAAACGGCCAATCTTCTTGCCCGGCGGCGTTGAAAGACGGGCGGCGGCGCGGGTGCGTTTGGGGGCATTGCTTTGCGATCCTCTCGTTTCCACGCTTCGCGTGGGAACGGCCAATAGACTACTAACTGAGCTTTTGCAAACTCTCAAATGACGTTGGAAAGATAGGGTGTTTCGGGTTTAATGTCAGTGTTTCGGCCCGGCGCAGGACGGCTGGGCGTGTTGGGATGACCACGGAGGGTCCGAAAATGCCGGCGATTGT
>CBDAFL010000273.1:0-9345 GCA_965195225.1 uncultured Thermoguttaceae bacterium
CACTGGGCAGTTCGGCCTTCTTGGATCGTTTGGAAAATCTTGTTGGTCGGGTCTTGAAACCGCAAAAACCCGGCCCCAAGCCGAAACCTCGCAAGCTGCGAACAAAAAAAATTGCGAATTAGGTAATGTGTCCCCGGAACCTGCCTGGAACCTGAGATCGTTTTTTTGGTTGCCAGCCAGAGGAGATTCTCAAAATGAAGACCGATCGCACCGCAGTGGCCATTCTGCAATCAACGCTTCTCGTCGGAGTGTTGATCGCATGCACCAACACTCAAGCGGCTGAGCCGGCGAGCATCCGCTATGCGGAGACGCCCAAGTCGATCCTGACGCCCGATGAGGTCAAGACCCGGATCGGGACGCTCCGCTTTTTCGACGGATTCCCCGATAAGGGCACGGTACGGAAGGGCTACGACTGCCTGGACTTCCTCCGCGGGACGCGCGCGTTCCTCGATACGCTCCCCATCGCCTCGCTGCACGCCATGCGGGAAGGCTTCCGGGACGTGGGATGCGTGGACGGTACGGTGGGTATCTTCGAGGACCTGATGGACAGCCGGACGCTGTTCCTCACGGCCAACACCGAGAGCGTCTATGCGGTGACCTGGCTGGACCTGAAGGACGGCCCCGTCGTTGTGGAGAGCCCGCCGAATACGCTCGGCATCATGGACGATTTCTTTTTTAACTACGTGACCGATCTGGGAAACGCCGGTCCCGACCGCGGTAAAGGGGGGAAATTTCTGTTCCTGCCGCCGGGCTACGAAGGCGAAGTGCCGGACGGTTACTTCACGTTTCGATCTGCAACCTACGGAAACTGGTTGATCTGGCGGGGCTTCCAAGTGGACGGCGATGCGAAGCCGGCCGTGGCAAGCATCAAAGAGAATACGCGAATTTATCCGCTGGCCAAACGCGACAATCCTCCCGAACAAAAGTTCGTCAACCTGTCCGGCCGAGCCTTCAACACGATCCACGCCAATGACTTCACTTTCTTTGAAGAGGTAAACGAGGTCATTCAGGAGGAGCCAATCGAAAGTCTCGATCCGGAAATTCTCGGGCTTCTCGCATCCATCGGTATCGAAAAGGGGAAGGCGTTTGAACCCGACGCCCGCATGAAGAAGATCCTCACCGATGCGGCAGCCGTGGGCAATGCGACGGCGCGGGCCATCGTCTTTGTCACCCGCGATCCGGAGGCGTTCTTGTTTGAGGACAGTGCCTGGAAGACCGGCTTCATCGGTGGCAGCCATGAGTTCGAGCGGGATGGCATCCGTCTGCTCGACGGCCGCAGCCTGTTCTTCTACTACGCAACCGGGATTACTCCGGCGATGTCAGCGAAAATGGTCGGCGCGGGTTCCCAATATGCCGGGGCAACGGTCGACGCGGACGGCAGTTATCTCGACGGTGGCAAGACTTATCGACTTCACTTCCCACCGGACGTGCCGGCCAAGGACTTCTGGTCGCTGGTCGTCTACGACAATCAAACCCGCTCGATGCTCCAGACCGATCAACAATTCCCCAGCCTGAATAGCCAGCGGGGCGTCAAACAAAACGCGGACGGATCGACCGACATTTACTTCGGTCCGAAAGCCCCCGCAGGCAAGGAAAGCAACTGGATTCAGACGGTTCCGGGCAAAGGGTACACCGTCATACTCCGCCTGTATGGTCCGCTTGAGCCGTGGTTCGATAAGACCTGGAGGCCGGGTGAGTTCGAGTGGATGAAGAATGTGCCCGCTGTGAAGCCCACGCGTAAGCGGTACAAGATGGCCACCGACATCCCGGCTTCGATCATGACACCCGACCGCGTTGAGACCCGCATCGGCACGCTCGAGTTCGTCGACGGCTTCCCGACGAAGGAGACGGCGAAGCTCGTCTACGACAACCTGGACTTCCTGCGATGTGTCGAAGCGTTTCTGGTCGGCATGCCGGCCGCGTCGACGCTGGCGAACCGGACCGGCTTCCGGGAAGCGGGCCTCGTGCGAAACGGCGTGGTCGGCATCTACGAGGACCTGCTGGACGCTCGCACCCTGGTGCTCACGCCGAACACCGAGTCCGTCTACATCGGGACCTGGCTGGACCTCTCCGAGGGTCCCATGGTCGTGGAGAGTCCGCCGAACACGCTTGGCATGGTCAACGACTTGTTCATGCGGTATGTGACGGACATGGGAAACGCCGGCCCCGACAAGGGCAAGGGAGGCAAGTTCCTCATCCTTCCTCCAGACTGGGAGGGCGAGGTCCCGGACGGCTACTTCGTGGCTCGATCCCAAACCTACGGCAACCTGGTCTTCTGGCGTGGCTTTCTGGTCGATGGTGATCCCGCCCCGGCGGTGGCGTCGGCCAAGAAGCACGTGCGCATCTATCCGCTCGCATGGCCGCGGGACCGGGAGAAAACGCGCTTCAAGAACATCTCCGGCCTGCCGCTGAACACGATCCACGCGAACGACATCGACTTCTACCGCGAGCTCGACGTCGTGATTCAGGAGGAGCCGGCCGAAGCGTTCAGCCCGGAGCTTCTCGGGCTGTTCGCCGCGATCGGCATCGAGAAGGGCAAGCGTTTCCAACCGGACGATCGCATGCTGGCCATTCTGACGGAAGGCGTGGCGGTGGCGAACGCGACGGCGCGGGCGATCTCGTTCCGCTCGCGCAATCCGAACTGCGTGATTTTCGAGGGCGGGCACTGGATATCGCCGTTTCCCGGTGGCGACTACCAGTTCCTGACGCCGTCCGGCGCGCGCGATCTCGACGGCCGGGTGATGTTCCACTACCCCTATATCGCCGTCTCGCCGGCGATGGCGCTCAAGATGGTTGGCGTTGGTTCGCAGTACGGCGTGGCGTTCCTGGACTCGAACGGCGACTACCTCGACGGGAAGAAGACCTACCAGGTCACGCTGCCGAAGGGCATCCCCGCCAAGGATTTCTGGTCGTTCGTTCTCTACGATCCACAGACGCGGTCCATCTTGCAGACACCGCGAACGGCCTTCCCCAGTTTGAACAGCGAGCGCAGCGAAGTGGAGTTCAACGAAGACGGCTCTTGCACGATCTACTTTGGGCCGACAGCGCCGGAAGGCAAAGAGAAGAACTGGATTCAGACCGTCCCCGGCAAGGGCTGGTTTACGATCCTGCGACTCTACGGTCCGCTGGAACCATGGTTCGACAAGACCTGGAAACCGGGGGAGATTGAACTATCAAAATAACGAGTGTTGGGGCCACGCCGCCGAGAACTATAAGACTTTGGTTACCCGTTTCGAGACGCTTTCGACGAGTTTCGAGGGAAAGCGGGACAGGTCCGGTTTTGGAAGAGTAGGCAATGCGCAAAACGACCCAAACACCCAAAACCGGACCTGTCCCGCTTTTCGCTCATGGGTAAGCGAAGCTTACCCGTGAGCCGGAAAACACGGAAACCCCACACGGGTAAGCTTTGCTTACCCATGGCACCCGTTTCAAAGACTTTCCGCAGCAAACGCTTCCTACTTGCGCAACGGGGCGCGTTTCACGGTGACGACCGCTTTGAACTCCTTGCCCACGGGCGGCGCGGGGTCGCCGGACTTCCAGAATGGAATCAAGGCGAAGTTGTCGGCCACGACAAGGTTTTCGGGCCCCTCCTTCACCTTCAGGTCGGATATCTTTGCCGGCTCGAGCAGGAACGCCGCCGGACGCGACGGCAACGTCTTGCGGCGCATCGTGGCGGTGAACGTGATCTCTTCGCTGCCGTTGGGTAGCTTCTTAATTTCCATCTGCTGATCGTACAGCGGTGCCCGGGTGGGTTTCAGCCTGGCCTCCCATGCTGGATCGCCGTAGAGCACGACCGTTTCCCACAGCAGCCTGGGACCGACTTGCATGGGCCGGGCGTTGCGGCAGCAGATGTACTTATTCGGCTTTTCCTTGTCGCTCATCTGTCCTTCCTGCCAGTACAACGCCTGCTGGTTGATCCAGACCGCCTCGGCGAAGGTGAATCGGCCCTGGAGCCGCAGAAAGTACTCGGCAATTCCCCAGGCGTAACAGGACCGCGTCTGCACGCCGACGTGGCCGAAGAACTGGATCGCCCCGTGGTGGAGCCAGCCCAAGAGCATGCAGTCGTCGCCGTTGACGTGTCCGATCAGGCAGTTGCCCACCGCGTAGTATATCTTCGGGTTGTTCGTCGTGATCGCGTGGATGTTGCCCGACGTGTCGACGCCGAAGAGCTTGCTGACCGCATCCCCGTACCGCGGATCGGCGAGGAGTTCTTGGAATTTCTTTTGCACGGCTTCCGGCATCTTTTTGATCAACGAGGCGATGACGAGCTGACCGTTTTTGTAGCTGTAGCCCATCTGCCAGTCGTTCTCGGTCGCATGGCCGCTGCTGGAGACCATGTCCACCTTGTTAGTGTTCAGGGCCTTGACGTATTGCTCCGTCGTGTCTTTCGGCCCTTCAACTTCCTTGTTCTCCTCGCCGGGCATCTTGATCCATTTCTGTCCCTGCTTGCACTCGCTAAAAGAAGCGCCGGCCTCCATCTCGTCCATCCAGCCGGAGCCGACGTGCGAAAGACCTCGGCCGACCGTAAGCGGCTTTGCCGAGATGATCCGCATTGCTTCCTCGGGCGTGGCACCGGTAAGGACCGTCCATCTGGCGTCGTCGTAGGGGTCGTCGTCGAGCGTGCGCATCAGTACCCCGGCCTCGTGGTAATACACGCTGCAAAGCGGCACGTCGACGGTGCGGCCGCTGCGGGTGCGACCCTGGACCTTGGCGTTTTGGGCCAATTCGTCGATCCGCGCCACGAAGCACACAAAGTCGGGATGCATTGCCGTCAGCGCCTTCTTGAGCTCCAGCAGACCCATGTGTTGATTTTTCACGAGCCCCTTGTTGTAAGTGAAGATTTTTGCCGAGTGCTTATTCTGAAGCGTATCGACGACCTTCTTCCAGTCGGAATTCTGGAGCGTTTTCTTTGCCACCACGATGGCGTAGCTGTACTCGCCCTGCCCTGCTCCGTCCGCCGCCGACACCGCGGCAACACCCGGACCGCCAAACACAACCACAACGGCAATAAGAACGAACATCAATCGTACGAGTGAAAGTTGCCGCAAAATCATGATTGTGCCTCCCAAGGTTAGTTGCCTGGAAACTCAAAACGAACGGAACATCTCAGCATACGGCGAGCGGCTTGAAGTGTAATATTTTTTATCCAAAAAAATGTCGCATTACTCTTCGTGCAACGTATAAAGTGCGGCAGCGCCGCATGGTTTTGCAAAACACGCCCGCCGCGATCCATCCCGCGTATGTGTTCCTGATGCTGGAGCATGAAGCATGGGGCACGGACGGCGGGATTGCATGTTGACTGGATCGCGCACAAGACACGATACGATAACACCCCATGCTCGCCAGACTACCGGGGCTGGACGGCCCTGTCAACAGGCTGCTGCCCTTCTTAGGCGGGGGCTAGATTCGGATTATTTCTAATGACACGTAGGCGAAAGTTGTGTAGAATCGAGGGCTTATCATTTATTTCCCGCAACTTCCGCCACAATGATCCGCCCTGCCGCCGGCCTTCCGACCATACCCCGCATCCGCCACCTACCCAAACCGCTACCCGCGAGTGATAGCCGCCATTGCGAATCACGGCCCTCCTACGGCCGGCCGTTTTGGTTTGCATACGTGGCAAACGTCCTAACATTGGTGGCGATTGCCCTGCTGTATCGCTATGCCGATTTTATCACGCTGCTGGGTGGGACCGAGTTTCATCTGGGGTGGATCGTCGGCGTGGGAATTGCGGGCAGCATTTTTACGCGGCTGATCATCGGCTCGTGGATCGACCGCTACGGCTCAAGACCGCTCTGGATCGGCTCCTTGCTGCTGCTCGCCGTCACCTGCCTTGCCCATCTAATGCTGGTCAGCCACGCCGGCGCGGCCATTTACCTGCTGCGGATTTCGTATTGTTGCGCCGTGGCGGGCATCAACGGGGCCTCGATGACTTTCATTTCCAGCCGCGGGCCGATCAATAAGATGGCGGAACTGGTCGGCATGTTGGGTACCGCCGGCTTTCTCGGCTCGGTGCTGGGAACTCAGCTCGGCGATTTCCTCATCGGAGGATCGGCCGCGATCGGCCGACCGCAGATAGTCGTGATGTTTGTCCTTGCCGCGGGGCTGGCGACGCTTGCCATTCCGTTGGCCTGGGCGGCTACCAGGGCGGAAAAACGTGTTCCCCTGATTCCCATGCTCTGGCGTAGGGTGGCACTGGCGTCTCGCCAGTGCAACGACGAGAACACGGGCAAGATGCCCGTGCCACCCGGCAGCATGCGGGACAGGTTGCCAACCTGTCCTACCAAATCTCCCTCGCTGCTGGCCATCTTGCGTCGCCACAACCCCGGTCTGGTGCTGGCGGTCGGGGTGGCGATGGGCATTGGGTTGGGACTGCCGGCCACGTTTCTGCGCCCCTTCGCCGCCGAGTTGGGCATCCCGCGGATCGGGCTGTTTTTTATGGTCTACGCCGTCACGGCCATTATCACCCGAGTGCTGACCCGCCGCTGGGTCGAACGGTTTGGCCCTCGGCCCATCATCATGTTTGGTATGGCCGGTCTGACGGTGAGCATCGCATTGTTCCTGCTGGTCGGGGCGGAGTGGCAACTGGTGCTGCCGGCGTTCGGGTTCGGCTGCTCGCACGCGGTGCTGTTTCCGGCGGTGGTGACGGCCGGCAGCAGTTCGTTTCCCGTCGGCAATCGGGGGATGGCGACCCTGCTGGTGCTGGCCACCTGGGACGTGGGCCGATTGATCGGCGCCCCCACGGCCGGTGCAACGCTCAGGCTTGCCCGACTGACCGGCCTACCCCCGTATCCGACCATGTTCATTGCCGTGACCGGGCTGATTGCGCTGGTCTGCATCTTGTACGCGGCCAGCGTTTTCTGGGCCAAGCGGCCCGTGGTGGCCGAAACAGAAGGACAATTCGACCGGATACCTGCCCCAAAATACCAAATGTCCGCCACCCCCAAGCCGGAAGAATCGGTTGACTTTTCCGGCGATTCGGGGTCGAATATACTAATAGAGGCAAGCGGGCCGGCCGTTGTTGGGCAAGATGTACCGGCCCCCTCTCCAGCCGGGGGAGGGATGAATTAAGGGCGTGTTTCGATAAATCCATTTAGCCCCGGGTGAATACACCCGGGGGAACCGCCGGGGCGAGCGGTTATTCGCGCTCAACCCGGCCCGCCGTGTATTCACGGCGGGCTAAATGGACAATTTCAGAACACGCTCCCAAGGGGAAGAGGTCATAATGAAACGGCCCGTTTCTTCGGATTCGCATTTAGTGGCTTGCCGTGGGACAGGTTGCCAACCTGTCCTACATGGCTTCACGCTGGTCGAGATTCTGGTGGCTACTACTCTGGCCCTGCTGCTGATGGGCGCGGTGGCGGTGATGTTCGGCCGGGTGGCCGAGAGCATAACCGACAGCCGCTCGATGCTCGAGGCGGCCGACCGCCTGCGTCTGGCCGAGACCCGGCTGCAAATGGACCTGGCCGGAATCACCGCCACGGTATCCCCGCCGCTGAAGCCCGAGAACAACGAGGGCTACTTCGAGTACATCGAAGGACCGGCGCTCGCTGTCATGTTGCCCACGATTGCGAAGAACAGTGACACCGGCGGCGACGACCAGACGGTGGGCGATTTCGACGACATTCTGATGTTCACCACGCGGACCACCGGCAAGCCGTTTGTCGGCCGATGTGGCGTCGGCGCTACGATTCAATCGGACGTAGCCGAGGTGGCGTGGTTCCTCCGCGGCCGCACGCTCCACCGCCGTGTGCTGCTGGTCGCGCCGAGTGCCACTATTCCCACTAATGAAATAGGTTACTACAGTAATTACGACATTTCTGCCCGCACCGACAGTGGTGCCAACACCCTCCGGGCCAACACCCTCGGCGACCTGACGCGCCCGCAACGCCGCTTCGCCCATCCTCCGACTGCCCCTTTGGTCCCGTCCAACGTGCGCCTCTGGCATTGGACGAATAGCGGATACTCGTTTCCCACATTGCCAACGATCCGCGAGTGTTCCGGTTCGACTGCGACATCGGCTTGGTCCACGGAAGAAATGCCAGGCTCTCCCCCCACACCAGCGCCGCTGGATTTCTGGACTAACGCGTCCGGTCATCGCGTTCCGGATGACGCTTATGTTACCACCGGTGGTTTCCGCATCTCCGACGACGTAATTCTGACCAACGTGATCGGCTTCGATGTGAAGGCGTGGGATCCAACAGCGGGGGCGTACAAGGATCTTGGTTACCTCGACACTGTATTCGGATCCACCAATGCAAACGGACTAGGCCATAACGGTCAGCTTCCCTTGCAAGGATCAGACACTATCGCGCGGGTCTACGACACCTGGTCGACCACGTATTTCGGCAATATTTGGGCCGACGGAATCGACCTCGACAACTCCGGATTCGCCAACGGCATCGTCGATGACGATACCGAGAAAATCAATCCGCCGCCGTATCCGATCCCGCTACGTGGCATTCAGGTGAAGATTCGGGTCTTCGAGCCGGACAGCCGTCAGATCCGCGAAGTTACCGTGGTGCAGGAATTCCTGCCGCGGTAACGTATCTGGTTCATAAGAGGTTGTCCGGGAATAGTTCCATTTAGCCCGCCGTGAATACACGGTGGGCAACGGTGGTTGGACGCACCAGACCGTGCCCCGGGTGTATTCACCCTCGTTGTTACACACAAGTTATTTGGCAAAGGGTTACGACGTTTTCCGAATAGCCCGAAGGGCTTTCACAAGGTAGCCCAGGGTTGACGCGCAGCGGCTACCCTGGGTTGCGGGGCCGATGATTTGTTCAACCCTGAAAGGGTTGTGGAGCGATGCCGCCATTCCACAACCCCTTCGGGGTAAGATGTTACGACAACCCCGTTCACCCAGGGTAGCCGCTGTGCGTCAACCCTGGGCTATCCTGCACAATCCCTTCGGGATAAAAACTCCCAAAATGCCCACACTTCCAAGAAAACCGGACTGTCTCTAAATCGCTTGGCTATTGTCACCTGTCTCTCCGGGACGAATCACCGCCCGACCATTTGTGTGTAACAGCGAGGTGTGTTCACCCGGGGCTAAATAGCTGTTTTTGCGGGCCAATTCCCGGTGGCACCCTTCTGAATAATCCAGCATAAGGTTCTCTCTTGCCCGAAGTGCCTGGTTTTGCTACGCTCCCGCCCCATTTGGTATCCCTTTTCGCCTGCGACAAGGAGGTCGCTGGTGCTGTCGAATTGTCCAATCCGCCGGAAGCTACTGCTGGGGCTGGCCTTGCTGGTGCTGGTCGTGGCGATCCTTTCCAGCACCGGACTGGTGGCCACCTACGCCTACCGCAATCTGGTCAACAGCCTGAGTTGGCGCGTGAGCGAGTT
>CBDAFL010000274.1:0-1244 GCA_965195225.1 uncultured Thermoguttaceae bacterium
AATTCAATCTCTGCATCGTTTTGTCGTCGAGGACGCCTGAGAGTCGAGCGAAAACGTCGCGGACTTCCAAGTGATCTTGGAGAAAGTCCGAACGAATTACGCCAGCGGCGAAATACGGCGGAAAGAAACGGCGATTATCGGCCAGAGGCTGCAAATCATATGCGGCAATTCGGCCGTCGGTCGTGAACGCGCAAATCACGTCGACTTCGCCTTTCGCCACAGCTTCATACATCAACGACGGTTCCAGATCATGCACCGCAGCAAAGCCAAAGCCGTAAGCTTTGCGAACCCCGGGATAACCATCTGCACGTTCGGAGAACTCCGCTGTGAAGCCTGCCCGCAGCATATCGGCCGACTTCGCCAGGTCTGAGATTGTCTGCCATCCTCTGTCGCGGGCGTCGGATTTGCGGACGGTCAGCGCATAGGTATTGTTGAATCCGAACGGTTCGAGCCATTCGAGGTTGAATTGTTTCTTGTATTCAGCACGGACCATGTTGAAGACCCTGTCGGCGTCGGATTCCACCGGCCGCTTGAGGACGGTCACCAAGCCCGTTCCGGTGTATTCGGCGTAAAGATCGATCTCACCCGCCGCCAGCGCTTCGTGGCAGATCATCGTCCCGCCGAGGTTGAAACGACGATCCACCGCCAACTCGGTATGGGCCTCAATCATCTGCGCCATCAGTTCGCCAAGAATAAGTTGCTCGGTGAAATTCTTACTACCAATGCGAATCGTCTTGCCCGAATGGTTCGCCGCCGTTGAGCGACTCCCAAACGCCGCGTAGACGCCCAGCGTGACAAGAAGCAACGGCATCGCCAGGGCGACGGGCTTCAGCTTTGCCTTGAGGCCGCCCTTCTCGTGTTGCCGAATTGGTTCCATCCCCCAAGCCGTCGCGGCAATCACGCCGTCGACTAGCACAGCCAGCAGCGCTGCCGGGATCGCACCCAGCAGGATCAGTTGCATGTTGGACAGTGCGAGTCCGCGGTTGATGAACTGCCCCAATCCACCGGCACCGATGAAGGCGGACAATGTGGCGATCCCAACCCCGACAACAGCCGCAGTCCGAATCCCGGCAATCATGACAGGCATCGCCAGTGGAAGTTGCACCATCCTAAGCTGTTGCCTACGCGTCATGCCGATACCGCGGGCCGCTTCGACAACTTCGTGAGGCACGCCCTCAATACCGGTGACCGTGTTGCGCACGATCGGCAACAGCGCGTAAATCGTTAACGCGATGATCGCTGGC
>CBDAFL010000275.1:0-1155 GCA_965195225.1 uncultured Thermoguttaceae bacterium
GGTGTCGTTTGTTGTTTTTTTTTTTCAAGCAGAAGACGGCATACGAGATTCTGACATGTGACTGGAGTTCAGACGTGTGCTCTTCCGATCTCGTGGCTCGCGGGGGCGCTGGCGCCGTAAGGGCGTAGCATGCTACGCCCCTACAGAGATTGTGGGTCGCCGTCAGGCCACTGGGGCTCAAGTTCCCGTGAGCGGCCGGCCCGGTGCCCATCACATTGCGCATATCCCATAACACTTACGTCAATTTCGAGATCGCCGAAACGGGCAAATGCGCGCTTTTTGGGGCTCCGATCCTTGATTCTGGGCCGCCAGGGCCGATTTGGGCCTCTTGTGTGAAGATGGGTAAGGCGAAACTTGGTGCTTTTTGATCCTTTTTTGCTCTTTTTTCATCGAACTTGGTCCGTTTTTGCTCCGTTTTGCACCGTTTTTGAGGCTTTTTGAGAGGGGCAAAACTGATGTAAGTGACCATGCCAGTGTGGCAGGCGGCGAAGGGGGAGCCGGAGGGGCCCAAAAGTAGTTAGAACTCTAACCACTTTCGGGAACCGCCCGAATTTAGTTAGAGTTCTAACTAAATCGGCAGGCCCCGACGAGTCACCGCGCCCCGCAGATCGCATAAGTCGTGCGTTTTCAAGGGGTTACGGCGACCCGCCCGCCGCGGCGCCGTGGTTGCCGTCCGTGGCAGCGTGGTCGATGCAGCGTTTCCGCGGCCGCTGCCCGAGGTTTACAACCACCTGCGTGCGGGTTCCGACGGCCGGATCCGCATCGAAGTCCTCTCGCACCTCAATGACCGCACCGTCCGCGGCATCGCCCTGACGGCGACGCAAGGCCTGGCGCGCGGCGACACCGTTATCGACACGGGCGGACCGATCAAGGTGCCCGTCGGCCGGGGCCTTCTCGGCCGCATGTTCAACGTCTTTGGCGAGCCGATCGACAATCTGGGCGAGGTCGAGGCGGCCGAGTATCGTTCCATCCACCGTCCGCCGGTGCCGCTGGTGCGCCAGTCGGCCAAGCGCGAGGTCTTCGAGACGGGCATCAAGGCGATCGACGTGCTCGGACCGCTGGAACGCGGCGGGAAGGCGGGCCTCTTCGGCGGCGCCGGCGTCGGCAAGACCGTGCTCATCATGGAGATGATCCACAACATGGTGGGCCGGCACG
>CBDAFL010000276.1:0-2679 GCA_965195225.1 uncultured Thermoguttaceae bacterium
GAAATCGATCTAGCCGATGGGCTGCGCGTCCAACGGCAAATACTCCTCGCCCGGGAAGACGGCTTCCTGTTTCTGGCCGACGTGATTCTGGGCAGCCGCCCGGGCAAGTTGGAATACCGAAGCTGCCTGCCGCTGACCTCCGGCGTCTCGTTTGCCGGGGCCGCGGACACCCGCGAAGGATTTCTGGTCGGCCGAAAACGCCGGGCATTGGTCCTGCCCTTGGCACTGCCCGAGTGGCGGTGCGACCGTCGGGCCGGCTCGCTCGGGCGGACCGACGGCCACCTGGAACTTCGCCAGTCGGCCGAAGGCCGCTCGATGTTCGCCCCGCTGCTGTTTGATCTCCAGCCGCGCCGCATGACCCGATCACTAACCTGGCGCCGGCTTACCGTGGCCGAGTCGCTCGAAATCCAGCCGGACGACGCAGCGGTCGGCTACCGCGTGAAGATCGGCCGCGAGCAATTGCTCGTCTACCGCTCGCTGGCCCAAAGAGCCAACCGCACGCTGCTTGGTCACAACCTTTCGACCGAGATGCTCGTCGCCCGGTTCGACCACTACGGAGAAGTCAACCCGCTTTTGGAAATCGAGTAGGGGAATCGCGACGTAATATTCCGGAACCGTTCACGGCATGAAATACCGGGTTTAGCCGGCGGGCTTGCCCGCCGTGAACGAACCAACGGCGGGCAAGCCGGCCGGCTAAACGGAACTCGTCGCAAAATAGTGTATTTCGCGATGTTTCACCCCTTGAAAATCAGAAGGGAGTTCTCAATGCCGAAAGTAGACGAGATAAAAGAAGCCATCGAAGCCCTTCCTGAAGAGGACTACGTTCAACGCCGATTTCCGCGGCCCTTTAATTCAATGAAGATTTTGGCCGTTTTCAGCATTTTGACACTGGAAAAGAAGGGGTTTGGCGAGAATTCTTTCACTCTTTTTTCCCGTAGCGAGGTGGTTTTGGGACTTTTCCGTGGCGTGTTGGTTTGAGGTCTCGAGGGCTGTTTACACTGATTTATCAGGGTTTGCCAGGTTTTTGGGCTTGGGACAGTCGGGTTTTGGATTCCATAATGGCTGAAATTTCGCTCCTTAATTCCATGAATCATGGAGGTTCCCATGGATGCAGCGACTTATCAGCAATTCTTTCTTGAGCCTGACGATTCTTGGCACCGACGATATGAAGCATTGCGGGCTTTGTTTGTCGATCAGCGCCCGCCAAAACACGTGGCTCTGCATTTTGGCGTCAGCTATGGCACGTTGTCGAATTGGGCAAGTGAGTTTCGTACTCAGCGTGATACCGGCGAACGTCCCCCTTTTTCATTCAACCCCAACGCGGCCGACCAATAGGATCAGAGGATGCTGATTCGCGTCAGGACAATATTGCGGTCGCCGACGTTGGCGAGTTGTCATTGAAAACGGGAAGGTGTATTCGCTCACGTCATGCGGGAGTGTTCTTGTTCCTTCCGTTGCTCGCAAAGGTTCGCTTCGCCCAACTGATCAAAGGATCCGATTATCCCGGATCGAAGATGGTACCCGCTGTCTCGGCGATGCTCGGGTTGTTGACGTTGAAGCTGCTTGACAAGGAAAGGCTCAGCCATATCGACGACTTCAATTGTGATCAGGCACTCGGTCTATTTGCCGGCCTAAACATCCTGCCCAAGAAAAGTTTCGCCACCGATTACTCGTATCGAACAACGCGGCAGCAGCAACTGAAACTCCTGAAGAGTTGGATCAAGAAGTTGTCACCGATCTTGTTCCCCGATGCCAATTCGTTTTCGTTGGACTTCCATTCGATCGGTCATCGTGGCGAGGACACGGACTTGGAAAATCACTACCAACCGATGCGTGGCAAGGCCGGACCGAGCGTACTGACTTTCTTCGCAATGGAGCAGAATAGCCGGGTTTTTTGCTATTCTAACGCGAATCTCACGCGTGACGAGCAAAGCCGGGAAGCCCTGCGATTTGTTCATTTCTGGCGCGAGGTAATGGGCCAGAATCCGCAGTGGCTCTACTTCGACTCGAAGTTGACAACCTATGCCGAGCTGTCTCGGTTGACCGAAAAGAAAGTCTGGTTTGTCACCATTCGCCGACGCGGAAGCAGCATCTTACGGCGGCTGGAGAGCTTGCCTAAAAAAAGTTGGCAACCGGCGGTGATTGACATTCCGAAACGACGACACAAGCGAATCCGTTATGTTGACGAGCGGGTCGCGCTGCGAGACTACAATGGCGAGGCCAGGCAGATCGCCGTGCAAGGTTTGGGCCGTGAAAAGGCAACACTGTTTCTGACTAACAATTTCGAGACAAGCCCGCGCGAATTGATCATGAACTACGCTCGCCGCAACGGCGTCGAAGACGCCCTGGGAACGAGTGTCAACTTTTTTCATTTGGACTGCTTGTCGAGTGAGGTTCGTTTGAACGTCGACCTGGATGCCGTGCTAACGGTCTTGGCGAACGGCTGCTACCGATGGCTAGCAAATCAACTTCACGGCTTCGACCATTCTCAACCGAAGCAGCTCTACCGGAAATTCGTAGAATCATCAGGGACCGTCGAGATCGCCAAAGGACGAACGATCACAGTGACCTTTGATCGTCGTAGCCACAATCCGATTCTGCGCGAAGCCCAACTCGACCACGAGTCCCCGGCCATCCCCTGGCTAGGCAACCGTCGCATTCGGTATGTGTACACCTGAA
>CBDAFL010000277.1:0-21695 GCA_965195225.1 uncultured Thermoguttaceae bacterium
CGCCTGGGTCCGTCGCTTCAGCCGAGTGCGTCATTGGATTCAAGCTAAAATCTTGGTGGCCGGTGCTCGATGGCTATTTTTACAGGAACAACATAAGCTAGCACTTGCATAATCCTGTTCATCGCTGGGGAGGAGGGCCGACCAAATCCATTATCCGTCCCGTAGGGACGGTCGAACCGTGGTGGTCAATTTTCGGCCGTCCCTACGGGACTTGTGGGGAAACAAGGGGGGCTTCCCGTCGCCCCAGCAGTGAACTGCTGGGCTATTGTCGACTGTCCCTCCGGGACAAAAATGTGGGGAAACCGTCCGCTGCAACAGTGGGGGCGGCGTTTCGTTGCACCGCACTGATTAGGCGACGGTTTCATTCTCAATCTCTGGCCTCAATCCCATTGGCTGAACCCCGACGGTGTAAACGCCCCAATCGGCGACTATGGCTCGGTCCACTTGAATGCCGTAGTGGCTACAGACAAGATGGAGCACACTCACCATCGCCGGGCTCATCCGGCAACCCGTGATAACGCGGGTGATGGGGGATGTGAGTTGATAGAATCTCTCAGTCGTGATTACGCGCACCTCCTGCTCATACTTCCAAACCGAATACTTCCTGGACAGCGCAGCACTTGCTGCTCCGTCAACATCATCAGCGGTCAAGAAGTCGGACAAGAATACGAAATCATCATCGTAGCGAACCTCGACAGCATCGGCATCCGGCAAATCCACCTCGATCGCGAGTCCACTGAAGCCTCCTGCATAATGTGCCCACGAAAGATGACTGTCGAACGTCTTGCAGAAACAACAAACTCGGCGACGTGCCAACGCATCACAGACTCTCTCTCCAAAATCAATAGCGGCTATTTCTCGCCTAGTGTCGCTGCCGACTCGAATATCCCCTTCGCGGACATCGTTGAATGTGTTGGCCTCGCTGCAATAAAGCCGATTGTGGATGAGAATATCGGCGACGCGGTCAAAGCTCTCGACGGTTCGGAACTTGTAGGCTTTCATGTGCCAGTGCGGTGGTCGTCTGACCTGCCTTTTAACCTGATTTCCACTTCCAGTATCCTAACCCGGCGTCCCTCGTGCCACAAGGCGGGGGGGGCGGCGCTCTGTGATAATAACCACCGTCGAATCGAAAAACGTTCGTTTTCTGACGGTCGTGCCATCGCTCCACGTTGCCGCTGACCTTAGAGCCGCGAATATAACGGGGACAGTTGAGGAGGATGCCGGACCCGTTTCGTCTCGCCCACAGTGCTGTCAGCCCGGTTCACCGGGCTCCCGCCAACTCCGCCCAGGAGCCGCGTGAACGCGGCTGACACAGTGGTTGGAACGTGGAAGAAAAGGTGGTTCGGTGCCCGCGCAACCCGGCGTAAAGAGACAGTCCGGTTTTTAGGATGTTATTTGGCAAAGGGTTACGACGTTTTCCGAATAGCCCGAAGGGCTATCCTACACAATCCCTTCGGGATAAAAACTCCCGAAATGCCCACACTTCCAAAAAAACCGGACTGTCTCTGAACGCCGGGCCTATTACCGCTTACGCGGAAAGGGCCGTGAACGGCCCAAATATCGCCGGAATTCGATCTTTTCCGGCCGGCCGTTTAAGCTATAATTGCGTCGGCCGCGAGAAGGGGACGGGTCCATGTTTTCGGCCAACCGTTTGCCCGCAAAATGTGTTTTTCGGCCGAAAAATGGACCAGTCCCCAGGCAACCCGTGAACGCTTACGCGTTGGTGTTTTCCGGCCGATAAGCCGCCGTCCCTCGAATATAAAACAGGATCATGCCATGAACTACGCCGAGAACCAGTACCAATCGCCGATGGGCGTCTTCGCCGCGCAGGCAGCCGCCGATGAGCGAAGCGACTTCATCACGAAAACCTACCTGCATCTGGCCGGGGCCATCGCGGCGTTCGTCGCTCTGGAGGCCGTGCTGCTCCATCTGCCCATCACCGAAAGCCTTGTCGGCATGATGATGAGCTACGGCAACATCGGTTGGCTGGTCGTGCTCGGACTGTTCATGCTCGTCAGCCATGTAGCGAACAGATGGGCCCTCTCGGCCGTAAATCTGCCGAAGCAGTACATGGGCCTCGGGCTGTACGTCGTCGCCGAGGCGATAATCTTCGTCCCCTTGCTTTACGTCGCCAAAAGCATTGATCCGAACATTATTCCGTCGGCCGCCGTCGCAACGCTTGCGCTGTTCGGCGTTCTGACCGCAATCGTCTTTGTAACCCGGAAGGATTTTTCGTTCCTGCGGACCGTTTTGGTCTTCGGCGGTTTTGCGGCGATGGGGTTAATCGTCGTCGCTCTGTTGTTCAACTTCAACCTGGGGCCGATCTTCACCTACGCGATGATCGCGTTGGCCTGCGGCTATATTCTCTACTACACGTCGAACGTGATGCTCCATTATCGGATCGGCCAGCACGTCGCGGCGTCGTTGGCGTTGTTCGCGGCGGTCGCCTTGCTGTTCTGGTACATAATTCAATTGTTCCTGTCGCGGCGCAGTTGAGCATGTTTTGTCCGCCCAAGATGTAGCACGGCCACGAAGCCTCGGGAGGCTATCGACGTCGCCTAATCATGGGAATCAGGATGATGAGGCCCATTGCCAGAAGCGATAGCGCCGAGGGCTCCGGGACAACCGCCGCGAATGAAGTACCAACACGGAGGTTGTCGAAGAAGGCCGGATGACCGTACATCCAATCGCCTCGGATTGAGACGGCTGTGATTTTTCCTCCGCCACGATTCAGAAAGTCTATCGAGACGCCGTCGATCACCGGCGCGTTCGACTCTTCGACGGGGTCGACCCAAAGCGTGACAACCTCGTTGTCGTCCGGGCCGTTATTCGCGTCGCCATACTCGATCCGGACGAGTACGAGTTGCTCGTCGGCGGTCACCTCGCCACCACTGACATCGGCATCGCTGCCGCCGTTACCCACGATGTACTCGTGATTACTTATTCCAAACGCGAAGTTCGACATGCCGCCGCCGAGATTCGAGAGTTCGAGTTCAAACGTCATGTCTCCGTAATCCCGCGCGGGATCAATCAGGAAGCTTGCATAGAACACATCGCCGTCTTTCTGGAAGAGCACGTGGTCGGCCGAGGTGCTCCGCGTCGCCGTGCGGGTGCCGTTGTCCGTGGGAGGCCGTTCGTAGACGGCCTTGCCCGTTCCGGCGTTGTCGTCGTCCCGAGTTTTGTTCACAAAAAAGTCATTGTCCGGCACAAGCGTCCAGTCACCGGCCAATCCGAGGGCCGGTCCCGCCGGGTTAGCCGATATCAACGCGTTGTCAGGATAGCCCGTAAACGTATCCTCGATGATTAGTCCCGCCTGCAAAGAGGCGCCAAGCAACAGCACGCACAGGCCGATCACGCCCGCTGCAATTCGGTGACACTTCATTTCGATAACCCCCCGACGTTGGTCGTATTGAGGCGGACACTTGCCCATGTCCACCACCGGTTCGTCATCACTCGGACGATTGTATTCTGGATTTTCCGTTTGGCGTTAAGTCAAGGCGCGGATTCAAATCGACGATGGTGCTGATTTTATCATAGCGTCCCCTTCCGAGTCCAGCATTTGGGGCGGAATATTCCGGCCCCGTCCCGATTTTTTGCCTTAAGAGCACCCAAGCCGCCCATCGGGAGATACGATTAGACCACTTGTCTCCGGGGGGGCAGCCGTTTAAACCCCGGCCCATGCCACCCGACCAACTCAAGCGGCATAAGTTTAGCAGAGGCGCCGACGGCACACGGAGTATGCCTGCTACTGCCGGGTCACGGACCCGGCCTACTCTTCCGGCTCGGCCACGAAGCGGTAGCCGGCGTCGCGGATGGTGAGGAAGTGGCGGGGCTGGGCGGGGTCCGGCTCGAATGTCTTTCGTAGCCGGCGAATGAACTGATCGGGGGCGCGGGTGTTGATCGTGCCGGGCATACCCCAAACGTTTTCCAGCAACTCGCCGCGGGGAATCACCCGACCCTCGTTGTCCACAAAGTAACGCAACAGCGTCATCTCGAGTTGCGTCAGGCGGACCGGTTCGTCGCGGACGGTCGCCTCGAAGGTCTCGAAATTGACCTTGGCGTCGGCGAACTCGAACAGCGGCCGGTCGCCCGGCTGTTTCCGCCGCTGCTGTTGCCGACGGCTGTGGAAGCAAAACAGATTCTTTATCCGGCTGAGAAACTCATCCAGGTCGAACGGCTTGGTAAGATACTGGTTGGCGCCGGAGTCGAAGCCGCGGGCGCGGTCCTCGGTCAAGGTTCGGGCGGTGAGTATCAGCACGGGTGTGTCCATGTCGAAGGCCCGAAGCGCCTCGCAGACCGCGTAGCCGCTCATGCCCGGCAGCATCAGGTCGAGGATCACCAGATCGACTTCGCCTGGTTTCTCGCGGAGGATGTTCAGGGCCGATGGTCCGTCGCCGACGGTGGTGACGCGGTAGCCCTCGGCCAGCAGGTTGTACTTGATGCCCGCGGCCAGGTGTTCTTCGTCCTCGACGACCAGGATGTGTTCGTTGTCGGGCATGATTGCATATTGCAAATTTGAGATTTCAGATTTGCATGATCCTTCCGGGCAGTTGCACCTCGAATACGGTTCCCTGCCCGCCGTCGGGGTCGCGGACGCGGATCGAGCCGCGCAAGCGGCGGACCAGCGTTCGGGTGATGTAGAGTCCCAATCCGGTGCCGGGCTTTTCCCGCTCCAGTTCCAGCCCCAGTCGGACGAAGCGGCCGAAAATCTTTCGCCGCAGGTGCAATGGTATTCCGCGTCCGTTGTCGGCGATCCGCACGATCACCCGTCCGTTGTCCGTCGGGCGCAGACTCGCCTCGACTTGCGGCGTCGCGCCGGCGTACTTCACCGCGTTGTCGATCAGGTTGCGGAAGACGATGTCCAGGTCCATCCGATGTGCGGGGACAATGCACGGTTGCAGGTCGAGCCGGACGGTGTCGGCCGGTACGCGGTAGTTCATGCAGACCGACGCCGCGCAGTCCCGCAGCAGCCCGTCCAATTCCACGTCCTCGATATCGTCGTCCGACCGCTCGGCGTCCAGCCGTCCGGTCTCGAGCATCTGGTTTATCAGGTGGTCCAGCCGTTCGAGGTCTTCGAGCATTGAGCGGTGGAAGTCGGCCTGCACCTGCCGATCGACCTGGTGTCGGCTGAGCGTTTGCAGGTAGAGTTTCATCGAGGCGATCGGCGACTTCAATTCGTGGGTGACGCTGTCGATGAAGTTCGACTGCCGTCGGGTGAGATTGATGGCCTTGATCGAAAGGATCAGGTACAGAACCACACCGACCAGCAACAGGAGAATAAAGGTCGATCCGATCGAGAGCAACGCCCAATATACGCCGGAATGGCTGGTGTCTTCCATCGCGCCGAAGACCGACAGCAGCACCCAGCCGACCGTAAGCACGATCAGCAGGGAGATCATGGCAATTGCCAGCAGGATCGGCGTACTTAGTGAACGTCGTGAGGGCATAATTGTACGGAATGAAATGCAGCCCGGCCGACCGGCAACTAGAAATCAGAGGGTAGGCGCAGCGAACTGCTTGGTCGTGATTCTCATAACACGGAATCGCCCCCCGGCAAAAACAATCTCTTCTTTGGTATAGTCAGGTGTACATTCAGAGCAAGGTCAATTTGCTCCGGAACATCCAATACTCTATTACATTCTCGGATTTTCACTCTCGGTGGTCGGTTGCCGCCATGTTTCCCCAATGCCATGCAGCGCGGAGGCGACCACTTCCTGGTCCAAATGCAGACCGGCCTCGATAAGCGTTTTAAGCACGTCGGCCGCCGAAGGAATCAGGCCTTTCCGCTTGGCACGAAGCACCACGCCGAGTGTTCCGACAACTTCGATCCGCATGGCCTTGGCGCAAGTGCGTGCCGCGGCGTCGTCGAGCACGGCGGTTGCCGAGTTTCTCTCCAAGGCGACGGCCAGGACGGCTGTTTCGCCTGGCCCCAACCCCCATTCGACTAATTTCGATGGAACGTCTTTTGGAGAAACAATGATTCCCCAACCATGTTCAAAAACCTGTCGAGCCGGATCTGAAACAGGTCCATCGAGAATTTCCGCAACCACCGGCCGCGGCACCAACAACTCGCGGCACAGCTTCGTCAACAGATGCAGCCGATCTATCTTGGCCAGCGAAATGATCGGCGAAGTGTTTGTAATCCACGTATCATTCACGGCCCGCCTCGTCGATAATTTCTTCCGCTGACGACTGGAACGGCGAGACGCTGAACCGACCTAGCGCGTCGAGGAATTCGGCGCGCGAGACATCCGCGATCTTGGCCGCGCGTTCCTGCGATATCCGCCTCAATTCGTACCATTTAACGGCGGCCGCCAGCCGCAACTCGCGCGCAAACGCATCGGGCGCCGCATGGAACACGGCCAGCGCTTCCTCGGGCATCTCGATTGTCACGTGAACCATTATGATTTATCTCCCGCCACGGGGGCAACGGCTCTCGCCTTTCAGTAGTTGAAGCCATACGGCCATCTTCTATTAGCTTACCTTTTCACGGACGATTACGCCAGCAGCAACCACCCCGGTGGCTGTTGCCTTTGTCGCGGGGGCGGTAATTAACCGACATTAGTGCAACTATTACCGAGCTATTACACAACGCATACATAGTGGCCATTCGGGTTGAGGCGACAACCAATATAATAGATTATTCGGATCAGAGAAGAACCCGCGAGTTATATGGAGTCCCACGCCCGTGAAGTCACACCGTTTGCCCGTTGAACCCACCCAACATTGTTTTCGCGCCTCGCACCCGGCCGGATCGCGGGCCAGAGTGCTGCTCTCCAGCGTCTTTGGCCCCTACGGTCAGGACGACCAGTACGGCAGCCGTCGGTTGAACCCGATGGAGCTTTATCATAATCAAGTCACGCGCACGCAAGGCGCGTTCTCGCTGCGGATGTTTCATCGCAGTTGGGGGCTGATGATGATTCAGTCGAACATCGCCGCCCCATGCACGCTGTTGGACTTCCCCACGCTGGACCGCTTCATCGAGGAGCTTCGCACGCACCGCTACGACGTGGTCGGAATCTCGTCGATCATCCCCAACCAATACAAAGTGCGGAAGATGTGCGAATTGATTCGGCAGTATCAGCCGGACGCCGAGATCGTCGTCGGTGGGCACATCGCCAACGTACCCAATCTGGCCGAGCGGATCGACGCCGACCACGTCGTCCGCGGCGAGGGCGTGCGCTGGTTCCGCCGATACCTCGGCGAGGACGAAGACCAACCGCTCCGCCATCCGATGATCTCCTCGGGCATGGGTACGCGGAACTTGGGTGTCGATACTTCCGAGCGCCGCGAAGACGTGGCCGCCACGATCATTCCCTCGGTCGGTTGCCCGCTGGGATGCAACTTCTGCTCCACCTCGGCCATGTTCGGCGGCAAGGGGAAATGGGTCGATTTCTATCAGACCGGCGACGAACTGTTCGACGTTATGTGTCAGGTCGAACGCGAGATGGGCGTCAGCTCGTTCTTCATCATGGACGAAAACTTTCTCTTCCATCGCCACCGCGCCCTGCGGCTGTTGGAACTGATCGAGCGGCATGAAAAATCCTGGGCGCTATACGTGTTCAGTTCGGCCAACGTGCTCCGCTCGTACTCGATCGAGCAACTTATCCGGCTGGGTATCTCCTGGGTCTGGATGGGTATCGAGGGACGCGACAGCCAATACGCCAAACTGGCCGGCACGGACACCTTCGAGCTGGTCCGCCACTTGCAATCGCACGGCATCCGCGTGCTTGGTTCGACGATCCTCGGCCTGGAAGACCACACGCCGGAAAACATCGACGAGGCGATTGACCACGCCGTCCGGCACGACACCGACTTCCACCAGTTCATGCTCTACACGCCCATCCCCGGCACGCCGTTGCACGCGGAGCTTTCGGCCGCCGGCCTGATGAAGGACGATAGCGAGTACCACCCGAGCGACATTCACGGGCAGTCGATCCTCAACTATCGCCACCCGTCGCTCGACGACGAGCAAACCACCGAGATCATGCCCCGGGCGTTCGACCGCGATTTTCAGATAAACGGTCCTAGCACCGTGCGGATTGTCCGCACCACGTTGGCCGGCTGGAAGCGGCATAAGAACCACGCGGACCCGTGCGTCCGCCGCCGCTACGCCTGGGAGGCCCGGGAGTTGGCCACCACGTTCTCCACGGTGGTCGCCGCGTCGAAGCTCTACTACCGCCACGATCCGGTGATGCACGCCAGGATGTCGGCGTTGTTGCGCGAGTTGCACGCCGAGTTCGGCTGGAAGTCGCGTCTTTTCTCGGCCATCGGCGGACGTTGGCTATTGGGCCGGATTCGCAAGGAAGAAAAGCGTTTGGCCGCCGGATTCAGCCACGAGCCGCCGACATTCTGCGAGCGGAACGCCTCGGTCGCGGACCGTCCCGAGTTGCCGCTCTGCCGTTCCACCGCCCCGCCGGTTTCCCCGCCGCCGCTCGCCCAGCCGATCGTCGTTCCCGCTGAGCCGGTGCGGGAGCACGAGTTGGTGGGCGTGTAGCCATCGTGAGTGCCATGCCGGGTGCCATGGGTAAGCTCCGCTTGCCCCCGGTGTATTCACCGGGGGCTAAATGAAGGCGAAGTCACCGGGGGCTAATCGTTGCCGAACGGATCGAGGCCCAGCACCCCGCGTAGCACCCAATCGTCACCACGGCTATCGGGTAAACGAATACCAACGACAGACATGGCCTGGATGCTCTTTTGGTCCGGCGTGAAAAACCCCTGTCATATCAGGGTGTTCGGCGTCTGTACACGGACGGGCAACGCCCAAGAAAACGCAAGAGGAAGGGCCGCCGCTCGGGCAACCCTTCCTCTCTAATGTCGCAATCTCCGGCACCCCCGTCTTCTGGCGCCGATCAAGATGGCTTCATTGATGAAACGACTTCACACACCGCCTTACTCGACTGCCGGCTCGGCGGGCACATCCGCTGGCGGCGTATCCACGGCCGGCGTATCCACTGGCGGCGTATCGGGGGTGTCGACCTCCACCGGATCCGGCGTTGGCGTCGGCGCTTCCTTGGTGCAGCCGAGCGAGCAGAACATGCCGATGGTCGCAATCATCACGAAAGTCATAAACTTCTTCATGGGTTCACCTTTTCTAAAGAACATCTTTGGTGATCGGGCGTACGTGGCAGGAAACCCTCCTGCCGAATAGTAAGATACCAACCGCCGGGTAATTATTCCATACGCCAAACAAAGAAACCACGAGAATTTTACCGTCGGCAAGTTTTTCCCGCCAACCCCGCGGGAATATCTCTGTCGGCCGTTGCCTCTTGCAAGAGTGCAAATCCGGCTGCTTGGCGGAACCTGGGGGGAATGCGCAGAATTTTCCCGCCGGGAGTCGAGTTTGTACGTTGCCGGGCTACGAGCAGCCCGTCGAAAAAACCATCATTTCGATTGCAGGAGGCGACTCCAGTCGCCGAATTTCGTGGGTTTTGCCCCATCATCAGCGTCCAGAGACGCCTTCCACAGCTTTTTCAGCAGGCTGCCGGCTATCCTCATAGTGCCGAGATTCGACCGCCGATTGGGGCCTCGGGTCGGAAAATCATCAGAACCCGCCTAAACACCACTGCCACCGCAGGCCGAAAGTCTTCTATAGCGGCTTGTGTCGCAACAATATCTAACGCACGCATAAAAGGGGGGGAACCCATGAAGCGGCTTGCGATCTTATTGGCCTTGCCACTGTTTCTGACCAGCGGGGTGGCGCAAGCCCAGAAGCCACTGGACACCGGCCTGGGGCTAAACTCCGTCGTCTCGCCCGGCGAACTGAAAGCCACGCCGGAAATGTGGTTCTACGACCAGGCAATGCAGCAATACAATAATCCGAAGATGATGGTCCGCGCCAAAGCGGAGTATCGCGCGCGGCAACGGGCCCGGCGGCTCGAGTCGATGAGGTGGTTCGGATTCTCAAACTCTCGACCTCGCGCCAGTGCCGATCCGTACAACGGCGATTACTCGCCGCGCTGGACGGCGAACGCCGGCTACTTCCCCAACCGCTGGAACGGCGTAGGGCAGGCCGGCGCGTATTACGTCCGGTAGCAATAGCGCGGAGGGCCGTCAATGCACCGGTCAGTGTGTCTGACCGGGAACCGATTGACGCCGCCGAATCCATGCAGCGACGATTGCAAGGACGCCACAGGCCGCCAGCCAGTGGGATAAATGTCCATAGCGCGCGAAGTAGAACGCGAGTTTGAGGTATTCGGAGGCGACGAACTTCATTCCCCATTGGTCCCTCCACCACCGGTCCATGTCGCAATAATCAGTCGGTGCCGAGACGAACGACACCGCGTCGGACCGGTCGGCCAGCGATCGGGAAAGAATCCAACGGCTCCGCCGCGTGTGGTAATCGTTGGTAACCACCAAAACGCGTACGTCCGGATGGTCTTCGAGAAAGGTTGCCAGGGTCTTGGCTTCGTCGTGGGTCGTCGCCACCGCGCCGCGGAGAACGACGACGTCGTCCGGCGGCACTCCTTGGTTCAAGAGAATTCGGCAACTGATTTCATGTGCTGGGGGAAGAATCCCGTCGATGGATTGGGGCGTCGGCGCCGATTCACAGACAAGCACGCGCCGTGCCCAGCCTTCATTGACCAATGCGGCGGCGACGAACGGCCGCGTCTGCTGGTCGCCGCCCAGGAGCAGGACGTAATCGGCGCGGCGGGGCGGTTCGCCCACGTCAAGCCACCTCGCCATTGCTCGCAAAAGACAAGGATATGCAATCCACAGCGAGAACGCGATTGCCGCGGCCAACAGCAGCGAGATGCTCAGACGCCGTCGTCGGTTCATGGCGTCTCCTCCCGCCAGGATTTTATGATGTCGCGGCGATAGTCATCCGCGTTTTTGCGTGGCGGGTGCGCTGCCTGGCCCCCCAGCCAGCCTTGCAGACGGACGAGCCAATTCATACCCAACGCGCGCACCCCGCGCCTGGACTTCCACCAGTTGGTTTGGTCGAATCGACGGTCGGGCAATGGCATTACCCGCACCCGCTTCGCCGCGGCCGGATCGAGCACGTCGTTCAATACCGCGCGGACCCGAGCACTGTGGAACTCGGCGCAAAGCAGGAGCACGGAAGACTCGGGGCGTTCGCGCAACCGGCCGGCCAGCGCCTCGGCGGCGGCCCAATCGTCGATCCATCGGCTCCGCAAGATCAAAATCGAGTCCCCCGGAACTCCTCGAACGCCTAATTCCCGCCGGCTGATCGTCTCGAACGAAGCAAGTGCGCCGGCTTCTACAATCCGATTCGGCGGATGTACAACTATCAGCACTTGGGCGGAAGGATTCTTGCGGAACAAGGAGGCGGCCACGTCGTAGCAGCGGTCGCCGTCGGGTGTTTGGAGCGAGGGGAGGATGCAAATACTGTCGTAGTCGTCGGTCGTCTGGTCGACGATCAGCGGGTCGGCCAGACCTCGCAACAGGGGCGCGTGGAACAGCACCGCGCCGGCAAAGCCAACCACCGCGACCGCTGCGATGATTTTCCGTTTCACCATCATCTTTAGAGTGCGAGGACTTGCCCTCGCTTTTCCTGGTTCCCACGCAGAGCGTGGGGACGAGCGGCTTAGGACCGGCGAATCAATAACTGCCGCTTTCGACTGGGGGTGGCACGTCCCTGAGCGCAGCGAAGGGCGTGGTACACGACCAAACCACGCCCTTCGCTGCGCTCAGGGACGTGCCACCCTCATTGGAATTTCACCAAGTTATTGATTCGCTGATCCTTAATTGGTCGTCAATCCAACAACCCCAGCAGGTATTGGCCGTAGCGGTTGTTGAAACCCTTGGCCAGGGCCTCAAGTTGGGCGGCGTCGATGAATCCCTTGCGGAAGGCCACTTCCTCGAGGCAAGCGATTTTCAGCCCCTGGCGGTCCTCGATGGTGCGGACGAAATCGGCCGCCTGGAGCAGCGACGTTTCGGTGCCGGTGTCCAGCCAGGCGAAGCCGCGTCCCAGTTGTTCGACGAAGAGCCGGCCCTGCTCCATGTAGCGGCGGTTCACGTCGGTGATTTCCAACTCGCCCCGCGCCGAGGGCTTCAGATCGGCGGCGATGTCCACAACCTGGTTGTCGTAGAAATAGAGGCCGGTTACGGCCAGATTGGAACGGGGCTTTTGCGGCTTCTCCTCGATCGAGACGGCCTTGCCCTCGGCGTCCAACTCCACCACGCCATACCGCTTGGGGTCTTTCACCCTGTAGGCGAAGTTCGTGGCGCCGGTCGTCCGCGCTGCCGCGCTATCCAGGTTTGCCTGGAAACCGTGTCCGTAGAAGATATTGTCGCCGAGGATCAGGGCCACGTGGTCGTCGCCGACGAACCGCCGACCGATGATAAACGCCTGGGCAAGCCCTTTCGGCTCCGGTTGGACGGCATAGGAGATCGAGATACCCAAGTCGCCGCCGTCCTCCAGAAGCCGTTGGTATGCGCCGATGTCTTGCGGCGTGGAGATCAGGAGAATGTCCCTGATGCCGGCCAACATCAGCGCCGAGAGCGGATAATAGATCATCGGCTTGTCGTAGACGGGCAACAACTGCTTGCTCACCGCGCGAGTGATCGGATAGAGCCGCGTCCCCGATCCGCCGGCCAGAATGATCCCTTTTGGAAAGACGTTCGTTTGTTGCATGGCCTATTCCTCTTGCAAAACCGCGACAAAATATATTTCAGGTGTCCTCGCGCAGCAGTCCCAACCGTTCGCGCCGATAGGCCCCGCTGGCGACCCGCGAGACCCATTGCGAATTGTCGAGATACCATTTGACGGTTTGTCGGATTCCCGAGGCGAAGTCGTGTTCGGGTTGCCATCCCAATTCGCGGCGGATCTTGCCGGCGTCGATGGCGTAGCGGCGGTCGTGGCCCGGCCGGTCCTGGACAAACGTGATCAGCGAATCGCAGGGGGTATGAGGCAAACCGGGCCGAAGCTCGTCGACCGTGCGGCAGATGGTCTCGACCACGTCGAGGTTCTTCTGCTCACAGTTGCCACCGATGTTGTACGTTTCGCCGGGGCGTCCGGCCGTCAGCACCTGCCACAACGCCCGGCAGTGGTCCTCGACGAACAGCCAGTCGCGCACGTTCTGTCCGTCGCCGTAGACCGGCAACGGCTTCCCCTCCAAGGCGTTCAGAATCACCAGGGGGATCAGCTTTTCGGGGAACTGGTAGGGGCCGTAATTGTTCGAGCAATTCGTCACCAGCAAGGGCAGGCCGAAGGTGCGGAAATACGCCCGGGCGAAATGATCGGCCGCCGCCTTCGATGCCGAATAGGGCGAACTGGGATCGTAGGGGCTGGTTTCGGTGAAAAGTCCGGTCGGTCCCAGGGAGCCGTAAACCTCGTCCGTCGAGACGTGCAGGAAGCGGAAATCGGCCCGCCGTTGGGTCGATATTCGGGCGACATACTGCCGTGCGGAGTCGAGCAACTGGAACGTACCCTGCACGTTCGTCCGCACGAACTCGGCCGGCCCTTCGATCGAACGGTCCACGTGCGACTCGGCCGCGAAGTGGACGATCGCCGTCGGCTCGTACTCGGCGATTACACGCTCGACGGCCTCACGATCGGCGATGTCGCCCTCGACGAAGGCGTATTGCGGACTAGAGGCGACCGACCGAAGCGAATCGAGGTTGCCCGCGTAGGTCAGCTTGTCGAAATTGACCACGCGGCAGGCCCGTTCGGCGATGCATTGCCGAACGAAACAACCGCCGATGAACCCGGCCCCGCCGGTTACTAGAATTGTGTCCATAGGAGTCCGTTCCCCAGTAATGGCGAGTATTTCCACCTTCCGTGCGCGGATTACCCCAGCCGAATGAAAATGACTGGGGGCCTATCTTACCCAGTTTGGCCGAATGGGACAATAGAACTCTCGCCGCCCGCTACACACCTACGCAACTTCAGAGCAGAAACCCGCTATGGTTTCAGCGTTACCCAGCGGACGAGTTCGCCGACCAACAGCTTTCCGTCCCAGGGCGACTCGTAGTTGTTCATGATGCCGGGGCGTACGCAGCGTGCCACGCCGGCTTCGGTGGCGGCCTCGGCGAAGGCCAGCGACTGGTCGAGATCTCCCAGTGCAAGGCCGACGGTTTGCACCTTCGGCCCCAGCAGCGGCACGATCTGCCGCCATGATTCGACCTCGCTGAGGAAGATGGTCCGCGATTGGACGGCCTCCTTCAGCGACGGCTCGCGGTCCATGCAGACCGTCCAGTTGGCGCCGTCCTCGGAGGCGATCACGTCTTTCGACTCATCCATTGCCCATTCGGCGCGGACTTGCAGAATTCGCCCCGTGGTGTAGGCGTCCAGATCGGGTTTCGGCGGCAGTCGCGCCAGACGCCGGGCGAACGACTCGCCCACCTCGTCGAGCGAACGGCGCCGGTTGCGCTCGACGAAGATCGTCTGCGGCGCGGAGCAAGCCCGCTGGTCGAAGATGGCCACGTCGCGGACGAATCCGTCCACGGCCGCTTCCAATCCGTCTTCGCTGTCCAATTGCTTGCTTCCGATAACGCCGATCGAATATTTTGGTCCAAAGACGATCTCCACGCAGTGTTCGCGGCGTGGCAGCAGCGAGATTGCCCGAACGGCTTCTGTTCCGCCCCAGATGAGTTTGGCGTCGGCCGCCAGCGACATTTGCTCGTTTAGCTTCTGGTTGCGGTAATCGAACCAGACGACGGCCGTGGCTTCGAGCAATTCCGCGCCGCTGATGCCTTCCGCTACGGACTCGGCCAGCACGGCCAGCAACCGATCCATGCCGTTGGGGTCGGGCGAGGCGAGTTTCATCAGGCAGACGTTCTTGGCCAGCAGCGCCGGGATGAGCGAGAACATCGGCAGGGTTGCCACGTTGCCGGCCATCCACATCGAAACCAGTCCGTGCGGTTTGGCGGCCAGATAGTTGCGTCCCTGTTGCACGAAACCGTCCAGAGCGGCCAGATTTCCGCCCAGGTTCAACTCCAACATCTGCCGCAGGTTGCCGCGTCGCAGCCAAGCGCCGAGAAACATCGCGCCTTCCAAGCCGGCGGTGCGCGGGTCGCGCAACAGCCGGCCGGCAAAGTCGTCCAGCAGCGCCAGCAGCCGGTCCACCGGCACGCGGGCGATCCGCTCGCGTTGCCTGCCGAGCGACTCGACGATCGGAGCGAAGTCGTCGCCTGCCGGTTGAATTCCGTCGGGAGTAACGCGTTGTAGGCTCACGTTCTTGAAATATGCCGTCCTACTTGGTTTTCTGTTGCGGAAGGTCCATTTCCGTCACCCTGAGCGAAGCGAAGGGTCTCGAAGTGCAGGGATTATTCGCTTCGCTCAAAATGACAAGGGAGCGACGACGCTTTCCGCAACACGAACTACTTGACAATACGGTGACATAACCACACGGCGAGTACCTTGACGAGGCGGTCATCCTCGGAAATCTCGAATTGGATTCCAAGGGGCAGACAATAAGCGATTCGTTGAGAATTCGGCCGCGATTCACCCACGGCGGCCGGGTTTTGGGCCAGTTCACGATCCAAGGACTCCGCCGCCTGGGCAATTATGCTCCGGTCAACAGCATCGATCCAAATGGCCGCCAGCTCTCCTTCCGCCTCGACAGTCCAGACCACTGTATACTTCACGAGCGCTTCCTCAGGTCGCCCAGGATATCGGCCAAGGGGCGTCCCTCTCCCTCGCGTGACCGACGAAGCAATTCCTCTTCGCCTACGGGGCACTCGTACTGATCGACGGTCTCGGGAGCGACGAAGTAACCGATGAGGGTGCCTTGCTCGTCTCGCACCTCGGCACCGACGGTGACCGTCTTGAGCTTATCGATAGTGGACTGATCGAACACCAAGATGGACATGATTTCTCCCCCCAGGCAAAAACTGCCCTGAACCCTAGAGAACCAATTACACTATACACGACATTGTATGTTATCGGGGCAATCACGTCAATTCCCTGGATTGTGCGAACGTGTCTCCACAGCCGCGGATCGCCGCCTGCTCGACACGGCTGGTGAAACGAAAGTATTTTCCTTTGCGTCCGCAGGGGCAATCGTCCACGCCGATCAGCGCGCCGAGGTCTTCGGTCAACAGCGCGTGGCCGGGATAGCTGGTCGGCAGCGTGCTGAGCACCTCGATTATTCCGGTCTGTCCGACTTCCACCGGGTGGAGCGATAGCGGGCGGCGGAGGATCACGTCGGCGAAGGCGGGCGCGTGTTTGTTGCCCGAGGAGCAATCGACGAACACCGTGCCGACTTGTTCGACCATTCCGTAAAAGTCGAGTATGTTTTTCGTCGCGGCGCCGAGCACCGCCGCCGCGCGCCCGGAAAACTCGCCTTTCGAGACGGCCTGATCGGCGAGTTTCTTCCATCCGCCCGAGTGCAGCAAAACGGCCTCGGACGCATCGAAAGCGGCTCCACGCCGCTCGGCCTCCAGAACGAACCGGGTCCAGACGATAAACGTGAAACCGAACAGCAACACCGGCACGCCGCGATGTCGGGCGAAAAAGTCGCCGACGCGGTCCCATTGGATCGACAGGTCGCCGCCGGAATCCCGATCCATCGCGTAGACGGTTTCCGAGGCGAAGTTGGCCACGCCACGGATGGCCGCGCCGCGGGCGGTGAGGATATCACCGGCAGCGGTCGAGTCGGCCGCGTCGAGCACCAAAAACGGCCGTCGCCGGTTGCCGATGTGTTCCTTCAGTATCGCCACCAATGCCCGGGATTGCCGAAACGCCGTGGTCTTGTCGACAACAATCCGACTCGGCTGCTGACCGGTGGTCGATGATGAAAGCAACTCGCGGACGATCTTCTCCGGCGGCACGGCGCTGAGTAAGAACCGCTTGAACATCGAAACCGGCAACGTCGGCACGTCGGCCGGACGTCGCCAGGAGTCGGGATCGCCGCCGAACTTGTCGAGAAACCGGCCGTAAGCGGGGCAGCGGCCGGCAACTTCCCGGCAAAGCTCGCGGAGGATCGGCGTCAGCGCGGCGTCTTTTTCAGACTGCGTGGCGGCATACTGCGGGCCGCCGATCAGGGCGTCGATTTGCTGGGTAATCATTGTGACGAACCGCTCGGGGTTTCGCGCTCGCGCTTCCGTAGCGACTCCTTGTCCACCTTGTCGTTGCCGGTTTTCGGCAGACTCGGCAGAAACTCCACATGCTGGGGTACTTTGTAGTTCGGCAGCCGTTCCATGCAGTGGTTCCGCACCGCGTCGGCGGTTAGTTGGCCGGGTCGGATCGTAACGACGAAGACCTTGATCGCCTCGCCCCAGAGATCGTCCGGGACGCCGATCGCTCCCGCCTCGACGATCTGGGGCATTTCGGCCAACACGTCCTCGACCTCCTTCGGCCCGACGCGGTAGCCCATCGCCTTGATGAAATCTCTTGCCCGCTCGACGATGTAGATGAATCCGTCCGTATCGACCCGGGCCATGTCGCCGGTGTAGAGCCGTCCGTCGCGGAAGTATCGGGCGGTTTCCGCCGGATCGTTCCAGTAGCCCGGCGTTACGTTTTCGCCCGATGCGACGATCTCGCCCACCTCGTCCGATCCCGGACGGACCGGCGTACCGTCCGGCCGCAATACCTCGAGTCGCGTGTGCGGCAGGCCTTGGCCGATCGAGCCGAGCTTGTCGTCGAGCCTTTCGGGTGGCAGGTAGCTCAATCGCGCCGTGGCCTCCGTCTGGCCGTACATGATAAAGAACTTCACGGCGGGAAACGCCCGACGAATCTCGCGGATGAAGGGATCGGGCAACTTGCCGCCCGCTTGTTGAAGCCATCGCAGCGAGGGAAACCGCCGCTCGGCAAAACGGCTTTTGCGCAACAGAATCTGGAACGTGGCCGGCACCCCGGCCAGTCCCGTGCATTCCCGCTGCTGCATCTCGTCGAGCACCTTTTCGGGAAACATGAAACGGTTGTTGATGACCAGCGACCCGCCGGCCATCAAGTGGGTGTGCAGCAGCGAAGTGCCGAAACAGTAATAAAACGGCAGCACGCACATCGCGCGGTCTTCGGGACCGATTCCCACGTAGCCGATAATGTCCTCGGTGTTCACCAGGACGTTGTGGTGCGTGACCTCGACCCCTTTCACGTCGCCGGTGGAGCCGGAGGTCCAGATGATGGCGGCCAGGTCTTTTCGGGGATCGACCTCGGCCGGAGGAAGATTTGCGTCTGTCGACGGCGGCTCGGCCGGCTCGACGACAAGTTCCACGCCGAGCGGTTCGGCCCACGGTTTGACTCGCGGGTGGAAGCGGGCCGAGACGAGAATCCGCCTCATGCCGGTCGAGGTGGCGATTCGCTCGAACGTTGCCCGGCTGCAATCGGCCGGCAGCGGAACGGCGCAGAGTCCGGCGCGGATGATACCCAGGTACGCGGCGGCGAAGAAGGGTCCGTTTTCGGCCAGCAATCCGATCCGCTCGCCGCGGAAGGAATTACCGGAACGCAACAGCGCGTCCCATCCTCGCACGGCGGCCCGCAACTCGCCGTGAGTGACGAGCCGCTCGCCGTGGAAGATGGCCGGGGCGTCCGCCTTCCCGTCGCGGAGAATCGCTTCGGCCAAATTGCCGGGGCGGTTAATCATTCACTCTTTTCGCCTTGTTCGTGGGACAGGTTGGCAACCTGTCCTACCGCTCCTTTCGCCTGGAGCATTTCAATAATTTTTCCGGCTGATGTCATCTCGGTGATCTCGTCTACCTCGAAGTGGACCCCGAAGGTGTCCTCCAGGTCCATGACTAGAGTCATGTGTCCGAGCGAATCCCATCGCAATACGTCCTCAGGCGTCAGGTCGGGAGAGAATTCGGCGACTTCGACACTGAATACTTTTTCAAAGATAGCCGCCAATCGCTCGTTCACCGGCATGATGTTCTCCGTACTACAGGTTTATTGGACCGTCTCCGTCGCCACGGTTGAAATGCAAGTCATCGTTTTCGACGCCCTCCCGCCGCAACAACTCCGTTAGCTCCCTTGAGGCGGCGAAGATGAAGTTCGACGGGCCGCCGAGGAAACCTGCCTGTTGAAATCCCCGTTGCCAGGCGATGTGCGATTGGTTGGAGACGATCAAATCGACTCCCCGCGACTCGAGGTATCGTCGTGCGGCGCCAACGACCGCGGCGGCGTCCGCGACGGACGCAAAGCAATCGGCGATCGATCCGAGGCGCATGTCGCCGAAGTGCTTATGGCCGGACAGTTGAGAATCGAGGACCACGGCCCAACCGATCGGCCGCGACCGGCTGCTAATTTTCAGGCGAATGAACTTGTCGTTGTTTTTGGGATATAATATGCGAAGTGTTTCGGCGTCGCGGACGGCCGACATGCCGTACCGCTCCTTGCACGAATTCCAGAGTTCGTCCATCCAATCGGAAAACTCATCGACCGGCTCGGCCTCGGCGGTTGGGACTTTGGCTTCTTTTAGGGCGGGAAACGCCTGGAAAGCATGAATACCCAACCATCCCAAGCCGGTAGCAGCCGAAAGGTCTAGGGCCATCCGTTTGGCGGCAGAACGGCGGAGGAAGGCGATGTTCCGCAAAAAAGCCGTCGGTCGGACGACCCGAAAAAAGAACGGGACTGAAAACATGTTCCAGCCGGCCGCCTGCAACATCCTGGCGAGAGGTTCCTGGTAGCTGCCGATGCCCAGGCCGTACAACAGCGGCTGCCGGCCGATAGCGTCGCGCAGCAGCATGGCGCCTATCTGCGGATAACTTTTATTGACTGCTCCCTCGGAGATCGGCAGATGATAGTCGGCGATCTGAAAAACGCGATTCTTAATACAGAAATCCTGGTGTTTTAGGATGTAGCCGCCACGGACCACATCTTCGTCTTCGACGGCCAGGTAGTATTCCTGGAATATCTTTCGGCCGGCGATTTTCGGCAACCAAGCAGGAACGGGCGAAAGGGGGAAGCGGCTTTTCGCGCCGCCGGCTTTAAGGCGATCGTTGAAACGGCGGACCGCCTCAACGTGCTGCTCGGCGTAGGGTTGGATGGTGATCACGTTGTGCCGACGAAAATCTTTTCCCAAAGCCAACGGGTTTCCAGGCCACTTCGCTCGGCGGCGGTAATTTGTCGGGGTCCGCGACGTTCCAGAAGGTGATCCAGAAGAACACCGATGGGCACGAACCAGCCGTTCTTTTTTGCCAGCCGCCGCATCAGTTCCTCGAACCGGGGGTTCACGCCTTGAGGCTCACCGAAGCCGATGGCGAAATGGGTGTACATGAGGCACGCCCCGCCTTCCTCCTCCAAGCGGTCCTGTTCCGCTTCGCCGATGCAGTGGTTGAAGGCTTGAACGTCATGGCCGTCGGACGCGGCGAACCAGTTGTTGACGTACGGCCGCAACGGATCGTGGTAAGGCATGAAGGGACAAGCCTTCAATGTGTTGATGTCGCGGAAGGTAAAATTACGGTAGTACTTGATGCGTTGCCGGCAGATATCTCCCCAAAAAAGATCGTTACCCTCGATGTGACCGCCGTACTTGCCGCTGTTTCGATAGCGGGTTAGAAGATTGTATACCGTCCGCCGCCAGCCGGTCAGGCGGTGATTGCCCCAGTAGATTGACTCGCGAGCGCCGGTATGATTGGCGGCCGCCGCCGGATCGTGTCCTAAGACCTCGGCGAATCGGTCGAGCGCTTCGGCCACTTCCCGACGACGCGCGGAGTGCCAGGTGGCGCCGTGCCAACCGATCTCGAATCCCTTTGACTGAAGGTCCAATATCCAATTGCGGTATTGTTCGTCGTCGAGCGTTTCTCCGGGATATTTGCCTGATTTGGGGTCGCCGCGCTTGACCCAGCACGACTTGGTCGTGCGAAAGCCTAGTTCGTCCAGCAAGGCATAAACGCCGCGCAGATTTTCGTAAGTGCCCGAGTCCGTATCGTCGAAGACCGTGAAGGCGAATCGTTTGCCTTCCGGCCAAAGAGGAGCTTGTGTCGATGTCTGATTCATGCGCTGTTCTGTCGGCAAAGACGGCGGACCGCATCGGCCACGTGGCGATATTCTTCCTCTCTCATTCCCGGAAACAAGGGGAGACTGACAAGCCTAGGCCACTGTTGGGATGCGACCGGAAAATGCTCCGGCTGCCAAGCAAAGGTCTCTTCGTAGTAGGGATGCAGGTGCAAAGGCCGCCAGTGGACCGAGCAGCCGACGCCGAGCTCACGTAACCGCTCGATGAACGCGTTCCGGTCGATCGACAGCCGATCCAGGCGCAAACGGATCGGAAACAGGTGCCAGGAATGAACGCGATCGGGTGGATCGGGGGGCAACTCGATTTGATCTATTTCGGCCAGCTCTTTACGGAAGAACCGGGCAATCGACTGACGCTCGAGCCGGTTCTCCTCGGCCCGGGCAAGCTGGTGCAGTCCGATGGCGGCGGCGATGTCGGTCATGTTGTACTTGTAGCCCGGGGCGACGATTTTATAGTCCCAGGCGTGATTGCCGGCGTAACGCCTCCAGGCGTCGCGCGACAGGCCGTGCAACGACATCTGCCGCATCCTCGCGACAAGCTGCTCGTCGTCGGTCACGGCCATTCCCCCTTCGCCGGTGGTCATCGTCTTGTTGGCGTAGAAGGAAAAGCAAGAGACCGCGGCGGTGTTCTCGCCGCAGCGGCGCCAGGAAAGTTCAACGTCGGGATTCGGGGTTCGGGGTTCGGAGTTCGGGAATTCTTCGCTTGTAGTGTCGCTCTGGCCTCTGGTCCGATACGCCGCCGGAAAACTATGTGCGGCGTCCTCGACTACCCACAACCCACGCTCGGCAGCGAACGCTTGGACCCGATCCATGTCCATCATCAGCCCGCCTACGT
>CBDAFL010000278.1:0-18493 GCA_965195225.1 uncultured Thermoguttaceae bacterium
GGCCGGCAATACAAGGATGTAGCCATGAAAAAGGTATTCATTGTTCGTTTGACGCAGACGGAGCGGGCGGAACTCGAAGCCTTGGTGCGTAAGGGAAAGGCATCGGCGCTTACCATTGCGCGTGCCCGGATTCTGCTGAAGGCGGACCAGGGCAAAGACGGCGAGGCACGATCCGACATCCAAATCGCAGAAGCCCTCGGTATCACCGCCAAAACTGTTTTCAATGTTCGCCGACGATGGGTGGAAGAAGGACTGGAAGCCGCGCTCCGCCGGAAGAAACAGGATTGCCCGTCTCGCTCACGTAAGCTGGACGGCGTAGCAGAAGCGAAACTTGTGGCCACCTGTTGCGGCCCCGTCCCCCAAGGGCGGGCGCGATGGACGTTGCGGATGCTCGCCGACAAACTGGTCGAGTTTGAAGTCGTGCATTCCATTAGCCCCGAAACGGTACGCAGTACGCTAAAAAAAATGCAGTTAAGCCTTGGCTGAAACAGCAATGGTGTCTTCCAAAAAAACACGATGGCGAGTTTGTATGGCGGATGGAAGATGTCCTCGAAGTCTACCACAGGCCCTACAATTCCCGCTTTCCCGTGATTTGCATGGATGAAGCCAGCAAACAACTCGTAGGCGAAGTTCGGCAGCCGTTGCCGTTGTGTCCCGGTCAACCGCTGCGGTATGACTCGGAATACGAACGCTTCGGTACGTGCAACATTTTCATGTTCGTCGAACCTCTTCACGGCTACCGGCATGTCCGAGTAACGGAACGGCGGACTCGTGTGGACTGGGCCTTCGCGCTGCGAGACCTCTTGGACGAAAAGTATCAGGCTGCAGAGCGAGTTGTACTGGTCATGGACAACTTGAATACCCATTCGCCCGCGTCGTTCTACGAGGCGTTCGCTCCGAGCGAAGCCCGGCGGTTGACGGAACGTCTGGAGATTCATTACACGCCTAAACACGGAAGTTGGTTGAACATCGCGGAATGTGAATTGAGTGTGCTCGGGCGGCAATGCCTGGCTCGTCGAATCGACGACGGGCAGCGCTTGGCGAACGAGGCTGCCGCATGGGAAGACGATCGCAATCTTCATGCTACCCAGGTCAACTGGCAGTTCACAACCGATGACGCTCGCATCAAACTGCGTCGCCTGTATCCCGAGTTCGTTCGTCAAGATGAACACGCCGGTCCGTGCGTTTTGTCAAAGGTTTATCATTAGTAAACTCTAACTGGACAGACCACTAGTGGTGTCAACCCCCACCTGATAAATTTCTTTCTTTTCGCGTGAGACCTAGATAAAACAAGAAGGTTGCCGGGCGACAACAAGATTGTAACATAGCAAGCAACAAAATCGGGCCAGATACTCTCGTAACTTCTTTTGGATACTTGACTTATAACAATCCCTCGCGAGGCAGCAGTTTGTTGTGTCAGCTTGGTACATCTTTTGCAGTACATCTCCCACATGCACACACGCGAGATTGTCGAACTGGCCGGGATGGTTGTAACGCACTGCACGGCGTTGACCAAAGGAGACTGGCGGATTCCCGCTGACTGCATCGAACAATACTGGATCTGCTCGAAAGTGCGGCTGGACTGCTGGGCACGGACCCTAAAGGGCGACAATGTTTCCCATCAACAGCTACGCGGCACGATCGAGGAGATTCTGGCCGGCGAGATCCTTACACAGATTTGGACCGCCGTGCTTTCGGCCTACGACCGGCGGCGTGGGACCGACGAAGCGGAGCCGGTCGCGCGGAGCGTGATGATCGGACACGCCGAAGCACGGCACCGAGCGCTGTCGCTGTTGCTGCGTGTCTCGGAAATCGACGCCCAGGCCGCGGTCAAACTGAACCGCCTTCGCCGACATGCGGAACGTTGGACCGAACTGCTGCTCGAGGAGGTCGAATCGCCGGAAACCTTCTTGGCGAACCATCCAGCGGGTCATTCCACCGATAAGTTCCAGACGCCGTTTTCGGCGGCGAGCCCAAACCCGGACCTCAACGCGCGGATCGCCGCCAGCATCGTCGGCTGTTTTCCAGAGGAAGTGTTTGACGACGCCGGCTTGTGCTTGTCGCTGTGGTTTGCACGGGTGATGAGCGCGGCCGACGACGCGCAGTGCATGATCGACCGACTGTTGACCGAGGAGCGGTCCTTCGGCAGCTGAAACAATCCTACTCGTTCCCACGCGGAGCGTGGCAACAAGAGGTGGAATGTGGCAAGGAAAGCCCGCCGCTCGGAAATTGGACCTCTACCGGATCAGCTTCTTCAGTTCCGACTCCAATTCGACCGTCGAGACGTTGCGGTTGACGACCTTACCCTGTTGATCCACGAGGATCATCGTCGGCACGGTGAGGATTCCCAGCGCGTTTGCCGGGCGGCTGTCCATGCCCCCCTTCTCGTAAATCTGCTTCCAGGGCAACGGGTTCTCTGTCAGATAGGCGTTCAAGTCCTCTACGTTGTTGTCCAGGTTGACGCCGATGACGGTGAACGAGCGGCCGTACTTGTTCCGCAGTTCCTTCAGCGTGGCCATGTCGGTCTTGGCCGGGGCGGACCAGGTGGCCCAATACTGGATCAGCACGACCTTTCCGCGATAGCCGGCCAGATCGACTGGGCTTCCCAAGGGGCTTTGCCCGGTTAGCTTGATCCGCCTGCCGATCGAATCGAGTCGGGTCCGCGCCCCGGCCGCCTTTTGGGCCGCCGGCGAGTTGGGGAAAGCGCCGACGATCTTCCGATACCACTTCTTTGCCGCGTCCTCTTCGCCGTTGAATTCCTCGCTGATGGCCAATTGGAGCATGGCCTCGGCGGCGTCGGGCGAGGTCGGATAGTCGGCAATGTACTTCTCCAGTGTCTTCAGCCAGTTGGCCTGAATCTTGGCGAAGTCGGCCTTCGGCGCCTTCATGGCGAGGAAATAGGCCGCGGTTAGTTGACGGAACTTGACGTAGGCGGCGAGGTTCTTGTCCGCCTTGTTCTTCGCCAGCTTGCTGTAAAGCGTTTCAAGCCGTTTGACTCCGTCTTCGTACGTGCCCGATTGCACGGCGGCGCTGAGCATGTCGGCAAGCTGGCGGATCCACATTTCGCGTTGGTCGGGCGATTTTGTCGCCGCCACGATCCGCTGCAACAGGTCGGCGCGTTGCTTGGTGTATTTCGCCTGCTCGGCGGGCGTGGTTGCTTGCGCGGATTTGTTGTCGAGGTTTTCCAGGTCGGCGAGCAATTTTTGCGTCATTCCGCCCACGGTTGCCCCCTCGGGTTTGTTGCGTATGGCGAGCGAGGCGTGGAAGAAGAATCCCTCAGGCGCCGAATCGGCCTGTCCTTCCGTCGCCGGCCGTGGCAAGTTGATCGCTCGCCACAGGTCGCCTACTTGCACCAACGTGCCGATCTGCACCTGCCGGTGCTGCCCGCCGCTCTCGACGATCGCCGTCACGTTTTCGTACACCCGCACGTCCTTGGTCGATTGGTCGGTCCCGGCGGGTACCACCCCGGGAACACCGGCGCTGAACTGGACCCAAGTGGCGTTCCGGGTGAGCGTCTTCTGACGCGCCGACATCGCCTTGAATCCGGCGGTCGCCTTGGCGGCCTTCTCGGCGATGTTATTCGCCCGCTCCTTGCCAAGCCCCAGCGACTTCAATTCATTGGGCGTGAGCACCAGCCGGGCGAAACGGTCGGCGTTGCGAGTGGCGATGGCCGCCACGATTTCCGCGGTCACTTCCTCGGCCGAAATCGACTTCCAGGCGTCGATCTTCCCGTCCTCGTTCTTGTCCAGCGCCCAGCGGCTCCCGCCGGTGTGGAACCATCGGTACTGATCGGCCTTGCCGTTGTAGTTGATGTCGATATCGCGGTAGACCTCCAAACCGTCCTTGTAGTAGCTCCATTGGTCCACGACGTTGTCGCCGTTGGAGTCGACGAACCGCCGCAGGATCGTGCCGTTGGGCGTCTCGACGATCCAGCCGACGCGTCCGTCGATCTTCTTGGCCAGCATTTTGCACTTTGCGGCCTCATCCGCGGTGGGCCGGTCGAAATCCACCCCCGATTGGACCGGCACGAGTTTCAGTGCCTGCTCCGCCGAGGGGTTGGCTGCCAGTGACCAGCCAGGCAATAAGATAACGCTTAACGTGCAAATCAACGCTGTTTTTGCCGGAAAAAATCGCATAGTACACCTTCCTTGTAACCTGATTGCGCTTTGGAGGCTGCTTCCTCCGCCGAGTTGGGCCGGGATACACACCTTAGTATTTCGGCCTAAGCAAGGGCGGAACATAATCGGATTGCGGGAGATTTTTCGATTGCATCGATTGCGCCGACGGCACGGTCGTTTCCAACTCCCCCTCCCGCTTCGGGTTGACGGTGGGGCGCAACAACCCGTAAAATAAGACATTACGACGATTTCAGCAGGATATTCTTATGCCGCCGGTGGTGATTGATCTGCGCAGCACAGACGACTGGCGCGACGTGGTGCATCGCGCCGTGCAGGCTCTGGCGGAAGGGGGGCTGGTGGCGCTGCCGACCGAGACGGTCTACGGTCTGGCGGCCTCCGCGCTGGACGAACAGGCGGTCTGCCGGCTGATGGCGACGAAAGATCGAACGTCGTCCAAGCCCTTGACGCTGGCCATCAAGAGCGCCGACGAGGCCCGCGACTACGCTCCCGACATGTGTCCCTTGGCCCGGCGGCTTGCGCGGCGCTGCTGGCCGGGGCCGGTCACGTTGGTCGTCGGCGATTCGCACACGGACAGCCTGGTGCGTCAACTGCCGCCGAAGGTCCGTGAGGCGGTCTCGCCCGAGCAAACCATCGGCCTCCGCGTGCCGGGCCATCAGGTGGTGCTCGACGTTCTGCGGATGCTGGCCGGGCCGCTGGTGCTGAGCAGCGCCAACCGCGGGGGATTGCCCGAGGCCGTCACGGCCAAGGAGGTCATCGACTGTTTCGGCGACGAGTTGGCCCTGGTCGTGGATGACGGTCCGTGCCGCTTCGGCCAGCCGTCGTCGGTGGTCCGCGTGGCCGGCGGGCGGTGCAGCCTGCTGCGGGAGGGAGTTGTGCCCGAGCCGACTCTGCGGCGGCTTTCCTGCCTGATGGTGTTGTTCGTCTGCACTGGCAACACCTGCCGAAGCCCGATGGCCGAGATACTCTGCCGCGACATGCTCGCCCGACGGTTGAACTGCCCGATCGAAGAGTTGGAGGACCGCGGGGTGCTGGTTGCTTCGGCGGGCATCGCCGCCATGCTCGGCGGGGACGCCAGCGTGGATGCCGTCCGCAGTATGTCCGAGAAGGGCTTGGACCTCGGCGGCCACGAAACGCAGCCCTTGACCGAACCGTTGGCGCGCCACGCGGACGCGATATATACCATGACCCGCTACCACCGCGAGGCCATCGTGACCCAGTGGCCGTCGGCCGCCGAGCGGACCCAATTGCTGGCGATCGACGGCGCCGACATTGCCGATCCGATTGGCGGCTCGGTCGAGCGATACCGCCAATGCGCGGCGAAGATCCAAGACGAACTGAAAATGCGGCTGACCGAACTGGAGTTACCCGACCCGAATTGGAAATGATCCGTCCGAACGAAAGTTAGTTGTGCCACCCAACGACCTCTGACCCCCGACCCCTCTCATGCGAATCGCCATCGGCGCCGATCATCGTGGTTACGCTATTCATGAACAAGTCATGGAAGTGGTGAAACGGCTGGGGCACGAGGTAGTCGACGTCGGCACGTTCTCGCCCGGGGCGGTGGATTATCCCGACATGGCGGCGGAAGTGGCGCGGCTGGTCGGCCGCGGCGAAGTGGATCGGGGTATCCTCGCCTGCGGGACCGGTTTGGGGATGTGCATCGCCGCCAACAAAATCGCTGGTGTGCGGGCAGCGCCCTGCCACGACGAAACCACCACGGAAATGAGCCGCCGCCACAACGACGCGAACGTGCTTTGTCTCTCCGCCGATCTGTTGGGCCGGCGGCTGATCGAAAAGATGATCGAAATCTGGCTGAACACACCCTTCGAGGGCGGCCGCCATGCGCGCCGCGTCGACAAAATCACCGAAATCGAACGGCAAGTCGAGGCGGAACGGCGGAATTCCGTTTAGTCGGCATTTCTCACCATGGTGGGGCAGACATTCCTGTCTGCCCTAGGAATCATGGCAAATAGGGCAGACAAGAATGTCTGCCCCACTAGGCACACGGTTGTCAATTCGTCCCGAGTGGTGAGAAATGCGGGATAGACGAGCTATCGGGGCTACCCGCTTTTCCGTCCTACGCCCAACGTTCTTCCGGCCGGTGGATTATTTCGCTCAGGACGATCGCCCGGCGGACTGAATCGGTGTCGGACAGCATGGTGGCCCAGCCGGCGGCGAAGGTTGGCGGAATCTCGACGACGGCTGTCTCGGAGGTGCTCGGTGGTTCGACGGCCGCCGTCTCAAGTTGGCCCAACTTGTGGTCGAACGTCTGGCTTAGATGTTGCTTAAGCTTCTCGTCGGCCTGGGTGAACTCGCTGCCAAGCAGGTCGGCGCGGCGGGAGAACTTCTGGGAGTCGAATTTTTTTCCGACGTGTTCGACGATCCGTTCGCCGCGAGGCTCTTCGGCGACTACTTCGGCTTCGACGGGCCGTTCGACCGGCGCCGGCTCGTTACGGATCGGCGGATTTTCTTCACCGCCCTGCTGCCCCAGGACACGGCGCATGAAGACATCGATCTCGTCGGCCACGTCGACGGGGACGGGTTGCTGAGGCCGCGGGCCACCCGCCGGCGGCTGCGCCTGCTGCAGCTTTGCCAGCAGTTGGCCGATCACCGGCACGATGAAGAGCAGCAGGACCACCAGCAAACCGATCAGATCATTCCAGCCGGCGGCAAATATGGGTAGGAAAACATTCATGCCGTAATGCTCGGAGTGATACTATCGTTCCGTGTCGCCTGTTTTGCTACCGGCGGCGACCGGACCGGTCTTGGAGATCGAGGATCGCATGGCGGTGTCGGCTTGGATGTTGCTAAGTTTGTAATAGTCCATCAGGCCGAGTTTACTCGAGCGGAAAGCCTGCGAGATGGCCTTTGGCACTTCGGCCTCGGCCTCCAGCACCTTTGCCCGGTTTTGCTCGATCTGAGCGATCATTTCCTGCTCCTCGGCCACGGCCATGGCGCGTCGTCCCTCGGCCTTGGCCCGGGCGACTCGCGTGTCGGCTTCGGCCTGATCGGCCTGCAATCGTGCGCCGATGTTGTCGCCCACGTCCACGTCGGCGATGTCGATCGAGACGATCTCGAAGGCGGTTTGCGAGTCGAGCCGGCGGGAGAGCACCGTTTTCGAGATGCGGTCGGGGTTTTCCAACACTTCGAGGTGCGACTGCGCCGATCCGATGGCGCTGACGATGCCCTCGCCCACCCGGGCGATGATCGTCTCCTCGGTCGCTCCGCCGATCAACTGCCGCAAGTTTGCCCGGACCGTGACCCGCGCTCGCACCTTCAATTGGATGCCGTTCTGAGCGATGCCGTCGAGCGAGTCCTTGCCGGTGCCTTTACCCGGACAGTCGATCACCTTCGGATAGACGCTGGTCTGGACGGCTTCGAGCACGTTTCGGCCGGCCAGGTCGATGGCCGTGGCCAACTTGAAGTCCAGTTCAACGAGTTTGGCCTTGGCGGCGGCCACCAGCGCGCGGGTCACCAGCGGGACGTTGCCGCCGGCCAGGTAATGGGCCTCCATCGATTTGGAGGTGGCCCCTTGTTGGTCGCCGATGCCTGCCTGCACGGCCATGATCTTGCTGCGGACGATCACCGTCGGATTGACCTTGCGGAAGGTCATGCCCAGGAGGTCGAAGATTCCGATGCCGGCCCCGGTGGTGACCGATTGGATCCAGAGGCGGAAGTATCGGGCAAAGATCGCCAGCAGGATCAGCGCGAAGAACAGGCCGATCACGATGGCGATGATAACGCCGATCTGAATCTGTTGTTTGTCGAACATTTGCGCCAGCAGCGACATGGTTGGCTCCGTTGGTACTATGGCCTCTAAGAAAAGCAATATCGCAGCAGCCGGGGGCTAAATACTCACCAATATGCACTCTAAGATGTCGTTGCGGCCGACTGCTGTCAAGCCGGGGGTGGGTCGAACGGGTCTTCGTATGTCCGCTGGAGAGGATCGACGGGGGGGTCGATCGACGGCTCCTCGTCCACCGGCCGGACCACGACGTGGTTGCCCTGTACCTGCACGACCCGGACTATCTGGCCTACCTTGATGGGCATGCTTTCGCTGACCGCGTCTATTGTGTCGCCGTCGATGACGACGACCCCGCTCAGCAGCATTTTGCTCTTTGCCCGGCCCGTGCGGCCGATAAGGCCCTTTAGCCGCTCTTTTTCGGGGTCGTCGGGCAGAACGTCTTCGCTGCTGGGGGCCATCAACAGCACCCGTTTTCCCATCCTGGTTTTCGGCCAGTGCTTGAATCCCAGCACAATCACGGTCGGCAGGCCGACCACTGCCCCTAGCAGGATGAGGATTCCCGTCAGTGAGTTTTGATAAAATCCCATCACTATGGCCGCCAACAGTGCCGAGGCCGCGAGGAACCCCAAAATGCCCGCCGAAGGGAAAAAAACCTCCAAAAGGGCCAAGCCGGTTCCCAGCACCAACAGTAATAAGGCCCAAATCCAGTAGTCCATGTGAAGTAGTGGTTGGTGGATAGTGGTTAGTGGGTAAATGAGGTTGACGGACCACCATGCGCAGCCATGTGGGGGGTGGACATCAACAATACCATAACCAATGTTATAGTAGCCATTTGCAGCTATTTGTGCAAGATTCCAGCATTGGCGGAAACCAATCTCATGGCGAAGAAAGAGCCAAATCCCCGCCGACGGGCCGAGGCCCCAGCGAACGCTGCCGCGATTGACTGGTCGGGCGAACTGGCCAGGCACGAGCGATGGCTGCGGACTGTGATTTGCGCCCGGCTGGGCGAGCCTCAGGCCGTCGACGAGGTTATGCAAGAGGTGTCGCTGGCGGCGATCCGGCAACGGGCGCCTATTAACGATCCCGAAAAGGTGGCCCCCTGGTTGTACCAATTGGCGGTTAGACAGTCGTTGTTGTACCGCCGCAAACAAGGGCGGAGGAGAAAACTGATCGACCGCTACGCCGAACGTTTCCGGCCTAGCGAGGCCGACAACCGCCAGACCGACCCGCTCGGTTGGCTCTTGAACGAGGAGCGCCACGCCAACGTGCGCAAAGCAATGTCTCGCCTCCCGCGGCGCGACGCCGAAATACTGATGTTGAAATACAACGAAGATTGGAGCTATCGCGATTTGGTCGAACATCTGGGCATCAGCCATAGCGCCGTCGAGGCGCGGTTGCACCGGGCGCGACAACGGTTCAGAGTGGAATTGACCGCGATGGACATTGCGCCGACCGGAGCTGGAAACCAATAATACACTGGTTCCCATGCTCCGCATGGGAACCAACGTTTTTTGACGCTCCGCGTCGCAGGCAGTGCGTTCCCACGGAGGACCGTAGGAACGAGGGAGTCCCAAGACTAAATAAATTGTTATGAACACGAACATCGACAACACGCCGGCGGACGACACGCGTTTCGACCGGCTGGTGGACGGCCAGTTGAGCGAACAACAGCGGCACGACTTATTGTCCGGGCTGGACGACGAGCCGGGCGGATGGCGACGCTGCGCCACGGCCTTCCTCGAATCGCAATGCTGGAAGCAGGCGCTTGGCGCGATTGCCCGAGAAAGCCTTCCTCCCGTCGAGCCGGCCACCGCGACGCGCCCGCCGCGTTTGGTCTGGTCCGGCCGCTTGGGTACCGTGCTGGCGATGGCGGCCAGCTTCATGCTGGCGATGTGGCTTGGCTGGTGGGCGCAACACGATAGAGTCGGCCAGCTTGCCCGCAATGTCGGCCCTCAACAGCCTCTTTCCGGCCAAAATCCGGCGTGGTCTCCCGGCAGCGACGTGCCGCGCAGCCCGTGGCGGACGGTTGCCGTCTCGGCGCCCGCTCGCGACGGTGAGTCAAGCCCTTCGTTCAACTTGCCGGCGGTGGAACGAGACAACATCGACGAACAATGGCTGCGTAGCGTACCGCCGGCAATTCCCGCGGAAGTCTTGCAAGCGCTCAACCGCACCGGACACGAAATCCAGCAGCGGCGGGAACTGATTTCGACGCCGTTGAAGGACGGGCGGCGACTGGTCGTGCCCGTCGATCAGGTCGAGGTACATTACGTCGGAAGCGGGGATTATTGATCGAACTGTTTCTTCTCCCTTTTCTTTCAAAGGAGCGTGTCATGCTGAGGAGTATTTTGATGTGCGGTGCGGCATTGATTATGCTCGGCGCCGCCGCGGCGATGTCCCAGCCATCTGAAGGTCTGCCCGGCGATCCGCGGGGCGACCTGTTCATAAACGTGAAAGGCCCGATCAAAAAAGTGGAAGGCCCGATCAAAAAAGCGGAGGGTCCGATCAAAGCGAGACGCGTCCAGGCACAGGCACAGGCGCAGGTGCGGGTGGTGGCCCGGCCCGTCGAACCGAGAGATTACTGGCTGGGAATCAGGTGTTTCCCCGTGACGCCGGCGTTGCGGTCCCAGTTGAGCCTGCCCAAGAAGCAGGGTTTGCTGGTCATGGCCGTTATACCGAAGAGTCCCGCGATGAAGGCGGGGCTTGCACCACACGACGTGCTGTTGCGCGTCGGCGATAAGCCGCTCGGCGAGGTGCGCGATTTGATTGCGGTCATCCAGGAGACCAAGGACAGCAAGTTGAAGATCGCGTTGATCCGCGGCGGAAAGCGTTTGGCTGTCGAGGCCACGTTGATCAAGCGGCCGGCAGAGGCCCGCCGCAAGCCTGGCCCGCCGCCGAAGCAGCCGGAGCAGCTATCGGAGCCTGCCGACTGGAAGAAGGTGCAGAAGTGGCTGGAGGGGATGCGGTCTGACAAAGAAGGCCAAGCCGAACGCCCTTCGTTGCAGTTACGCGTCTTCCAGCCGGGCGTCATCGTGAAAGACGTGCTGATCCCCCAGAGACCGTTGCCGGCCAATATGAGCGTGGCCATTAGCAAGGAAGGCAACCAGCCGGCGAAGATCGTGGTCCGCCGCGGCGACAAGAAGTGGGAACTGACCGAGAAGGAACTCGGCAAGCTGCCGGCCAACGTGCGGCCCTTCGTCGAGCAGATGCTCGGCCGCGGCGTGTCGGGCAAGATGCAGGTTAAACCGCTGCCTCCTGGGTTGGACCAGCGGCTGGAGCGGCACTTCGGCGAGATGAACCGCCGCATGGACCGACTCTTCAAGATGATGGAGGAGATGGTGGCGGGCCACCGCGGGCAGCCGCCGGAGAGCGACGATTGACAACGATGAGGATCCAACCTCCGCGGTTCCCGCCGCGGTTCTCGGGAGGGGCGGCGCCAATGGCTTGGCGCTGCCCCTCTGCATTTTAATGGGTATCGGTAAAATTTTTTGACCGCACGGAAAGCCCACGGCCTGCAAACCGTGGGCTGCTAACGGCCGATGGCGTCCGTGTCGATTGTTTCCTTGCCGTCGCGGGTAAACAGGGCCTTGAGCACCGTCAAGTCGATCATCGAGGAGATGGTTTGCACCGAACCGTCGGCAAAACCGGCCAGAAAACCGTGGGGCCTCATGCCGGCCAGGCCCTTCAGCGGATTGTCCTCGTCGTATTGGAAATCGTCCGGCTTGGTCCACACGACGGCGCTGGAGTCGGGCACCTCCAGCGTGATGATCGTATTGGAGGTGCCGTCGCGGATTTTGGCGAAACCGATGGCTTCCGTGCCGGGGAAAATGCTTCTCTCGTTGCGGGGAGTCAGATAGTTCGTCTTCCCTTGGCCCGCAAGCGCGCTGTTGGGGCTGAGATAGACCATGGGCATTTGGCCGATCAACGCCTTGTTGTGCTCGCTGTCCCAAGGCTCGTCGAGGTGGAACTGTTTGTATAATCTATCTCCTTCCCCTTCCAGATAGGGCAGAATCAGCACTCGCCAACTCAATAGCGGTTTGCCGTCCTTATCGACGGAATAGGCCGGCGGAAAGGTCTTGTGGACCTGCGCGTAATTGTGCATGGCCAAACCGATCTGTTTCAGGTTGTTTCTCGACTGTATTTTCCGTGCGGCCTCGCGGGCGGCCTGAACCGCTGGCAGCAGCAGCGCCACCAAAATGCCGCTCGTGGCCATCGACGCCATCTGCGGATTGTCGCCGGTGTCGGTGGTCAACGTCAGTTTCGCGCCGTTTCGCACCGGACGAAATGGCTCGAACATCTTATTGCTGATCCGTTTCATATACTTGGCGACAGCCTGCTCAACCGGGTCGTCGCTGTTCTCTTGTTTCGCTAGATCGGCCAACATCGACTGCCGCGCCATGTCTATCGCCATGTCGATGATTTTTTCCAACTCCACGGCGGCGTCTTTGTCATTGGCCCGCAACATCAACGTCAGAGACGGCTCGCCCCGCAGGTTCACCTTCGCCCCGACCGATGTCAGCAGTTCTGGAACCCGCTTGACGTCGGCCAACGGCGGCGGCAGGGGCGCCATCGCCAGCGGCATGGCCAGCAGCGGACGAAGCGGCTCGACAAACAGAAGCACCGTGGCGTCTGGCAGCTCCTTCATCCGACCCAGAACTTTCGTCACGCGACCTTTCTCCGGGCTGGCGTGGTTGCTCAATAGCCGAGGCAAAAAGTCGCCGCTGGCAACGATCAGGGTGTATTCGTCGGGGCGATAGATGCTCGGGTCCATCGGAGTCATGGCCTTGCGATAGGTCTTGCCGTCCAATTGGGCCTCGGCGGTGCGGTCCCACAGCTTACCCAAAATCTTCCCCTCGCCAAACGGCTTGGCCGACCGCAGGACGATTGCCACCGGGGGCGGACCGGCCTGCATAGCCCCGTTCTCCGGCAACTCGACGAACGCCAACACCCACTCGATTTCCAGCGGGTCGAAGCCAAGCTCCTTCATCCCCAGCGCCGTGAGGACTTCCAGTGGCATCATTTCCATTTCCGGCGCGGTCAAAACTCGCCGCGGAAAGGCCGCCACGGCCGCCACCGCTCCCGGCGTCACGTAGCCGAGATCGATTTTCTCCGGGCCTTCCGCCGGCGATTGCTGCACGGCGAAAACCAGCGAGGGAAAGTACGTCATGCTCACAATCAGAATCCAGACGATCATCTTGCTGTGCCATCGAGACATGATTCACCTCTGCTGTTTGAAGGAGTGGAGCGTCGAACGATTGCCTACGCAACGGGAAAAGACAAGTACAGAATACACTCTCCATCGGCCCTATGCAATCCCCCCCGGCGCACTACCGAGAGAAGCGCGATAGGCGAAACGTCGGCGAGCGTCAACTCAACTTCTCGACCTTGCGTTCGTCGTGGCGGTAATGCCGATTCCAGAAGACCGCCGCCGCCAGGGCACCGAGACTGTAGCAGAGGACGTCATTCAGCACTCTTATCTGTGTTTTGTTCGATTTGCTTCGCGAGGTGCTTTAACGGGAACTTGGCGGGAAACGGACCTCCGTTCAGAATCCGCTTGCGGTATAGATTCAACGTTTCGGCCAGATAAAGACCTACGTCGTACTGATCCATTTCTATGGTCGGGAAATTCGCGAGAGATCTCTGCCAGGCAAGAAATCCCTGCTCGAAAAGTTGTTTTGCGCCAGGCCGGCTAGGATCGTTCGAGTCTCTTCGTCCCTTCTGCAATTCCCGTCTTGCCTCATACAGCAGCCGCCGGCCGTCCAACGTGCTCGGCAATTGCTCCATGCGACACCGCGATTTCCAATAGTCGAAATTAGCGATATCAATTGCTCTTCGCGTATAGGCAATCTGATCATCTAATTTTCGGATATCCGCAACGACGGCCAGTGCTTTATCATGATCGGAGTCTGCCGCAATCATTCGGTTCAGTTCCTCGCGCAATTGCTTGGCTTCTTTTTTCAATTCGTCAAGTTTGTTGAAGCGGACTACTCTATCCCTGCCCGTTGGTATATCGCGATCGCCATAAGCGTTCCACTGCCGCTCGGCCTCCGCCCATGCCTTGGCGGCAGATTCGCCAAACACCCCTTCCTGTTCGATTGAAATCGCGTGTTTGATTTGACACATCGCCGGGGAGCTGTAGAAGATCAACGGGGAATGGGCGTTCTCCGGGTCGTTGGCATATTCCTTTTCCTGCAACGGTTGGGCCCGAAGCGACCATTGCCGGGCGACCAACCAATTGTCGGGTTTGCCGTTCGGTCCCAAAACGTCTTTTCGTCGAATACCAGACAGTAGCGAGGTATGCAATTCCGTGTCGTCGGCAAACAATCGACGAAACTGCTCCGCATCGTCAGGAGAGCTTATTCCCCAACCTGTAAGCCAGATCACACTAAACAGCATGGCGCCGCTCGAAGGATTGTGTTTTGCCCCTGCAATTGAGACCAGAACGCCTTGTTTCTTCCACCAATACCGTTCTCGAATATCCTCGCAATCGTCAGCGGCATTGTAGCCAAGATTCCAGACGTGACGGCTCCAGGCACGAATGTTCTCTGGAGAAGCGTTCAGTATCTCATCCAATGCGACCGCGAGGAGAGTCCAGTCGGGAACCATACCGTTTGCTTCAGGGTTGCGGGGCAATGCCTCCCGCATGAGGTGATCGAGGAGCCCCGGCGTCGGCGTGGTTGTTCCGTGGCATTGGGGGCCATTCTCAATGCCGGCCGCATCGAAAGCATGGTATCTCTTGAAGATTTTTACTTTCGGCAGCGTCCGTTGTAGGTCAGCAATTCCTTGGTTGGTCGTTTTTGTCAGTGTCAGATCCAGCGATTCCAGCTTGTCGAGCAACTTAAGCCGTCGCAGCCCGGCGTCGGTGATCCGAAAACTACCGTCGAGCCGCAATTTTCTCAGGTCGGTCATGCCCGAGATGTGCGCGAGACCCGCGTCGGTGATCCGAGTATATCGGAGATCGAGCCGCCGAAGCTGACTCAAGGTTTTTAGATGTTTCAGGCTTTCATCGGTGATTCTTTGTCCGCAGACGGCCAATTCCGTAATTTTCTCCAGCTTTCCGACATCCGCCAATGTGGCATCGGAAGCCAAATCGCCAACCAACACGACAGCCAGTCGTTTCGGTTCGTTTTTGTCCGATTCTACTTGAACTCCGGAGCATTTGAGTTTTTCGATTAGCTGCTCTCGATCCGTTACATGGCTGGATGGCGAATCAGTTTCAGCGGCCACGGCATTCCAAGACGCACGAATAAATACAAGTGGCAAAGAAAGCACAATTGCTGCCGCGATTCGCATGAGAATGTCTCCTCCAGAAGACAAAATGCCTTCTCCGCGGAAATGTTTAGCAAGAGACGCTGTTTGATTTGTCGATCATCGGTGAGCGTCAACTAATCTTCGCGCCCAGGCCATTATTGCGGTGTATAAGGCATTATTAGGTATCCGAAAGAAGTGGAAAAACGTCGCGAGAAGCAAATAACTCATACATGCGAAACCGCAAGCGGCGGGTAGGCCGTCGCTCCGGTTGCCTTCCGCCCCGCTTGTCACTATCCACTACCCACTACCCACTACCACTACCCACTCTACAACAAGCTCTCTAGCAGCAGGCGCATCTTGCGCATCTCGGTGAGTTGGTCCACCTCGGACAGCGGCTGGAGGTCGACGCACAACGCCCGGTCGTAGCGGACCTTGTTTAACTGGTTGACCAACCGACCGTATTCCACGTCGCCTTGGCCGATGCGGACTTGAAGTTGGTCCTTGCTGGTGTCGCGGAGCCGCACGTGATAGACGTGCTTCAACAACTGTTCGTAGTTCGCTCCGCCGTGTGGGCCGAAGATGTAATGGCTCGGATCGAGCGTGATGCCCAGTCCCTTGACGTTGTTGCACATGACCACGGCGGTGTCCGGATCTTCGGTCATCCGTCCGACCTCGGTCAGCAGGCCGACGCGGACCCCTTCCGGCGCGGCCAGCGAGACCATCTTCCGCAAGCGCTCGATCTCGGCGTTGAATGGGGTACCCAACTCGGCTGACCGGACCGTTACCGTCACCACCTTAATGGCCTTCGCCAACCGGCAGCAGGCGGCGAACTGGCTGTAGTATTCGGGTTCGGGGGCCTCGATGTCGACGCTTAGCGCCACGGGCGTCAAACGGTGGGTCTGACGACAAAGCGCCACGACATGCTCGGGATCGGCCAACACGGCCGAAGGTTGAATGTGCCCGCCGTCATGGTGAATCATGATCTCCACGGCGGTGTATTCCAATTCCACCAATTGCTGCATGGCGGTTTCCAGCGGCAGGTGGGCAAAACATCGGCAAGTGGCGGCAACAAACACGCGGCAACTCCTTGAGAGGCGATTATTTTTTTGTAGCGGGCGGGGTGGCGCCGGCGTCCCGCCAGTGTTCCGGCCAGCACTGGCGAGACGCCGGCGCCACCCCGACGCTATCGAAGCGTTAGGCCACTAGCTTACCTCCCACCCCCCTTCCTTTGCAACACCGCGCAGATTGCATCGCGGAAAAACGGGGTTACAATGGTCGCGTACCACATTGCTCAAAAGAGAAGGAGACAGCCATGGACCAGCCCCCCCAATCGGAAGGATTCTCGCCGCCGCCGCTACGGCCCGAGATTGTCCCTGAGCCGATTCACGCCCCGCCACGACGAAAATCGGGCTTCTTCGTTCGGCTGTTTTGGGTCGTCATACTCCTCGGACTGCTCGGCTCGGCCACATTGAACCTACTGCTGTTTGCCGTGGTTGGATTTACCGGGTTTGGTTCTCTTCAAGATGGGACGCAGGTGCAGGAGAAATACCATTCCCTAAACCGCCACGGCCGCGACAAAGTGGCCATCCTCTCGATCGAGGGAACGATCATGAGCGGAGAGGGGTTTTTCAGGGAGCAAATCGAACATGCAAAACGGGACGCCAAAAAAGGAAACCTGAAAGCGATCGTCGTGCGGGTCAATTCGCCCGGCGGAACCATCACCGGTAGCGATTACATGCTTCACCACCTGCGGGAACTGGCCGAAACGGCGGACATTCCGATGGTCGTAAGCATGGGTGGCATGGCGGCCAGCGGGGGATACTACGTCTCGATGTGCGTCGGCGATACGCCTCGCTCCATTTTCGCCGAGCCGACTACTTGGACCGGCTCGATCGGAGTGCTGATTCCCTGCTACAATTTCGCCGAGTTGATGGAGCGTTGGGGTATCCGCGACAACACCATTTCCAGCGGACCATTGAAAACGATGGGCAGCTTCGCGCAGAAAATGACGCCCGAGGAAAAGTTGGTGTTCCAGGCCCTGGTCGATGACGGATTCAGCCAATTCAAGAACGTCATCAAACAGGGGCGTCCCAATATCCGCGACAATCCAGCGGCGTTGAGCAGGATTACCACCGGACAAATTTTCACCGCCAACCAGGCCCTGGTGAACGGGTTGGTCGACAAGATCGGGTTCGTCGAGGACGCCATCGATCGGGCAATCAGCCTGGCCAATCTGGACAAGAGAGACGTCAAGGTGGTGGAGTACAAATCACGTCCGAGTCTGTCGGACCTTCTTTTCGGTCAGACTCGTGCCCAACCGGCGTTCGATCTGGCCGCGTTGCTGGAAACCGCCACCCCCCGTGCTTATTACCTCTGCACCCGGCTCCCCGCGTTTGCCCGCAGCGCCAATTGAGAAATCGCACGGAAATGACTTCCCTCTTCTCTTAACTTGTAGGAGGCGGCTGTTTGTCGGGACGAAGCCGACTTGCGGATTGTTCTCCAGGTTGGCCCAATAGTTGAGCGGGTTTACGCCCGAGACGACCTGACCAGCTTGCTTCCTCCAGCAACTATTCGAGGCTGAAAAGCAGCCCAGAATCCTCCCTCGGGGTGGATTTCGGGCGTATTTTTGGATTTCTTGGGGGGGTTGCCTGGTTTTCGCTTGATCTCACTACATTGCGAGGTAAATTCGGGGCCGTGCCCTTTGGGCTGGCCGTCCGGCGTGGACCAGACCCTGATCGGCTACACAGACAGTTTCAATAGATGAGAAGTTATGGTCTAACTTACAGACACTGCATCAGTGTGCGCGCAGAAAAGGAAGTGCTCAAGATGAATTCAATACGCATCAACACTGGAATAGTGGGATGGTACTTTCTCGCCGCCGTTGCCTTGATTGTTTTTCCATTCTTTCATGTGAACGTCGGGGCTGCGGTGGTCAACGCAACCTGGATCGGCGGCACCAGCAATTGGAATAATGTTTCAAACTGGAACTCGGCAGAGGTTCCAAATAACAACGGCGATAGATACAACGTCTTCATCGACAATGATCCCGGGACCGGCTCGGTCGTGAGCCTGGATATGTATGCCACGATCGACAATTTGACGGTGGATGGCGGAGACCAATTGGGAATCAACAATGGGTGTCAGCTTACGCTCGACAGCCACGGCGGAACTACCGGCACGATAACCAATGCGGGGAGCATTGCTCTGAACGGATCGACCCACGCGACCTACCTGTACATGAGCGGTGGCGACGTGACGCTGACCGGCGGTGGCACGGTGACGCTGTCGGACTTCACTGCGAACTACATCAGAGGCACAGTCGCCACCGACCGGCTGATCAACCAGGACAACACCATCCAGG
>CBDAFL010000279.1:0-26253 GCA_965195225.1 uncultured Thermoguttaceae bacterium
CGCCAGCAGGTATAGTATTCTCCAGAGTTCGCATTCCATGGTCTTTCTCCTTGTCAAAGGTTCTCAAAACTAACAACTGACAAGGTGGAGCGCGAACTCGTTTTAATCAAGACCCTGCTAGCACTTGCATAATCCTGTGAATCGCTGGGCTATTGTCAAACGACCCTACGGGTCGAAAATCCCGTATTCCCCAAAGTTTTTCAAGCAAAAATGTGGGTAAACCTAAGGTTGCAACCCGGCCTACTTTGTTAGTGGTGGAAGCCGGCTCCGGCCGTGCGCGGCTTGTGGGTCGGGAGTGATGCGAAGTGGTCGGCCGCCACGCGCAAGTCCCGTAGCAACATGTCGGCCATGTCGCGCGTAAAGCCTTCCTTGCATACACAACGCAACACGGCCAAGTCCTCGCGGTTCTTCGGAAACGTATAGGCGGGCACCAACCAACCACGCTCACGGAGCTTATCGGACATGTCGAACGCGCTGAAGTTGGCCTTGCCGTTGGTGGTGAAGGCAAAAACCGGAATGTCGCTGCCGTCGGAGATCAGATCGAACGGCCCCATCTCGGCGATCCGGCCAGAGAGATACAACGCCACGTCCTGGCTGGTCTGGTGAATGCGGCGATAGCCCTCGTGGCCCAAGCGCAGGAAATTGTAATACTGGGCGACGATCTGGTTGCCGGGGCGCGAGAAATTGAGCGCAAAGTTGGGCAGGTCGCCGCCCAGGTAGTTGCAGTGGAAGATCAACTCACCGGGCAGTTCCGCCTTGTCGCGCCAGACGATCCAGCCGACCCCGGGAAAGACCAGCCCGAACTTGTGGCCCGAGGCGTTGATCGACTTTACCAACGGGAGGCGGAAGTCCCATTCCAGGTCCGGCTGCAGGAACGGGGCCACGAACCCGCCGCTCGCGCCGTCAACGTGGATCGGCACGTCCCAGCCGGTCTTCGCGTTGAGTTTGACCAGCGCGTCGTTGATCTCCTTGACGTTTTCGTAACGGCCGTCGAACGTGCTGCCCATGATGGCCACGACGCCGATCGTGTTTTCGTCGATCAGCTTGACCGCCTCCTCGGCGGTGAGGCAGAACCGGTCGCCTTCCATCGGCACCCGTCGCGGCTCGATGTCCCAGTAGCGGCAGAACTTTTCCCAGCAGACCTGGACGTTGATGCCCATGACCATGTTCGGCTTGTCGGCCGGCTTGCCTTTGTCCTTCATCCGCTGCCGCCACTTCCACTTCATGGCCATTCCGCCGAGCATTGCCGCCTCGCTGGAGCCGATGGTCGAGCATCCGACGGCGCCGTTCTCGACCGGCGCATTCCACAGCCGCGAGAGCATGTTGACGCAGCGCAGCTCGATCTCGGCGGTTTGCGGATACTCGTCCTTGTCGATCATGTTCTTGTCGAACGTTTCGGCCATCAGCCGCCGGGCCTCGTCCTCCATCCAGGTAGTGACGAAGGTGGCCAGGTTCAGACGCGAGTTGCCGTCGAGGATCAGCTCGTCGTGGATCAGGTCGTAGACGATCTGCGGCGGCAGGCCCTTCTCGGACAGTTTGTATTTCGGCACCGGTTCGCTCATCGCCCGCGAGCCGTAGGCCGGCGTTAAAAAGGCGTCTTCCCCTCCGGCGTCTCGGAGTTTGACCGTTTGATGTATCATCTCGTTCCCTCCAGTGTGGCGGAATGGTTTTTTTCGGCGACAAAATGAGCTAAGCTATCGTCTCTGATTCGCCTGCCTCGACGGCAGCCGTGGCGCAGATATACCATACTAAATTCCCGGAAATAATGAAATGCGGGTTGGATGGAACAATGTTGGTGCGGCAGTACAACTGCCGCACCAACAGGGAACGGCAAGAAAGCTATCTTTAAGTACGGAAATACCTCTCGCCGGACTTCCTTTCGCCCCGACCCATGCAGCACGAGCAATTCCAACTACACGCCGAAGTCGAAGACCGCCACTGGTGGTTCGTCGGAAGACGGCGGATACTCTGCCGGCTGGTCGAGGAAGTGTTGCCGCCCGACCGGCAGGCGACCGTCGTCGACGTCGGTTGCGGAACCGGGGGGAACATCGCCGCGCTGGCCGACCGCTACCGGTGCGTGGGCATCGACACGTCGGCCGAGGCGGTCGAGCTGGCCCGCCAAAGGTTTCCCCAGGTACAATTCATTGCCGGCCATGCGCCGCAAGACCTGGGCGAACTGGCCCAAGAGGCCCGATTGGTGCTGCTGACCGACGTGCTGGAACACGTCGCCGACGACTACGCGATGTTTTCGGAGCTTTTTGCCGCGGCCAGTCCGGGCTGCTGTTTCCTGGTCACCGTCCCGGCCGACCAGTCGCTCTGGAGCGAACACGACGAGTCGTTCGGCCACTATCGGCGATACGACCTCGATCGGCTGGCGGGTGTATGGGAAGGGCTGCCGGCAACGACGCTGCTGATTTCCTATTTTAACTCGCGGCTGTTGCCGGCCGTTCGGCTGGCGCGAGCGTGGAATCGGCGTCGTGGCCGGGCCTCAGGTCGCGCGGGCACGGATTTCCGGCTCCCCAGCCGGCCGATCAACTCGCTGCTGACCTCCATCTTCGCCGGCGAGGCGAGACGGCTGACAGCGGCCATGCGCGGACGAAAACGAGGCTATCAAGCCGGGGTCAGTCTGGTGGCATTGGTCCGTCGAGAGGCCGGTCCCGTGGTCGTCCGCCCCAAGCCGACCGGTCTTTCGCCGGATCGGCGATGAGACGTTTAGCTGGCGGGGCTTGCCCGCCGGAAAAACGATAATTGCGTCGTTACTGGTCGGTCGGCGGCAATTGCGGTAGAATGGGAGGCCGATGATGTTTGCCGCCAGCGCATAAAAAAATGAGGGGACTTGCTCGCCGGTACAAGAACCCTCACTTGAGGCTGCCCGGATTTCGCAATCTGGGATGATTGTCGAACCGGAGACCCGCAGCCGTGTAAAGTAGTCTATCGGGCAGGTAGGCGGCCGGACTTTAGGCCCCCCACGCCAAGGGACCAAAAACAACATGCCACGCACCGCTAAACTCGCCCTGGAAGACGGAACCATATTCACCGGAACGGCATTCGGCGCCGACGGTGAAGTTGACGGAGAGGTCTGTTTCAACACCTCCATGACCGGATACCAGGAAATTCTGACCGATCCGAGCTATCGCGGCCAGATCGTGGCGATGACTTATCCGCAGATCGGCAACTACGGGGTGAACGCCGAGGACATGGAAAGCCACCGGCCGCACCTGGCCGGGTTCATCGTCCGCGAGAATAGCCGGCGGGTGAGCAGCTTCCGCGCCGAGGGGGATCTGGACGGGTATCTGAAACGCTGGGGTATCGTCTGCATCGAGGGGATCGACACTCGTCGGCTGGTCCGCCGGCTGCGGATCGAGGGGGCAATGAAGGGCGTCCTCTCCTCGAACGATCTCGACGACGCCCGGCTGGTGGCCCGCGCAAAGGCCGGCCCGGGGCTGATTGGCCGCGATCTGGTCCGAGAGGTGGTGCCCGAGAAGCCGGTCGAGTGGACCGACCCGCTTAGCCCTTGGGCCAAGTTGCAGTCGGTCGAACACTGGCAAAATGCCAGTGCCACCCAGCCGCATGTCGTGGCATTGGATTACGGCATGAAGTGGAACATCGCCCGACACTTGTTCAGCATCGGCTGCCGGGTAACAATCCTGCCGGGTACGGCCACGGCCGCCGAGGTCGAGTCTTACAAACCCGACGGCGTGTTTCTCTCGAACGGTCCCGGCGATCCCGAGCCGCTCGATTACGCTCAACAGACCATCCGCGACCTGTTGGGGCGCAAACCGATCTTCGGTATCTGCCTAGGGCACCAACTCCTCTCGCTGGCCTGCGGGGCGAAGACCTACAAGCTGAAGTTCGGCCACCGCGGGGCCAACCAGCCGGTGTTGAACCATCGGACCGGCCGGGTGGAGATCACCACTCAAAACCACGGTTTCGCGGTGGCGGCCGATTCGCTGCCCGAGCTGTTGGAAACGACCCACCTGAACCTGAACGACGAGACGATCGAGGGCGTCCGTCACCGCGAATATCCCGCCTTCAGCGTGCAATATCATCCCGAGGCCAGCGCCGGCCCACACGACAGCGACTATCTGTTCGACGAGTTTCGGGCAATGCTGGGATAGTGTATACTAGAGGGGTACAGGCTTCTTTCCGGAAGGAGCTACTCAATGGACAATATGCAGCAAGTCGAACAACTCCTTCATACATTGACTCCGTCGGAACGAGCACAATTGGTTTTGTCGTTCGCCGGTGATCTTGGCAATACGGCGCCGGGTATTGAAAGCGATCCAAGCGTCTGCGGCGGCGATCCTTGCATCATTCGCACTCGAATCCCGGTTTGGGTACTTGTGCAATCGAAGCGTTTGGGAATGAGCGAGGCCGATATTCTTAAGAGTTACCCGACACTGCTGGCGGAAGACCTCGTCCATGCCTGGGCATACGAACAACTGCATCGTGAAGAGATCGACCGTCAGATTGCCGCGAACGAAGAGTAATCGGATATGGCTCGCATCTACGCCAACGAGAATTTTCCTCTTCCTGTCGTTGAGGAATTGCGGGGGGTGGGGCACGATGTTTTGACGACATCTGAAAGCGGCAGGGCGGAGTTACGGGTTTCCGACGAGGAGATGCTGGCGTTTGCCGTCGATAATAATCGGGCCATTCTGACACACAATCGTCGGCACTTCATCGCCCTAAACGACAGGAATCCGGTTCATTGTGGAATCATCGTTTGTACTGTTGATGTTGATTACATCGCCCTGGCGAATCGTATTCACGCGGCAGTATTAGAAAACCTTCCCCTCAATGGTCGGTTGATTCGTGTCAGTCGTCCACCATCGTAATTCATCAAGTCGGCCAGCCCCGATAGCTTGGCTATCGGGGTGCCGCAGGCACAAGAGGAATCCCGCGAGTCGTGAAAAACCTCTTGCGGCTTCGCCGCCCCGATAGCCGAGCTATCGGGGCTACCCGTTCCTCAAGTATTAAAATTTCACGAGGCGTGGACGATCACGATAGAAGCCACCAGCGGGTGCAGTGGAAAAAGACGGGGGCGGCGAAACAGAGCGCGTCGATGCGGTCCAGTATGCCGCCGTGCCCCTCGACCAAGGTGCCGAAGTCCCTCACGCCGCGGTCGCGTTTGATGGCCGACATGGTGATTCCGCCGGCAAAGCCCATCAGCGAGATTACGGCCGCCATCGCCGCCGCCATCCACCAGTTCGATCCGTGAAAGGGGGTGGCCAACCCTAATCCGGCGGCGATCAGGGTGACGCTGACCGTGCCGCCAAGCAGCCCTTCCCAGGTCCGCGTGGTGTTGATCGAAGGGACGATAACGTGTTTGTTGGGCAATTGCGACCAGGCGTATTGCAAGGCGTCGCTCAGTTGCGCGATCAGCACGAAGAAGAACAGCAGTTGGACGCCGCCGCCGGTGTCCGGTTCGCCGTTGGCCAAGGGGGGGAGTTCGAGCGTCAACAGCGCCGGGGCATAGCTCAGACAGTAAACGCAGATCAGCAATCCCGCCTGGATCTTCGCCGTCCGCTCCAGAAAACGCTTGTAATCGCCGGCCAGGGCGATCCGCGCGGGAATGAAAAGGAAGGCATAGACCGGGATCACGATACTGTACATCCCGTAGTAGCCCGTACCCACCAGCACAAACTGCAATGGCGTGAACAAAAAGAAGACCCAAAACAGCGCGCGATGGTCGCCGGGCCGGGTGGGCGTCAGGGTGATGAACTCCCGCAAGGCCCAGAACGAGATCAACCCGAACAGCACCACGGTGACCACGTGGCCCAACAGGAACGCCGCGGCCAAGGCGGCCAGCAGAATCCACCAGAAGTGGACCCGAAGCCGGAAGGTTTCCAGTATCGCCGTGTCGATGCCGCTGGCCGGCCGGCGCCGCAACGCCCATACGATCACTTCGGCCACGCCGAGCAACACCAGCACCGCGCCGATCAGGCTCATGGTCCGCGGGTCGAAAATGTTCACTTGAATCACCTTTTAGAGCGATAATATTACGGCGTGCGGTGGGTAAGCCCGCCCGCTACACAATCAGTCATTCCTCGTCCCGGATTTCTTTCAGGTTCCGCACGGCCTCGCGAGCACGGGCAAGGAAGCGGGTCTTCGGCTCGCCAACCTCGAGCCATAAGGGCGGGCCGAAAGTAACGCAACTCAGCATCGGCACCGGCAGCACCTCGCCACGCGGCAGGATGCGGTTCATGTTGTCGATGTGGACCGGGATCAACTCCAGGTCGGGACGCTTCTTACACAGATAGTACAGGCCGCTTTTGAACTCGCCGACCTCACCGCTCGTCTGTCTCCCTCCCTCGGGAAAAATAATCAACGAATACTGATGTCCGATCTCGCGGATAATCAAATCGACCGGGCTTTGATGGACCTTGATCTCCTCGCGGTCGATCAGTATCGCGCCGAACAACCGGTTGGCAAGATAGCGGCGCACCGGCCCCTTGGTCCAGTAGTCCTTGGCGGCCACCGGCCGGGTGAGCATCCGCACCCGAGGCGGAAGCGCCGACCAGATTATGATCGGGTCCAAGTGGCTCGTGTGGTTGGCGAAGTACACCCGTTGACAGGTGTCCGGCTGGGAGTCGATCCAGCGCACGGAAGCTCCGCTCAGGAAACGGGCCAACAGGGCCAAAAAATTCCTTACGAGATTCGTGTCCATGCGCCGCCACCTGCCAGCGTACTATCGTAACCTGTCCGCCGGTCCTCGCCAAGACCCCTTCAGGATGGGGGGGACGGAAATGACGAATGTCGAATGTCGAATAGGGAATCCTCCGTCATTCGGTCTTCGACATTCGACGTTCCTTCGTCATTCGGCCTTCGACATTCGACGTTCCCGCCGTTTCGCACTTAGCCGAGTAGATTTCGGCGATCAGGTCTTCGTAACCCCGCACCATTCGGTCCACCGACCAGCGTGCGATGACCGCCTCCCGCGCGGCGCGGCCCATGCTCAATGCCCGCTGGCAGTCCTGGAGCAATTCCAAAACGCGAGCGGCCATCCCTTGCGAATCGCCCGCCGCCGCCAAATAGCCGGTCCGGCCGTCATGGACGCTCTCGATAATCGATCCGACCCGCGAGGCGACCACCGGTTTCTCGCTGGCCATCGCCTCCAGCAGACACAATGGGTTGGCCTCCATCTTCGAGGTAAGCATCACTACGTCCACCAGCGAGAGCAACTCGGGTACGTCGCGCCGGGTACCCAAAAAGCGGACGGCCTCCTCGACGCCGAGGCTCCGCGCAAGCGCCTCGAGCTTCGACCGCTGGGGGCCGTCGCCGACGATCAGAAACCGCGCCTCGGGCAATTCAGCGTGGACCAGCGACGCCACGTGAAGGAACAACTCGTGGTTCTTCTCCGGCCGCAGCGCCGCGATGATGCCGACTGTCGGCGCATCGGGATTGAGGTCCAGTTCCCGTTGAAGTTTGTGGTCGGGCCAACGCGGGTGGAACCGCCGCAAGTCAACGCCGTTGGGAATTACCCGCACCTTTCTCGCCGGGCAACCCTCGTGGTCGGCCAAATAACAGCCGTGCGATTCGGCCACTGCGATAAACGCGTCGCTCAGCGGCGAGAGCAGACGGTTGGGTAACTCCACGTGGTCGGGCAGACCGGTCGAGTGCAGAGCCGAGCAGACCACCGGCACGCCAGCCAGCCAGGCGGCCAGCCGCCCCCAAAACATCTTGTCGCCCGGGCCGACCGTGACCACCGCGTCGATCCGCCGCCGGCGCATCAGTCGCACGAGCCGCCAGAGCACCACGACGTCGAACTTCCCGGCCAGCAGGCCCGTGAAGGCCGGAATCTCTTTGGCCAGCGCCTCGCCCAGCGAATCGAAATGTTTCAGACAGCACAACTCCGGCAGAAACCGCGAGCGGTCCATGCGGCGGACCAGTTCGACCAATAACGTTTCCGCCCCGCCGATGGGCATGCTCGTTGTGACGAACATTACCCGCAACGGACCACGGTCGGCAAGCGGCATCATTTTTCGGCGACGAAGGAACATGTTGGTGGGTAGTGGGTAGTGGGTAGTGGGTAGTGGGTAGCGGGTAGTGGGTAGTGGATAGTTTTCAACGCCCCGCGACTGCGGTCGCGTGGGTGGAATGGCAGAGCAACGACGCACGACCTCAACGCAAGTATTGCTTTTTTTCGCCTCCACGTCGCGCCGCTCAGCCTGTAACGATTCTGACGGTCGCGCGACTGGCGAATAGCACCATTTTTCGTACTGCACGGCAGCCTGAAAAAAGCCATTATTTTAATAGAGTCCTCTATCCGAAGGAGCCGTGCCGTGGACCACCTACACATCATCCACATCACATCTCTCGAAGACCTGCGCAACAACGCAACCGCCTGGGACGACCTCTGGTGGCAGAGCGACGTGGCAATGCCGCTGGCACGGGCCGAATCGCTGGCCCAATGGGTCGAGCACTTCCGGCCGCGGGCCGATTTCCATGCCCTGGTGGTTGCCCGATCGGGGCGCTGGATCGCCGCGCTGCCGCTGGTTTCACACCGAGTCGGATGGCTGATACCCTCGGGCGAACAGCCCGGCAACGCTTGGTCGCCCTGCGGCGAGTTGCTGTGCGACGCGACGGTCGAGACGGATGCCACGATGGATATGCTTCTGGCGGCCGCCGCCCAGCTCCCCTGGCAACTGCTGTGGCTCAACGACGCCATGCCCGAAACGTCGCGCTGGCAGGCGCTGCTCAGGGCGTGCGAGCGGGCCGATCTCGCCACCCACTACCATGAACGCTACCGCGTCGGGCGAGTGGAAATCGACGGCGACTGGAGACTTTATCAGAAGCGGTTGCCGAAGAACCATCGCCAGGGGATGTGTCGGGCCACGCGACAGTTGAAGTGCGAAGGGGAAGTGCGATTCGAGATGAACTCCAAGCTCGATCCCTCGGAGGTCGAGCCGTGGTTGGACGAGGCCTTCGAGGTCGAGAACCTCGGTTGGAAAGGCACGGGCGGCTCCTCCGTGCTCAGCACGCCGGGCATGTTCCGGTTCTTCGTCGGTCAGGCCGAGCAGTTGGCCCGCTGGAGCCAGTTGGAGACGGCCTCGCTGCGATTGGACGGCCGGCTGTTGGCCTTCGTTTACGGTTTTCGCGCCAAGGGCGTCTATTTCGCCCACAAGATCGGCTACGATCCGCAACTGGCCGCCTTCAGCCCGGGGCAACTCCTTTTTCACCACATTTTGGAGCAACTCCACAACGACGGCCAGACAGGCGCGCTGGACTTTGTCGGACCGCTGAACCAGTCGCATTCCCGTTGGCGGCCGGCCACTTACGGCGTCGGTCGGGTGGCGTTGGCGCCGCGACGGCTCTTGGGCCGCGTGGCGATGTACACCTACCGGCACGTCTGGCGACGGCTCCGGCAAGGGAAAGCGACTGCCGCACCGGCAGAGCCAGTGGCACCCGCCCCGCCGGCCGTCGATGTTTCTCCCGTTCCAGAGCCGGCCGGAGCTTGAATAGTAGCAGGTGCCGTCCGCTTTTCGCGGGCCAAAGGCCCAGCCGTTCTCCCAGCCCTGGGCATCGCCCTGGGGAATCTCTGTTTTCTCTGTTTCCTCCTGTTCAGAATCCGATATTGCCCGTCGTACGCCCCCGTCAATATTTGAACAGGAGGTAACAGAGACAACAGAGAGGAACAATTGTGTTGGGTAAATTCGTTTTCCGGCCTTCTCACCCAGGAAGGCAACATCTATCGTGCCGCGAAAATTGGGACGGTCACTTGTGTGCGATTGCCAAGTACGCCCGTTTACGGGCGTTCCCGCCGTAGGCGGTATTAGGCCCGGCGCTGGCGCCGGGTGAGGAAGAACGCCGACTATTGTAGTTGTCAGGCCCGTTCACGGGCCTCCTTAACGTTTCCGGGCAACATGGAAGACGCCCGTAAACGGGCGTGACAACGCGGAAGATAGGAACAGGCGATTCCGGCCAACCCGGCGTGAACGCCGGGCCTAATACCGCTTACGCGGAAAGGACCGTGAACGATCCTAATCCGTCTTTTGCCGCGCCCGTCGCCCACGGCAGGCGCCGCCACCATTGCAAAAGTATCCCGCGGACGCAATCTCTAATTCTCAACTGCTTGCCACTGCCAGTGCCCGGCGGGCGGATTCCGGCAACTCGATCGTCGCAAAGATCGAGGCGGGATAGAGATAGTGCCGGGTCGCGGACCCGGCCTACGGGAATCGCTGCAACCCGATCCGCCACCGAGCTAATGAGCCCAATTCTTGAACTTGAAGGAGGGGGGCGGGGCGAAATTGGAAAATCGACAAGGTGGGGCTACGCTGCAATTGACCCACCCTACTTTTTTGTTGGCAAAGCAAAACGCTTCAGCCTGAACTGCTTGCCGAAATCGTTCAGCCGCTCGGAGAGTCGTTGCTTTTCCTCGGGCGAGAACAACCGCGTGCCCCAGAAGGCCGCGGCGGCGACCGCCGCCAGAACCAACACCGATACCCAAGGACCAAGGCAAACCACCATCGGCAACACCATCACCAGCCGCGCGCCGCCGTCGAGGCGGAAACCGAGCCGGCGGTTGAACAGGCAGACCAGCCCGAGCGCAAGTGCGTTTGCGGCGGTGGTGGCCAGCACGGCCCCTTCCAGGCCGAGCCGTGGAAGAAGAATAAGATTCAGCGGCACGTTCAGCGCCAATCCGCCCAGCAACGCCACGCTGCCGAGCCGCGCCTTCTCGGCGCACAGCAAGTAGTTCTGGGCGATCATCAACATGCCGAACCAGCAGCAGTAGACCAACGTCCAGGGAAGAACGGATAATCCGCCGGGGAATTTACTCTTGAACGCAAAGTCGAACAGCAGCGGTGCGACGACGATCACCGCCACGGCCGCCGCGAAAAGTCCCAGCCCGAAGACTTTCAGCAACAGCCGCAACCGGAAGGCGACCAGATCGCGCCGGCCGGCCTCCCAATCGTGGCTCAGGTGCGGGGTAATCATCGCGGCCAGCATGGCGGCGATCGAGACCAGCAACACCGGCGCCACGCGCGAGGCGTGGTAGTTGCCCACCAGGCTCAACGCCCTATCGACCGACTCGCCGGAGAAGTGGATAATCATATAACGATCGACGACCTCGAAGAGGTTCGTCAACAGGCTGGCCAGCAGCACCCAGGCGGCGAATGGCGCCACCCTCGACCAGATCGCGGTCTGCCGCGTGGGCAGGGCCGGGCGGGGCGATGCTCGCCACACCCCACGCAAGCAAAAGACGGCCAGCAACGCGGCGATCAGGCACGATCCGCCGTAACCGAGCAGCACGCTCTCGGCCGAGCATTGCCACCCCAGCATCAGCCCCAGCCCCAGCGCGGCGAAGGCAACGCTGTTGGTCAGTTGCATCGCGGACGACAGCCGGATGTTGCGCAAGGCAACGCACAATTCGATCAGGAAGTTGTAGACGATCACCGCCGCCAGACAGCCGGCCGCCAAGGCGACCAGATCGGATTGCGACTCGGTCCCGAAAATCAGCAGCGAGACCCATCTTCTCGTCAACGCGACGACGATGCAGGCGGTCGCGCCCAGTCCCGCGCAGACGAGGGCCGCCCGCCGCAGAAACGTGCGGAGTTGCCCCTGCTGGCGGTAGTGTTCGAGATAACGGCCGAACGCCCCGGGAATCGCCAACACCGCAAGCGGGGCCGCCAACAACAGGAAACTGAAGGCCATGTCCCATAGGCCCAACTGCTCGACGTCGAGCCAGCGGCAGAAGAACACTGCGCGGACGAAACCGACCAGCCGCTGCACCACCGTCAGCGCCAGCAGGATCAACACGCTGTCCAGCAGCGTGTCGGTCCGTAGCGGGGCGGGCGAGGCCGGATGTTCGGGATTGTCGAAGGGGAGTGACACGGGGCTAGGGGCTCGGGGTTAGGGACTCGGGGCTAGGGGTTGGGAATTGCAGGATTGCTGCCCGAATCCCGATCCCCGAGTCCCGATCCCCGCCCCCCTGATATTCATATCGTCGCGTGCGGAGTTTTCGCGGATCCATCGTGCCCCAGTTCTTCAGACGGATCATGGTCTCGTCGACGGCGATCCGTTGCAGGTGGAAGGGGTCGTCGCCCGGGAAATTATACCCTCCGTATGCCGAACAGGCGGCCGCGTAGCCGGCCTGCTTGGCCATCGCGAACGCCTCCGGACTAAGGTTGGCGTATTGTCCGAACGGAAAGGCGAAATAACGGACCGGCCGGCCGAGCGCCGCGGCCAACTCTTCCTTGGCCGCGACCACTTCGCGGCGGAGCATACGGGGATCGGCGATGGAGGACAGATCGGGATGGGAGTAGGTATGAGCGCCGATATCCACTCCCGCCCGCGCCATCGCCCTAAGCTGCTCCATGTCGTTCGGCTCGAAGCGGTATCCCAGCGCCAGATCATGCAAAAACGGCTCTCCCTCCAGGACGTTCCGCAAGGTGACGAAATACGTGCAGGGGATTTGTTGCTCGATCAGCCAGGGGATAGCCCGTCGGCAATTGTCGGCGTAACCGTCGTCGAACGTGACGCTGACGCACGGCCGGTGGTTGTAGCCTCGCCTGATCCGTTGCTGCGTCTCGGCGAGCGAGATCAATTGAAAGCGTTTTTTCAGCCAATTAACCTGCCGGACGAATGTCGCGTTGGAGATGGTCCACGGGGTGGCCCGATCGTCGGCGATCCGATGCCAGTATAGAACAATCATCGGCGAGCGGCCCCGAGCGGCCTGCTTCCGATTGCGCCACGACCGCGCCGGACGAGTGGCATGGTAATACAGGTTCAGCAGTAGTAGTTTCCAGAGCGGCATGGTTAAGCGGGGGATTCGGGGTCCGGGACTCGGGGTCCGGGACTCGGGGTTGAAGAATTGTTTCCCGAACCCCGCCCTCCCTAATCCCTAATCCCTTTTTTCACCCAGTCTTTGACGTTGCTTCCGGCCAACCAGAGGTTGTGACGTAGCTGCGCGACGGTTCTCGAGGGCGCGACGTGATACTCCACGCAGGGCCGCGGCCGGGCACCGAATCGGGCCTTGTACGGCTCGTCGCCACGGAGGAAATCGAATGTCCTAAACCCGCCGTCGATCGCCCGACGCAACACACCCAGTATCAACAGTTTCCCCGGCTGGTGCTTCATCACCTTTGGATCCACGCCCGCTTGGTAGGCATACAGCACACCGCCGCCGGCCAGTTGGAATTCCGCGGCCACTGGCTTGCCGTCCAGCTCCAGCCAGTAGAAGTGCAGCCGGCCGCCACGGAGCAAGTCGGGTACCACGTCGCGGTAGAAGCCGTGGAACCGTTCCGAGTCGAAACAGCCGTTTTCGCCCAACATCTTTCGCCGCCGTTGGTGCAAGTCGACGAGGACGTCCATCGCGCGGGGTAACTCGTCGAGCCGGCTGACCGCGTGCAGCACGGCCCGGTTCGTATCGAGCAAGTCCCGCTTCAATCGCCGCGCGTCGCGGCGGAGAGTCTTGCCGAGCGAGGCGATGTAGGTTTCCCAATCAGCAGGTAATTCGAGCCGCCAGCAGTTCATTCCCGCCCGACGATGGACCGAACAACCCGAGATGGCCAGGCAATGGGCCAGCAGCGATATAACGTGGTCCTCGGCGTCGACGCCGTCGAGTTGCAGCAAGTCCCAATGCAACGCGTCTGGATCGTCGTCCTGGGCATTGGTTACGAGGTAGTCGGCCAATGTGCCCGCGACGGCCTCTTCCCGCCCCGGCTGGCAGAGTACGCCCAAATAGTCGGAACAGACTTCGCCGGACCCCAACGGACGTAACATCCGGCCACGGATCGCGGAGTGTTCATAATACCACGGGGCAATGCCGACCAACGCGCGGGCGTCGAATACGCACAACACCGCCAGCCGCCGCGAGGCGTCGTCGTCTTGCGGGCCATAATGCCGCCACCAGTGCTGAAGCCACGTCCAACTCCGAAACGGCATGCCCTCGGCCAATCGTTCCCAATCGTCAGCGTACGGCGCAAGTTTCTTCAGCGTGGTCAAGCAACGTACTCGCATTGGAGGGACCGGTAGTTTGAGATTGTGGATGGTGGTACGGCGACCTCTGATGTTTTTGTCAACTATTCCCCACAATGGCCGATGGTGCGAGCCGTCGGCCGTTGGCGCAACCCACTGGGTACTCCTTACCTATGACAACTCTCTGTCATGCTGAGGGATAAGCAAGTCGTTTTTCCCCATGTGGCGGATATGTCCGCGGCAGAGGCCGAAGACGCGTTGCCAAAGGGCAACAAACCGTTGCGCCAGGACAACGCGGCCGAATTCTCGACTGCCGCCAGGGCCGCAGCCGGGACGCATTAAGTGCTTGTGCCGCCTGGGGTTGTATCGACCAGACCGCCCTCCGACGCCCTCCCTGGCACTCGCTTTGCAATCAAATCATGGCACTGCCGGCATTCGTTTTCGACCGGCGGCGTTTTTCAACCAGGTAGGAGGCGGCTCCAGTCGCCGAAAAAACGTTCGTGGTCGCCGGGACTTCGCCGCGTGTTCATTGGAGTCTCGGCGGCTGGAATCGCCCCCTACGGATCGGCACCTTCCGAACAACCTTAACCAAGCACCGATCACAATGCATTTTCCTCAGCATACAGTTATAAGTCCGAGGCAACTGCTCCGACTGTTGCACGAGCACGTCGCGTTGTGGCTCCTGCCCGCCGTTGTGATTGCAGCATCCGTGGGCGTTTACGCCTTGCTGCACGAATCGACCTGGGAGGCCTCGCAGGCGTTGATCGTCCGCAACGAAGCCTTCAGCGCCACGAAAGAGCCGGGCAAGTTCAACTATCCCGAAGAGATGAAGACCGTCCAAGAGACGATCCTCGAAGTGGTCCGCAGCCGCGGTGTGCTGACTGCGGCGCTGGCCGAGGTCGGACCGCCGGTCGGCTACAAGAAGCCGGAAGCGTGGCCCACGGACAAAGACGTCGCCGAGACCCGGAAGAACGTCAAGCTCGTTCCGCCGAAAGGCGCCGAGTTCGGCAAAACCGAGGTTTTCTATCTAAACGTCAGGACGGAAGATCGCGCCCGATCCGTGGCGCTGAACGAGGCCCTCTTCAAGCAACTCCGCGCTCGGTTCATGCAGCTTCGCGACGCGAAGGCGGAGAGCATGACCGAGGAGTTGACGAAAACAGTCCGCCTGGCCAAGGCCGATCTGGACGAAGCCACCTCGGCGTTGGCCGCGACCGAGCGTCGCTTGGGCAGCGATCTGGCCGAGTTGCGTTCGATGCAGGAGATGGCCAGCAGCGACAGCGCCCTGCGGCGCAGCGGCGAGGAAATCCGCGCTCAACTACGTGGGAACGCCACGACCGAAAAAGTCAACCGGGAATTGCTCGCCGTGGTGATCGAGGCACAGAGCGACCCGCGCCGGCTGGCAGCCGCGCCCAACCAACTTCTGAAATCCCACGGATCGCTGCGACGGCTGAAAGACGGCCTGATCGACGCCCGACTCCGCACCGCCGCGTTGCTGGGAACGATGTCGGCCGATCACCCGAAGGTGCGTGCTGCCCGAGTGACCGAGGAGGAAATCGGCCGAAACCTGTACGAGGAGCTGGCCGTCGTCCGGCACGGCATCGAGATCGAACTGCGGCTCTGCGCCGAACGCCGTTCGTTGCTCGACGACCAACTGGCGAAGACCAACCGACGGCTGCAAAATCTGGCTGACGTGCGGGCCGAATACGCCAATCAAGCGGCCAGCACGAAGAATCGGGGAGTGCTGCTGGAGCGTGCCGAGGGGAATCTGGCCGAGGCCCGCGCCGCTCGTGCCAGCGCCAAAGCCACCAGTCTGATCAGCTGCATCGACTCGCCCGACGCCGGCATTCGTCCCGTGGGACCGGGTCGGATCACGATCGCGCTTTGCGGAGTGGCGGGCGGACTGCTGGCCGGGTTCGGACTGGTGTTTCTGACCGTTCCTGGAGGCGTTGCGACCTCGTCTTCTTCCACCCTGCTGGTCGCCGTCGGTTCCAGCGGCCGCGTTGCCTCGCGCTTTCCCAAGGCGAACGGTTCAACGAAACCCCGCATCGGCGTTGAGAGCGGCGCGGGCGGTCACTTCACCGTCAAGCGTGCCCTGCAAACGCTGGCCAACTGATCGTGGGACAGGTTGCCAACCTGTCCTACGGAACTGGCCAACTGACCCGCGTTATCCCAGCCGTTCTCGCACTTCGGCGGGGAGTAGCTTCTCAAGATCGGGATTCGCTTCAATCATCCGGAGGATGTCGGCCAGATCCTTCAGCCGTTTGCTCTTGCGTCGTTGCTGGTCGGAGCAGGCCCAAATCTTTCCTTGCAAGACGTCTTCCGGCGCGGCCGTGTTCATTTTGTATCCGAGCACTTCTTTCAGCGTGGACCGGACAATGAACGCTTGATACCGCTCGTCGGTTTGAATTTGAATCCGCAGGTCCGACTTGGGGCTTGTGAGATTTATGCTGTACTCAAATCTCTCTATTTTAAGTCCTCTACGGGCCGCTGAATCGCAGAGTCGTTCCACGCCATCAACAGCGATGACGATATCCAGATCGAGGCTGACAACCGGCTCGGTATATGCGTTGACGGCCAAGCCGCCGATCACGCAGTAAGCGGCGCCGGTCTCGGCGAGGATGTCCAGCAGCATTTGCGGAACATCCTCTTGTCCATTGGATACGGCATTGAAGAAATCTCGTTCGGTCATGGCCATTCCCTCGGGAAGTTCCAAATAGTGGAACGATCAACCATTGATGATCATATTTGGCATCGGCCGCTTCGTCAATGTCCGCAAACCGGCGGTCGCTCCGGCCAGGAAGAACAGCGTCATGTTTGCCATCGGCACGACCGAGACCTCGTGAAACATGCCGTTGATCAGATAAGCGCCCAGTACGATCAACATCAGTAGGCCCTGCTGTCTGGCCCAAAGCGGCAGTCCGGCGTCGCGCCACAGACGCCAGGCGTCGCGCCCCCAGAAGAAAAACATCGCCGCGAACAGCCCTAGCCCTATCAAGCCGGTTTCGGTCAACAGCGATAGCGCCGCGTTGTGGGGAATGTATCCGCGTCCCCGCTCCAACGCCAGCCGGGTTGAACGGTCAGAGACGTAGTTCTCGTGTTCGGTCCCATATTGAGCGTAGCCGCATCCGAGCACCGGACGGTCTAAAAACATCTTCCAGGCGATGGTCGCCAAGATCGGGCGCAGCTCGACCGACTCGGCGGTCTTTTCGGCGGCCAGGGCCTTGTCTCGCTTGAACGCCAAGAGGTTGTCCCATTGCGTGACGGCCAGCAGCACCCCGGCCATCAGTCCGAAGACCAGCAGCGGCAACCGCCAGTTCCACGGCAGCGCCAACCCCACGGCCAGCGCCAGGGCGAACAGTCCGCCCATCCACACGCTGCGGGTCAGGGTGTAAAACAGCGCCGTCAGCATCAGCGCCGCGACGGCCAGCAGCGTCAACTGGCCCGCGCGCCTCAACCGCGGCCACCACGTCAGCGCGCCGCCGAGGCAGGCGGTCAGCAGGATTCCGTTGGCGACCGGGTTCAGCAACGGTCCCCGCCCTCGGCCGACGAACTCCGCCCCTTCCTCCACCACCGAAGTGACGATATACCTTGGAAACACCAGCCACCACACCCGAAAATACTCGGCCAACGTGGTGACGGCCAGATAGACGCCCAGCAGGGCCAGTCCGCCGAAGAGCACGAGGATTGTCCGCTCGGAGTATTTCATCTGCCGGGCGATCCAGTACATCGTCGCCGGCATCAAATACGAGATAACCAACCAGGCAACCGGCTGGAAATCGAACTCCTTTCCATGCCAATCGTGTGTGAAGGTGCTGACGACCAACACGGCCAGCAGCGCCAGCAGCAGGACTTCTGGTTTGCCCAGCGGTTTCGGATCGGTCAGTCCCCAACGTCGCCAAAAGACGTACTGCACGACCAACAACACCAACAGCAGCCGGTCGGCCGTCAGAGGAAGCGGTCCTAGTTCGATTTTATAGAACGGCACGCTGAAACACACACCGGCCAGCAGCACGGCCAGGCATCCGCCGATCAGTCCGCCGCGCAGGAATACGACGGCCCCCCAGATCAGCGCGACAGCTCCGGCGATGACGGCCAACGCTTCCATTCCACGTCTATCCCCTCACCGCGATAAAACGAATGCACGAAATGGACAACCTTGTTTCACATCGCCGCGATCGGTGTAAGCCGATAAACCCGGGCAAGTTTTACGGCAAACGCTACGTTGCCCTGCTTCAGCGCGGAGCGGACATCGTCGAGTCTGCGTGCGTCCGCCAAGGAAAGATAGGGTGCCCACGGCTGGTCGGTCTGGATCAAGTCCACGTCGACTTCAGCTACGTAATCGCCCTCGCGCACCAATTTGGTATGTTTCGTCGTCATGTGCGTCGTCTCCGCAAAAAATCATCGGTCCATTTTTCGGGATCAGGCCGGTACGCCGTAACCAGCACTGCTGGAGATACAGCACCTTTGGGAATCCCCCATAGTGAATGGACCGGATCGCCGTTTTCGTCTTGCTGTAAGACCAGTACGCATGGCCCTTTTGGGAAATCAGGATAATCCTCAACGACCTTCGCAAGAGCTATTCCCTCCACGACTTGCGTGGCGAGAAGGCCGTCTTCCGCCAATTCGTCGTAACCGTGATCTGATATTCTGACCTCTCCTCGAGCAATGAGACTCCGAATCTGTTGCAAGGTATTGCTCATCTCAGTATTGTAGCTTTTCCCCCGTGTGGGCGGCAAGTACGATACCAAAGCGAAAACCCTTCCACCTGCACTACGAGTCCACTACAATGGCCGCATGAATGTTGTTTGCCTTGTTATCGACCGTTTGCAGGCGGGCTACGTGGGGGCGTACGGCAACACGTGGATCGAAACGCCCAATTTGGACCGGCTTGCAAGTCAGTCGTTCCTGCTCGAACAGGCCCTGATCGACTCGCCTGAATTGGAGCGATTGTACCGTTCGTACTGGCAGGGTTGGCACGCGCTCTGCCCCACGCCGCCGTCGGAGACGCGGCCGTCGCTGGCGGCGTTGTTCCGCGAGGCGGGCGCGATCACGGAGTTGTTGAGCGACGAGCCGCTGTTGGCCCGGCATCCGTTGGCAGAAGATTTCGACGATCTAATCGAGATCGACCCGCCGTGGCAGCCGGAAACCGCGCAGCGGATCGACCAGACGCACTTCAGCCGCTGTTTCGAGCGGGCGATCGACCGGCTCTCTTCGGTCCGCGGTCCGTTCATGTTGTGGTGTCACTTGGGCGGCTTGGGCACAACGTGGGACGCGCCGCTGGAGTTCCGCCAGGCATACATGGAGCCGGGCGATCCGCCGCCGCCCGAGGGGGCCGAAGTACCCGAGCGGACGCTGTCGCCCGACTGCGACCCCGACGAACTGCTCGGCATCTCGCAGTCGTATGCCGGGCAGGTGTCGCTGTTGGACACCTGCCTGGGCGCGTTTCTGGATATGTTCGACGGCCTACCCGACGCCGGCGAGACCCTGCTGACGGTAACTTCCTCGCGTGGGTTCCCTTTGGGAGAACACCGACGGGTAGGGCCGTGCGACGACGCGCTGTTCGGCGAGTTGGTCCACGTGCCTTGGATGATCCGGTTCCCCGGCGCGGCCGGGGCCGCCGCGCGGAGCCAGGCGCTGGTCGAGCCGGCCGACCTTTGGGCAACCCTGTTGGACTGGTTGGAGGTGGACGGCATACCCGATTCGCCCTCGGCTGAAAGCATCTTGCGGTTGGTGCGTCAGGAGAAGGGACCGCTTCGAGATCGGCTTTGCATTGCGGGCCGAGACGGCGGCCGGGCGATCCGCACGCCCGCCTGGTTTCTCCGCGCCGGCGACCCGCCGGAATTGTTCGCCAAGCCGGACGACCACTGGGAGGTGAACGACGTGACCTCGCTTTGCCCGGAAGTGACCGAGTGTCTGCGCGACGCGCTCGCGCAATACGAGCAAACCCTTTCGGCCGGCCGGATTGCCGACCTGCCCGCGCTGAGCAACATATTGGTCAACGGGTTTGAATAGGGGATTCGGGGTTCGGGGTTCGGGGTTCGGGCATCTTGCCCGTGATCCATCCAAGCACTGGCGAGACGCCAGTGCCACCCATACAACGTGAATATAGGAGAAACGCCATGAATCGCCACTTTGGTTGGGCAATGCTCGTCGTCGCGGGAGTGCTGTTCGGCTGCCTGTTGGGTACCCATCAGAAGACCAGCGCCGAGGCCCCGGCGGACGCCGCGGCCGAACAGCGGGACGATGAAATCGTCAAACAACTAAAACAGATCAATCTCCAATTAAAAGAGCTTAACACCATGTTCCGCTCCGGGACGGCGAGGGTGGTCGAGGTCATCAACCCCGACAGGGAGTAGAGCTGTCGGCGTAGTGTGCCACTGCTGGCTTGTCCAGCAGTGTAAGCCAATTATCGGACAGCACTGCTGGACCAGCCAGCAGTGGCACCCAGCGGGGGTATTCCGCCCGCTTGCAAGCGATCCGGTTGTGTGTCATATTGCGTGTTTCGCCGTCGCGGCTGGCGACCGGCAGAGCCGGCAATCGCGTTGAAATCGGGCCGGCTACACCGCCCAAGAGGGGGCCGCGTGGAAAACGTAAGATAAACATCCGTTGGTGCAACGGTCCTACTGTAATTCCAACACCGCAGCCGATTTACTGTCGAGGGAGCTTTTCATGCCAAAACACTCAGTCGATCAAATCAGAAACGTAGCCTTCTGCGGACACGGATCGGCCGGCAAGACCACGCTGGTCGATCGGATCCTGACCAGCACCGGCGCGATCAACCGCAACGCCAGCGTCGACGACGGAACAAGCGTCTGCGACTTTGACGATGAGGAGAAGCAGCACAAATACTCGATCGAATCGAGCGTGGTGCATTGCGAACACGGCGGCAAGCAATTCCAGATGATCGACACGCCGGGCTATCCCGACTTCATCGGCCAGGCGATCGGGGCCATGCGGGGCGTCGATACCACGGCGATCGTCATCAGTGCCCAGTCGGGCATCGAAGTGAACACCCGCCGAGTTTTTAACGAAGCCAAAAATGCCGGCATGGGAAGGATGATCGTCCTGAACAAAATGGACGCCGACAACATCGACTTCCAGGCACTTATCGACAACATCCGGGAGCTGTTCGGACCGGCGTGCGTATTGCTGAACGTGCCGCTGGGGCATGGGGCAAACTTCCACGGAGTGGCCGGTACGCTGAAACCGCCCGCCGAGACGGCCGACGCCCTGATCGATCCGAACGAGATCAGCCAGTCGCTTCTGGAGTCGATCATCGAGGCCGACGAGGCGGTGATGGAGCGATACTTCGAGGGGACTCCGCCCACGGACGAGGAGGTTGCCAAACTGATCGTCAAGGCCGTCGCCCAGGGAACGCTGATCCCGATGGTGTGCGTTTCCGGCAAGACCGGGACGGGCCTGCCCGAGCTGATCGACGCCCTCTCGCTCTGCGCGTTGCCGCCGGACACGATTCCCCGGATGGCAAAGGACTCCGCCGGCGAGCAGGTCGAGGTGAAGGCCGACCCGGCCGGGCCGCTGGTCGCCCAGGTGTTCAAGACCCGCATCGACCCCTTCGTGCAGAAGCTCAATTTCATCCGCGTCTTCTCCGGCACGCTGAAGAAGGACTCGACCCTGTCGGTGGTCGGAGTTCGGAAGCCGGTCAAGCTCGGCTCGCTGTTGCAGGTGCAGGCCGCGGAGACCGAACCGGTCGACGAGGCCGGTCCCGGCGATATCGTGGCGGTGGCCAAGGTGGAAGACCTGCACACCGGCTCGTCGTTGGGTGAGCTCAGTATGCCGCCGATCCCCTTCCCCACGCCGATGGTCGGCTTGGCGGTCAGCCCGAAAAGCCGCGGCGACGAAGGAAAACTCTCCGGCGCGCTGCATAAGATTTGCGACGAGGACTCCACCTTCCACCGCGAGCTGGACGTGCAGACCAAGGAGATGGTCGTCACCGGTATGAGCGAACTGCACTTGCAGATCATCCGCGAGCGGCTCAAGCGGCGCGACAAGGTGGAGGTCGAGACCCGCGAGCCGAAAATCCCCTACCGCGAGACGATCCAGGCCAACGCCGATGGGATGTATCGCCATAAGAAACAGACCGGCGGCCGCGGCCAGTTCGGCGAAGTGCATATCCGCATGTACCCCTTGCCGAAGGACGTGAACGTCGAGGAGTGGGCGACCAAGGAGCGGCTCCCTTCGATGAAGAATACGCACTACGACGAGGCAAATAACTTCCTCTGGGTCGATTCGGTCGTCGGCGGGACGATCCCCAACAACTTCATGCCGGCCGTGGAAAAGGGCTTCCGTGATCGGCTCGAACGCGGCGTGATCGCCGGATACAAGGTGCAGAACGTGTGCGTCGAGGTCCATTTCGGCAAACACCATCCGGTCGATAGCTCGGAGCAGGCGTTCAAGACGGCCGCGTCGATGGCATTCCGAAACGTGTTTCAGCAGGCCAAGCCGGCCATGCTGGAGCCGATCGTGCGGATCGAGGTCACCGCGCCGATGGGCAACATCGGCGACATCAACAGCGACATGTCCGGCCGGCGGGGCCGCGTGCTGAGCATGGACTCGGCCGGCGGCGACCTGCAAACCGTGATCGCCGAAGTCCCCTTGGCCGAGGTGACCACCTACGCCCGAAGTCTATCGAGCATCACCGGCGGCCGCGGCAGCTACTCGATCGAGTACAGCCACTACGACATCGTACCCGGCAACGTCCAGCAGGAGATCATCGCCAAGGCGCAGGTGAAGGAAGAGGAAGATGAGTAGTGGGCGTGGGCCGGCCGCTTCAGCGGCCAGTGCTCAGGGACGAGTGGCGTAGTGCGAATAAGAAACGCCCCGCGACTGCGCTCGCGGGGGGGGTGGGCCGTTCAGCCTCGATGTCCACGCCCGGACGGTTGCCGCTATTGCTTCGCCGGTCTCCCACACCTTTTTCACCTGAAACTCGCGAAAAGTGCTCGCAATGACAAATCTTAAACTCGTTGCACTCGAAAATCGCAAACGGACGATCATCCAGGTCGGAAATGTCCGCTTTGGAACCGGATTCGTGATTATCGGCGGTCCGTGCAGCGTCGAAAGCGAGGAGCAGATGATCGAGACGGCGATCGCCGTCAAGAGCGCGGGCGCCGACATGTTGCGGGGCGGGGCCTTCAAACCGCGCACCTCGCCCTACGCGTTCCAGGGGCTGGGACTACAGGGATTGAAAATCCTCGCAAAGGCGCGCGAGGCGACGGGACTCCCATTCGTAACCGAAGTTCTCGACACACGCGACGTCTCGTGGGTCGCTGAGTTTGCGGATATGATCCAAATCGGCGCGAGGAACATGCAGAATTATTCCTTGCTCAAAGAGATAGGGAAACTGCGAAAACCCATCCTCCTCAAGCGCGGCATGTATTCCACGCTGGAGGAATGGTTGAATTGCGCCGAATACATAATGAGCGAGGGGAATCCGAACGTCGTTCTCTGCGAGCGCGGCATACGCTCGTTCGAGACATATACGCGGAATACATTGGACCTTAGTGCGGTGCCCGCCGTCAAGGAGATGAGTCACCTTCCGGTCATCACTGATCCCACGCATGGCACCGGCAAGGTCGGTCTGATCGAGCCTATGAGTCTTGCGTCGGTCGCCGCCGGATCGGATGGCCTGATAATTGAAGTCCACAGAAAACCAGCCGAGGCCCTGAGCGACAAAGATCAAGCCCTAACTCCGCCGCAATTCTCGGGATTGGTCCAAAAAGTTCGCGCGTTGGCAAAATTCATGAAGGGGATTCGGTGAACGCCCTCGAGGACGCGCCAAGGAGAACGAAATTATGAATCTCAAAGAAATCAGGAGCAACATCGACCGCATCGACCAGCAACTGCCCATACTCCTGCGTCAGCGCATGGAATATGCGTTGCAGGCCGAAAAGCATAAGGACGATGCTCAAGATATAGCACGGGAGGAAAGCGTTTTCGAGAAAGTGGCTGCCAAATCATCGTCGCTCATCGACAAATCCTTTCTCAGCGACCTCTACGAATTGATCCTTACGGAGAGCAAAAAGCTCCAGGAGAAGCGCTTGAAGCTCGTCGGGTTTCAAGGTGAACACGGAGCGTGGGGCGAAACTGCCATCCATGCGTTTGGAAGTGAAATGGCGCCGATTCCCTGCCTCGAATTCAGGGACGTGTTCGCATGTGTGGCAAACCACGACCTTGAATTCGGGGTGGTGCCGGTGGAAAATTCGATTGAAGGATCCGTCACGGAAGTCAACGACTTGCTCGTCGAAACCGACTTGAAGATCGTCGCGGAAGCAGTCATCCCGGTCCACCACAATCTTCTTGCACTCCCCGGCACCAGCTATCAAGAGATCAGGTCCGTGTATTCGCATCCCCAGGCCCTAGGCCAGTGCCGCGCATTTCTTTCCCGCAACAAACTTGAACCGCGCCCCTTTTACAACACCGCGGGTGCGGCCCGTTGGCTCGCGCACGAACGACAGCGATCGGCCGGAGTCATCGCAAGCAGATTGGCGGCTGAGTTTTACGAACTCGATATTATCAAAGAGAACATCGAGGATCATCCGGAAAACGCCACCCGATTCGTACTGCTTTCAACGCAGCCGGAAACGGGAATAAGTTCTGCAAACAAGTGTACGATAGCGTTTTCGACTCAACATCGCGCAGGCGCGCTTTCCGACGTCATGCGAATCTTTGCTGAAAACAAGGTCAATCTTACACGCATTGAATCGCGGCCCATACGCACAAATCCAGGCGCCTTTGCTTTTCTGCTCGACTTCCAAGGCAAACCGGACGATCCCGCTGTTGTCCGTGCGCTCGAAAACGCGGAAAAGGTCGCCGTGATGTTCAAAAATCTTGGGTTTTATCCGGAGGCAACGTTGTGAAGCGGGTGAAAAGGTGTCGGGAACGAATGACACTGCCGCCCGCGATTTGTCGAAGTTGCATTACCGGCGAACCCATGAAAGAACTCGAAAAAGCCTTGAACATTGCCATGCATGATCCCGAAGCGAAACGGGTGATCGCAGCGTTCCGTCATCAGATCGAGTCCTGGGGAATTGCTCTGCCACCCGTGCAGCCGCTCGTTCTTGATTTCGGGCTCGGTAACTTCAGCCGCACGGGATTGGTGGAGTGCTGGATTGCGAACGAGATCGAGGCCGGCTATTGCGGGAAATTTCTCTTTGTCTTCGACGGCCAGACCTGCCCTGCCCATTCACACCGAAAAAAACACGAGACCTTTTTCGTCGCCAAAGGACGTGTGGGCATGGCGGTCGACGGGGTTCTACGTGAAATGGACGAAGGCGAACTTGCCGCCGTGCCGCCGGGGAGAGTTCATAGTTTCACGGGCATCGGCCCCGCCCTCCTTCTCGAGTTGAGTACGCCATGCCTGATCGACGACAATTACTTCGAGAACACCGCCATCCCCATTGGAGGGAACTATCGATGATGTCGCATTCTGAAATCCGTAACCGTGAACTGTTACCTACTATCAATTCAAGCATCTGTTATTTCGGCACGACTATGGTGAAGAGGGCGTGGCGGCCGTTGCGGAAATAACGTCGGCCGTTCGATCCCCTTCAATTTTCGCCCTTCCGTTGGTCGAAAAGAATATCGAGCGGCCTGATTTTCCTCGCCGCCGCGCCTATGATCACATGGGCAGGATAGATAACGGTTTGCGGCTCATGAACATCCGTCATTCAATTCACATCCGCCGCCGCTGCACGGGTAGCTGTCCGGTCTGAACGACCGGACAGGTAGTGTATACGTCCAATACCCGACGGAAAAGAGTTGGCGGCAACTCGGCGACCGATCCTCCGATTTGGTGGGTGGACGATATTCTTCGTTTTTGCCCAATATTCACTCGCCGGCGGCGAATAACAAATGTAGGATTTATGATTTCTGATTAGGCGATCTCCAGCGTCGTCATGAGATGTTCTCGTGACGACGCTCGGAGTGACCGCTGGTCGTACACAACAAAAGGGAGAAACAGAATGAATGCACGTATCACTATCGCCATGCTGGCACTTGCTGCTACAGTTGGATACGCAGGAGAAGTAGCAAAACCCACGTGGAAAAAGGATGTCACCAAAGAGTCAATCCCTGTCGCACCAGCCAAAGGAATGGCTCACGGTATAAACTTCAAAGTCGAGAAAGCAAGCATTCAGAACGGGGTATTGACGTTGAGACAAGGGAAGGACTATGAATGAACTGGACTTTTGCAAACTAGGCTAACCGTATTTTAGCGAACACATGGTCAAGATCCTTTTCGTGTTCCCGGACTTGTTGGACGACCCAGGTGAGGGTGGCGCGGAGCGTCTCGTTCAGCATCGCTCGGCAGGCTTCGCC